>SVRQ01000004.1 GCA_015064725.1 Oscillospiraceae bacterium | reverse complement strand
GGCTACGCCTCACAGTGATATTCTATTCGCCCATAAACTCGCGAAGCGAATAACACTCGGCGTAAGCCGAATATCACTGCGTAGCAATATCACTCGCCAAAGGCGAATAGAACTGGCGTGATACTCCCTTAAGAGCATCACGCCAAACAGGGGGGGTATTTATCACTTTCTTATTCTTCCCTTTTCCCAAGAGCGCAGCACCGCACACTTTCCAAGGTAGCTTACAAAGAATGTCATAATCAATATAATCGGAACACCCAAAAGCACGCCTACGCGCTCGTAAATTCCCATATCGCAGATAAAGAGCATTTCAACAAGCATCGCGTTTGAATATCCGTAGCCTATCGTGCTTGAGATAAGTATTCCGGGAAGCTGAAAAACGAGTGAAGCAAGCGCAAAAATTCCCGCCTCGCGCAATGCGTTTTTGTAAAAATCGCTTTTGTCTTCTTTTCCGCGCGTTTCTTCGATATAAACGCGGCGCGCGTCTATATCGTTGTACATTCCGCGTATATAGAAAAAGGCAAGCACGAAAATACATATCACGCCATAGGCAAAAACCATCCATTTAAGTGCATCCCATTTTTCGTTTTTCACAAGCTGATTTTCCACGGCTGGCGCTAAAGTCAACGTATAAACAAGTCCCGTTGCAAGGTGATACACCGCTTGGTAAAGAAGCGACTTTACTAAAATCTTTTTCATTTTTTATCTTCCTTTCTACGTTTAAAAACGTAATGCACCAATATTTCTTTTTTGTATTTATAATCTCCGCTTTTGTGTTCCAGGAAAAGGTAATCATCGCCATTTATCTGCCTTATAAAATAATGCTCCGCTACCCTTTCGCTCTTATCGATAATGGCACCCTTGGTATAAAAGAGCTGAATTTTCGAAGTTCCGAATACTTTATAGCAAAGTCCGCGGTCATATATGCGAAGCTCTCTTATCCAATAATTCTGCGGATCAAGCGGCTTTTCGGGAAGTGTGTAGTTATTGACGTCATACGCAATATCGCAAGCATCCCATTTTCCAACGACTTCGTCGTCCGGTATAAGCGGCATAGAAACGTCATCCACGCCAATGCGTGTGTCCTCGTCTGTGTACCTGTTGTTATCTGCCTGCTTGTAAAGAAGCGGCACGCTGTCCGCGGAATCGGAAAGACACTCGTCGCTGATCCAGCGGAGCGTCATATAAGTTTCCCCGTTCTTTTCAAAAATTTTGTATTCGTTGGGAAGAAGCACGTTATATTTTGAGGAGTGCCTGTAAAACACGCCTTTTGTCCAGCAAAAGTTCCAATAAATACCGCCGCCGGGCAAAAAGAATATCGTTTCAAACGTCGGCGTGCAGGAAGGACTCACCGTTTCAAGATCAGCCTCGCAAGAAAGCTGACCGCACAGGATCCAACGCCCTATTGCTTTCGGATCGTCTTTAAATTCCGTGCGGAAAAGAATATGGTTTTCTTTCGGTATCCCGTTCGGCACAGCGCCGCAAAGCGCGCGAAGCCTTTCTATATTCTCTTTTAAAGCTTCCATCTGCTTTGTAAGCTCGGATATTTTTTCCTCGTATCTCTTTTTGTTGTCTTCTCCATTTGCCAAAAGTATAAGCTTTATTTCATCAAGAGAAAAACCCATATCCTTTAGCATAGTTATTCTTCTGTAAGTATTTATCTTTTCCGGTTCATAATATCTGTAACCGCTTTCCCGATCTACAAAGTCCGCGCAAAGCACCCCCTCCGCATCGTAAAAACGCAGGGTTTGTGCGCTTACGTTGCAGATCTTTGCAAATTCACCTATCTTCAGCATAGCATCACTTCCTTTGCAAACAGTATATCATTATAGTTAACTGTAAAGTCAAGTGCTTGTGGCAAATTTCATCAAAAATATTAAAAAGCCTTCCCCTGTGGGGGAAGGTGGCAACCTGAGGTTGGTGGAAGAGGTTTTGATCCGTATTTTCCATTATATAAAAAACGCCCTCTGGGGGCGTTTTTAGTTGACGAGGTCAACTTTGTTATTTAAAATCAAATAAAACCGCTTCTCCCGCTTCGAGTGACGCTTTCGCATCGAGCACGCGCTGGTTGGATGAACCGCGGAAGCGAAGCGTTATATCCTTCTTTTCTTCCACGAACTCTCCGTCAACAAGCACATCGATAAGAGAGAGCATTTCGTCCGTGTATTCGCATCTTGCGCGGGACGGTATCTTACCCGTAAGCTCTTCGAAAAGATAGCCTGAGTATGCCCATACGTTCTTCTGCGGGTATTCTGCGCGGACTCTGCGTAAAAGCCCCACAAGCACCTCTTGATTTTGCGGCTCGAAAGGCTCTCCGCCAAGAAGCGTGAGCCCCGCTATATAATAGGGGGAGAGGGAGGACAAAATATTGTCCTCGACCTCTTTGGTGTATGGCTTTCCAAACGCGAAATTCCACGTTTCGGGCTGAAAACAGCCCTTGCAATGATGCGTACAGCCGGAAACAAAGAGCGTTGTGCGCACGCCCAAGCCGTTCGCAATATCATTTTTCTTAATTTCGCCGTAGTTCATCAGAGGTGCAGTACCCTTTCCTTGATCTCCTGGGTTCTGCCCTGGTTCCAATACTGCGTACCGATATAACCGCAGGTGCGGCGCGCTACGTTCATCTTGGACTGATCGCGGTTGTGGCAATGCGGGCATTCCCAAACGAGCTTGCCTTCGTTGTCATTCACGATCTGTATTTCGCCGTCATATCCGCATACCTGGCAGTAGTCGCTCTTCGTGTTAAGCTCCGCATACATAATGTTTTCGTAGATGAACTGCATAACGGAAAGGACCGCATCGATATTGTCCATCATATTGGGAACTTCAACGTAAGAGATAGCGCCGCCGGGAGAAAGCGCCTGGAACTTCGCTTCAAGCGCGAGCTTTTCGAAAGCATCGATAGGCTCCGTAACGTGGATATGATAGCTGTTTGTGATATAGTTCTTGTCAGTAACGCCTTTTACAATGCCGAAGCGTTTCTGCAAGCATTTGGAGAATTTATACGTCGTGCTCTCCAGCGGCGTACCGTAGAGAGAATAGTCTATATTCTCTGCCGCCTTCCATTTAGCCGTGTATTCATTGAGCTTACGCATAATAGCAAGGCCAAGCTCTTCGCCTTCGGGCTCTGTAAGCTTCTTTTCGATAAGGCTGTAAACACATTCCCAAAGACCTGCGTAACCCAAGGAGAGCGTGGAATAACCGCCGTGGAGGTACTTGTCAATGGGCTCGCCCTTTTCAAGGCGGAGGAGCGCACCGTGCTGCCAAAGGATAGGAGCAGCATCGGAAAGAGTGCCTGTAAGTCTTTCGTGGCGGCACTGGAGAGCCTTGTGACAAAGCTCCATACGCTCGTCGAATATCTGCCAGAACTTGTCCATATCCTTGTGCGCGGAAAGACCAATGTCAACAAGGTTAACGGTAACAACGCCCTGGTTAAATCTGCCGTAATATTTCGGCTTGCCGTTTTCGTCAACGTAAGGGGTAAGGAAGCTGCGGCAGCCCATACAGGTGTAGCAGTGACCCTCGCCGTTTTTGTCTATCTTGTTCTGGAGCATTATCTTTTCGGAGATATAGTCCGGAACCATACGCTTTGCCGTGCATTTTGCGGCAAGCTTTGTAAGATAGAAGTATTTGCTGTCCTCGCGGATATTGTCCTCTTCAAGAACGTAGATGAGCTTGGGGAACGCAGGAGTTACCCAAACGCCCTCCTCGTTCTTAACGCCCTGATAGCGCTGGAGAAGAGTTTCTTCGATAATAAGCGCAAGGTCTTTCTTTTCCTGCTCGTTTGCAGCCTCACCAAGGTACATAAACACCGTTACAAAAGGAGCCTGTCCGTTTGTTGTCATAAGAGTTACGACCTGGTATTGGATAGTCTGAACACCGCGGCGGATCTCCTCGCGGAGTCTGTCCTCAACGATGCGGCTTATCTTTTCTTCTTCGGGCTCGATACCGAGCATCTCTATTTCTTTAAGAACGCCCTTTCTAATCTTCTCGCGGGAGATCTGGACAAAGGGTGCAAGGTGAGTAAGGCTTATGCTCTGACCGCCGTACTGGTTGCTGGCAACCTGAGCAATGATCTGCGTTGCGATGTTGCACGCCGTGGAAAAGCTGTGGGGCTTTTCGATCTTCGTGCCGCTGATGACAGTGCCGTTCTGAAGCATATCCTCAAGGTTTACAAGATCGCAGTTGTGCATATGCTGCGCAAAATAGTCGGAGTCGTGGAAATGGATAAGACCTTCCCTGTTAGCCTTAACTATCTCCTCGGGAAGAAGCACACGGTCCGTAATATCGCGGCTTACCTCGCCTGCCATATAGTCACGCTGAACGCTGTTGACCGTGGGGTTCTTATTGGAGTTTTCCTGCTTAACTTCTTCATTATTGCATTCGATAAGAGAAAGGATCTTATCGTCCGTTGTGTTGGATTTACGAGCCAAGGAACGGATGTATCTGTATTTGATATAGTTTTTGGCAACGTTGAATGCGCCACATTCCATAATGCCGTTCTCTACCATATCTTGTATTTCTTCTACGCCGAGCGCACGGGACATATTTTTGCCTACAGCGTTGATATGAGCCTCGATACCCGCGATCTGCTGTTCGGAAAGTCTTTCCTCTTCGGGAACAGTTGCGTTTGCTTTGGCAATGGCAATTCTTATCTTATCGCTGTCGTAAGATGCCTGGGAACCGTTTCTTTTTATAATGTTCATATATACACCTCTCAACAAAATGATACCAATGATTACTTTATCTTGTGTCAGTTGCTCTATAAGCATACCACAAATTGTGGATTTTATCAAGGGGTAAAGCGTAAAAAAACACAAGATGCTGTATTTTTGTTAAAATTCAACACAAAATATACCGTTTTTTCTATATATTCAAAAAGTTATTTTTTTGTCGGATATTATCGTTTTTCACCACTAAAAAAACCGAAAAACCCTTACTGCATCTGCTTTTTCGCGCTTTTCTGCTTGCGCGGAAAAGTGTATTTCAAGGGTCTTGACAAAACGCATATGTTTCGTTCCAACGCATATGAATAAACGCGAGTTTATCTCTTTTGCCCAAAATGTGCGCCCCGTGCATACCGCCGCGGCGCACCATTTTAGATAGTATCAAGAGCAAAACGTAAAAAAACACACCACAATATATTGTGGTGTGAAAAACATTATTTTCTTTTCCAAGTGTTAAGTGTAAGTCCCTCCAACGTGAACTTATATACCCCGTGAAGATCCTCTATTTCCATATCCTCGTGTGTACTTACAAAATCAATTCCGAAAAAATAAAATCCCCAACGGTCCGTACCCTCAACCCCGCAAATTCCGCAGTTGTAATTTTCACCCTCATAGTCAAGTGTCATTTTGGCAGTAAAAGTAAAGCCTTTCCGCGCCCAATCAAGCCCCGAAACCATCTCCGAGTAATTAAAGCCTTTCTTGGGATAGCTCTTAAAATATATTTGTATGGCTTTTATGCCTTCACCCGCAATTGTTATTCTGTTGATAATTATCTTTCCGTTTTCGCCCTCCCAAACGCATTTTCCCACATTGCTTTCAAGGTCGTCAAAATCGATCTCAATGGTTATGGTATCATCTATAGGATATGAAGCGGCAATATAATCGTCATTATGAATAACATATGAAACGCCTTGCTCCAAATATGTAAGGTATTCATCCGTCGGCGTATGCTCGAATAAAAGCAAAACCGCCAAAAAAGTAATGCACGTGCAGTAAAGAAAATGCATAACGCTTCTTCTCTGCAGTCTTTCCTCGTGCGTAAACGCGGGAAGCTCCGCAACAAATTCCGAATAAAATACGTCAAACCCCTGCGGCAAAAGCGCCTGCACGCTCACGCCGTTTCCCTGCGCTTCAAGCAGCATTTCATAAAGCTTTTTCATCGCCTCATCGCGCATTTCGTGAGGGCGCACGTCCGCGCGGACAAGCCTTTTTATCTTTCTGTAAAGCTTCGCGTAATTTTTATTAAGACGTTTTCTCATTTTTGCACCTTACCTTCCCACGGGCTTTATTTCCCAAGTGTTGAGCGTAAGCTCTCTCAAGGCAAACTCATAAACGCCGTGCATATCCTCAAGCGGAATATCGCCGTATTTGCCAACAAAATCCTCGCCGACTAAGCATCCGTACCACAGTGTTGGGCTTTCAGTGCCAGTTATCCTGCATTTATAATCCTTGCGGTTGTAGCTGTAGATAATATCAGCAGGCGTAAAAGCCTTTTTTGAAAGGTCAACTCCCGTGATCATCTGCGTAAATTCAAAGCTTTCCACGGGATAGCTCCTGAAAAATATTCGCACGTCCTGCATATTTTCGCCGTCAACGGATATTTTTTCTATAACTATCTTTCCGTATTCGCCGTCGAAAATACATTTGCCCTCTGCGCTTTTAATATCGTCAAAATCTATTTCAAAAGGTATTGTTTCCGACAAAGCGTATGCGGTTAAAAAGTAAGCATCGCTATCAACAATATAGGAAAAACCGTTTTTGGCATATGCAAAATAGTTGCTTACGGGTGCAATTATGTAATCGTTCACAAGCGTTGTGGAAAACAACACAAGCACCGCCAAAAAAGCAATGCACGCACAGTAAAGAAAATGCATAACGCTTCTTCTCTGCAGTCTTTCTTCGTGCGTAAACGCTGGCAGCTCCGCGACAAATTCCGAATAAAATACGTCAAACCCCTGCGGCAAAAGCGCCTGCACGCTCACGCCGTTTCCCTGCGCTTCGAGCAGCATTTCATAAAGCTTTTTCATCGCCTCATCGCGCATTTCGTGAGGGCGCACGTCCGCGCGGACAAGCCTTTTTATTTTTCTGTAAAGCTTCGCGTAACTAAAGTCAAGACGTTTCCTCGGGCTCTTTTTTTCTTTCATTCAAATCCACTCCTCTTAAAACGTTGTCCGTTATTTTTTTCATTTCTTCCCATTCTGCGCGGAAATTTTCAAGCTCTTCCTTGCCGTAAGCGTTGAGCTTATAGTATTTTCTGCTGGGACCAAGAGGATTTTTAACACGTTCTATCTCAAAAAGTTCTCTGCCTTCAAGGCGAAGAAGAAGCGGAAAAAGCGTTCCCTCCGATATATCTCGAAATCCGCACGCCCTCAGCTTTTCCACGAGCATACCGGAGTAACACGCTTCCCTTTCCAAGATCTGAAGCACACACCCCTCCAATATTCCTTTCAGCATCTGTGTCTTGTTGTTCATTTTTCCTCCGCAGTTACTTGCATTACAAGTAACTGATTATATTATAGAATAGATTTTTTAATTTGTCAATAGCAATATACAAAATGGCATACTGTCCGTATGCCATTAAAAATTCACTTTATCTCGCCCCATATGAAATATGCACCCGTATTATCCGCGGAAACGGTGACGTTTTTCGCATTTTGTGGAAATAAGAGCGTACCGTCCTCGCTTTTTTGACGTGAAATAACGTAGTTTTCAAAAACGTAAAACTCCCCATCCTTGTAAAGAGAGGCGTATTCCTCGAGAACGATGCGCGTACGGTAAATAAGCTCTGCGTGCGGTGTGCCGACGTAGCGCAGGTGCCACGGCTCATAGGTCACACCCGTCACGTCCTCTGCCCAGTATGGATAGCGGATTATAAATCCATATTTGTACGCATTATCTGAAAGCCATTTTCCCGCCTCGGATTTTATAAAATTGAGGCTTGCATGTGCATCCGTGCGAACGTCCACGGCAAGCCCGCATTGGTGCTCGCTCGCGCCGGGAGGCACGGCAAACTCATTCACCGCATATATCGCCTCCTGCTTTTCAAACGTGCGGAAGCTGCTTGTAATACTCAGCTCCTCCCCCGTTGCCTCATGGCAAGCGGAAAAAAGTGCCTGCATATGCCCGTATGCTTCAAGTGCGACCTCCTGCCCCTCCCCCGCGGACACAAGAAGAGGGTTCTCCTCCGAGCTCAGCTGATATTGCATATTCACAAGCATAAGGCTTTTGCTTGCATCAAGCTCGGAAATAGGGAGTTTTTCAAGCTCGTCCGCATCGTATTTTTCGTGCTTCAATATCCATCTTTCGGGAACGCGCAAACCATCGAAAAATCCGTAAAATTCGTAATAATGGTATCTGTAAAAATAAAATCCAACAAAAAAAGCGCAGATCAGCACAAAGGCAAACACGGCAAGTAATATCTGCCTGTCGGTAAATTTTCTTTTAGACTTTTCCATAACATACTCCCCAAAATTTATACTTTAGATGCGGATATAACTATGACCCGTTTTGCACCCCGGAGTTTTAAAAGCTCGGAAAGTCTTGCAGCCGTACTGCCGCTTGTCACAACGTCATCGATAATAATAATTGAAAGTCCCTCAAGCGCACATTCGTCCGAAAGGTCGAAAGCTTTTTCGGCGTTCGTTCCCCTTTCCTTCGCGGAAAGCGTTTTCTGCGCCTTTCCTCCCACTCTTTTGAACGGATGCAAGAGGGGCAGCCCCGTTAATTTCGCAACCTCTGATGCAATTATATGCGCGTGATCAAAGCCGTATTCCTTTACCGCGCTCTTGGCGCGAGGAGGATAAACGATTGCAAATTTCTCGTGCGATCTTCCCGCGATCTCCTCTCCCGCAAGAGCAGCACACTCTTTTGCAATAAAAAGCTGAAGCGAGCGCAGATTTTTCCGCTTTAATTTATATATGAGCGTTCTGGAAAGCTCGTCCGCAAAGCGGAAAACGTGTCTTTGCGCCACGGGAATGCCCACGGTTTTGATCTTTGATGAAATACAGCGGCACCGGTACTGCGCCCTTGCACAATCGCGGCAGGGCTCTCGCTTGATAGCTTCATATTTCGTGCGGCAGATGGGACAAAAAACATCATTCGTCTTAGCATCCGTAAATTCTCCGCAAATTATACATTTTTTCGGGAAAATAAGATTTATAAGCTTCATTCGTATTTGGAGAAGATGATGGAAAGCCCCGTATAACGCTTAGTTCTGCGGTTGTTTTCTATCATTCTTCTTGAAACCTCCTCGTCCCCAACAAGCACAACCATCTTCTGTGCGCGGGTCAGTGCCGTGTAAAGAAGATTTCTTGTAAGCAATCTCTGAGAATACCTGTAAAGCGGAATAACCACTATCGGATATTCGCTTCCCTGGCTTTTGTGGACCGTTATCGCGTATGCAAGCTCAAGTTCATCGAGCATAGAAAAATCATAGTAAGCGTGCTTATCGTCATACAGCACGGTCACGCGCTCCGCGGAAATATTTATTTCCTCTATAACGCCGATGTCACCGTTGAAGACTCCAACACCATCTCCGCCGCCCTCTCGCGTCCACTCTATATCGTAATCGTTTTTGATCTGCATCACTTTATCGCCCTCACGAAGCACCATATCGCGCACTCTGCGCTCTCTTTTGCTTATATCGGGCGGATTGAGCGCTTTTTGCAGAGCATTGTTGAGCGTTTCCGTGCCGTTTATACCCTTTTTGGAGGGAGTGATTATCTGTATGCCGTTGAACGCCGTCATACCGTAAGTTTTCGGCAGACGCTTTGCACAGAGCGAAACTATCGTGGAAGCGGTTTCTTCATCGTCCGCGCGCGGCAGGAAGAAAAAGTCCGCATCTTTTTTGGAAAGATCCATATAACGGCCGTTGTTTACCGCGTGCGCATTGGTAACGATAAGGCTTTCCTGCGCCTGACGGAAGATATGCGTAAGCACCACCGTAGAAAAACGCTCGCTTTCGATAATATCACGGAAAACGTAACCGGGACCTACGGGCGGAAGCTGGTCAGCATCTCCGATAAGCACAAGCCGCGCGGAAGGCTTTATAGCCTTGAGCAGTGCGGACATAAGGAAAACGTCTATCATAGATGATTCGTCTATGATGATGACGTCCTCGTCAAGCAAGTTGTTCTCGTCACGCATAAAAACGGAGCTTTCATCGGGACTGAACTGCATCTCAAGCAGCCTGTGAATAGTTTTCGCCTCCATAGAAGCGGCTTCGGAAAGACGTTTTGCGGCTCTGCCCGTGGGGGCAGCGAGCGCAATATCCATACCCATACTGGAAAAAATACGAATTATTGCACGAACAACAGTTGTTTTACCCGTACCGGGGCCGCCCGTCAGCACAAAAACGGAGTTGGCAACAGCCTCTTTGATGGCTCTGCGCTGAAGCTCTTCGTATTTTATATCGTTTTCAAGCTCTGTCTTTTTCACAAGCTCCAAAAGGTTTTCCGAATCGAGCGAATGGTTTACATTCTCCATTATATCAAGCTTTTTGGCAATATAAGTCTCAGCCTCGTAAGCATCGGGAAGATAAACGCATTTAAGACCGGGTTCACGCACAAGCACAAGCTCTCTCCGTGCAATAAGATAGGAAAGTACGTCCTCCGCTTTCTCTCGCGTACAGCCAAGGAGCTTGGTTGCCGTTTCCGTAAGCTTATCTTCGGGAAGAAAGACGTGTCCATTCTGGTAAAGATTGTGCGAAAGAACGAATTTAAGCCCCGCACCGATCCTCTCATCGGAGCCGCTTCCAAATCCAAGGCTCTTTGCAATAGCATCCGCTTTTTCAAAGGTAACGCCGTGTATCTCGTCGCAAAGGATATATGGATTGCGCGTTATCACGTCTATTGCTCCGCAGCCCCATTTTTTATATATGCGAACGGACGTTGCAGGACCGAAATACGTTCGGCAAAAAGCCATTACGTTTCGCATACCGAACTGCGCTTTGAAAATCTCCCCTATCTCCTTCGCCTTGCGCGCGGAGATACCGTTGACGTCCGCAAGCCATTCGGGATGATTTTCAAGCACGTCGAACGTGTCCTCGCCGTATTTATCAACGATATGGCGCGCCGTAACGGGACCAATGCCCTTTATCGTGCCGGAGGAAAGATATTTGAGAATCGATGTAGCGTTTGTCGGGAGCTGTTTTTCGTAATACTCCACCTTGAATTGACGCCCGAACTGCGGATGCGTTACAAAATCGCCCATTGCTTTTATCGTTTCGCCTGCGGCAAGATACGGCATCTCTCCGCAAACGGTGTAAAGCTCATCGGAAAAAGCAAGCAGTTCGCAAACAACGTAACCGTTATTGTCATTATGATATATAATTTTTTCAACAGTTCCCTCTATGGAAACAAGCTCGTTTTCACCGTTTGGCATCTTTCTTTTCCTTATCAGATTATGTAATTTATTTTTAAATTTTTTGTTCTGTGAGCAAAAATGCCCGCAATATATGCAAGCTCCTCTGCCTCTGCCGAGTTTTTATCTATATTGACAATGACCGCCATATGCGGCTCTGCCGAAAGCGACATACGGATATAGTATTCCAAGCTTTCCGCATCCGCATAAATTTGAAGCGTTCCCGCTTTTCTCTTTACTTTATTGCTTTTTCGCACCTCGCTTTTTGCAAAAAACGAAAAAAGCGAGCGAAAAGAAAAATAAGCAAGAGCTAATACGGCGGCACTCACCGCCACGTCAAAAAATAGCACGGCCTACCCCCATAAAACGATTTTGCGGCGATACCGCCGCAAAATCATTATATGAGAAACGTGAACATTTGTGATTTATTTGAGACCTGCTTTGTCGTGGAGAAGGTCTGCAATATCCGTAGCTTCCCAACGCACGCCGAGGTCTTCTCTGCCAAAGTGACCGTAAGAAGAGAGAGGCTTGTAGATGGGCTTGCGAAGACCGAAGTAATCGATTATCGCACCGGGACGGAAGTCAACGGAATCGTGAAGGATAGCCGCAATCTTTTCATCGGGAATAACGCCCGTGCCGAATGTATTAACGTTTTCGCAAAGAGGTTTAGCTACGCCGATAGCGTAAGCGATCTGAACCTCGCATTTCTTTGCAAGGCCTGCGGCAACGATGTTCTTTGCCGCGTAACGAGCAGCATAGCTTGCGCTTCTGTCAACCTTTGTCGGGTCTTTACCGGAGAAAGCACCGCCGCCGTGTCTGCCGTAGCCGCCGTATGTATCAACGATAATTTTTCTGCCTGTAAGACCGGAGTCGCCTGCGGGCCCGCCGATAACGAATCTGCCCGTGGGGTTAACGTATATCTTTGTGTTAGCATCGATAAGGTGCGCAGGGATAACAGGCTTGATAACAGTTTCAATAACGTCGCTTCTGATCTGTTCAAGCGTTACGTCGGGGTTGTGCTGTGTGGAAACAACGATATTTTCAAGTCTTACGGGGGTATCGCCGTCATATTCAACAGTTACCTGTGTCTTGCCGTCGGGACGGAGGTAAGAGAGCGTCTTATCCTTGCGAACCGCAGTAAGTCTTTTGGACATATCCGTTGCAAGAACGTAACCAAGGGGCATCTTGCAGGCTGTTTCGTCGCAGGCAAAGCCGAACATCATACCCTGGTCGCCCGCACCTATTTCGTATTTGTCATCATCTGCGCCGCCCTTTGCTTCAAGGGACTTGTTAACACCCATAGCGATATCGGGTGACTGGCTGTGGATGGAGTTGAGCACCGCGCAGGAATCCGCGTCAAAGCCGTATTTAGCTCTGTCATAGCCAACTTCACGAACCGCTGTTCTTGCAATATTTTCAATATCAACGTAAGAAGACGTTGTAATTTCACCCATAACCATAATAAGGCCCGTTGTCATACAAGTTTCGCAGGCAACGCGCGCCGTGGGATCCTGAGCTATGATAGCGTCAAGAACGGAATCGGAAACTCTGTCGCAGAGTTTATCGGGATGTCCCTCTGTAACAGATTCTGTTGCAAAAAATCTTCTTGCCATATTTTTAATCCTCATTTTTTAAGTATTTTTCATCAAAAGAAAATCCCTCGGGAGCCCGAGGGAGAGATAGTCAAAAAACGATCTCATCTATCGGGAATTGGCACCTTGAAAAAAACAGGTTGCCGGGCTTCACAGGGCCTGTCCCTCCGCCTCTCTTGATAAGATAAAATCATTTTACCATATATACGACAAAATTTCAATAGGATATTGTCGCTTTTTGAAAAAAGATATGCAAAAAGTTTGGAAAGAAGAATTTTTACAAAAAATTCACATATAAACTGTATTCTTTATAAGAAAAATAAGATAATATAATTAGTGCAAAAAATTATTTATCCACAAAGATCAAATTAAAAAGGAGCTTTTTATGAAAAAGAAAATCTTAAGCTTGTTATTAGGCGCAATATTTGCTATATCAACTTGTTCTTGTTCTTCACAAAATCCAAATAACACGGATATTCAAAGTCCGAATTCGCAAATGTACATAAAACCCAGTGTTTTTTCCGAAGAAACACAGCAGATTCTTGAGCTTCTTGATGAAGAAATTACGTTTTTTGATATAGTTCTCAATGATAACGTTAAATCCTATGCAATATCGCTTTGGATTTTTAATGACGGAAAATGGAGCGAGCAAGGAAAAATTCTCGGCGATAACAGCGCGGATGCTCACAGAATAGCCGCAAAGATAACAGGTGATACCTGCGTTTTATACAGCATAGATGAAAATGGACATTCAAAATGCACGTACCGTGATTTAAATATATCCTTCGAAGAATCATTGGGAATCATAAGTTCAAAGATCCATAGCGAAACATTCATAGAACTTGATACGGAAATACCTGTTTGGGTTAAGATCGGCAACGATGAGAATCACCTGGAATCTTTAGACTTGGATAATTTCAAAAATGCAAAATGCAACGCAGGCTTTGCAATAACATTCACCGCTTATAGCGAAGCAGCAACTTGATTTTTTATAAAAAGCCAAACGTCGATATCTGTTTTTCCGAAACTTCATATATTATAAAAACGCCCTTTGAAGTGAAGCCTATTTAGTTCACTTCAAAGGGCGTTTTTTCTTTATCTTATTTTTTATCCGCAAATTTGGAATTGAATTTATCGAGCGCAAGCGCCGCCGCAACGCCGACCGCGATGCAAACGATATTTATAACCGCGCTCGCCGCGGAAGCGGCAAAGCTTTCAAACGGAATTATCATCACCGTTGCGGCAATAACGACACCCACGATCGCGTGGAACGCGATGGAATACTGCTTTTCAAAAAGCAAATTTACAGCTTTTGCAAAAAGTATCACCGTCAAAAGCGCGCCGATGCCCGCAGGGATAAGCACGCCAAGATCAAAACTGCTTATACCGTCAACGAACGGCTGATAAAGTCCAAGCGGCATAAGGAGCGTGGAAAAGCTCATACCGGGGGCAATAACGCTGAGCGCGAGGCAAAAACCGCAGAAAAGATACCAAACAAAATTCGGCGCGATGCTGACGGAAAGAACTTTAAGGCTTATAAGGAGCGCAAATATCACAACCATAGCAATAACCAACGCAACGTAAGATCCCTTTGTTCTTCCCTTTTCGCCCGCCTCCCTGAAAAGAGAGGGCAACATTCCCACGATAAGTCCGATGAACACACAAACGGACGGCGCAGGATATTTGTCGAGCAAGAAGGCAAGCACCTTTGCAATGCCGAGAAATCCTATGATCAAGCCGATACCGTAAGGCAAAAGCTTGGGAAAATGCGTTTTAAATCTTTTAAAAGGAGATGCCAAAAACTCCATTACGGTCTTATAGATTCCGAACACAACGCAAAGCACGCCGCCCGAAATTCCGGGAAGCACGGCGCCAAGTCCGACGAGCGCACCTTTTAAAATCTTAAAAAGGTAACTGAATACAGAAAAATTCTTCATTTTCATATCCTCGATATATAGATTATTCAAAAAATGAACTTATTTTCAAATTTATTTCTTAAAAAATTGCAGGTTGCCATCCATCACAAAAACGAATATCAAAAGACAAGCAACAATAAGCGCAAGCCCGCAGATGGTGAGCAAAAGCGATTTTTTATCGAATTTATAATTTTCGGAAGAAGATCTTATAAATTTCGTTTTTCTCAAAACCTCTTTTATCGGCTTATAAAGCACCAAAACGAGAGCCGCATTGAGAACGTATTTCAAAAAGTTGAATGGCAAAAGAAGCGGCACAAGCATTTCAAACACCGCATCCCTCGGCACACCGAGATAAACGGGAGTTACAAAAATATTAAGCACGAGCATTACGACGGTTGAAGCAAAAATTGCGGCCAAAAGCCCTGAAATAGCGCCTTTCATCGTCTTTTTAAGCTTCGGTATGTACATATAGACCGCGCTTGCGGAAAAAGCAAACGCCGCCGTGGAAAGAAAATTCATAAGGAAACCCCACGGTCCCGTTCCGCTGACCGTCACCATCTCGATGAGCGCAGCCAAAAGCGATACCGCAGCACCGGAAAAAGGTCCGAATATCATCGCGGCAAGACACACTATAGTATCCTTAATATCAAATGTCAAAAACCCACCGATTCCCGGTATTCGGAAAACGTACAGGCTGAGATATGATAACGCGGAAAATATCGCAAGAGCCGAAATTTTCTTTATAGACAAAGAGCGTTTTGAAGTATTCATTAAGCAAAACCAAATAAAAAATCCCCTCACAACCAGGGGGACTTCATATCTCTCCAAAAAAGAGATCCTTTCTTTTTTCATCCGGACTATACCGTCGGCACAGGAATCTCACCTGTTCGGGCAGCTTTGCTGCTTCGCGGGCTATACCGCCGATATGGAATTTCACCATTCCCCAAAGCCTTACTTTTTCTTGAAAGAAAAAGTAAGCAAAAAGAACTTTACAAAGCACACAGAAGCACTTTGTTCAAATTTTTCATTTTGCTTCTCGCAAGAAAGTAAGCAAAAAGAACTTCACAAAGCACAAAGAAGTACTTTGTTAAAATTTTTCATTTTGCTTCTCGCAAGAAAGTAAGCAAAAAGAACTTTACTCAGCACACAGATGCACCAAGCAAAAAAGCTTACTCAGCACACAGATGCACCAAGCAAAAAAGCTTACTTAGCACAAAGAAGTGCCTTTATGTAATATCCATTATTAAAAATATATTACGCAAAATTACAAAAAATTCGCCGTAATATCAATTTTGTCAGAGAGCAGACAATCTGCCCTCTGACAAAACCTTAAAACGTATTAAATTTCAGAAATTATAACTAAAATTAGTCAAGGATTTCGGAAACAACGCCGGAACCAACTGTTCTGCCGCCTTCACGGATAGCGAAACGGAGGTTCTGGTCTATAGCGATAGGAGTGATAAGTTCAACTGTGATATCAACGTTATCGCCGGGACGAGCCATTTCTACGTCAGCAGGAAGGGAGATTGTACCTGTAACGTCTGTTGTTCTGAAGTAGAACTGAGGACGGTAGCCTGCGAAGAAGGGTTTCTTACGTCCGCCTTCTTTTTCAGTAAGAACGTAAACGTGGCCTTTGAATTTTGTGTGGGGGTGGATGGAGCCGGGTTTGCAGAGTACCTGACCTCTTTCGATTTCGTTCTTGTCGATACCACGGAGGAGAAGACCTACGTTGTCACCAGCTTCAGCCTGGTCGAGGAGCTTGTGGAACATTTCAACACCAGTAACTGTTGTTGTCTTCTTTTCGTCTGTAAGACCAACGAGTTCAACAACGTCACCAACTTTAACTGTACCGCTTTCTACTCTACCTGTAGCAACTGTACCACGGCCGGAGATAGAGAATACGTCTTCGACGGGCATAAGGAATGCCATATCGGACTTTCTGTCGGGAGTAGGAATGTATTCGTCAACAGCTTCCATAAGTTCCTTGATGCAAGCGTATTCGGGAGCGTTGGGGTCTGTGCTAGCGGATTCGAGAGCTACACGAGCGGAACCACGGATGACAGGTGTGTCATCTCCGGGGAAGTCGTACTGGTTGAGAAGGTCACGAACGTCCATATCAACGAGTTCGAGAAGTTCTTCGTCGTCAACGATATCGCATTTGTTAAGGAAAACAACGATAGCGGGAACGCCTACCTGGTGAGCAAGAAGAACGTGCTCACGTGTCTGCTGAAGGGGACCGTCAGAAGCAGCAACAACGAGGATACCGCCGTCCATCTGAGCAGCACCTGTGATCATGTTTTTAACGTAGTCAGCGTGTCCGGGGCAGTCAACGTGTGCATAGTGACGGTTTTCTGTTTCGTATTCAACGTGACGTGTGTTAATTGTGATACCACGAGCTTTTTCTTCGGGAGCGTTATCGATCTGATCGTAAGCAAGGAATTCGTTCTTGCCGTTAGCGATAGAAAGATATTTTGTGATAGCAGCTGTAAGAGTTGTCTTACCGTGGTCAACGTGACCGATAGTACCAATGTTTACATGGGGTTTTGTTCTTTCAAATTTAGCCTTTGCCATTGGAAAAATCCTCCTTATATTTTCACGAAATTACTTTTCGTGATTGATTTTAAATTTATGATTTTTTTAGTGCAAACAATAATTATTTGCTTGCTCTGCCGGCGATGATCTCGTCGGCGATGCTCTTCGGAACCTGTTCAAAGTGGCTGGGTTCCATAGAGTACTGACCGCGTCCCTGTGTTCTGGAACGGAGTTCCGTTGCGTAACCGAACATATTAGCAAGAGGAACGATAGCAGTGATCTGCTGTGCGCCGGAAACAGGTTCCATAGACTGGATCTGACCGCGGCGAGAGTTGATGTCGCCCATAACGTCGCCCATATAGTCATCGGGAGTAATAACTACAACCTTCATAACGGGCTCGAGGATTACGGGGCTTGCTTTTCTCATAGCGTTCTTGAACGCCATAGAGCCGGCAATCTTAAATGCCATTTCGGAAGAGTCAACTTCGTGATAAGAACCGTCGTAGAGTGTAACTTTTACGTCAACAACGTTGTAGCCTGCAAGTACACCGGTCTGCATAGCGCCCTGGATACCTGCGTCAACAGCGGGAATGTATTCCTTCGGAATGCTACCGCCGGAAATGTTGTTGAGGAATTCGTAACCCTTACCAACTTCGTTGGGTTCAACAGTGATCTTAACGTGACCGTACTGACCCTTACCACCGGACTGACGTGCATACTTGCAGTCTTCGTTAACGGATTTGGTAATTGTTTCTTTGTAGGAAACCTGAGGTTTACCAACGTTTGCTTCTACTTTGAATTCACGGAGAAGTCTATCTACGATGATTTCAAGGTGAAGCTCGCCCATACCGGCGATGATCGTCTGACCTGTTTCTTCATCTGTGTATGTCTTGAACGTGGGGTCTTCTTCAGCAAGTTTAGCAAGAGCGATGCCCATCTTTTCCTGGCTGGCTTTGGACTTGGGTTCAATAGCAACTTTAATAACAGGTTCAGGGAATTCCATGGATTCGAGGATGATAGGATGATCTTCATCGCAAAGAGTGTCACCTGTTGTGGTGTTCTTTGTACCAACGATAGCAGCGATATCACCGGAGTAAACTACGTCGATATCCTGTCTGGAGTTAGCGTGCATCTGAAGAATTCTACCAAAACGTTCACGGCTCTTCTTTTCGGGGTTATAAGCCGTTTCACCGGAGTGGATAACACCGGAATATACGCGGAAGAAGCAAAGCTTACCAACAAAGGGGTCTGTTGCGATCTTGAATGCAAGAGCAGCAAAAGGCTCGCTGTCGGAAGTAACTCTTTCTTCTTCATCACCTGTATCGGGGTTGATACCCTTGATGTTGGGAACGTCAACAGGTGCGGGCATATAATCGATTACAGCGTCGAGAAGTTTCTGAACGCCTTTGTTTTTATAGGATGTACCGCAGCAAACGGGAACAAGCTTGTTCGCGATCGTAGCTGTACGGATAGCTTTTTTAAGCTCGTCAACAGTGATTTCTTCACCGTCGCAGTACTTGAGGAAGAGCTCTTCGTCTGTTTCGGCAACAGCTTCAACGAGTTCCTGATGATATTTTTCAGCTTCCGCCATCATATCAGCAGGGATAGGCTCTGTTCTCATGTCTTTACCCATATCGTCATAGTAAACGTCAGCTTCCATATTTACAAGGTCGATAATTCCGCGGAATGTATCTTCCTTGCCGATAGGCAACTGGATAACGAGGGGGTTTGTTTTGAGTCTGTCTTTCATCATCTGAACAACACGGTAGAAGTTAGCACCTGTGATGTCCATCTTGTTAACGTAAGCCATTCTCGGAACGCCGTATTTGTCTGCCTGGCGCCATACTGTCTCAGACTGAGGTTCAACACCGCCTTTAGCACAGAAAACTGTTACAGAACCGTCAAGTACACGAAGGGAACGTTCAACTTCAACTGTGAAGTCAACGTGTCCGGGAGTATCGATGATGTTTATACGGTTGCCTTTCCAGAAGCATGTAGTAGCAGCGGAAGTGATTGTAATACCTCTTTCCTGCTCCTGTTCCATCCAGTCCATCGTAGCGGAACCGTCATGAGTTTCACCGATCTTGTGTGTTTTACCGGTGTAGAACAAAATTCTTTCTGTTGTCGTTGTTTTACCTGCATCTATATGAGCCATGATACCGATGTTACGAGTTAATTCGAGCGGGTATTCTCTAGACATAATTGTAGCTCCTTATAATATGCATTAAAAAATTTCGGATGACCGTAAGCGGAGATAATATCCGCTTAGGATCAATATCTGTAATGAGCGAAAGCCTTGTTAGCTTCAGCCATTTTGTGAGTTTCTTCTTTTTTCTTAACTGCGCCGCCGATGTTTGCAAGTGCGTCTGTAATTTCAGCTGCGAGTTTGTCGGCCATTGTTCTTTCGCCGCGTTTGCGTGCGAACATAACGAGCCAACGAAGACCGAGAGTCTGTCTTCTTTCAGGGCGAACCTCCATCGGAACCTGGTAAGTAGCACCACCTACGCGGCGACCCTTAACTTCGAGAACGGGCATAATATTCTCGAAAGCTTCGTGGAATACTTCAAGCGCGTTCTTTCCGGTTTTAGCTTCAACTGCTGCGAAAGCATCGTAAACGATCTTCTGCGCAACACCCTTCTTACCGTCTTCCATAACTGCATTGATAAGCTTTGTTACAAGCTTAGAGTTATACATAGGATCCGGCAATACATCTCTTTTGGAAATTTGACCTCTTCTAGGCATTTGTCTTCCCTCCTTCACATAAAATGAATCTCATAGGTACTCGAAAGTTTTCCTCCCGTCATGCTCTTTTGGTATTTTGAAAGAGGTGTTTGTCCTCGCAAAGAGCGGGTATAAACATTCTTATCTGTCAAAATGCAAAAGCATGCGTTAGACATCTTTTAAGTTTTACCTTTGTTTAGCTAAATTATTTTGCTGCTTTTTTACCGCGTTTTGCGCCGTATTTCGAACGGCTCTGGTTACGGTTGGCAACGCCCTGTGTATCAAGCGCACCACGGATGATGTGGTAACGTACACCGGGAAGGTCACGTACTCTTCCGCCTCTGATAAGAACTACAGAGTGCTCCTGAAGATTGTGTCCGATACCGGGGATATAGCAGGTTGCTTCAAGTCCGTTTGTAAGTCTTACTCTGGCAATTTTACGAAGAGCGGAGTTAGGCTTCTTCGGTGTTGTCGTAGTAACCTTTGTGCAAACACCGCGTCTCTGGGGAGCGGAAAGTTCCGTGTAGGACTTCGTAAGAGTGTTGAAGTTCTTCTGAAGTACAGGGGACTTAGACTTGTACTCGCGTTTTTCACGTCCTGAGCGAACAAGCTGGTTAAAGGTTGGCATATCGCACCTCCTCTTTTTTTGATAGATATAAATGTTTATATAATCCTGTTTTTCGGAACGCACTCCGAAAAAGGGGAGAATATCTTGATTAAATAAGTTGTTTAAGTATGACGGAAACGGCACAATCCACGTCAATTCCGCACATTGTTCCTATTTCCCTCTTTGTCATCGCGTTGTTGAACGGCACTCCGTTCGCGCGGCAAAGATCAGCCACTTGATTTATTATCTTGGCGTCGGCATCTTTTGCAATAAAAGCCGATGAAGCCATTCCTCCTTTGATGAGCTTTTTGGACTGTGTAAGTCCTGCCACTAACATAGGCAAAGGGCCGTCGGTTGACATATTACATTTGATTCCTTTCAATTTTTATGTTGACTTTAAAAGATGTGTTTTAACACATAGTCACATATGCTATATTTTATCACTTCTTTTGTGATTTGTCAACGGGAAATTTACGTTTTTTAGTGCATTTTCGCAAAAAAATTTATGTTTTTCCGCAATTTGCAAACTCAGGTGCGCATTTTACGGACAAGCGCAACAGCAAGCACTTCCCTGCCGCCCCATCGGCAAAATGCGGAGCAACACATCCTTTATTATTATACCACAATCATAACAAAAAATCAACACCGCGTTTTTTTGCCTTGTTAAAACGCAAAATCACCGCAGATGAATATCTGCGGTGATGATTTCAATTAAAGAGAAGCTGTTTCTTCTTCGTCATCGTACTTAGGTTCAACCTTCTGGATCTCAATATCGCGGTACTTCTTAAGACCCGTACCTGCGGGAATGAGTTTACCGATAAGGATGTTTTCCTTAAGACCGATAAGGTGGTCAACCTTACCCTTGATAGCTGCTTCCGTAAGAACCTTTGTTGTTTCCTGGAAGGAAGCGGCAGAAAGGAAGGATTCTGTCTGAATAGCAGTCTTTGTGATACCGAGAAGCATAGGAGAAGCCTCTGCAAAGCGAAGCGTTCTTTCGCCCGCATCGATACGTTCCTGTATCTTCTGGTTTTCATCATTGAATTCTGCAATGTCAACAACTGCGCCGTAAAGAAGCTCTGTGTCGCCGCTTTCTTCGATGCGAACCTTGCGTGTCATCTGACGTGCGATAACTTCGATATGCTTATCGTTGATCTTGATATCCTGGCTCTTATACACACGCTGAACTTCGCGGGTAATATAATCGTAAGCAGCTTCAAGACCCTGCACTCTTGCGATATCTGCGGGAGCGAGGTTACCTTCCGTGATAAGATCGCCGCGCAATACGTAAGAACCTTCTTCAATGAGGATCTTTGTACCGTAAGGAATGGGATATACGTGATCTTCGCCGTCATCGCTTGTGATGATAACGTTTCTTGCACGTTTAGCATCCTGAATGCGAACAACACCGGAGTATTCCGCAAGCGTAGCGACCTTCTTGGGTCTGCGCGCTTCGAAGATCTCTTCAACTCGAGGAAGACCCTGTGTAATATCGGCACCTGCGATACCACCCGTATGGAACGTTCTCATCGTAAGCTGTGTACCGGGTTCACCGATGGACTGAGCCGCGATTACGCCGACAGCTTCGCCCGCTGCAACGAGCTTGCCCGTTGCAAGGTCATTACCGTAACACTTAGCGCAAATACCGTGGCGACACTTACATTTGAGGATGGAACGAACGTGAACCTTTTCAACGCCTGCGGCAACGATCTTGGAAGCCTGTGCAGGTGTAAGAAGATCGCCTGCTTCGGCAAGAACTTCTCCCGTTGCGGGATCCGTAACGGTATCAACAAGTGTTCTGCCGGGAAGTCTTTCTTCGAGCTTTTCGATCGTTTCGTCGCCGTCAACAAGGTCGTAGACCCAAATACCTTCCGTTGTACCGCAGTCTGTTTCGCGGACGATAACCTCCTGGGAAACGTCAACAAGACGGCGCGTAAGGTAACCGGAGTCGGCTGTTTTAAGAGCTGTATCCGAAAGTGTTTTACGAGAACCGCGCGCACCTACGAAGTACTCAAGTACGGTAAGGCCTTCGCGGAAGTTACTCTTGATAGGAAGCTCCATCGTTTTACCGGATGTGGACACCATAAGACCGCGCATACCGGCAAGCTGTTTCATCTGGGAGATAGAACCACGGGCACCGGAGTCACTCATCATCTTGATGGAGTTGTATCTGTCAAGGTTCTTCTGGAGTGCGTCCGTAACGTCCTTTGTAGCTTTATCCCAAACGGAGATAACGCTTCTGTAGCGTTCGTCGTCGGAAAGAAGACCGCGGCGGAAGTCCTTTGCGATTCTTTCGACTTTCTTTTCTGCATCGCGAACGATCTCCTGCTTCTGAGGAGGAACTACCATATCGAGAACGGAGATAGAGATGGATGCTCTTGTGGAATATTTATAACCGTTGGACTTGATAGCGTCAAGCACTTCAGCCATAACGGTGGGGCCGTGCATTTTTATCGTACGGTCAACGATCTTACCGAGCTCGCTCTTAGCCGTTGTGAAGTCAACTTCAAGGTCAAGAAGCTTATCGGGATCGCTTCTGTCAACGAAACCGAGGTCCTGAGGAATGGGCTTGTTGAAGATCATACGTCCGAGCGTTGCATTGATGAGCTTCGTATGAACAACGCCGTCGATCTCCTTGGAAACGCGGACCTTGATGGGCGCGTGGATACCGAGCTGACCGTTTTCGTAAGCCATCATAGCTTCATCGAAATCGCGGAAGATCTTGCCTTCGCCGGGCTCGCCCGCCTTATCGATAGTAAGGTAGTAGGAGCCAAGCACCATATCCTGGGAAGGAACCGTAACGGCTTTACCGTCGGCAGGCTTCAGGAAGTTGTTTGCGGAAAGCATAAGGAATCTTGCTTCCGCCTGAGCTTCGCTGGAAAGAGGAATGTGAACAGGCATCTGGTCGCCGTCAAAGTCGGCGTTGAACGCGGCACAAACGAGGGGATGAAGCTTGATAGCTCTGCCCTCTACGAGCACGGGTTCAAATGCCTGAATGGAAAGACGGTGAAGTGTAGGCGCACGGTTAAGAAGAACGGGATGGTCCTTGATAACGTTTTCAAGTGCGTCCCAAACCTCGTTGGAAGCCTTATCAACTTTCTTCTTAGCGTCTTTGATATTGGAAGCGTTCTGAGTTTCAACAAGGCGTTTCATAACGAAGGGCTTGAAGAGTTCGAGCGCCATCTCTTTGGGAAGACCGCACTGGTAGATCTTAAGTGTAGGACCTACAACGATAACGGAACGGCCGGAGTAGTCAACACGTTTACCGAGAAGGTTCTGGCGGAAACGTCCCTGCTTACCGCGGAGCATTTCGGAAAGAGATTTGAGAGGTCTGTTGGAGGAACCGCCCGTAACGGATTTACCGCGGCGGCCGTTGTCGATAAGTGCGTCAACGGCTTCCTGAAGCATACGCTTTTCGTTGCGGATGATAATTTCGGGTGCGGAAAGCTCCATAAGCTTTGCAAGACGGTTGTTTCTGTTGATAACTCTGCGGTAGAGGTCGTTAAGGTCGGACGTTGCGAAACGGCCGCCGTCGAGCTGTACCATAGGACGGATGTCCGGAGGAATAACGGGAACAACGTCGAGTATCATCCATTCGGGTCTGTTGCCGGACTTACGGAAAGCCTCGACTACTTCAAGACGCTTGATGATACGGAGCTTCTTTTGACCTGCGGATCTTTCAAGTTCATCGCGAAGCTCTTTGGAAAGTGCTTCGAGGTCAAGCTCGGAAAGAAGCTCTTTGATGGCTTCCGCGCCCATACCAACGCGGAAGTCATCTTCATATTTTTCATAAAGATCGCGGTATTCGCGTTCGGAAAGAAGCTGCTTCTTTTCAACGGGCGCACTGCCGGGATCAAGAACTATATACTGTGCAAAATAGAGGACCTTTTCAAGAAGTCTGGGGGAGATGTCAAGAAGAAGACCCATTCTGGAAGGGATAGCGCGGAAATACCAGATGTGGGAAACGGGAGCAGCAAGCTCGATGTGACCCATTCTTTCGCGGCGTACTTTCTTTGTTGTAACTTCAACGCCGCACTTTTCGCAGACCTTGCCTTTGTAACGAACGCGCTTGTACTTACCGCAAAGACATTCCCAGTCTTTTGTAGGTCCGAATATTTTTTCGCAGAACAAGCCGTCGCGTTCGGGGCGGAGCGTTCTGTAGTTGATCGTTTCGGGCTTTGTAACTTCGCCGGAAGACCAAGATCTTATCATATCGGGAGATGCAAGACCTATTTTAATCGAATCAAAAGTGTTCTTAGCCATTATTTTCCCCTCCCTTAATTATTCGTCGTAATTTTCGGTGTCGTCGTAATCTTCATAGATCTCTTCGTCATCGAAATCGTCATATTCTTCGTCGTCTTCGTCCTCGTCAGAATCATCGTCGTCAAGGCTCGCCTGATCTCTGAGGTCATCGAGGATAGTGATATCGCGGGAGTCGCCGTCAGTTTCAACAGTCTTACCTACGTCATCGGCTGTGATTCTGTTTTCGTTCATTTCTTCCTCTTCTTCGCAGAGCTGAGAAAGTTCTATTTCGTTGCCTTCTTCATCAAGAACGCGAACGTCAAGTGCCAAGGACTGAAGCTCTTTAACAAGAACGCGGAACGCTTCGGGAACACCGGGCGTGGGAATGTTCTTGCCTTTAACGATAGCTTCATATGCTTTAACACGTCCTGTCACGTCGTCGGATTTGACCGTGAGTATTTCCTGGAGCGTATAAGCCGCGCCGTATGCTTCAAGTGCCCAAACTTCCATTTCACCGAAACGCTGGCCGCCGAACTGCGCTTTACCGCCGAGAGGCTGCTGTGTAACGAGGGAGTAAGGACCTGTGCTTCTTGCGTGGATCTTATCGTCAACGAGGTGATGGAGCTTGAGGTAGTACATAATACCAACCGTTACGGGGTTATCAAAGGGTTCGCCCGTACGTCCATCGTAAAGGATGCGCTTACCGTCAACTGTTTTGAGTTTCTTTTCAGCGATCTTTTCTTTGAGCCATTCTTTATCCGCAAGCTGATCTGCGGGAACGAGGTTATAGACCTTGTTGCCTTCTTCATCCACCGTTTCTTCGTAAACGGATTTACCGAAGAAGTTTTCGCCGGGAAGTATCTCGCGGTAAAGACCCGCTTCCGTGAGAGCTTCCGTAATATCTTTTTCTTTTGCGCCGTCGAACGCAGGAGTCATAACCTTAACGCCGAGCTCTCTTGCGGCAATACCGAGGTGGACCTCAAGCACCTGACCGATATTCATTCGGGAAGGAACGCCAAGGGGGTTGAGCACGATGTCAAGGGGTGTACCGTCTGCAAGGTAAGGCATATCTTCGGGAGGAAGGATACGGGAAACGACACCTTTGTTACCGTGGCGTCCCGCCATCTTGTCGCCGACGGAGATCTTACGCTTCTGCGCAACGTACACCTTAACGGCCTTGTTTACGCCGGGAGCAAGATCATCTCCGTTTTCACGGGAGAATACGCGGATATCGGAAACGACACCGCTGGTACCGTGAGGAAGTTTCAAGGATGTGTCACGCACTTCTCTTGCCTTTTCGCCGAAGATAGCGCGGAGAAGTCTTTCTTCCGCAGTAAGTTCGGTTTCACCCTTAGGTGTAACCTTACCTACGAGGATGTCGCCTGCGTGAACTTCCGTACCGATGCGAACGATACCGTCTGCATCGAGGTCCTTGAGCGCGTCGTCACCGCAGTTGGGGATCTCGCGCGTGATCTCTTCGGGTCCGAGCTTCGTATCTCTGGACTCCATAAGATATTCTTCTATATGAATAGATGTATAAACGTCATTTCTTACAAGGCGCTCGTTAAGGAGAACGGCGTCCTCGTAGTTATAACCTTCCCAAGTCATAAAGCCGATGAGGGCGTTCTTACCGAGCGCGATCTCACCCTTGTCCGTAGCGGCACCGTCAGCAAGCACGTCGCCTTCTTTAACTACGTCGCCAACGTTTACAATAGGTCTCTGGTTTACGCAGTTACCCTGGTTGGAGCGTTTGAACTTGAGGAGCGTATATGCGTCTTTTACGCCGTTGGGGCGTACGACAACGATCTTTTCGGAGGATACGTATTCAACAACGCCTTCGCTCTTTGCAAGAACGCAAACGCCGGAGTCGATACCCGCCTTATATTCCATACCCGTACCAACGATAGGAGAGTCCGTTGTGAGAAGCGGTACTGCCTGCTTCTGCATGTTGGAGCCCATGAGCGCACGGGCGTTGTCATCGTTTTCAAGGAAAGGAATGTGGCCCGTGGCAACGGATATTGCCATCTTGGGGGAAACGTCGATATAATCGGGAACGCTTGCGTCAACCTCGATTATCTCTGCGCGGTCGCGCACGGTAACGCGCTTGTTGATAAATCTTCCCTCTTCGTCAACAGGCTCGTTTGCCTGGGCGATGATGAAGTTATCTTCAACGTCAGCCGTCATATATTCAACTATGTCCGTTATCTTGCCCGTAGCCTTGTCTATCTTGCGGTAAGGAGCCTCGATAAAGCCGTAATCGTTTATCTTTGCGTATGTTGCAAGGTAGGAGATAAGACCGATGTTAGGACCTTCAGGCGTTTCAATGGGGCAGATACGGCCGAAGTGTGTGTAGTGAACGTCACGAACATCGAAGGAAGCACGGTCACGGGAAAGACCGCCGGGGCCGAGCGCGGAAAGACGGCGTTTGTGAGTAAGTTCCGCCAAGGGGTTGTTCTGGTCCATAAACTGAGAAAGAGGGGATGAACCGAAGAATTCGCGGATAGCCGCAACAACAGGGCGGATATTGATGAGCGCCTGAGGTGTAAGGGACTCTGCGTCCTGAATAGTCATACGCTCCTTGATGATCTTATCCATTCTGGAGAAACCGATGCGGAGCTGGTTCTGGATAAGCTCGCCGACAGCACGGATACGGCGGTTGCCGAGGTGGTCGATGTCGTCGGGTGTGCCGATGTTATGGGAAAGGCAGATGAGATAGTTGATGGACGCGAAGATATCGTCCTTTGTGATGTGCTTGGGAGAAAGTTCCGCAGCACGGTCGCGCGCCTGCTTCTTGAGCTCGTCAAAGTCACCGCCGACTTCTTCAAGCATCTGAAGAAGAAGGGAGAGCTTGACTTTCTCGTTTATGCCGACTTCGCGAAGGTCGCAGCCGAGCACCTTTGCGGGATCAACCATTCCGTTGCCGAATACTTTTATTTCTTTTTCGTCTTCGATCTGAACGTAAGCCTCGTTTACACCTGCGTTTTCGATGATCATAGCTTCATCGTAAGTAAGTATCTTACCCGCATCAAAGAGTATCTCGCCCGTGATGGGATTGATAACGGGGCGTGTCAGCTTCTTGTTTGTTATACGCTTGCCCAAAGCAACCTTTTTGTCGAACTTGTATCTGCCGACGTTGCCAAGGTCATATCTCTTGGGATCGAAGAAGAGGTTGTTAAGAAGAAGCTGTGCGCTTTCAACAAGCGGAGGCTCGCCGGGACGCATCTTCTTGTAGATCTCTTTAAGAGCTTCTTCGTAGGGCGTTGTGCCGTTCTTTTCCGCTTCCGCCTGCATACCGTCTTTTTCGAGAGTATTTACGATCTTGTTGTCCTCGCCGAAATAAGTCTTGATGTCGGTGGAAGTGGATGTAGCCTCGTCAAGAGCGCGGATAAGCGTCGTAACGGGGATCTTGCGGTTCTTGTCTATCTTAACGTAGAATACGTCGTTCATATCCGTTTCGTATTCAAGCCAAGCGCCGCGGTAAGGGATGACCGTGCCGGCATAGCTGTTCTTGCCGACTTTATCTGTCTGTATCTCGTAGTACATACCGGGGGAACGAACGAGCTGGGATACTACTACACGCTCGGCACCGTTGATAACGAACGTGCCTGTTTCCGTCATAAGCGGGAAATCGCCCATAAAGATATCCTGCTGCTTAACTTCGCCCGTGGATTTATTCGTGAGTCTTACGGTTACGCGCAAGGGAGCTGCGTAGTTTACGTCGCGTTCCTTGCTTTCCTCAACGGAACATTTGGGGGTATCGCTGAGGTTGTAGTCCACGAATTCGATAACGAGGTTGCCTGCGTAGTCAACGATAGGGGAAACTTCGTTAAGAACTTCCGTGATACCCTTATCCAAAAGCCATTTATAGGACTTTTTCTGGATATCAAGGAAATTCGGCATTTCCAATATCTCTTCGACCTTAGCGAAAGACATTCTCGTAACTTTACCAAGTTTTCTCGGTTTTGTTCTCAATACAATCACTCCATTCAAAATTTATGTGAGTTGCGCCGTCCGTCTGCCGTATTGCAGGCGGAAATTGTATTCAAAAGCCTGAAACGGTTCTTTTTTAACGTGTCTTTAAAAAAGCCGCCATTACAAGCAATTATAATGCAGTATGAAATTATATCACAAGTTTTTTTCTGTGTCAAGTATAATTTTTAAGTTTTATTCAAATAATATTGACTTTTCGTTTATATAACAATATAATAAAGATATAATATTAAAATGGGAAGTTTGGGTCTATACTTCCCTTACCCTAAATTTTTAAAAAAGAGGACACTCATATGAAATGGACATCTCTCAACGATCTGCGCGCAAAGTACCTTTCCTTCTTTGAATCCAAGGATCACCTTGCACGCGGCAGTTATCCCCTTGTTCCCGAAAGCGATAAATCGCTTCTTCTTATAGTTGCCGGTATGGCTCCGCTTAAAAAATACTTCACGGGCGAAGCAGAGCCCCCCCGCCGCCGTATGGCTACCTGCCAGAAGTGCATCCGCACGAACGATATAGAGCACGTCGGCTACACGGCTCGCCACGGCACGTTCTTTGAAATGCTCGGCAACTTCTCCTTCGGCGATTACTTCAAAGAAGAAGCCCTCAGCTGGGCTTGGGAATTCCTTACGAAAACTCTCGAAATTCCCGCAGACCTTCTCTGGCCCTCCGTTTACGAGCAGGATGACGAAGCATACAACATCTGGAAGGATAAGATCGGCGTGCCCGAAGAGCACATCGTTCGCCTTGGCAAAGCCGACAACTTCTGGGAGCACGGAAGCGGTCCCTGCGGCCCCTGCTCCGAAATATACTTCGACCGCGGCGAAAAATACGGCTGCGGAAGCCCCGATTGCCGCCCCGGCTGCGATTGCGACCGTTATATGGAGATCTGGAACAACGTATTCTCCCAGTTCAATAACGACGGCAACGGCAATTACACGGAGCTTGCAACAAAAAACATCGACACCGGTATGGGTCTTGAACGCCTTGCCTGCATTATGCAGGGCGTTGACAATATGTTCGAGGTTGACACCATCCAGAACATCATCTCCGCAGTAAGCGCAAAAGCGGGCGTTAAATACAAAGAAAATGCAAAAGCAGACGTTTCTCTTCGTATCATCGCGGATCACTCCCGTGCTTCCGCGTTCCTTATCGCAGACGGCGTAATGCCCTCCAACGAAGGCCGCGGCTACGTTCTTCGCAGACTTATGAGAAGAGCTTGCCGCCACGGCAGGATCCTCGGCATCAAGGGCGCATTCCTTTATGACGTTATGGCTGTCGTTGCAAACGAAAATAAAACAGCTTACCCCGAGCTTACGGAAAAGCTCGATTATATCCAGAAGATCGTTCGTATGGAGGAAGACCGCTTTAACGCAACGGTTGAAGCAGGTATGAACCTTCTCGACAAGCTCATTGCAGATGCAAAAGCACAAGGCAAAACGGAGCTTGCAGGCGCAGACGTCTTCAAGCTTTCCGATACGTACGGCTTCCCTCTTGACCTCACGCGCGAGATCGCAGAGGAAAACGGCATCGGTGTTGACGAAAAAGGCTTTGAAGAAAACCTCGCAGCGCAAAAGCAGCGCGCACGCGCCGCACGCGGCAATATAAGCGGTTGGGATGACAGTATGAACTCCCTTATCGACACATCCGTTAAGACGATATTCGAAGGCTACGAAAACACGTCCGTTGAAGGCAAGATCGTTGCCATTATCGATAGCGAAACGGACGAGCTTTGCGATATCGCAAGCGAAAACGCCGTTATCGTAACGGACAAAACAGTATTCTACGGCGAAGGCGGCGGCGAAGTCGGTGATACCGGCGTTATCACAGGCGCAAACGGCAAAGCGATCGTTACAGATACAAAGAAGAACGACGGCGTTTATATGCACATCTGCAAGGTAGAATCCGGCTCACTCTCCGTCGGAGACACGGTAACGCTTACGCTCGATGCCGAAAGACGTGCATCTATTTCCCGCAACCACTCCGCAGTTCACCTTCTCGATGCAGCTCTTCGCCGCGTACTCGGCACACATATCCAGCAGGCAGGCTCCTTTGTAAACGACAAGGTCGCTCGCTTCGACTTCACTCATTTCGCAGCGGTAAGCCAGGATGAGCTTGCAAAGGTTGAACGCCTTGTAAACGAAAAGATCCTCGAAGCTATCGCTGTAACGGCAGAGGAAACGGACATCGAAAGTGCGAAGAAGTCCGGTGCCATTGCCCTCTTCGGTGAAAAATACGGTGCAACGGTCCGCGTTGTCCGTATGGGAGATTTCTCCGCAGAACTTTGCGGCGGTGCTCACGTTAAGAACACGGGCAATATCGGTCTTTTCAAGATACTTTCCGAAAGCTCCGTTGCAGCAGGCACAAGAAGAATCGAAGCCGTTACGGGTATTGAAGCATACAATTACGTAAACGGTAAGATAGCAACGGTTTCCTCCGTTATGTCCGCGCTCAAAGCAAATGACGAAAAAGATATCACTGCAAAGATAAAGACACTCGAATCCGACCTCAAGGAAGCAAAGAAAGCACTTGAAGAAGCAAACCTCAAGCTCGCTAAAGCAGGCGTTGCAAATATGCTCGCAGGCGCAACCGTACTTCCTTGCGGCATCAAGGTTGCCTCTATGGAAACGGATATGCCCATGAACACAGTACGCGCCCTTGGCGATGACATCAAAGCAAGCGATGACAATATCGTTGCGGCTATCTCTTCCCTTGTGGACGGCAAGCTCACCATCTGCTGTGTATGCGGCAAGAACGCAGTTAAAGCGGGCGTTAAAGCTCCCGTTGTTATCAAGGGCATCTCCGCTTACGTCGGCGGTGGCGGCGGCGGCAGACCCGACAGCGCAACGGCAGGTGCAAAAGACCCCTCTAAGCTCAGCGAAGCTTTCGCGGCTCTCCCCTCCATTGTGGAAAACATCGTAAAATAAATTTATGATAAATCGCTCTCAACCTCTCCCGTCACGACAAAAGTCATGACACCCTCCCCAAAGGGGAGGGCACAAAAGCCTTCCCCTTTGGGGAAGGTGTCAGCGTAAGCTGACGGAAGAGGTTTTTACCCGTTTCAGCGTAATTTCCTATAATAGAAAAACTCCTCCCGAGTGCCCCTCGGGAGGTATGATTTAAAGGAGTATATATAATATGGTAGAAAACTGCCTTTTCTGTAAGATCATAAACGGCGATATTCCCTCCAAAAAAGCGTATGAGGACGAAAAGATCCTTGCGTTCTATGATATCGCCCCCCAAGCACCCGTTCACATCCTCGTCATTCCCAAAACGCACATCGCTTGCGTTGACGAAATAAACGGCGAAAACTCCTCCATCGTAGCCTATATTTTTGAAAAGATCCCCGCTATCGCAAAAGAAGCGGGCATCACAAACGGCTACCGCGTTATCTCCAACTGCGGCGCAGACGCTTGCCAGTCCGTTCCCCACCTCCATTTCCACATCCTCGGCGGCGGCGAACTCTCCGACAAAATGGCTTGACCTACTTTTCTTGAAAGAAAAGTAGGTAAAAGAACTTTGCTAAAAAACCTCCTCGGATAAAATCAAATCCGAGGAGGTTTTTCTTATTCCTTATTCATAATATCGTAATATTCCATCCATTTGATTTTCGAGATATCAGCTTCAATATTTTTATTAGTTTCGTTCATTTCTCTTGCTATTCGTTCCATTTCTTGCATATGTGCAGCTTGTAATGAGGCTTCCTCGCGTTTCATTTCCATTTCGGCATCCCATCTCGCATCCCTCTCTATCTTTGATTCATATAAATTTATAGCTTCTTTTAATGTATCTGCACGGCAGTTTTTAACGGCCTCGCCCAAGAAAGCGATAGCTTGAGTATTTCTGTATTTTTCGGGCAAAAAATCAAGAAAATGCTTGCCAACCTCCCAACATTCTTTATCTACCTTCTCTATTTCTTTTATTTTTTCATTAACTTCTTTTTCATATACCTTGTTTTCTTCTTTTGTTTTTTCAAGTTCTTCGGATAAACATTCCATACGTTCCTCGTGAGTAATTTGGGCGTTTGCTTGAAATATCTTAGTTAAAAACCAAAGTGCAAAAGAAATCGCTGCCATTGGAATTCCAACGTACAAACAATACTCACCATTTCCAAGGAAAAAATTTATAACTATAATTATTCCAACAATAATACCAATTATTGTTACAGCCAAACACCCTGTGCCATAGCTAAAATTTTTCTCATATTCTATTTTATTTTTCAAATCATTTTCTTTATTTTTTCGTTCGCTCAAACCGTTTCTCAACTCCGCTATTTTCGCTTTGTTCTTCAGGCTATTCATAAGCACAAAAGCCGCTTGAGTTAATTGCTTATACAAAGATTCATTCATTACTATATTTTCTCCATAATATTCCGATCGTTTTAGACAAAATTCGTCTATATCATTATTATAGACATTTTTTATCTAAAAGTCAATAGACAATTCTTATCTTGGTATAATATTTTCAAGAGGTGTTTATGATGAAAACTTGGTATGAACGAATAAGAGAGCTGCGCGAAGACCTGCCAAACAGAAAAACTCAAGCCGAAGTCGCGCGCGAACTGCAAATAACCCAGCGAAAGCTTTCCTACATCGAAACGGGAAAGACAGAACCCTCACTTGAAGATATGATCCACATTTGCAAATACTACAACGTGTCCGCAGACTACATCCTCGGGCTTGCGGAAAACAAAACCAAGTAATCTTTTAATTTTTTTATCATAAACCCCTTGACAAACCATATGTAATATGTTAAAATAATCAAGCCTTGTAAGCGAAGGCTCAAATCAAATATTTTATTTATTCGGAGAAGTACTCAAGAGGCCGAAGAGGCGCCCCTGCTAAGGGTGTAGGTCGGGCTATTATCCGGCGCGAGAGTTCAAATCTCTCCTTCTCCGCCAGAAAAAACGACAGGTTCATACCTGTCGTTTTTTCAATGAAATTTGCTCTTCGAGCAAGTGAAATAGCTTCGCTGTTAAATGTTTGCCTCGCAAACGTAAAATATTCGCTTGCGCAAATGTGAGCAAATTTTATTTCACATCGAACAAAGTGAGATATTTCACAATTTCCGCAAGGAAATTATTTCATATTTTGCCGCACGGCAAAATATTTCACTTAAAAACATAAAGGGAGGATTCTTCACAATGACAAAAGCAATGATAAGATCTATCGCGCTTTCTTTGGTAATAGCTATTATTTTGGTTATGCTTACAGGCTGTGGCTCGCTTTTTGGCAAAAATTCTGACGTTATACATTATAATAATAAGATGGAAGCCGCAACAGGAAAATGGTTGCTCCTTGATGCAAATGACACCTATTTCGTTTTTGACGGCTCCGAGGATGTTATGACCTTCAGCTATTACGAAGACGGCATCTTGAAATATAATGGCAGCTTTAGTGCGGTCTATAGAAGCTCCCCAAACGCAAATACACCGCTAACATTCGTTTTAATGCAAAGTGGCAAGGAAAACGAAGACTGGATCAACTGTTACACCGAAAACCTCGATATTAGCTTTACACAGTTCAGTATCATTTGCGAGGAAAAGGATCTTGGAATAACCGATGGCATTATATATACTCACACATATCGCATAAGCGAAATGCCGTACAAGATTGGAACGTACGTTTTGGAAGGACAGACGTATAAACCTTTCGGCAAAACAGATTTTTATAATGGAAAATATCATATTCCCGAGGGAACCTACACAAGCAAGGACGGTCAAAGCCTTACTGTTTTCCCCTTAATAAATTGGGGGTATTCGTTATTCACCTATACTAACCAAGAAACCGTTGTTGAGGGAATATTTAACATTGCCGAAGACAGAAAGACCATTTATCTTTATATCGAGCACGATATATATCAAAAAATAAGAAACTCCGACAAGGATAATTATGACACGACATTCAGCAACTATTATCCCCCGGACTTTTATTTGAAAGGCGACTTTGACACTAATGACAACAGCATCGTTATCAGCGAGCTGTATCATCATACAGCAAGCACCGCCGAAATTGACGATTCTGTATGGGCGTTCGGAACGTACGTAAAACAGTAACAAAAAATTCGGCTATATCGTTGACTGTATGTTAATCAGTTGAACGATAAATATAATCTATACTATATAACATAGGACGGATTTACTTATGAGAAAAACAGTCTGTTTCTCCTATTTTAGCATTTGCAGCTCAGGCGAAATCAAAAATAATATTGGCTTCGTTGCCAATGAAAACAGCAGCTTTGATCCCGATTACATTACCGCAAAACTCGGAATCGAACCATTTGATACAAAGAAAATAGGCACGCCCAGAAAGAATGGTCACGGTCAATATCCGTTTTCAGAATGGACTTGCTGCAAGCAATGCGAGCCTGCATCAGACGCCGAGGAGCAGTGTCGAAAAATCGTGCGCGAACTTCATCATTTGATTCCCGAATTACAAGCAATAAAGAAAGAATATAATGTAGATTTTTCAATTATCATTGTTCCACACATTTACAATGAAGAATCCCCTATTCTATGCTTCGATTCTGAAATAATTGAGTTCTGTTACCATACAGGAACTGAAATCGGAGTCGATATGTCTATCTACGATACAAAGTAAGTTTATCCAATTCCCAAAAGCAACCGTAACGGTTGCTTTTTCTTTTTCAAGCGTTGCGTTTTTTCCCTTTCTGTGCTATACTTAATAAAACCACTCAGAAAGGCATCTCATTATGTCAGCGCAAATAAAACTTCTCTCCTCTCTTGAAAAATGCTTTACCGATGAAGCTATAGAAAACAAGCCTATACTGACACACGCAAGCGTGCTTCGCGGCGAAGAGTTTCACTTCATCCTCGCATATACGGCAAAGGACGTTCCCGGTTGGCGCCTTTGCGATTACGGCACGCTCGTCTGCCGTTCCGATCTCGATGTTTCCTTTGAAAGAATAGAGCATTTGCCTGTGCGTTTCCCCTGCTATCCCACGCGAAACGATGATAACTACCTTCGAAAAAAAGCAGGACTCTACCCCGATCTGCTAATTCCCATGGAACCCTGCGAAAGCGTACAGATACCCTCCGGCTCTCTCTTTTCCATCTATGCAACAGTTAAAATACCGAACGATGCCGCCGCAAAAGAACATAATATCACCGTCGGCTTCCTTATGGAAAACGGGGATGAAGTTACGGCAAGCCTTTCCCTTCGCATAATAGATGCGGTACTGCCGCGTCAAAACATATCCGTGGCTCAATGGGTACACTACGACTGCATTGCGGATGCCTATGAGCTTGAAATATTCTCCGAAAAGCATTGGCAAGCTATTGAAAATTACCTTGAGACCGCAGTACGTCACGGGATAAATACGATTCTAACTCCCGTGCTAACTCCCCCTCTTGATACTGCTGTCGGCGGCGAACGCCCTACGGTTCAGCTCGTTGACGTGGAAAAAACGCAGGATGGCTATATTTTCGGCTTTGAAAAGTTCCGACGTTTTGTTTCCCTTTGCCTTCGCCTCGGCGTTGAAAAGTTTGAAATTTCGCATCTTTTTACACAATGGGGCGCATACCACGCACCTAAAGTTATGGCAACGGTAAACGGCAGATACGAACGCATCTTCGGCTGGGATACGGACGCGGCATCCGATGAATACGTTTCTTTCCTGCGAGCCTTTCTGCTTTCTCTTATCGATGAATGTAAAACCCTCGGCATAGATGACCGCCTGCTCTTCCACATTTCGGACGAGCCCAATAAAGACCAGCTTCCCCAATATCAGCTCGTTAAATCCAAGATTGCGGATATTCTTGAGGATTATCCCATATACGATGCTCTTTCCGACTTTGACTTTTACGAAACGGGTGCGGTGGATAACCCCATTCCCGCATCCGACCATATAGAGCCTTTTCTCAACGCAAGCATCGAAAACCTTTGGACGTATTATTGCTGCGGACAATGGAAAGACGTTTCCAACCGCTTCCTCGATATGCCCCTTGCCAGAACGAGAATTATCGGTTCTCAATTTTGGAAATACCGCATCGCGGGATTTCTCCATTGGGGATATAATTTCTATTACACGCGCTTCTCCAAACGCAATATAAATCCCTACGTTATAACGGATGGTGACGCTTTTGCGCCCGCGGGGGACGCTTATTCCGTATATCCCGCACCCGGTCTTAAACCGTACCGCAGCCTGCGGCTTGTCGCTTTTTACGAAGCTCTGTGCGATATGCGCGCACTCTGCCTTGCAGAAGAGCTCTGCGGAAAGGACGCCGTGCTCGCCGCCGTGGAAAGTGAGGGCAATATAACGTTCTCCGCTTACCCCAAAAGCACAGATTTTCTGCTCTCTATGAGAGAAAAAATAAACCGTATGATAGAGGAGAAAAGCAAAACAATTTGATTTTAGGAGGTGATATTTTTGAAAAAAAGTCCGCTTGAAAAAATAATCACATTTTTAATCCTTATCATCTTTTCCCCGTTAATTATATTCGCTTTAATTTGCGCAAGCATAATCACTCTTTTCTCAATACCGAAATCAAAGAAAAACTATAAAATATCCGCATATTTCAATGATATCGGAAGCCCTTATTATTTAGGTATAGAAAAAAGTAAAGAATACAAATTTTACAACTCTGCAAAAGCTCGGATGTTACCCATTAAATACATCAAGCAAAAATCAAACGGTTTTGAATATTTTATTTTCGATAATACCGCGTATATTTTCCCGAATTTTACCAAGTTATCCTTCTCTGAAGAAAACTGCATTTGGCAAACTTATTGGGACGGCTATTCAAGTGAACTTGAAAAAGAATATCAAATAATGTTAAAGCAATTTGATGCACCTATGGAAATACCAGTTAAATTTCTTATCGAACGAACGATAATAGATGTACCGAATATAGAAGGACTTACACTTCCCGATTGCGTATATTTGACTCAGAATTACGAATACGCTTTTAAAAATGATGATATCCGTTTGCTTTCAAGGCTTCCGCAGACATCGGAAGAGCTTTACGAAATGATGCTTTTAACCCCCGATATTGTCGGCAGCTTCAAGCTTTCGAACGGAAGCATTCATTGGCATATAACAAAAGAAATTTATGCGGAAATCACGGCGGATTCCAGAGACGGATATTTTTGTGTATCAAAAAAGACATTTGACACTTGGGAAGAAAATATTACTCATTGGCATCCAACCCCGGATGATATATACTATGATGTATGCCAAATAGGTTTGCAGGGACACATTTTGGTTGTCCAAAACGACTCTATTTTATATATGGGAAACAAAAACAGTTGTCCGTACAATCAAGATAATGCAAAAGCAAGAAACATTAGATTTTACAGCATTGAAGAATAATTCAAAGGAACGATTATGAACAAATTTAAAGGACTACTTATCTGCACAGATCTTGACGGAACGCTTTTGAAAGACGATAAAAGCATATCCCGTGAAAATCTTGATGCTATCGAATATTTTAAATCCGAGGGCGGATATTTCACGTTTATCACGGGAAGAATGCCGTATTTTATGGAAAGCATATGCAGCAAAATACGCCCAAATGCACCTTTCGGCTGTATTAACGGCGGCGGACTCTACGATTACAATAAAAAAGAATACGTTTCGGCCCAAATACTCGATAAAACCGTTACGGAGCTTATCGAATATGCAGAAAAAAATATTCCCGGAATAGGAATACAGGTCTATACTTTTGAGCGCATATATTTTTCGCGCGAAAACGAAGCTATGGAAAACTTCCGAAAAACTACGGGACTGCCCAACATCACTGCAGATTACAGAGATATAAACGAGCCGTTTGCAAAGATAGTTTTCGGGGATGAGAGCGAAGAAAAGATCCTCGCGCTTCAAAAACTTCTCTTCTCGCATCCAAGGGCAAGCGAATTTGATTTTATCCGTTCAGAGCGTACTCTTTACGAAATTCTGCCAAAGGGCGCAAACAAGGGAGCCGTTATACCCAAGCTTTGCGATCACCTTGGCATAGACCAAAGTAAAACTATCGCCGTGGGCGACTACAATAATGACATTGCTATGATCAAAAGTGCTGGCATAGGCTTTGCCGTTGCAAACGCCTGCGCTGAAGCTAAAGCTGCGGCGGACCGCATAACCGTAAGCAACGAAGAGCACGCTGTGGCTCAAATAATTTCGGATATAGAAAACGGAGTTTTATAAAAGAAAAGATACGGTTCAACAATTTTCTTAAAACGCAAAAAAGTGTGCTTCACAGCACACTTTTTTTGTATTTTATTCGTATTCTACCACGTTCACCCAAGGAAGGAGGAAATCGCGTTCTTCCGCGTGACCCTTAACGGATTGGGATGCCGCAACGATGGGAAGCCATTTCTGAACGTACTGCTTCGCCGTATCCGTCTTTTTGCAGAACATTTTAAGGTATGTTTCTGCCCCCTCTTTATCTCCGTGAAGATTAAAGAGAAGATACGTTCTTGCAACGTCTGCGGAAGCATTACCCTGTGTTGCGTGCGCCCAGTCAATGATATACGCCTTTCCTTCGGGGGTAATTATTATGTTGGAAGGATCAAAGTCGCCGTGGCAAACCTTGTTGTGCTTGGGCATACCCTCAAGTCTTACGTGAAGCTCATATCTCGTTGTGGCGTCAAAGCTCGTTTCGCTTATCTTTCTGTTCATTTTATCCTTGAGCTTGTTGAGAAGCGGAGCTTTTTTGGAATGGACCTCGATCTGGAGATCCACGAAAAAGTTAAGATACTCTTCCTTCTTTTCGGGGTGCTCCTCCATAAGATGCGCAAGCGTCTTGCCGGGGATGTATTCGGAACGGATAGCCCATTTGCCGTCTATCTTCATAACCTCAAGTATCTTGGGAATGGGAAGACCCGTTTCCTCTGCTCTTGCCTGGTTGAGCGCCTCGTTAAGAACCTCTGCCTTGGAATAACCCTCGTCGAAAACCTTGATAACCGTGTCACCGTCGCGGTAGATGGTCTTGGAGGTGCGGACTGCTATAATTTTATCTGCCTGAATGCTCATTATTTTTCCCCTTTCAATCATTTTTTATATAATTATTTACCGTAGTATGCGTTAAGATACATCTGTTTGATCTCGCTCATAAGCGGATAACGGGGGTTAGCGCCCGTGCACTGGTCATCAAACGCCTGCTCTACCATATCGTCAAGACGGGAGAGGAAGTCCGCTTCGTCGGGAACGTAATCGCGGATGGAGGGTTTGATTCCAACTTTTGCTTTGAGCTCATCTATCATAGAAATAAGTGCTTCCAGCTTTTCTTCGTCCGTGCTGCCCTTTGCGCCAAGGAAGTCTGCAACCTCTGCATAGCGGGCAAGAGCGTGCGGATGATCGTATTGTGAGAAAGTACCCATCTTTGTAGGAGCTTCCGCAGAGTTGAAGCGGAGAACTTCATCTATCATAAGAGCGTTTGCAATACCGTGAGGAATGTGGTGGAATGCGCCGAGCTTGTGCGCCATAGAGTGGCAAACTCCAAGGAACGCATTTGCAAATGCCATACCTGCCATCGTTGCGGCGTTAGCCATCTTTTCGCGTGCAACGGGATCGTTTGCACCGTTTTCATATGCACGGGGCAGATATTCGAATATCATTTTGAGGGAGCGAAGAGCAAGACCGTCCGTGTAATCCGTCGCCATAATGGAAGCGTATGCTTCAAGAGCATGCGTTACCGCATCAATACCGGAAGCGGACGTAAGCCCCTTGGGTGCGTTCATCATCATATCCGCGTCAACTATAGCCATATTGGGAAGAAGCTCATAATCTGCAAGAGGATATTTTACGCCCGTCTTTTCATCGGTAATAACGGCAAAAGGAGTTACCTCGGAGCCCGTGCCCGCGGAAGTGGGAACGGCAACGAAATATGCTTTTTCGCCCATCTTGGGGAAGGTATAAGTTCTCTTTCTGATGTCGATGAAGCGCATAGCCATATCAAGGAAGTCCGCTTCGGGATGCTCATAAAGCACCCACATAATTTTTGCCGCGTCCATAGCGGAACCGCCGCCGACAGCGATAACAACGTCGGGCTCAAACGCGCTCATAAGACCTGCGCCCTCTCTTGCACAAGCAAGCGTAGGGTCGGGGGCAACGTTGGAAAACGTGGTAAACATAATGCCCATCTCGGAGAGCTTCTTTTCAATGTTCTTCGTATATCCGTTGTTGTAAAGGAAGCTGTCCGTTACGATGAACGCTTTCTTTTTGTGCATAACGGTGCCAAGCTCGTCAAGAGCAACGGGCAAGCAGCCTTTTTTAATGTAAACCTTTTCGGGTGTTCTGAACCAAAGCATATTTTCTCTCCTCTCGGCAACGCTCTTTATATTAAGAAGATGTTTCACGCTTACGTTTTCGGAAACAGAGTTTCCGCCCCAGCTTCCGCAGCCAAGCGTGAGCGAGGGAACGAGCTTGAAGTTATAAAGGTCGCCAAGGCCGCCGTGGGAGGAGGGTGTGTTTATAACGATACGGCAGGTCTTCATAGCGGCAGAGAATTTATCAAGTTTCGCCTTTTCCGTTACCGTGTTGATATAGAGAGATGATGTATGACCGTAACCGCCGTCCTCAACAAGCTTTTCTGCTTTTGCAACAGCATCGTCGAAATCTGCCGCACGGTACATAGCAAGAACAGGAGAAAGCTTTTCGTGCGCAAATTCTTCGGAAATATCCGTGCTTTCAACCTCGCCGATAAGGATTTTCGTGCTTTCGGGCACTTCAAAGCCTGCAAGCTTTGCAATAGTGTGTGCTTTCTGACCAACGATCTTCGCGTTGAGTGCGCCGTTAATGATGATCGTCTTGCGGATCTTTTCCGTTTCCTCCTCGTTAAGGATATAGCAACCGCGGTAAGCAAATTCAGCCTTAACAGCCTCATAAACGTCGCTCATAACGATAACGGACTGCTCGGAAGCGCAGATCATACCGTTATCAAAGGTCTTGGAATGGATAATGGAGCTTACGGCAAGCTTTAAGTCTGCGGAGCTGTCTATAATAGCGGGAGTGTTGCCTGCGCCAACGCCGAGCGCGGGCTTACCGCTGGAGTACGCGGATCTAACCATCGCAGGGCCGCCCGTTGCAAGGATTATATCCGCTTCTTTCATAAGTGTGGATGTCATTTCAAGAGAGGGCACGTCTATCCATCCGATAATATTTTCGGGAGCGCCCGCTTCAACTGCAGCTTCAAGAACGATCTTCGCAGCAGCGATAGTCGCATTCTTTGCTCTGGGGTGGGGGCTTATCATCATACCGTTTCTTGTTTTAAGCGCAAGAAGAGTTTTGAATATAGCCGTGGACGTGGGGTTAGTTGTGGGAATAACCGCGGCAACAACGCCTATAGGCTCTGCAATTTTTGTAAATCCCGCTTCTTTGTCTTCTTCAATAACGCCGCAGGTCTTTGTCGTTCTGTATTGGTTGTAGATATATTCGGAAGCAAAATGGTTTTTAATGACCTTGTCTTCTACAATACCCATACCCGTTTCCTCGCAAGCAAGCTTTGCAAGGGGGATCCTTGCTCTGTTAGCCGCAAGAGCAGCCGCTTTGAATATTGCATCGACCTGTTCCTGAGAATATGTAGAAAACTTTCTCTGCGCTTCTCTTATCTCGCAAAGCCTTTTCATCATATTTTCAACACAGTCAACAATAGGATAATTGAATTCTGCCATTTTAGTTTTCCTCCTAAAAATATAAGTTTATCTTGTTTACATTTATATTTTACTATGCGCAAGCTTTTTTTGCAATGTAAAAAAACGCATATCGATATGCAAATATCGATATGCGTTTATCCATTCATACATCAGCCAATATCTTTTTTCGCCTGTTCAAGCTCGTCAAGAAACATTTTATCAATATCCGTAAACATATATTCGGAATGGCGTATAAGCACGTCCTTGTATTTTCGTTCCGCACCGGAGCATCTTTTCTCTATAAGACCGTGAAGCTCCAAAAGCCTTTTCGGCACGGGCGAGGTCCACATAAAGGTATTCGGCATAGAAGAAAGCAGATCCATCTGGCTTCCCCTTTCAAAAATGAAAATGCGGTTCGCAACCTCATCCCCTATCTCCTCCTTTTGAACCGTGCTCATCGGAAGCGAAGGAACGTAAGGGTCGGAATGAGCTATTTCCGTCAAAGGCTTCAGGTCATCCAAGGTGATATGCTTCTTTTTCGCAAGGGGGCTGTTGCGTGACATTATGAGAACGCTTTCAAACTCGTATATAAGCTCTGTTTCCAAGCCCTTGCTTGCAAGAAATTCATTAAAATATCTTTCATATGACGCTCTGTAGCGCAAAATACCGAGGTTGTAATCGGAGTTTATAATGTTATTTATAGTTCGCATGGAGTTTGTTTCACGGTAGAAAACATCCTCGCACTCTGCCCTGTCAAGCTTCTTTATAAAAGATGTGAACGCGCAGGAGATATAGCTTGCACGCGGCACGGATATGGCAAACTTCTGCTTCTGCGCCTTTTTGCCAAGGTAAAGCTTTTCCACGGCATCCACCTGAGAAAGTATCTTTTTCGCGTATCCCAAAAATTCCTCCCCCTTCGGTGTCGGAAAGATACCCTTGGGAGTGCGCTTGAATATTTGGATACCGAGAGAGTCTTCAAGCTCCCTTATGGCGCGGCTAAGGCTCGGCTGACCCATATACAGATTTTCCGCTGCCTTTGTAATGGATGCAGTCTTCTCCACCTCTACCGCATATTTTAAATGTAACAGGTTCATAAGACGCCTCCTTAAATATCAATATTCTGCAAATGCTTGGAAAGCACCGCAAGAGATGAAGCAAGATTCTCGTTCTCCGCAACAACGCCCTGCGGCACGCGCACGATGGTCGGTGCAAAATTCCATATCGCTTTGATACCAAGCTCAACAAGCTTGTCGCAAACGCCCTGTGCCTGTGCCATCGGCACGGTAATTATACCGAGCTTTACTTGCTCTTTACCGAAAAATTCATCCATCTTTTCCACAGGGAGTATCGGCTTCGTTCCAATGCTTTTTCCGTAAACCTCGGGATCGTTATCAAAAGCGCAGATAACGTCAATGCCGTAATCCGCAAATCCGCCGTAGGAAACGAGCGCCTTTCCGAGGTTTCCGGCGCCAACGAGCACTGCTTTCGTTCCCGACTCACAGCCGAGATATTTTTCTATCTGCAAAATAAGCTCATCCGTAAAATAACCTGTCTTGGGTCTGCCGCTGCCGCTTACCGCCGCAAGGTCCTTTCGCACCTGCACGTTGTTGAGCCCCAGCTTATCCGCAATAAACGTCGCGGATACGGACGTGTATTCCTCCCTTATATGCTTGAGGTAATGAAGATATACGGGAAGTCTGCGAAGTGTCTGCAAAGATATACTTTTGTCTTCCATAAATATTGCTCCGATATATCATTATTTTTGCGTGATAAAATATTATCGATAATATCTTATCGATAATATTTTATCATAAAAAGCAAGAAAATGCAATATCGGTTTTTTGATGTTGATTTTTGAAAAAGAAGGTGATATATTATTTTTACAGACCACCCTCCCGAAAGGAACGCAATAATGAAAATAAATCCCGCGTACGAGCAGAAGATAACGGAAATTATAGAAGATATGACGATAGAGGAAAAAGTCCTCCAAATGCTTCAGATAAGCGACCAAGGCAACGAGCCCGGCGTTTACGAAAAATTTATAGAGCTTAACACAGGCTCTTTTCTTCACGAGCTCGGAGAGAGCACAGACAAGCTCCGCGAAAAAGCAAAGCAAACAAGCAGCAAGATACCGCCCATATTCGGCATAGACGCAATACACGGCCATTCGCTCAAAAACGGAGCAACGATATTCCCCTCTCAGCTTGCCTGTGCCTGCTCCTGGAACGAGGAGCTTATAGAGGAAATGGGCGCGATGACGGCGCGCGAAGTCTGTGCGGACGGCATAGATTGGGTATTCTCCCCCGTTCTCTGTATGGCAAGAGACACGCGCTGGGGCAGAGTTGACGAAACGTTCGGCGAGGATCCGCACCTTATAGGAAAACTCGGTGCCGCCATCGTGCGAGGCTACGAGCGTGACGGAAACGTTATATCCTGCCTAAAACACTACATAGGCTATGGAGAAGCAACGGGCGCGCGCGACGCATACGACACGGAAGTGTCTGTGCGAAAGATACGCGAAACCTTCCTTCCTCCGTTTGAAGAAGCAATAAAAGCGGGTGCCTCCTCCGTTATGACGGCATACGGCTCCATAAGCGGAACGCCCCTTACAAAGCATAAGGAGCTTTTGCGAGAGATCCTTAAAGAAGAGCTCGGCTTCTGCGGCTTCGTTGTAACAGACTGGTTCAATATCTGGTCTATGAGAACGAAGCAGCGCTCGGCGGAAAGCTTTGATGAATCCGCACGCCTTGCTATAGAAGCAGGCAACGACATGAGTATGAACTGCAAGGAATTCTTTGAATCCGTTACACAGCAGGTGAAAAACGGAGAGATCTCGGAAGAGCTTATAAACGATTCCGTTCGCCGTATCCTTCGCGTAAAGATGGGTCTTGGTCTTTTCGGAGAAAAAGTACGTCCCGATAAAAGCGTTATCGGTTGCTCCGAGCATAGAGAGCTTAACAAAAAGCTTACGGAAGAAAGCCTTGTCTTGCTAAAAAACAACGGTGTGTTACCCTTGAAAGAAGCTCCCGCAAAAATAGCACTTATCGGTCCGAATGCGGATGACATCGTAAATCAATACGGCGATTGGACGTTCACAAGCCACCGTCCAAGTGAAGAATGGGCGGTTATCAAAAACGATTATTATACGCTTCTTCGCGGTATCAAAGAGATTTTCGCAGATTCCGAGGTTACTTTTGCCAAGGGTTGCGATATCTGCGGTGCGGATAGCACCGATATGGAAAAAGCGCTTATCGCCGCAAAGAATTCGGACGTTGTAATTCTCGCCCTCGGAGATGAGCTTTCTCAAAACGGCGAAGGCAAGGACCGCGCAGTCCTTGAACTTTCGGGACTTCAGAATGAGCTTGCCGCAAAAATAAAAGAGCTAGGCAAGCCCGTTATCACAGTATTCATCACAGGCAAACCGCTTTGTGTCAGAGAGGTATGCGAGCTTTCGGATGCCGTGATACAGGCATTCAACCCCGGCGACCTCGGCGGTCTTTGTATAGCGGAGCTTATCGCGGGCAAATTTAACCCCAGCGGAAAGCTTCCCATATCATACCCTCGCGCTTCGGGTGCCGTTCCCTGCTATTATAACAGATACACGGGCTGGCATTGGGGAAAATACTGCGACGTGGACGAAGGCAGTCTTTTCGATTTCGGCTACGGTCTTTCCTATACCGAATTTGAATACAGCGATCTTTCCGTTTCTAAAAAAGAGATAGGCGCGGAAGAAGATTTTGAAGTAAGTGTCACCGTCAAAAATACAGGCAATATGGACGGCAAAGAAATAGTAGAGCTTTACTTTAAGGATATGATAAGCTCCGTTATGACGCCGGAGAAAAAGCTTTGCGCCTTCAAAAAGATAAATCTTGCGAAAGGTGAAGCAAAGCGCGTCACGTTTAAAATGAACGCACGCGACCTCGCTTTTGTAAACCCCGAAGGAAAATGGATAACGGAAGCGGGCGAATTTGAAATATACGCCGGCGGATCTCTTGATACTCTTCTCACGGCAGAGCTTTCGGTAAAATAACAGCAAAGATCCCTTGCCAAAGGGATTTTTGTCTTATTCTCTTGCGCTTTTCCGCGATACGCGTTATAATTATTTACGTAAATTAAAATACTATATATCGGAGGCTTACAATGTTGCAAACATACTTGAAATTCGCAAAAAAGACCGCCTACGAAGCAGGCAAGATAACGCTGAAATACTTCAAAGGCGATAACGGAGCAAATTATAAATACGATAAGACCATCGTTACAAAAGCCGATACGGAAATAAACACCCTCCTTATAGAGAGAGTTAAGGAAGCTTTCCCCACACACTCCGTTGACGGAGAGGAGGAGCAGTTCGGAAGCTCCCGCCTTGTTTGGGTCTGCGACCCCGTAGACGGAACGGCGATGTATGCGCGCCATATCCCTGTTTCCGTATTTTCCCTTGCTCTTGTGGAGGATGGCAAACCCATTGTAGGCGTTATATACGATGCCTTCACGGATAATATGTATTACGCGGTAAAGGGCGGCGGTGCTTTTCTCAACGGGGAGAGAATAAACGTAAACGAATCCCCTCTTGCAGGTATGCAGAGCATTGCAAACTTCGATATGTGGCCGGGCGCGGAATATAACCTCTACCCTGCTTTCGGAGAGCTCGGAATGAAGACCTATGCCGTTGACCTTGGCAGTATCATTCGCTCCGCGGCTTGCGTTGCAAACGGAGATTTCGTACTTGCAATATACCCCGGCACAAAGCACAAAAACTGCGATATTGCTGCGGCAAAGATAATCGTGGAGGAAGCGGGCGGCAAAGTTACCGACCTCTTCGGAAACGAGCAAAGATACGATGGGGACATAAACGGTGCCATCATCAGCAACGGTATCGTTCACGAAGAAGCAGTTTTAACACTTGCAAAATATTTAACAAAAAAATAAAATATATAAAGCGCTTACGGCAGATTTTACCGTAAGCGCTTTTTTCTTATAACATAGGAATTTGCGCGTGGAACGTGCGCAATTTTGCTTGTTCAAACAAAGTTTTCCTTATACAAAAACGCCATTTTAAGGGCGTTTTTAGCCCGCGAAGTCAACTTTGTTCTTCTCTTTTTTGAATAAAAGATATGACCGCGGTACAGATAAGCGCGGCAGAAATAAGCAAACCGACAAATGATACATAGTCAAGACCAAAAAGCATCGGCAAAAGCGAAAGCACCGCCGCTATAGTGGATACAGCCGCTATCGGCTTTTTCAAAGCCTTTTTCAATATCACGGATGCAACGATCAAAACAAGCAACACGCAGGTCAAAATTGCTACGATGAACGGTGCAAAGTTGGCATATCCAAAAGGAGTCAGGTCGAAATACGAATAGGTATAACGATGCGGCTCTCCCTCTGGGTTTGCGAAATTAAGCACTGCGCCGTATGGCAATATCTCAAGTATAAGTGCTGTAAGCGTTGCGCCCAGCATTATAAGTTTCTTTTTCATAAAAGCCCCCATTAGAAGTTATAACGCGGCAGTCGCGCGTATTCTTGCGGCACTTCATCATCGAAGCCGCAAAGCGTCTTTATTTTTTTCGATGGCTTATCGGGATACAGCACCGTGTTCAAATATTCGATAAAATCTGTTTCATCAAACACCGCGCCGTACTGTTCTCCGCAGAGCTTCAAGAACTTGCCGCTTTTCTCACCGTGCCACACGTAGCCCGACGCAAATTCATTTGCAACGGTAGCGAGATTATCCGCAACGTCGGCAGGAACGAGGTAGAGCGACAGATCTCCGTCTGCACTCAATACAACCTCTTTCATTTCACGGGTGTCGTCGGTCTGCTCATAGAACACAATGTTGTTATGGTATATCTCAATGGTGCATTCACCCATTGTTTTGCCTTTTGAGAAATATCCCGTATAGAGCGCGCGGTCTTGTCCGTAGTATTCATCCGTGATGGAGAAGCCTGCGTTCTGAAACTCGGCAATAAAGTCCTTGAGATACATTTTCTTGAAGGTCTTGCCCTCGTAAGTGCCAAGATTACCGTAGTATCCCTCGTGTACTGTAGCAAAGCAATACTCCCAATTCACATCGAGAAATTCGAGGTATCCGTCAACCTGATCCCAATTCGGTGCGGTCCTCACCAGACCCGATTGAGTTCTCATTATAAGATCGTCGCCGTTTATCTCAAATTCTATCACGTTCATATCGTGAAGGCTGTACGGTATTTCGGGGTTAAAAAATCTTGTTATTTTCACGGGATCGCCTCACTATTCTTCACAGATCTTATTTCCAATGAGTTGCTTCTGCTCGGCGGTAAGCTCCCAATCGACGGATATTTCAAGGATATACTTATCATAGCAAACGAGGAAGGCATTGTCCGTTTCCCCGTTTCGGTAGAGTTCCCAAGCCTTATCGGCACCCCAAGCCGCCTCATCCGTTTCCTTGTACTCATAAGCGGAATTCCATCCTTTCCATTCATCATAATGATGGTAAAGCGTATCCGCTACAAAATCATAGAGGAACGGCATTTTCACCTCTGTGATGGTATAGTGCATCGTTGGAGAATGCTCGTAGGTGTTCGGATGCTGCGAGGAACGGTATTGACCGAGAATAATGGAGTCCTCTTTACCGCGCGTTTTGATATAATCGCTATCGTCAACGTCAAGAAGCTCGCCAATCGTGAACGGCAGCTCCTTCAGATCGCTTTCAAACGCACCGTTTCTGATGCCTAAAATAGTCACGGCAGTTAGCGCGCCCACAAGTACAAAGGCAAGTGTAAAGCTCGCCGCAAAGGTCAACGCCTTGTTCGTGCCTGCCTTGACCTTCTTCTTTTTGAGGAAAGATTTTACACCGTTTACCAGAGGAAAACCGGCAAGCAGGATCAAAAGATATGCCGTCATATAGAACTGCAATCCCGTATTGGCAAGGGAGATCAAATACAGAACGACCGACACAAGCATAAACACCACGATTGCAAAGCCGAGCTTTCTGTGTCCGCGCGTTTCAAGGAACACGCCTTGCTCTGAAAGTTTCTTCGCTTTGCGACGCCACGTGAAATAGGTGATAAGCTCAGTCAAGGAATAAACAAGTGCCGCGATGCACCATATACCCGTGAATAGCCTTATTGAACTCGACAGCAGAAGTATCGGGTCCCCGAGCATCGTGCTGATAAAGCTTACCCCCATAATAAATCCGAGGAACAGCATCAAGAAATAACTTACAAGCACAGTTTTCTTGACGGAGCGATGGATATTCTCTACTTCAAGTACGGGATCGGTTTCAATCGGCACGGGATCATCGTTTTCATTGTAGAACACCTGCATCTGCACCGTCTGCGTAGCAAGCTTCCATCCCGAATGCTCGCAGAATTCGTTAAAGGTCTGCTGTTCTTCGGTAGGTTCGGGTTCAAAGTCGGTTATAGCAGCATAATAGGATACCGAGAAGTGTATCTTCTTCGGCGCGATACGGCGGTAAGTCCAACGAAAAGCGGACATCTTTTCAAGAAGCCAACCAACCGACGCCATCTGTTCAAGGTGTTTTTCAATTCCTGTCTTGTCGTAAAAGGTAAAAAACTCAACTTTCTTTAAAATATCTTTCATTATGTGTCCTCCTTTCCCATAAGGCGTTGATAGTCCGAAACAAGACTATTCAAGCGTTTGTACTCATTATCAAGCAGCTCTCGTCCTTTGTCGGTGAGGATATAACATCTGCGCCTGCCTTCCGACCTGGTTTCCTTTATCATTTCCGCATCAAGGAACTGTTCAAGAAGGTTATAGAGCGTTCCCGAACCGACCTTCACTCTTCCGTCCGTCATCGCGGGTACTTTATCCATAATGTCCATTCCGTAACACTCGGAGGAAAGACACAGAAGGATATAGTACATCTGCTCTGTCAAGGTCTGAAATTTTGCTCTTGGCATACAGATCACCTCCATTGTCGAATATCGACATTCTCTATTTATATTATAATATCGAATATCGACAATGTCAATATAAACCGCAAAAAAAAGCTTACGGAGTGCCGTAAGCTTTTTGTTTTTATCTTATGCCATATCTTTCGATAACGTAGTCCATATCTTTATCGCCTCTGCCGGAGAGATTGATAAGAACGGAGCCGTGTTCCATCGTTTTTGCAAGCTTCATACCGTATGCAACAGCGTGGGAGCTTTCGATAGCGGGAATAATACCCTCCATACGGGAAAGCTTGAAGAAAGCGTCGATAGTTTCGTCATCGTTTATAACGTCGTATTTAACTCTGCCGATCTCCTGAAGGAAAGCGTGCTCGGGGCCGCTGGACGGATAGTCAAGTCCGCTTGCAACGGAGTAAACGGGCGCGGGTTCGCCGTTTTCGTCTTTGAGCATAATGCTGTTGAAGCCGTGCATAATGCCCTCCGTGCCGTATTTAAGGCTTGCGGCGTGATCGCCGAGCTTTTCGCCTCTGCCAAGGGGCTCGATGCCGTAGATGTCAACGGGGTCGTTAAGGAAGCCTGCAAAAAGGCCCGCCGCATTGGAGCCGCCGCCAACGCACGCAACGATGGCATTGGGCAAATTGCCCGTCATTTCGATAAACTGCTCTCTTGCTTCAATACCCACAACGCTCTGGAAATCGCGCACCATCATCGGGAACGGATGGGGGCCGAGAACGGAGCCGATGCAGTAGATAGCATCGTTATATTCCTTGCTGTACGCTTCAAAAGCCGCGTCAACCGCTTCTTTAAGCGTCTGCAAACCGTGCGTGACCTCAACTACGTTCGCGCCGAGTATCTTCATTCTTGCAACGTTGGGAGCCTGCTTTTTGATATCCACGCTTCCCATATAAATATCGCATTCAAGACCGAAATAAGCCGCCGCCGTTGCAAGAGCAACACCGTGCTGACCTGCGCCGGTTTCCGCGATAACTTTTTTCTTACCCATATATTTTGCAAGGAGAGCCTCGCCCATACAGTGGTTAAGCTTGTGTGCGCCGGAATGGTTAAGGTCCTCTCTCTTTGCGTAAAGCTGAACCTTGCCGCCAAGAGCATCGGAAAGTCTTTCAAGATGGGATATGGGGGTGGGTCTGCCCTGGAACTCCTTGCGTATTCTGCGAAGCTCCGCAATAAATTTTCTGGACTGGCATATGGAATAGTAAGCCTGTGTTATCTCCGCCATAGCCGCCTTGAGCTTATCGTCAACGTAAACGCCGCCGTATTTGCCGAAATAGCCGTTTTTATCCGGATAATTTTTAAAATATGTATCAAAATCAATTCCGTTAACCTTCATTTTCTTTTCCTCCGAACAATAAAATATTTTTAATTACGTTTAAAACATTATTTTGCTTTTTTCAAAAACCTTCATAAGAGGGATGCCGAGCGCAAGCCCCGCAACACCCTGAATAATATTTGCGGGAATATTCACCGCGGACGGCGCAAAGCCGTACAGAACACCTTCAAACAAGAAATAACCAAGCACCATAACACACTCCGCCGAAGCACCGCTTACCGCATAAGATAAAAAGCTTGTTGCCTTTTTGGAAAGTGCCCTGAGCAAAAAGCTCGCCGCAAGAGCCATCAATCCCTTGATAACGAACGTGGCGGGCGCATATATCGCGTACCCGGAAAGCACATCCGCAAGAGCAGAGCCCATACCCGCCGCCAAAAATCCGTACAGCGGCGAAAGCATCCATCCCGAAAGCAGAACTATGCAATCCCCCAGGTTGATATATCCGTTAAGCGGGGACGGAATCTTAATTATCATCGTTGCCACACAGGCAAGAGCGGCAAACATTGCCGCCATAACGATCTTACGAGTTGTATTTTTCATTTTTCGACTCCAAAGAAGAATTTTTTTCAATAATCATTCCGAGAGCCGCCATCGTTTTGTAAGCAATACCATATGTTCCTCCCTGCAAAATTCGCGTTCTGCCGGAGGAAAACAAAAAACGCCCTCGACAGAACTATATCCTCTGTCAAGGACGAATAACATAAGATTATCCGCGGTACCACCTTGATTCACATTTTGGAAACACCAAAAATGTGCGCTTATAAGGATACAAACATATCCTCGGCAAATAACGTATGCCCAAACGTCGCAGAATACTGGGAGAAGTGCTTCTCTTTTGACTGCGCCCTCCGCGGTCCATTTACCGAACAGTTGCTAACCCGACTCTCATCCTCTCGGGCTCTCTGTATAGTCTTACTCGGTGTTATCTCCGCTTCAACGGTTTATGATGTCATTATATCACCGTGCAAGGAATATGTCAATATTTTTTTGTTTTGATTTTTTGCAATAATTCAAGAATATAACGCTTTTTAACGTCCAAAATAATTTTAATAATGATATATACACGGAGGAAGAATATTTGGATATTTTCAAACGAGCACTTGAACTAAAGGAAGAAACCGTAAAAAACCGACGATATCTCCACGAAAACGCGGAAGTGGGCTTAAATATGCCGACAGCAAAAAAATTTATATTTCAAAAGCTTGCCGAATACGGCATCAGCGCAAAGGACTGCGGCTTCGGCGTATGCGCGGAAGTCGGCAAGGGGGAACCCTGTTTTCTTCTTCGTGCAGATATGGATGCGCTTCCCATGCGCGAAGAAAGCGGAGAGAGCTTCGCTTCAAAAAACGCAAACGCCGCGCACACCTGCGGACACGATATGCACACCGCAATGCTGCTTACAAGCGCAAAAATGCTCAAGGAGCAAGAGCATCTTCTTCGCGGAACGGTAAAATTTATGTTTCAGCCGGCAGAGGAAACGCTTGCGGGCGCAAAGGATATGATAGAACACGGCATACTCGATGACCCTCGCCCCAAAGCAGCCCTTGCCCTGCACACGGCGGCAGGCAGAGTGCCGCCGGATACATTTATGTATAACAGCGGAAATATTATGATGTGCTCTGCAAACGGAATGAGGATAACCATAAAGGGCAAGGGCGGACACGCCGCTTACCCGGGGCTTGCCGAGGACCCTATAAAAACGGCTTTCCGCATATACAAAGAAATTTTTGCACTTGTAGAAAAGGAGGATAACGCCATTCTTACCATCGGGAAAATACAAAGCGGAAGTGCCGCAAATATCATCCCCGATACGGCACTGATGGAGGGTACGCTTCGCTCGCGCAATGCAGAAAAGCACGAACGCCTTTATAAGAGCATCTGCCAAGCGGCGCAGGATATAGCAAAAAAGGAGGGTTGCCGAGCGCAAATAACGCCTCTTTTTTCAGCCCCCGCGCTTATATGCGACAAAGCGCTCACAGACCTTACGGTAAGCTTTATAAATGAAATGAACTGCCATCTAACCGCCGTACCCGATATGAGTGCCTTTGCAAGCGAAGATTTTGCGTATATCGCACGCGAAATACCGTCCGTTCTTCTCTATATCGGCGCAGGCTTTTCCGACGAAAGAGGAGATTTTACCGCACACCACCCGAAGGTCGTTTTCAACGAGGACGCGCTTCCTATCGGCTCTGCCGTGGAAGCACACTGCGCCATACGTTTTTTTGAATATTATCGACAATAGCCAAAAAATGTGCTCTGCGCTTGACTTTTTATATGCATTATGCTATATTCTTAAATATACTTCCATACTAAAAAAGCGGAGGAATTTATGGAATACATCAGCAGATATGATTACGAACAGATGACAGCCGAAACAAGGGACGAGCGTATGGCTTGGTTCCGCGAAGCACGCTTCGGCATCTTCATACATTACGGACTTTACGCACAGCTCGGCACGGGCGAATGGTCGCAGGCAAATGAGAATTACACTCGCGAAGAATACGAACAGCTTGCAAAGGACTTCTCCCCCAAAGAAGGTTGTGCGCGCGAATGGTGCGAGCTTGCAAAAAAATCGGGCGCAAAATACGCAGTTCTTACAACGCGCCATCACGAGGGTTTTTCCCTTTGGGATTCCAAAGTAAACCCATATAACTCATACAACGCCTGTGGGCGAGACATCGTGCGCGAATTTGTTGATGCCTGCCGTGAATTTGACCTTAAAATAGGTCTTTACACTTCCCTTATGGATTGGCACCACCCCGATAGCTGGAAATGTGCAAATGACCCCGAAGCAAGAGCACGTTTTTTGAAATACATCGAAGATCTTAACACCGAGCTTCTCACAAATTACGGTAAAATAGATATTCTCTGGTACGACGTTTCCTGCCCGATGGGAAACTGCGAAAGCTGGGATTCCGTAAACAGAAACGCACGTCTGCGTAAGCTTCAGCCGCATATTATCATAAACAACAGAAGCGCAATGCCGGAGGATTTCGACACGCCCGAAGGACATATCCACGCAAGCGATCGCGATTGGGAAACCTGCAATACGCTCACTCGCCTCGGCTGGGGCTATATTGACGAAGAACAATCAGCGCCGTTTGCCATTTCATCAAAGCAGATACTCCGCGACCTGCACCTTTGCACCTGCGGCGGCGGCAACCTGCTTCTCAACATTGCTCCCGCGCCCGACGGAAGCATTCCGAAGGACACGGTAGATCGCCTTCTCCCTGTTGGAGAATGGCTTCAAATAAACGGGGATGCAACCTACGGTCAGAAATTCCGCACGGGCCCCGTTTACAGCGCGAACACGCTCACCGCAGTTTCTGCCGACAAAGACCTTAAAACATTCTACCTTTGGAACTGGGTATGGCCCAAAAACGGCAAACTTATTTTCGGCGGCTATCTGGATTCCCCTAAGAAAATATCTTTCCTTGCAACGGGAGAGGAGATAAAATTCAGAGTTGACGGTCACAGAATAATCCTCGAAGACCTCCCCGCCGAAGTTCCCGATAAAATTACAGGTGTCACCGCTTTGAAAATGGAATTTGAAAACGCACCGCGCCACATCTTCCGCAGCTATTATCCGCAAATGCACCAAGGAACGGACTTCTCCGAGGGCTATCATAAGTGGTAAAAATCAAATGTGTTTTTTAGTAACCATACTGCAAAAATGGCAGAGAATTTCAAAAATTCTCTGCCATTTTTTATATCATCTTTATCTTCAAAAGATACGTATCGAACATTTTCATGTTAAGGCGGAGAGAAAAGCTCTGTGAATAAAATCTTTCTTCCCTTACAAGCTCCGAATCGTGCTCTCCGTCCAAAAGGTAATGTTCCACGTTTACACCGTTTTCGGCGCAAACGCCGTCAATATTTATGGTAACTTCCTCGTCATCCGCCTCGTCAACGTCATCGTAGCGGGTAAGGAATACCGCACCGTCATTACCGTTTGTTGCGGCGCAGGTGTAGATATCGCCGTTTTGCGCGTCCGTTTTTACACAGTTACCGAGCCTTGCAAGCTCGCGGAACTGCAAAAACGTGTAATATCCCTTCAATCTATCAAGCGAATCCGTATCGAAAAGGCCGCACATACCGCAGGGGCGCGCGTCGTAATACATAAGCATATCAACGTCGCTTGCCTGCCCCGTACACATAACGCCCGCAATAAAGGAAGCTCCTTTAAGCGATTTTTCCATACGCAGCGAATATCTCCATTCGTCAGTCATCCAACCCTTGATGTAGTTCCATTCGTTAAGGATAAGCTCGGGCTTCTTAATACCGAACATATTGAGCGAGGACTTGGCAAGCTCCACAGCCTCGAAGACCTGCTCGGGGCGCTTCATATATCGGTGGAAGGAGTAAAAATCAAAAGGCATTTCCCTTTCCTTCACCGCTTTGAGGAAGGCAAGTTGAAAAGGTGCGTGTTTGGGCGCTGTAAACGCAGGCCCGCCTATTTTAAGGCGAGGAAAACATTTTTTCAGATGCTTTGAAGCAACCTCGTAAAGGTCGATAAACTGCTCGTCAGTTCCCTGCCAGCAGGGATTTGAGCCGTCGTTGTTGCGGCAATCGGGCTCGTTCCATATCTCCCAATACTCGATACCATAGTGAAAACCGTTTGCCCAACCCTCGTTGTAATGGCGGATTATATGCTCGCATATGCGCGCCCATTTCGCAAAATCACGCGGAGGGTACGTGCCGTATTTGTATCCGTGCTCGATAGAAGCACCGAGGCGGTAGAACACCTTTGTTCCCGCATCCAAAGTGTTTTTAACACACATATCCGTGGGTTCAAAGATGTAAGAAGCAGGATCGTTTTCGTCTGCATCGAAGTTTTTAAATATGCGGTGAACGTCCACCGTATGCTCGCCGCCGTATCCGCTATAAAAAGATGCGTCGTGGTTGCGCGCATAAGGAATTTCGAGTGCGGCGTAATCGGGAAAATTGGTCGTTCCGCGCTCGCTGTTACCCAGAGGGCCGTTGTTTACGGCATTCATCGGCTTTATCTTTCCTGTTTTAACGGAAAGATCCACGTTTATATTTTTCATTTCTGCCTCCTTTATATTTCAAAAACTCTCTTCGGGAAAATCGCCAAAGAGAGTTTTTGCGTTATTAGGGGAAATCAAAATTTTGCGTAAATCCGTTTATTTTTTCTTTTCATTTTTAACCGCCGTAAGCGCAATAAGCGTTAAAACACGCTTTACGCAATCGCGCACGACATCGCGGTCAAGAGAACCGTCGGCAAGAGCCTCGCAAACGCTCTTCGGGTCGCCAAAGTTCATTTTAAGGTCCTGGGTCGCGGCAAGCTCCTTTACGTGGATGGAGTCATTGGAGAAGTCGGACATTATAAGACCGTCAAAGCCGAACTCTTCACGGAGGATGTTCTTACAGAACACGGGATTTTCGCTGACCTTGATACTGTTGATATGGTTATAGGACGTCATTATAGCCATAGGAGAAGCTTCTTTTATAACTATTTCAAAAGCTTTCATATATATTTCGCGCAATGCCCTTGCGGAAACGCGGCTGTTGGACTTCATACGCTGATATTCCGTGTTGTTTGCGGCAAAATGCTTGACCGTTGTGGAAACGTCTGCTTCTTCAACGCCTTTTACGACCTGAGAGGCGATAGCACCCGAAATGAACGGGTCTTCGGACATATATTCAAAGTTTCTGCCGCAGCAGGGGTCGCGGTGTATATTTATCGCGGGAGCGAGCCAAACGTCAATGTTGTAAAGATTGCCTTCGCAGCCGATGCTCTTGCCGAATTCGTAAGCAAGCTCCTTGTTAAATGAGGAAGCAAGCATCGTGCTGGAGGGATAAACGGTAACGGTGAAGTTTTGTCTGTAACCAACAGGGCCGTCGGACCAATATGCTTCGGGAATGCCGCGGGCGGAGATACGTCCTATCTGACCTATCTTGTTACCGCAGGAAAGAAGCGCAAGCTCGTTATCGGAAAGATCCGCTACAAACTCATCCATCGTCAATGTGCCGTTGAGCACGTTTCTGAAATCGTATTTTGAAGCGATTTCGGGAAGCGGCTTTCTCTGGAAGCAGGTGCCCTTGGGCGTTGCTTCGTCAAGAACGAGCTCGCCTTCCGAGGTGTTCTCTTCCTTCTTGGGCTCTATGTAAACGTCGCGCGTGCTGGGAGTTATCTCCATATACGCAAGGTGGGGCGTGTGCTTCGTTTTGGAAACCACTTTAAGATAAGCCTCGCCCGCAGGGAGCGCCAAGCGGATGGGTTTAGCTGTCTTGAAGGAGAACGGAGCATCCTCCTCTGTAGTCTTTTCAAGCATAACGTGTTCAATATCCTGCGTTACGTTGGAGACCATAAAGTTGTACGTATCTTCAAGCGCGCGGTCATCGTGGTACGTGCTGTAGCGTATAGTAAAATCATAGAAGCCCGCTTTTTCCACCTCAAGCTTATACATAGCAAATCTGCCCGGTGTGTGCATACGGAAAAGACCTCTTCCGTGCTTGATAAGACCTTCCTCATCCTCAAATTGGCGTGCGATAACGTAGAGTGCGCACTCTGTAAATTTACCGCATTCAAGAACGGAGCTTCCCTGCGCCTTCACGTGAACGGTTTCATCCTCTTTTTCAAACTCAAAGGCAACCGCGGGTGCTTTGTTTTCACCCACAAAGACAAAATCATTCGTTCCGGGGGAAAGGATTATTGCCGCACCGCCATTCTCGAAATAGCTTTCAAAGGCAGCAAGCGGATGCTCGTTGATGAATACGTGCTGCGGCACAGCGTCCGCATAAAGCTTGAGCGTATAAAGTCCCGCCGTTGTCACGTTAAGATGATAAATTGAAGCTTTTTCTTTTATTTCCGTATATTCGTCCGCCTCCACGGTAAGACGTGCCATAGGACCTATCTGAATTCCGGAGGACATATCGTGCTCTATTGCATCGAGCGTTTCGTATTCGCCGCTTGCGGTAAGTCTTTTTTCAAGCTCGGTGGGAATATGTATGCATTCTTTTATATATGCCGTGCTTTCGTTCGTCCATTCGCCCGCAAGAGCAAGCTCCGCCACGTTATTTCCGAAATAAACGGAATATTTGCCCGCCGCAAGCGTCCAAAAGTCTTTTCTGCCGAGCGCGCCCGTGTCATCAAAGGAAGCCATATCGTTTACGTGGAAAGAAAGCTCAATCATTTCTTCCTCTCCCGGGGCAAGAAGACGTGTTTTTTCAAAAGCGCGAAGCTCGTATTTTGGAGCGCCGAGTGCGCTTTCGGGGGAGGAACTGTAAAGCATAACAACTTCCTTGCCCGCATATTTTTCACCGACGTTCTTAACAAGGACCTTTACGCGCACGATGCCGCCAATACCGCCGCACTCAAAAGAAATCACATTTTTCTCAAAATCAGTATATGAAAGACCAAAGCCGAACGGATAAAGCACGTTCTGCTTTGCCTCGGGGAACGTTTCAAAATATCTGTATCCTACGAAAATATCTTCGTAGTAGTTCTGGATAAGACCCGCTTTTCTTCCGAAATATTCGGATGCGGGATAGTGCTTATACCTTCTTGCAATAGTATCCGTCAGCTTTGCGCAAGGGCTTACTTTTCCCACAAGAATATCGCCAAGGGCGTTGCCGCCCTCCATACCCGGCAGGTTGAGCATTATAACAGCCTTAACCTGTTCGCAATCCGTGAACGTAAGGTTTATAAGGTTTCCCGAATTTATTATAACAAGAATATCATTGTAATATTTTTTAATGTTTTCAAGCAGCTCGCTTTCCATGGGAGAAAGGCGGAAATCGCCGTCCATCGCGGAGCTGTCATCGTTTTCGCCCGCAGTTCTGCCGATAACGAAAACGGCTTTTTCCGTGTGGGAAGCCACGCTCTGTATCTCTTCCTCGGAAAGCGGCATCTCGGGGTTAATGTGAGAGCCCGTGCCCCATACGCCAAATCCCGAAACAGAGTTTACCGCACACCAATCGCGGTATTTTTCCGCAAGAGCCTTATCAACGTCAAGACCCGCGTTTTCCATACCTTCAAGCACGTTTACGCAGTATTCGCTTTCGCAAAAAGCGGAGCCTGTGCCGCACTTTATCGTATTTACCTGTGTTCTGCCGAATACAGCAATCTTCTCTTTGCCGAAAGGAAGCATACCGCACTCGTTTTTAAGGAGTATAATGCCCTCTGCCGCGATCTGTCTTGCAAGGGATATTCTTTCCGCATTATTCTGATATTTAATAGCCATAGTAAAAAATTCCTTACCACATCAAGGTTTTTGTGAAAATCAGTGAGTTTACACTCTGCTTATTTTATACATCACAAGCACCGCTTTTGTCAACATCAAATCCGTTTTTTCAACAAAAAGTTTACATATTTATATCATATATATACCATTATCATATGTATGCCGTATCCGATGTTGACATCACGCAAAATTCAAGCTATAATGAACGTAAAGAGTTTTTACAGAGGTGCCCTATGACCGAAAAATACAAAAGCTTTTCCGACCTTATTTTTTATCAGATATATCCCCGTTCTTTTTACGATTCCGATAATGACGGCACAGGCGACCTTCGCGGTATTAAGGAAAAAATACCCTACCTTGTCGATCTCGGCATAAACGCAGTCTGGCTCTGCCCCCACTATCAAAGTCCCAACAACGACGGCGGCTACGATATTTCCGATTACCGCGCGGTGCAGAAAGAATTCGGCACTATGGAAGACTTTAAAGAAATGCTTTCGGAATTTCATAAAAACGGCATCAAAGTCATTGTGGACTTCGTTCCAAACCACACCTCCACAGAGCATTTCTGGTTCAAGGAAGCAAGAAGCTCCCGCACGAGCCCATACCGCGATTTCTATTTTTGGGCGGACGAGCCCCTTAATGATTGGCAGGCGTGCTGCGAATCCGCTTGGAAATACGATGAAGCTGCAGGACAATATTATTTGCATTGCTTCGATCCCACGCAGGCAGACCTCAACTGGGAAAATCCCCGTGTGCGCGAGGAAATGAAAGCCGTTGTGGATTTTTGGACGGAGCTGGGCGTGGACGGCTTCCGTTGTGACGTTATCGATATGATCTCCAAGGATTGGGAAAACAACAGAGTTAATAAAGGTCCGCACCTTCACGAATATATAAACGAAATTTTCGGCAGAGATAACACCGCGCACCTTTTCACCGTCGGTGAATGTTGGGGAGCAAACGTGGAGAATATAAAAAATCTTACGGGCGAGGACAGGGGTGAGCTTTCCACAGTATTTCAGTTCGAGCACATCAACATCAACTGCAACGGAAGATTCGAGCCCAAGGAATTCTCCCTTTCCTCATTCGGCAAAATATTTTCAAAATGGCAGAATATCGCGCAGGAAAACGATCTTCTCTATACCCTCTTTATAGAAAACCACGATCAAGGCAGATGCGTTTCCCGTTTTGCAGATGACCGCGGTCTTCGCTACGAAAGCGCGACTATGTTTGCAACGATGCTTTACGCTATGCGCGGCATCCCGTTTATATACCAAGGTCAAGAGCTTGGCGTTACGAACTCCCGCTTTGATAAAATAGAAGATTTCGACGATATGGAAACAACGGCATATTACCGAGCATATAAAGACACTTTAAGCGAAAAAGAGCTTTTCGACCGTCTAAATTTCGGCTCGCGAGATAACGCACGCCATCCTATGCCCTGGAACGCCTCCGTAAACGGCGGATTTAACAATGGGGCAAAAACCTGGCTTCCTCTCTATCCCGATTATAAACAGATAAATGCAGAAGCGGAAGAAGCAAGAGAAAAGAGCGTTCTCCGCTACTTTAAAAAGCTACTCGCGCTCCGCAAGGAAAGCGAAGTTCTGCGCCGCGGCACGTTCCGCGACCTTACCGGAGAGGCAGAAAATTATTTTATGTATGAGCGCGAGCACGAGGGCAAAAAGATGCTCGTTGTCTGCAACTTCGAAAAAGAGTCCGATATCGCCATCCCGGAAAACGCGCGCCGCATTCTCGGAAATTATCCCGAGCATAAGGACGGCATCTTCGCTCCATACGAAGCGGCGATATACGTTATGGAACATAGTTGACTGTGTCAACTGAAAACTTTGTTTGAATAAGCAAAAAAGTGTGCTTCACAGCACACTTTTTTATTAAAGCAATATGATATTGTTTTCCTTGCAAATACGTTTTGTTTCTTCGTCCCAGATGGATACCTGAACCTCGCCGATATGCGCCTTCTGCAAAAGGAGCATGCAGAGGCGGGACTGACCTATACCGCCGCCCATCGTAAGAGGAAGCTCATCCGCAAGAAGCGCCTTGTGGAAAGGAAGATTTTTTCTGTCTTCACAGCCCGCTTCCTTGAGCTGGCGTTCAAGCGCTTCCTTGTCAACGCGGATACCCATAGAGGATATCTCAAACGCACAGCCGAGAACTTCATTCCAGAACATAATATCGCCATTGAGCATCCAGTCGTCATAATCGGGTGCTCTGCCGTCGTGCTTTTCGCCGGAACGCAGTGTGCAGCCGATCTGCATAATGAACGCAGTCTTATATTCCTGCAAAAGAAGGTTTTCGCGTTCCTTGCCTGTTTTGCCGGGGTACATATCCTCCAGCTCCTGCGTTGTAACGAACTTCACGTTGCGCTCAAGGTTGAGCGTAAGCTCGGGAAAATGAGTTTTAAGGGAATCGAGCGTGTCGCACATAGCGTCAACCTCGCTCTGTACCGTTGCTTTGAGATATTCGAGGTTTCTGTCCTCTTTCGTTATGATCTTTTCCCAGTCCCACTGATCCGTATATATGGAATGGAGGTTATCCATTTCCTCGTCGCGGCGGATAGCGTTCATATCCGTGTAAAGACCCTCGCCCGCAGAAAATTTATAGGTATGGAGCGCCATACGCTTCCATTTTGCAAGGGAGTGAACGACAACGGCGTCCGTACCCGTTTCCTTTATATCAAATCTTACAGGGCGTTCCACACCGTTAAGGTCATCGTTAAGACCCGTGTTGGGGTCAACGAAAAGGGGAGCTGAAACGCGCTTGAGATTAAGCGAATTGCAAAGCTTTCTTTCAAATATTTTTTTAAGCATACCGATTGCGGTCTGCGTTTCGTACATACCAAGAAGGGATCTGTAGCCCTTGGGAACTATTACCTTGCTCATAAAAAAAGCCTCTTTCAATAGATTTATTATGAACTATTGTATCACTATATAATAAAAATGTCAACAAAAAGATAATTTTAGAAAAAAGCCTTGCACTTTTTTCAAAAAAATTGTATTCTGTTTATACTTTGTTAATAATATAGGTTTATATTTATATTGTAATAAACTATTTTAACACTTTCAAGGAGTACCCTATGCTTCAACTCAAAAATATCGTAAAGCAGTACCGCACCGGCGACGAAACGGTTGACGCTCTGCGCGGTGTCAATATAGACTTCCGCGAAAGCGAGTTTGTTTCCGTGCTCGGTCCCTCCGGCTGCGGCAAGACAACGCTTCTTAACATCATCGGCGGTCTTGACGGATACACGGAAGGAGACCTTATCATCGACGGCAGATCCACAAAGGAATTTACAGACAGGGATTGGGATACTTACCGCAACCATAAGGTAGGCTTCGTATTCCAAAGCTACAACCTTATCTCGCACCAGAGCGTGCTTTCCAACGTGGAGCTTGCGCTCACACTTTCCGGCGTTTCAAAATCCGAACGCAGAAAAAGAGCAATAGAAGCTCTTGAAAAAGTCGGACTTAAAGACCAGATACACAAAAAGCCCAACCAGATGTCGGGCGGTCAGATGCAGAGAGTTGCCATCGCCCGCGCTCTTGTAAACGACCCCGAAATATTGCTTGCGGACGAACCCACGGGTGCGCTCGACTCCGCAACAAGCGTTCAGATAATGGACCTTCTCAAGGAGATCGCACAAGACAGGCTCGTTATTATGGTAACGCACAATCCCGAGCTTGCAGAGCAGTATTCAACGCGCATAGTCCGCTTTCTCGACGGTAAGATGACGGATGATACCGCCCCCTTTGAATGCGGAGAGATAAAAAGATCGGAAGAAAAAGTTCTTACCCGCACACAGAAAAAAGCTCTCAAAAAAGCGGAAAAGAAGACGTCTATGTCCTTTTTCACAGCGCTCTCCCTCTCTCTCAACAACCTTATGACAAAAAAAGCGCGTACCATCCTTACAAGCTTCGCCGGCTCCATAGGTATCATCGGCATCGCGCTCATCCTCTCCATCTCCAGCGGTCTTCAGCTTTACATCAACCGCGTTCAGGAGGATACGCTTTCCTCCTACCCCATAAGCATACAGGCAGAATCCCTTGATATGTCCTCCGTGATCTCCTCCCTTATGGAATCCACGGAAAAGAACTCCTCTCACGAGCTCGACAAGATATATTCCAACGTGATTATGTACGATATGATGAACTCGATGATAAACGCGGAAACAACAAAGAACAACTTAAAGGATTTTAAGCTGTTCCTCGATAAAAACATCGGGAACGAAGCATTCACCTCCATTATCTACAATTATAACATGGAGCTTCACATATACTCCTCCGACACGGAGAATGTCCGCAAGCTCAACCCCTCCAACCTTATGGGCTCCGTTTCGGAAGATTCCTCCTCATCGATGATGGGTATGGGCTCCTTCAACGTGTGGAGCGAAATGCTTCCCGGTAAAAGCGGAGAGCTTGTAAACGACCTCGTCAAGGAGCAGTATGACGTGGTTGACGGCAGATGGCCCGAAAAATATAACGAAGTAGTGCTTGTGGCAAGCTCAAATAACGAAATAAGCGACCTTGTTCTCTGTATGCTCGGATTCAAGAGCGAGGAAGAAATGAACGAGATAATTCAAGCTGCTTTGTCCGGAAAAGAGATAAACTCCGTTCAGGAATCTTGGGAATATTCCGAAATACTCGCAACAAAGTTCAAGCTCGTTATCCCCACGGATTATTACCAATACAACGATCAGACGGGCGAATGGACGGATATGAGCGAAAACGATAGATATATGTCGTACATCCTCTCGAAAGCTGATGATATCGAGATCGTCGGCATAATCCGTCCCAATGATGATGCCGTTGCCGCATCCATCTCCGGCTCCGTCGGATATACGTACGCGCTTACAAAGCACGTTGCCGAAAAGATAAACGAGAGCGATATTGTAAAAGCGCAGAAAGCGGACACTTCCAAGGACGTTTTCACAGCTCTTCCCTTCAAAACGGACGATTATAAAGAGCCCACGGCTGCGGAAAAAGCCGTTGCCGCAAAAGAGTACATCGCTTCCCTTTCCGAAAGCCAGAAGGCTGTTCTTTATGAGGCAATAGCACTTGAAATGCCTGCCTCCGACCTTGCGGCGGCTGTCAACGCCTCGCTTGCAAGCTTCCCCACAAGAGAGTCTATGGAAGACGTCATCGTCCGCGCATACGCTGCGGAAATGGGTATGCCGGAAGGAACAGTCCGCGCATATCTTGCCGATATGACTGATGAACAGATAAAAGACGCCATCGTGCAGATGCTGGAGCTTCAGATAAAAGCGCAGTATGCAGAAAAAGTTTCCGCAGCTCTCTCCTCTATGAGCGTTGCAGAGCTTGCCGCAATGCTTGATATGTACGTTGCCACAGCTCCCGATGCCACGTTCGTTCCGATCTATGACACATATCTCCCCCCCTCTTTCTCCGAAAGCACTTATGAGAAAAACATCGCAAAGCTCGGTGTTTTCGATATAGACAGCCCCTCGTCCATAAACATCTACTCCTCCAGCTTTGAAGCGAAGGATACCATCGCCGCACTTATCGATGAATACAACGCAGGTGCAGCGGCGGAGGACAAGATCACTTATACCGACTATATCGCACTTATGATGTCCTCAATAACAACGATAATCAACGCAATAAGCTATATACTTATCGCGTTCGTATCCATTTCTCTCGTTGTTTCCTCTATAATGATCGGTATTATAACGTATATTTCCGTTCTTGAGCGCACAAAGGAGATCGGCGTTTTGCGTGCCATCGGCGCTTCCAAGCGCGACGTAGGCAGAGTTTTCAATGCGGAAACAATGCTTGTCGGCTTTGCTTCCGGTATGTTTGGTATCATTATAACACTTATACTCAACATCCCGATAAATATGATAATAGAAGCTCTCTCCGGCATCGGCGGTATCGCAAAGCTCCCCGTACAGGGCGCAGTAGTACTCGTACTCATCAGCATCGCACTCACCCTTATCGCAGGTCTTATTCCCTCCCGTATTGCCGCTAAGAAAGACCCCGTAGAAGCCCTCCGCACAGAATAACCTACTTTTTCTTTCGGAGAAAAAGTAGGCAAAAAGAACTATGCTGAAAAAATCCCCCAACCGCTCATTTGCAAGTTAACGGATGAAAGCACGGCAAGCGTACTTCTCTCGGAGAAAAAGCAGGCAAAAAGAACTTTGCTGAAAAAATCTCCCAACCGCTTATTTGCAAGTTAACGGATGAAAGCACGCATACGTACTTCTCTCGGAGAAAAAGTAGGCAAAAAGAACTCCGCCAAACTCCCAATCGCTCATTTGCAAGTTAACGGATGAAAGCACGCATACGTACTTTTCTCGGAGAAAAAGCAGACAAAAAGAACTTCACCAAACTCCCAATCGCTCATTTGCAAGTTAACGTATGAAAGCATTGCAAGCGTACTTCTTTCGGAGAAAAAGCAGGCAAAAAGAACTTCACCAAACTCCCAATCGCTTATTTGCAAGTTAACGGATGAAAGCACGGCAAGCGTACTTTTCTCGGAGAAAAAGCAGGCAAAAAGAACTTTTCCTGTGCATATTTCATACAAAAACCTAACAATATAAAAGCAAAAGCTCCGCAAAAAATTGCGGAGCTTTTCAAAGGACAGATTATGGAAAACGACAAAATTTTAAAGGACCATCTTTCGGATCTTGCGCGCCGCGCACGCGAAGGCTCATATTACACGTACTCAAACTTCCTATCTCTTTCGGAGCAGGATATGCTCCTTAAAACAAAAACGGAGATACGCTTTTCCCTTTTCGGCGGATACGAAAATGCGGAGCGAAAGCTTGCGGTTTTCGGAAGCGAGGATGATTTCGGATATACGGAGGATGCCCCCATCGTTTGCGTAAAGATAGAGCCGCGTATGCAAAAATACGCGGAAAAGCTTTCTCACAGGGATTTTCTCGGCTCCGTTGTAGGGCTTGGGCTTGAACGCGACGTAACAGGAGATATAATCATCTGTGAAAACGTGGGATATATGTTCTGCCTTGAGTCCATTGCGCCTTTTATAACCGAAAATCTTACAAAAGTGCGCCGAACAGAGGTAAAATGCGAAGCTGTCATCTCACCTCCCGAAAAGACGATCGCCCTGCCCGATGAACAAGCTTTTTTCGTTGCCTCAGAGCGTCTTGACGGTGTTATATCAGCCGTTTTCGGTCTTTCCAGAAGCGAAAGCGCAAAGCTTTTCGGTCAAAAGCTTGTCTTCTGCGACGGCAAGCTTTGCGAAAATTCGGACAAAACGATTCCCGAAAACAGCATCATATCAGTCCGCGGCTACGGCAGATTTATCTATTGCGGCATCGCAAAAACAACGAAAAAAGGCAGACTCTGCATAAACACAAGGGTTTTTAAATAATAAAAAAGTGTGCTTTAGGCTCCTTCTCATAAGGAAGATTACAATTTGTAGGGACCGGCGTCCTCGACGGTCCGCAAATCGAATTGACAAAATACGGACAAATCGCTGATAAATGCATCAATCAATTGAACGATTTTTACGACGACCTATCTGTCGAGAGTTACGTAATTATGCCAAACCATATTCATATTATGCTATTGGTAAAAGGTGCGGAAAACGGACCGTCGGGGACGCCGGTCCCTACAGTACAGAATTCCATTCCATCACGGTTCGTATCCACTTTCAAAAGATTTTGCAACAAAGATTATGGAACAAATATATGGCAGTATCGCTCCAATGATCATATCATTCGCAACCGTCAAGATTACGAGGAGCATTTGCGATATATTTATGAAAACCCCATTCGATGGCTCTATGATGAACTGTACACGGAAGAATAGGGATATGCGCTTTGCCCTATGCCTTTGTAATGCAAAAGCATAACCGGCGATAAAGGAGAAAAATAATGTTTACAACAAAGAAAAAGAAAATACAAAAGTATTTAGAGCAAAAAACAGCCGATAACAAATGTGCATTTGATGATCTCCTGTCTGATTATTTGAATGGATCGTTAAAAGATGATCTTGAATCCGTAAAGATTGAGAGAGTCGAAATACATATAGATTGGTTTGAGGATATAAAGTGTATTGGAATACAAGGTCGTTATAAAAAATATTATATGGACTTGCAAATTTATCCAAAAGAGTTTAGTATTTCGTTTGATTTAGATGAACCAGATGAAGATGTAATATATCCGCTTGAAAGCAAAGAACAGGTATATAGCGTATTATCGGATACAGTTAAAACATTATAACATCGAAAAGCCATCGCGAGATTGTATCACGATGGCTTTTATCATCCTTATGAGAAGGAGCCTTTAGGCACACTTTTTTATTATTTCATTTTTGTCATATATCCTTGCAGCCCGAATTTTCGTAAATTTCGCGCGCCTTGGGATATTTTCTCAAAAGCTCATCGATCGTGGGCGCAAAGTATATGTTTTTGTATATCGTATTTCTTTCGGGGGCGTGGTTTTCGGGTTCAACGCCCTCTGTTACGTAAATATTCTGAACGAGGATATTATGCGTAAATTCCCTCTCCACAATAAACTGCGAAAACATCGGTCTTTGTGCGCCGGAGGCAACGCTGTTATATACGTGCCAGTTGGAGGAAGCACCGTCAAGGTAAAAGCCGCGCACGGTCCTCTTTACGGAGTCGCGGTATGCAAAATTATCGTGCATAAAATTAAAAAATTCCGTATGCTTCTTCGTGCAGTTGCAGCCTACCGCATAGATAGCTCCGCCATCGCGCAGTATTTGCATATGGTGGCATATTCTGTTATAGGCAATCTTCGCATCGCGTATATTCACCATCTCACCAAGAGCGTAATCAAGCTCCGCCCAGTTCCATCCGACGGATATACCGGAATATGCACAATATTCTATAGTATTATGGCACACGGAAAGCCCGTCAACGCGGAAAAGGTTCACCGCGGGAGAGGTCGGAAATTCATATCCGATGTGCGAAATAAAATTGTTTTCCACACGGATATCGAAGCTGCAGTTTCTCTTATCCGTGAATATGCCGACGGGGTTTCCTATGGATACTGCGCTCATAGCGATATTTTCAAAGCGGGAATTTCTTATATATATTCTCGCAAGATCGCCCACCATAAGCAAAGCATTCGTTCCAAGCTCCCAAAAACGGCATTTTTCAACGGAAAATCCCGAAACACCGCGCGCAAATACTGCGGCTTCCTCCGCCTTATGATTCAAGCGTTTTTCCATATTCGCCTGTCCGGAAATATAACCGTTTTCACACACGAACTTATCCGTAACGCCCGTAAATTCAAGGTTTTCAAGAGCGATACCATCCATACCCTCGAATACAAAAAGCTTATCAAGCGCAGGCACGCTTAATTCCGTGCCTATACCGATACTTCCGCGGTAGCAAAGCACGCCCGTATTGCCGTCATAGCACCACGTACCTTCCTCCAAAAGACCGGGATGGTTGCAAAGGAACATCTCTCCCCTGATTTTCGGCTGGAGATAAGGCACGAGCTTTTTAAGATAAAAATCAAAAACAGAACCTTCCGTGCCGACAAAAATATGCTTTTTCCCGTTTTCGTCAAATCTTACACGGTTTCGCTCAATTCGGACAATAGGAAATATCATAAATTCCCATTCCGCATAGAGCGTAAGCTCCAAGGGTGCAGAATCTGTGTCGGATAAAAATGATACCGCATCCTCTGGAATATAAAAGCCTTTCGGAACGTCGCTTCCGTCAAGAGGAATTTCAAATTCATACGCAAACATATCTCCCTTGCACATAGGAATACGCTTTCCGTTGACGTAAAGATCGCGCAAGCGCGGATATTTACCGTCCGCATCCTTTTTAAAGCGGTATGTATAATACTCTCCCTCTTTTTTAAAGTCATCGGGAAGCAAAACCTTTTCTGAAGTGAAAGCGGCTCTTCCCTCTTCACAGGAAATCGCAAGGCTTATCTTGGAAAGCTCCGGGCTCTCCTTCGCGGAGAATACAACGCTTTTTGAAAGCTTGTATTTTCCTTGATCGAATATAAGCTCCGCTTTTTGGCGTGCCTTACCGTCTGCCGCACGGGCAAAGCGCAGTACAGCCTCCCTTGCGGAATAAATGTCCGTAAATTTTTCTCCGGTCTGCTTGAAAGTTATCATAAAAGCCTCCTTGAGTCATATTTTCATATAAAGTATATCACGCTCAAAATACCGTTGTCAAGTAAGTTAAAAATTACGCTCGTCCAAAAGCAGCTGTGTTTCCGGTGCACATTCTATATTTTCGATCACAATATTTTTCATTTGTCCCGCGAGTGCCACGGCATATTTTCCTCTCGAATATACGTTTTTAACCTCAATATTATAAGTTTCGTCCGCTGTGGAGTGGCGGCTTCCGTACATACTTGTATCCCCTATACGAACGGCATACAGCCCGCGCTCCATATGAGGTGAATTTTCGGATGTATCGCAAACACCGTCGATAACAATATCGTAAATCTTGATATCGCCTTGATTCAAAAGACGGACGTTTGTGCAAAAAGCAGACGTTGCTATATTCTTCACCTTGATGTTGTAAATATCGGAAGATGCCCCCTCAACGGCAAAATACCTTTCCAGATCCCACCGAATTCCCGTAAGCGCGACCGAGTCATCCTCCGTAAACCCTGTGATATTTTCCACAACTATATCGTGGCATCCGCAGCGCAGGTCTATACCGTCCGCATTTTTTACAAGTATATCCTCATACCTTGAATGACTTATGCCGTGATAGATATTGCCGTTTTTATCCACCGCGGTATCGTTCGCGCAAAAATCAATATCTCCTATATATCCATCCGAGCAATACACAAAATTCAACGCCCACCATCGCTGATTTCTGCAAGAAATTCCCGTTATTTTGAACCCTTTTACGTTTGTAAAAAGTATAAGGTTGTTTTTCCAAATAGGCGGCATCCCATTTTTTAAGTGTGTTTTTTCCGAAAGCCCGTTATATTCTCCGCCGTCAAGAACGGCTCTTCCCTTGCCTATGACCGAAATATTGCGATCCGTTCCCGCGGCTGTCTTACCGAGCGCTGTATCGTGGTGCTCGTTTACAAATATATTGCTGTAGCACCCGTCTGCGAGCCTCAGACGGCAATCCTCCATTACAAGCGTAAAATCAGAGGGCAAGCGCACAGGCTCGTCTATTATCCAATTTCCGCAAATAACAGCGTATCGTCTGTTGATGCCAAGAGCTTCCTTTATTTTTTCGGAAATATATTTTGAACCGTTTACGGAGAAATCCAATTCCATCATACACCTCTTTTACCGTTACGTTTTATACTATTATATCACACGGTAACGCCAACTGCAAATACGTATAATTTTTTATTTAGTTTCGTGAGAGATGAATATACCCCGTCCTTTATGAAAAAGGACGGGGTATATTATATTCGGTTATATTTTATTTTGCTTTTATTTCATACCCTGTTCGTAGGATTCGATCATCTTCTTAACCATCTGACCGCCAACGGAACCTGCCTGCTTGGAAGTAAGATCGCCGTTGTAACCTTCCTTGAGGTTAACGCCTACTTCGCTTGCAGCTTCCATTTTAAACTTGTTAAGAGCTTCCTTTGCTTCGGGTACAAGGACCTTGTTGCTGTTATTGGACATAACTTTATATTCTCCTGTTTTTTAAGATCGTAAATATTTTTTCATTTTTCCGACTGCGGACGCCTGTGCGCCCATCATCATTCAAACGATTGGTTTCTCAAGCAAACGATGTTTCGCCCGCCCGAGGAGCGAAAATGCGTTTGCTCTTTCGCTCTGGTCTTATTATGAGCGAAGAAAAGCCTTTTATGAATGGGAATTTTTTGTTTAAAAATTGTCTTGGCTTGTGTCTGTATTGTCTTGCATTTGAAAATATTTTGATGTAAAATAAAATAAAAAAGATTTTAAGGAGTTTTTATGGAAAATTTCAATTATTTCGGCGTAATGATAGATTGCTCACGCTGTGCCGTTCCGAACGTACCCGCGCTCAAAAACTTTCTTGATATCATAGCAAAAATGGGATATAACTGTGCTATGCTATACACGGAGGATACTTATGAGATACCCACAGAGCCTTTCTTCGGCTATAAGCGCGGCAGATATACCGTGGCAGAGCTTGCGGAGCTTGACGAATATGCCGGGGGACTTGGCATAGAGCTCATTCCTTGCATACAGACGCTCGCCCACCTCAACGCAATATTCCGTTGGGACTGCTATAAAAGAAATATTTTCGATATAGCCGATATTATGATGATCGGTGAAGAACGTACCTACGAACTTATCGAAAAAATGTTCAAGACCTTGCGCTCCTGCTTCAAAACAAATAAGCTACACATCGGTATGGATGAGGCACACTACGTAGGTCTTGGAAGATACCTTGATAAAAACGGATTCGGGGACAGATACAAGCTTCTCCTCTCCCATCTTTCTCGCGTTTGCGATATTGCCAAAAAATACGGATACGAAACGCTTATGTGGGACGATATGTTCTTCCGTCTTGTTCAAAAAGGAGATTACCGCACGGAAAACGACGTAAGTTTCCCTTCCGAAGTAACGGAAAATATTCCCGAAAACTGCAAGATGGTATATTGGGATTATTATGCGGAAAAAACAGAGGTTTACCGCGCTATGATGGAAAATTCCCAAAAGCTCTCCGATGACATATGGTTTGCGGGCGGCGCTTGGACCTGGGGCGGTTTTACTCCGCACAACAAGCTCAGCATCCGCAGAAACAAACTCGCGCTCCCCGTTTGTGCGGAAAAAGGCGTAAAAAACGTGATCCTCACGCTTTGGGGAGATAACGGCGGCGAATGTCCTCCGCTTGCCGTGCTTCCCGCGCTTATGAACGCCGCGGCAACGGCACAAGGCATGAGCGAAGAAGAAATGAAAGAAAAATTCCTTGAAATAACCGGCGTTTCTTACGATGACGCTCTCGCTCTCGACACAGCAAACTATATCTACGGCGACGGTTTCGGTGTCGGAAGCGCCAATTACTCCAAAAACAGACTTTATAACGATCCTTTTTTGGGAATCGCGGACAAAAACACGGAACATCCCGTTGATACTGCAATATTCGCACAAAAAGCGGCAAAGCTGCGCACCGCGGAGAAAGAAGCAGGTACGCTTTCCTGCCTCTTCGCAACGCAGGCGGCTCTTTGCGAAGCGCTTGCGGTAAAGTTTGACCTGGGAGAAAAAACAAGAGCCGCATATGAAAGCGATGATAAGAAAGCGCTCCGCGCGCTTGCCGAAAACGAATACACTGTATTCTGCGAAAAGCTTGAGGCATTTTACGAAGCGTTCCGCAAACAATGGTATGCATTAAACAAGCCGCAGGGCTTTGAGGTACACGATGCGCGCCTCGGCGGTCTTATGCTGCGCACAAAGAACTGCCGCCGCTTATTGCTTGATTACTGCAACGGAATTACAGATACCGTTCCCGAGCTTGAAGAAGAAGTCCTGCCACACGACGGCGGCAACATCGCCTCTTGGAGCAATATGATAACCGCTTGTCCCATATAATTTTACAAGGAGGAAAATATGTCAAACGAAAATATCGATAAAACAAAAGAATCCCCTACCGCCGCACAAGCGGAAGAACAGACGGAAAAGCACAGCTACGTCATTTCCGATCTATACAGCCTTATTGAAGAAAGCCAAAACTGCGATGTCCTTGAAGAGATCGACGAAAACTGCAACACCATAGAGCTTCCCGACCCGGAGGCGGACGCCAGGATCCAAAGGATAAAGGACGAAGCCATCGCGGAATACGAAGCAAAAAAAGCAGAGGAAGCAAAAGAGCTCGAGCGTAAAAAGAGCGAAGAAAGAAAATCTCTTCGCAAAACCTTTTCCTCCTGCGGCTGGTCCGTGCTTCTTCTTATGGGCATTTGGATGGGGCTTACGCTGGGTGTTTCCGTTGTAGCGGGAATAATAGAGGGGATTGGAGATTCCGGTCTTATAGTGCTTCAAACCTCGCCTATGGATATTTATATGAAATATTACCTCATTATAAACGAGGTAACTCTTCTCGTTGCGGTATTCATCGCATCCCTGCTTTTGAAAACAAAAGAGCCTGTTAAGGTTGAAAAGCGCGGCGTTGCCTTCGGCAAATTTTTGATGCTTTTCCCCGTATGCTTTGCCATCAGCACGGCAGGAAACCTTATAAGCAACACGATATCTATGTTCTCCGGTTCCGCAGAGGAGATCGACGAGCTTACGCAAATCCTCTCAAGCACGAACGTATGGATAGCATTTATCTGCACAGGTATCGTAGCGCCGATAATCGAAGAATTATTCTTCCGTAAAATGCTTATCGATCGCCTTCGCCCCCACGGTGAAATGGTCTGCCTTATCGTTCCGTCCCTTTTCTTCGCGCTTTTCCACCAGAACGTAGGTCAGCTCTTCTATGCTTTTGGTTTAGGTCTTTTGTTCTCCCACCTCTATTACCACTCCGGAAGATGCTCCCTTACCATAATACTCCACGCAGTCTTCAATACCATCGGCACGATACCGATCTTGTTCTATGATACGATATTCGAGCTTGAGGATGCATTATACCTTGTAATTGACGGTGCCGCTTCCCCCGATATCCTTTATGAATTTATCGTTCCGATAATAATCTATCTTGTTTATGCTCTTGTTTTGTTCGCGCTCGCCATAACGGGAATCATACTCATCTGCACAAATTACAAAAAGATAAAAATAAGCAAGTCGGAATCCGTGCTTTCCCCTGCGGAGCAGCGCGCAGTGTTCTTTAAAACCCCCGGAATTATCATTTCCTTGATAGTAACGGGCATACTTACGCTTGCAAGTCTTTGATCAAAAGCCGGCAGTTCGCTTGCCTATTGATTGTTTGCATCTGTTTAAAAAGCCGCATTACTGCGGCTTTTATTTTTGCCGCAGCGTTTATTTTCGCACAAACTTGACAATAATATATAAAATATGCTATAATTCTTAGGTTTAAAAAATCAAACGGAGCTTTAACCTATGAACAACTACTTAACGGAGAAAAAGCCGTTTTCCGCACTTCTCGTTTTCGCTCTGCCGATAATAATCGGTAATATGTTTCAGCAATTTTACACCCTTGTGGACTCTGCAGTCGTTGGAAGATACGTCGGCATCACAGCTCTTGCCGCCGTCGGAGCTTCCACCTCGCTCACGAATATATTCATCTTCGTCGCTTCCGGCGGAGGTATGGGTGCTTCCGTTATCGTAAGCCGCTATTTCGGCGCAAAAGAGTATAAAAAGATGAAGTCTGCCATATACACGGCGATGCTCTCTTTTCTTATACTCAGCACGCTTCTCGCCGCATTCGGCCTTGTCTTCGGCAAAGGCATTATGACTCTGCTGAAAACTCCGCCGGATGCCCTTGAGCTTGCCGTGGAATACCTTAATATATATTTTTACGGTCTTCCCCTGCTCTTTATGTATAACATCATCTCCTCGATGTTCAACGCGCTCGGAAAATCAAAAATACCGCTTGTATTCCTCATATTTTCCTCGCTTTTAAATATATTCCTCGACTTTTATATGGTAACGGAGCTTGAAATGGGCATCTCTGGTGTCGCTTGGGCTACTTTTATCGCACAGGGAATTTCCGCACTTCTTTCCTTCATCGTCTTTATGTTTGAAATGCGTAAATTCAGCGAAAAGAGCGATAAGTTCTTCGACACGACAGAGCTTTCCACGATGACAAACGTGGCTCTTCCCTCCATCCTTCAGCAATCAACCGTTTCTATCGGGCTTATGCTGGTACAGTCCGTGGTAAACAGCTTCGGCTCGGAGGTGCTTGCAGGATTTACGGCAAGTATGCGCGTGGAAAGCCTTGTTATCGTTCCGTTCATCGCGATCGGAAATGCGCTCTCCTCTTACACAGCGCAAAATCTCGGTGCCGGAAAAGAGGAAAGAGTCAAAGAGGGCTTCCTCACGGCTCTCGGTATGGTTGGCGTTTTTGCCGTCATCATATGCGTATTTCTGCAGTTTTGCAGTTCTCCCATCGTTGAATTTTTCTTGGGAGATGAGCTCACACCCGCAGCACTTGAAACAGGTATCGGCTATATGTCGTTTATGAGCTGGTTCTACGTTCTCATCGGGCTTAAAATGGCAATGGACGGCGTGCTTCGCGGTGCGGGCGATATGTTTATGTTTACCGTTGCAAATCTTGCAAACCTTGCGCTTCGCGTAATCCTCGCGGTAACACTCGCCCCGATATTCGGCGTTGCATTCGTGTGGTACGCAGTACCCGTGGGTTGGCTTCTGAACTTCTCCCTTGCCTTCGCACAGTATAAAACAGGTAAATGGAAAAGCATATATAAAGCAAAAACGGCTCAATGAGCCGTTTTGTTATTTATTTTTTCGGGAGGGGCAAGCCCCTCCCCTACGGATATATTTTTAATTTTGCAGATATATTTTATGTAGGGGCGAGCATTGCTCGTCCTCAAAAAATAGAGCCAAGGCTCAACGAGCCGTTTTCTTTTTATTCCTTTTCAAACAAGAGTTTTTCCAGCGCGTATGCAACGCCGCCCTCTTCGCACCTTGTCGTTACAAAATCCGCAACCTCTTTTATATCGTCGGTCGCGTTGCCCATAGCAACGCCGATGCCCGCGAATTTTATCATATCGTAGTCATTGCCGCTGTCGCCCATAGCGATGGAATGTGCCACGTCCGTGCCGTAATACTCACACACACGCGCAATAGCCGTTGCCTTGTTGCAGCCTTCGGGCGGTATCTCCGTATAACCGGAATGGGAATAGACCGCAGGAAATCTCGCACGCAGCATTGCAAGGTCATCATCGGGAAGCGTTCGCATAATGGATATCTTGGAAACCTTCATATCAGGGAACGAGGTGTAAAGATCCTCCGCTTTTTCAATAAAGTTATCCTGCCCCATAAAGCCCTGCCCGTGCATACTTATAAGTCTTTCTATACTCTCTATGATTACAAAAGCACCCATATCATCGCCGTATTTAACAAGGAATTTTACATCATCCTCTTCCATAAGCGCGGAGAATATGCACTCATCGCCCACAAATATAGAGGTTCCCATCGCGGAAACGATACCGTCCGGTCTTATTGCGTCAATAATATCCTTAGTTACGATACAGTGCGCTCTGCCCGTATTTATAAATACCTTGTGTCCAAGCTCTTTAGCTTTTGCAAGAGCTTTCGCCGTTTTTTCCGGAACACGCTTTCCGTCAAAAACCGTGTTATCTATATCGAGAAAAATTATGTATTTGTCTTTTCCTATCTTTTCTTTCTGCATACCTATTCTCCAAAATAAAATTAAAGCGCTCGCCGTAAAGACGTTTTTTCACAAGGAAGTTAACACCTCAACAGATTTATATAAGGTCTGCCGGAACAGTTTTTATTTCCAACGATCAATCAAAAAATCGTTTTCTTTGGTTTCTTTAACTGTGTACTGTTTTTGACATACGGAACAGTAAAATTCAATATGAGTGAATTTCATATTTCCTTTCACGGTGATATCAGCAACCTCAAAATCATAATTTAGGGCTTCTTCGGAATCCGAATGTATAATTTGCGAAACCTTTTTTCGAATCAATTTTTGCCCGCAGTAAGGGCAATAATGTTTCTTGAAATATACGAAAAATGGATTTTCACATTCAAAGCTACAACCTTTTATTTTCATAACAATCTCTTTTCCGTTTTATCAACAATTTCACTCTTGAATTATAAACACACAGTGAGAAGACAATTGCCTTGAAGTTTGTATATACCATAAGGCTCCTTCCGGGAAGGAGCTGGCGCCGGCGGCTTGCCGTGGGCGACTGAGGGAGAGCGCGTTACTTTAAAGTCAATCTAATTTTAAAATTACGCAGGCTCCTTCCACCGCTAACACGGTCCCCCTCCCTCAAAGATGGAGGCTTTCACAACAGCATCTATATACTCGCATACACCCCGAAAGTTCGTGTTGATTTGATAGTTTGTAAATCTTATCACTTTCAGATCATACCCCTCAAGGACTTCTGTGCGAAATTCGTCCTTTTGTTTGCCCTCTTTTGTGTAATGCTGTGAACCATCTATCTCAACAATCAAATTTGCCTTGTGGCAATAAAAATCAGCAATAAAATTATCTATTGCCTTTTGACGCTGAAACCTTATTTTATATTTTGATAAAAAATCGTACCACAGATGCTTTTCCTGCGGTGTTGCATTTTTGCGAAGATTTTTGGCAAGAGTAATATTCTTTTTGTTATAATCAAGTGACATATTTACTCCTTCAAAATTTTCTTGTAAACATTATAACATAAATCGGCAGAGAAAACAATCCCTCTGCCGATTTTTGTAAATATCCTTATAAAATCCGCCGTAAAGCGAGCACTTTTTGCGTTATATCAATTATAACACAATATTTATTATTTTGCAAATTTTCTTTGGAAGAACTTCACTATTTCAACGATAGGAATTACGCAAATGCCAAGACCTGCCGCAATAGCGTATTCAACGATGCTTACACCAACGAAGCCGAACGCGGAAGCAAGGAAAGGAACCTCGCAAACGAGCGTCGTTGCAAGGAGCGAACCGACAGCCGCGATAACGAGAACCTTATTGCCGTGACCGAGCGAGAATATGCTCTTTCTCTGAGAACGCATATTGAAGCTATGGAATATTTCAGCCATAGACATCGTAAGGAACGCCATCGTGATACCGTGGTCCGCACCGCCCATCATATTTCCTATAAAGTAGGAGATAAGCACGAGCGCGGAAACCATAATTCCCTGGTACGCAACGTCCACACCGAGCCCGCCTGCGAACACGCCGTCTTTTGCGGAACGGGGCTTGCGCTCCATAATTCCGGGCTCTGCCTTTTCAACACCGAGCGCGAGCGCGGGGAAAGAGTCCGTTACAAGGTTTATCCAAAGCAAATGAACGGGATGCAGTATCGTAAAGCCGCAAAGAGTTGCAACGAATATACTGATGACCTCAGAAATATTGGAACCGAGAAGGAACTGGATAGATTTACGAATATTATCATAAATACGTCTGCCTTCTTCGACAGCGCCGACGATGGTTGCAAAATTATCATCAGTAAGCACCATATCCGCAACGTTTTTCGTAACGTCCGTACCCGTAATACCCATACCGACGCCGATATCAGCGGCTTTGATGGAGGGTGCGTCGTTTACACCGTCGCCCGTCATAGCGGTAATGTAGCCCGCCTTTTTCCAAGCCGTAACTATTCTCGTTTTATGCTCCGGCTGAACGCGGGCATAAACGGAGATATTCATAAATTCTTTCTGGAATTCTTCATCGCTCATCTCGTTAAGCTCGGAGCCTGTAATGGCTCTTGCTTCTCCTTCGAGAATACCAAGCTCTTTTGCAATTGCAACAGCCGTATCAACGTGGTCGCCCGTTATCATAATGGGACGGATGCCCGCACTGCGGCATTTTTCGATAGCAACCTTTACCTCGGGACGAACGGGGTCTATCATAGCGGCAAGACCAATGAAGCAAAGATCGTGTTCAAGACTTTCGGGCTCGTAAGAGGAGGGCTCCGCATCCCACTTTCTTGTGCCGCAGGCAAGAACGCGAAGCGCTCTGTCCGCAAAGCCCTTGTTTGCGCGGAGTATCTCTTCCCTGTATTCTTCCGTCATAGGAACAGCCTTGCCGTCCTTGAGGTAGTGTGTGCAAAGAGCAATTACAACGTCGGGTGCGCCCTTTGTGTACTGTATGAACTTGCCGTCCGCAGGGTGAACGGAGGACATCATCTTTCTGCCGGAATCAAAAGGAGCTTCGCCGCTTCTGGGCATTTTTTCTTTGAGCTCTATTTTGGAAACACCTATCTTCTTCGCCCATTCCACAAGCGCTGCCTCCGTGGGCTCACCCTCGACGGTTCCGTCGGAGTTAAGCTCTGCATCGGAGCAAAGCGACATAGCAGAGGCAAGAAGCTCATCGTTTTCGCAGAAGGAATCCACAACGGTCATCTTGTTCTGCGTAAGCGTACCCGTTTTATCGGAGCAGATTATCTGCGCGCAGCCGAGCGTTTCAACAGCGGTAAGCTTGCGTATTATCGCGTTTCTCTTGGACATATTGGAAACACCCATAGAGAGAACGACCGTTACAACTGCGGCAAGCCCCTCCGGTATAGCCGCAACGGCAAGGGACACGGCAACCATAAAGGAATCCATAATAACGTCAAAGGAGATACCGCCCGCACGAACGAGCTGTACACCGAAAATTATAACGCATATGCCGAGCACGAGCCAAGTGAGCATTTTGGAAAGCTGAGAAAGCTTTCTCTGGAGAGGGGTCTGACCCTCCTCCGCCTGAACGAGAGCGTCCGCGATCTTACCCATCTCGGTTTCCATACCCGTCGCCGTGATAACGGCAACGCCTCGGCCGTAAACGACCGTAGATCCCATATAGACCATATTTGCGCGGTCGCCGAGAGGGACCTCCTTGGAGCTTTCTTTAAGGTTGATAATATCGATAAATTTGTTTACGGGAACGGATTCACCCGTAAGAGCTGCTTCCTCTATCTTGAGGCTTGCGTTTTCAATAAGTCTGCCGTCCGCGGGAACAGCATCGCCCGCTTCAAGTACGACTATATCGCCCACAACGAGTTCCTCGCTTTTTATGTGAACGAGCTTTCCGCCGCGGATGACCTTGGACGTTGCCGCCGCCATCTCCTGCAGGGCTTCTATAGCCTTTTCCGCCTTGCTTTCCTGATAAACGCCGAGCACGGCATTGAAAAGAACAACGGCAAGTATGATGATAACGTCCGTAAAGCTCTCGTTCTCGATAAATGCAAGCACGCCGCTTATGAGAGCCGCAACCAAAAGAATGATTATCATCGGATCGGCAAGCTGCTTAAAAAAGCGAACTATCAAGGAATCCTTTTTGCCCTCTTTAAGCTTGTTGCGTCCGTTTTGAAGAAGCCTTCTTTCGGCTTCTTCGGGGGAAAGGCCTTCGCGGCTGCTTTCCGTTTTTGACAGCACTGTGTCAATGTTTTCAAGGTAGTACTTCATAATTCCCTCCTGATAAATAATTTCGCCTATCTATACTGAAAAAGACCCATAGATAGGTTTAACCTATCCATGAGTCTTGTCATTTCTATACTTACAAGCCAGATCTTAAAAGATCAGGAATGTTGACTTGTTTCGGGTAAAGACCCCGTGACTACTCCCTCAGGATATAATACCAAAGAATATTTTTCCTTGGTATATTTTTATTATACACACAAATGTGAATAATACGTGAACAATTTATGAATAAATTGTAAAGTAAGAGGAAAATTTTCCCGAATTTTAAAATTCTGCCGCATTTTCATTTTCATCTTCATCTTCCTCGCTCGCAAGCTCTTTTGCAAGCGAAAAAAGACATATGCATATACCGACAAGGGCAAATGGTGTTACAATAAGGCTCACTACGGAAAGCGCGCTTACGTCCTCGAAAAACATAAGCAGTGTGTTAAAGCAAAACAAAACGGAGTAAACGTTCCTGCCGGCAATAATGGGGCTTTTTATCTCGGGTGCATATTCATCCGCAATATTCGCCGCACACGTGAAAAAAGCGAAATAAAAATAAAGCGATATAACGTATATCAATAAAGTGAGTGCCAAAATATCCTCGTACACCTCGCCGCCGAACATCTTTCCGACAAGCGTAAAAGTTTCGTTTATAATAAGAACAAGAGCAAATACGCGAAGATGGGAAGCCTCCTGCCTGTATTTTGCAAGGCGCTGTACGCCGACAAGCAACAGCACCCAGCCAAAAACGTCCGGCAAAATATCAAACACCGATATATTTATATCGAGCATCAAAAATATCATTCCCCACGCGCAAAGGCGCAAGGAGGAAGCAAGCTCTTTTTTTACGTTCATCCCTCCACCTCCACGGTAAATTCTTCAATGATCTCTCCATCCGCCACTATCCAATACTTGTATGCCTTTGGCACGATCTTATTACCGTATTCGTCCGAATATGCCGTGCCGCTTCCGAAAATGAGGTTGCCCTCAAAGCCGCTGCTCAATCTGCGCAGCTCCCAAAAAGTGCCGTCGTTTGCACCGCCGGATTTGGAGCTATAGTCATCGCTTTCGGGAAAAATATCAAAATTGCTCGGAAATTCCGCATCTTCATTTACGTCATTAAGCGCAGTTGCAACAAATCCTATCCACTTTTTGCCCTCCATAACATCTTCGTCAAAGGCAAATTTGCCCTCGTTGTGTATCCAATTCGTTGTAAACTGTGCATCCGTATCGGGATGCTTATTTTCAATAATATTGGCAAATGAGGGGAAATTACTCTCTATAAGGCTTTGAATGAATACTTTGCAGGTAAGCGTGCCGCTTTGCGCTTCGTAAGAGCCGTTGTAAAACGAGGGAAAACGTATGTTATAGCTGTAAAAATTGTCTTCAAACACTATCCTCTCCCCGATCTCCTCAACGACCCAGCCGTTTTCCTTATACACTCTCACGGGGACAAAAACGCAGCCCTCCTCGGGAACAAGCTCACTGTCTTTATAATAAGCTCCGTGTCATACTCCCTGCCCGTACCCGCATTCGCAAGAAATTCCTCCTGCATATATATCGGAGAGCACATTGCAAGATAGACGGAATTTTTATATATCTTCGCTTTTGCAAAAGCATCCAGCGCACCTGCGGGCGTGGTACAGCGGTTTATGCGCGACATCGCAAAAGCTTCCTCATATTCGCCGTAAGTCGGGTTATAAAGCCCCGTGTCATATTCCGCTTTCACGCCCACGATGCAGAAAGCGCACATAACTATGACGATGCAAACGGAAACGACTGCCATACCGCGCGGATATTTTTTAAACCTTACGATGCTTTCTATTCTCGCAGAAATATTTTTTCCTCCGTTTGAAACGGAGCTTGTGCCAACGGCACGGGCATACCTCTCGTTAGCGCAAAGAAGCAAAAGCTTTCCGTATTCGCGCCGTTCCTCGCCCGAAAGAAGCTCCAGCACACGGTGATCGCAAAGCTTTTCAATGTCGTTTTCAATGCGTGAAAAAACGTAAAAAAGAAACGGATTGCACCAATGCAGCGCACGCAATATGCTAATAAAAACGCCTGCGGCAATATCCTTGTATTTAAGATGGAGAATCTCGTGAAGTATTATCTTTTCGTCCGTTTCACAGCTCATCGGCAGAACGAGCACAGGACGGAAAATTCCGCAAACAAAAGCCGTCGGCACTTCCGCTTCCTTTACACGGCAAGGCTTCAGACCGTATTTTTCGCAAACGGCGCGCACCTTTTCAGCTTTTTCAAAGGCTGCACTCGGCGCACGTCGCAGCGCAAGGCGCAAGCGTGCGTACGAAAACATATGCGCAAAAAGGAAAATAAATATGCCGGCAATATAAACGATGAAAATAACGTCCGTAACGCTTTTCGGTGCTTGCATAACGTACGGGAACGGGGCTTTCATCGTTAACGGCTCAAATTCCGCCGCATATGCGGAGGAAAGACCGCGTTCGCCAACGGTTTTAATATATTCCGCGGCAAGCCCCAGGGATACGCCCGTATTTCTCACAAGGCTTGCGGGAACAAGCACGCGAAGTGCAAGCACGCTCCATACAAAACACATAAAGCGCGGCGAAAGTTTACCGTCGAATATCTTGCGCAAAACAAGAATGAGAAGCGCAACGAGAGAAACGCTGACGGTCTGATAAAGAAATTCCCATATATTGCTCATATCAAACCTCCATTTCATCAAGCATCGCGCGAAGCTTTTCTATCTCCTCGCGCGAGATATTGCTCTCTTTAAGAAATGCGGCTATAAGATTTCCGGCAGCACCCCTGTAAACCTTGTTTAGAAGCTCACCTCTCTCCCTTTTTGCACATTCCTCCCGCGTAACTGCGGCAGAATACGGCTTGTCGCTCTCTCTGTCGATAAGAACAAGCCCCTTCCCCTCCATTCGCGTAAGATACGTATGAACCGTGTTTTTACTCCATCCGTTTACCGCTTTAAGCTCTTTTGCAATCTCGCCCAAGGCAAAGCCATCTCCCGACCATAATATTTCAAGCACGGACCATTCCGCTTCGCTAAGTTTCATATCAATTTCTCCTACAACTGTAGTATAACTACATACTACACCTGTAGGACGAAAATGTCAATACCTTTATTGACATTTTTTATATACTGTGCTAAAATAGTTGCAAAAGCAACAGTTGCGTTTGCAACTGTTTTTTTTGAAAAGGAGTAACCTATGCCAACACTTATGAGAAAAATAAATATTCTCAGCCGCTGCGAAGGAATTTATCGTGCGGACAAGCTCAAGGGGACGGAGCTTTGCTCCTGCCACCACAGCTACGTCCTCGCAATATGCCAAAATCCGGGTATGTCGCAGGATGCGCTTGCAAAGCACATCTGCGTGAACAAAAGCGGCGTAGCGCGGCAGATAGCCTATCTTGAAGAAAAAGGCTACGTCGAACGCCGCGAAAACGAGCACGATAAGCGCACGCTCTGCGTTTATCCCACACAGAAAATGCTCGCTGTTCTCCCCGCCGTCCGCAAGATAGTGGAGGATTGGAACGCATACATTGCCGCAGACCTTACAGAAGAGGAGCTTTTTAAATTCCGCGAGATCCTCGAAAAGGTAACGGACAGAGCAAAAAATTACGTTTACAACAAGGACGAAGCAAATATATGAAATTCCTTATCAAATACCTCAAGCCATTTTTCGGAATAATGTCCGTCGGCATCACCATCAAGGTGATCGGCACCGTGGCGGAGCTTTTCATTCCCCTTATCCTCACGCACATTCTCGACAACGTGGTCGTGACCGAAAACATCGCCAAGATAATATTCTGGGGCGGTATGATGCTTTTGTGCGCCGCAGCCGCTTGCTTTTTCAACATTTGGGCAAACCGTATGGCAGCAAAGGTTTCACGCAGATTTTCGGAGCGCGTCCGCCGCGACCTTTTTTCGCGCACTATGCGCCTTTCCTCGGCACAGGTGGATGAATTCACCGTTCCCTCCCTTGAATCGCGCATAACCACGGACACGTACAACGTACATAACTTCGTCGGTATGATGCAGCGTATGGGCATTCGCGCGCCTATTATGCTTGTCGGCGGTATCTCCATCACGCTGTTTATGGACGCTTACCTTGCGCTTGCTATGATAGTAACGCTGCCTTTTATTTTCGTAACGGTATATCTTATATCCCGCCGCGGCGTTCCGCTTTACTCAAAGGTGCAAAAGGCAACGGATAAAATGACGCGCGTCGTACGCGAAGATACGCAGGGCATCCGCGTTATAAAAGCTCTTTCCAAGGAAGAATACGAGCATCGCAGATACGATAAAGTAAACAACGAGCTTTCCGCAAGCGAACAGCACGCCGGCTTTATAATGAGCGGCGTTCACCCCGTAATGACGCTCTTTATGAACGCGGGGCTTGTTATGGTTGTTGCGCTCGCGGCAAACCGAGTATCCAATAACCAATCCTCAGCCTCAACGGTCATCGCGTTTATGCAGTATTTCACGCAGATCTCTATGGCAATGATGTCCGTCACAAGAATTTTCACGATGTACACAAAATGCTCCGCTTCCGCAAAGCGTATTGCAGAGGTAGTGGAAGCCCCCGATGATATCACGCTCAAAAGCGAAAGCGAATTTCCCGGATGCGAAAACGGCGCACATATCGAATTCAAAGACGTTTCTTTCTCCTACAAGGGAAAGCAAAACGATCTTGAGGGCATCAGCTTCTCCCTCTCCCGCGGAGAGTCGCTCGGCATCATCGGCGCGACGGGCAGCGGTAAATCCACACTCATCCGACTGCTTATGCGCCTTTACGACGTAAGCGGCGGCGCGGTATATATCGGCGGCCGCGACGTCCGCACCATCCCCGCAGAAGAGCTTTATCCCATGTTCGGCGCGGCGTTCCAGCACGATTTTCTCTATGCGGAAACAGTGGAAGAAAATATTGACCTTGGCAGGCATCTTCCGCACGAAGATATAGTAAATGCCGCAAAAATAGCGCAGGCGCACGATTTCATCTGTGCTTTCCCCGAAGGATATTCTCATATGCTCTCTCAAAAGGGTACTAATATTTCGGGCGGACAGAAGCAGCGCCTTCTTATCTCCCGCGCCATTGCCGCGCGCCCGGAGATACTTGTACTTGACGACAGCTCTTCCGCGCTCGACTATAAGACGGACGCAAACCTTCGCGCGGCCCTGCGCGAAAATATGAGCGGTACAACGCTTATCACCGTTGCACAGCGCGTAAGCTCCGTTAAGGATTGCACGCTTATCCTTGTGCTCGACGAGGGAAAAATAATAGGCAAGGGCACGCACGAGGAGCTTCTTTCCTCCTGCCCCGAATACCGCGAAATAAGCGATTCTCAGATGGGAGGTGCTTTCGTTGAATAATAACCCCAACAAACACGCGGACAACCCCAAGCTGGACAAAAAAACAAAGAAAAGCATACTCATCCGCCTTTTCGGCTATATAATGAAATATTGGTATCTTTTCCTCGTTGCCATAGCACTCACTCTGCTTTCAAACCAGCTTTCGCTTCTCGGCCCCGAATATTCGGGTGAAGCTATCGATGCCATTGCAAACGAAAACGGCGTCGATTTTGCCGCAGTAAAAGAAAACGTAATAAAAATGCTCATCTGCTACGTTTGCTCCGCGGTTATGTCATATCTTCTTGCGGTGCTTATGATAAAGATAAGCCAGAAGATCGTCCGCACTATGCGAAAACAGCTTTTCGAAAAACTGACCACGCTCCCCGTAAGCTTCTTCGATACAACGGCAACGGGCGATATAATAAGCCGCATATCATACGATATAGACACGGTAAACGCTTCCCTTTCGCACGACTTGATCCAGGTTATGACAAGCATCTACACCGTTGTCGGCTCTCTCGTGTTTATGTGGAAAATATCAAAGCCGATGATACTGGTTTTTGTCATAACAGTGCCGATCTCCATAATATTCACACGCTATCGCTCAAAAAAAGTTCGCCCCCTCTTTAAAGCGCGCTCCAAAAAGCTCGGCGAGCTCAACGGCTATGCGGAGGAAATGCTCTCCGGCTGCCGCACAATAAAAGCGTATAACCGCGAAGACGAGATATGCTCCCGCTTCGGAGAGCGCAATAAGGATGCTATGGATGCATATTACAACGCGGAATTTTACGGTGCGACGCTCGGTCCCTCCGTTAACTTTATCAACAACCTTTCCATTTCGCTTGTAATGATCCTCGGCGGCATACTCTATATGTATTCGCAAAGCGGCGTGGTTGCGGCAGGCTCAATTTTCTTTATAACGCTTGGCGGCGTTGCGAAATTCGTGCAGTATTCGCGCAAGTTTGCAGGTCCCATCAGCGAATTTTCCAATATCCTTCACGAGTTCCAATCCGCTTTTTCCGCAGCGGAGCGTATATTCCACATTCTTGACGAAGATCCCGAAGCTCCCGACAAAAAAGATGCCGCTTCGCTTACGGAAGTAAAGGGCGAGGTGGATTTCAAGAACGTAACTTTCGGCTATACACCCGAAAAAACTATACTGCGCGACGTTTCCGTTACCGCACAGCCCGGCAAGACGATAGCTATCGTAGGCCCCACCGGTGCGGGCAAGACCACAATAATCAACTTGCTTATGCGTTTCTATGACGTAAACAGCGGCGAGATACGTGTTGACGGCGCGGAAACACGCGATATAACGCGCTCCTCGCTTCGCGGTGCTTATACTATGGTGCTTCAGGATACGTGGCTCTTCCACGGAACGATATTCGAAAACATCGTTTACGGCAAAGAAAACGCCACGATGGAGGAAGTGAAAAAAGCCGCCAAAGCCGCAAGGATAGACAGCTACATAGAGCATCTTCCCGACGGATACGATACCATCCTTTCCGACGAAGGCGTGAACATTTCCAAGGGTCAGCGTCAGCTTATAACTATTGCCCGCGCTATGCTTTCGGACTCTCCTATGCTCATCCTTGACGAAGCGACGTCCAACGTCGATTCCCGCACGGAGATAAAGATCCAGGAAGCAATGAACGAGCTTATGAAAGGACGAACCTGCTTCGTCATCGCACATCGACTTTCCACGATACAAAACGCAGATCTTATCCTCGTCATTCGCGACGGAAAGATCACGGAGCAAGGAAACCACGAAGAGCTTCTTCGTCTTGGCGGTTTCTACAGCACACTTTATAATTCACAGTTTAATTAAAGTAAACCTCATAAGTCAAATAAAGTTTGACACCTTGTTGCCTTCCCCTTTGGGGAAGGTGTCGGCACAAGCCGACGAAATAGGTTCACCCCCATAACAAAAACAAGACCGAGTTGGCGTGATGCTCTTAACGGAGTATCACGCCAGTTCTATTCGCCTGTGGCGAGTGATATTGCTACGCAGTGATATTCGGCTCGCGCCGAGTGGTATTCGCTTCGCGAGTTTCAGGGCGAATAGAATACCACTGAAGCCGCAAGGCTTCAATATCACTATTGCGGTAGCAATAATATCACTCTTTGCGAAAGCAAAGAATATCACTAAAAAAGCAGAAAAAAGAGAGAGCTTCACGGAATTTTGTAACCGCGTTACTCTCTCTTCTGTTTTTATTGCAAGTTTCGCATTTGTTTAACAAATGCACAGGGCTATGCCCATACCCTTATTCTATTTCTCCGATAAGGACAACACCCATTCCGCTTGTTTTTTTGTTAATATATTATTCCAAGCTTGTTTGACACGTCAGCGCGAATGGAAAGGGTTTTGCTCTGTCCGTAATCGCAGATGTAAACGGAAATACCGCCTTTTTCTGCTTTTATCGCGGTGTACTCTTTTATTATACCATCCGTGCCGTATTGTTCGCTTTCTTTTACCTTAAAGCCCATATCGGAAAGTGCCGCGGAAAATTCATCAAGAGAGTTTTCAAGCGTCAAGCCAAGCACGCGCACGTCCATATCCGTGCAATATATCGCAGTGACGAATTTTCCTCCGTTCGATTCATCGGGCCACGCGGTAACTTCATAAGAAACGTATTCGCCCTCCTCGATGATATATCCGTTCTCATCCTTTGCAAGCTCATAGTCCTTACCGTAATATTTCGTAACACCAAAGCCGTAAAGCGCACCGTATCCGCCAAAATCGTGCTCTTCCACGTTTTCAAGTAGGCAGAACTCGAAGTCCGAGGCGGCGTTTATCCTTTTCGCCGTGCTCTTATCCTGCGCTGCGCAGGAAGAAAGCAAAAGCAAAACAGCAAGTGCGGTGCAAGCAAGAGAAATTATCTTCTTCATATCATTTACCCAAGATCTGTCACGATTCCCATAAACACGGGTAGGTTCGTTTCTTCTTCAACGATAAAATATACGAAAGGTCTGTCAAGCTTTACCTCGTATCTTTTTATATTCGTAATTGCTCCCGTTGTATATGCACCTATCACCGTTACGGCGGCAGCCTTTGTGCCCTTTTCGTCAAGCTCGATAAAGGTATTCTGCTTCACAAAATCAATGTATATGTTGCCGCGGGAACTTGAGCCCAAGCCGAAAAATTCCGCGTTTCCCGCGAATGAGCGCTCCATACCCATTGCTTTGAGGGTACTGTTAAGAGACGCTTCATACTCTCCCTTGAATTTGGGCATCGTAACGGATACGCGAACGTCCTCGCGCGAGCTTTGAGAAAGCAAGCGCAAAAGCTCTTCCGACGAAAGGTCTTCAAGGTATGCGTAAACGTCGCCATCGTTCGGAAGAAGGGCCGTAAAACTGTATTTTTCGCCCGAATAATACTTTTTAAAGCCAACGGCGTTTTCGCTCTCAAGATACGTGCTTTCCGTAGAGGACATCATAGAAACCTCTTGCTTTTCCCCGTCCTCCGTTGTAAAATATCCATCCTTAACAAGGTCGGGGTTGAAAGGGTTCTTCCAATCCGCTTCGAAAACGGTCGCATTCGCAAGGAGAAGCATCGCTTCCTTGAGCATATCTTCGTTCACAACTTCTTTTATCATACCGCGCGTTTTTTCGTCCGCCCAAGCGTTTACCTTCTTTGCAGTGCTCGCGTCAAACGCTTCGCTGAATACGTCAGCACCGTAATAATTTGAATTTTTTTGCAAGAAATCTTTGTTCACGTCAAGAGAGCCGTCAGAGCGAAGCCAGATGGAGTTATAAAGCTCCGTAAAATCCGTTGCCGAAAGAGTTTCGGCAAATGAATAAAGATATTCGTTAAGCTCGCCGATGGAAATGCCGCCAAGGGCTTCTTCCATCTGAGAGAGGGTCTCGCCCTCTGCCCCGTTTGCAAGCATTGCAAGCGCATACATCGCAGAAACGGGAGAAAGAAGGATGTTATCGTCGCGCCCTTCTTTCGCAACTCCCGCAAAAAGCTCAAGCGCAAAATCTATCTGCGCCTTTTTAAATTTATCGTCGCCTTTTTTGCCATCCACCTTTTCGGGTGCGATCTCGTCCATAAGGCTTCCCGCGCTCGCATTTCCGCAGGAAACGGTCAAAAGAAGCAGCGCAAGAACAAGCGCTATGCTTAAAACAGTTGTAAGTATTTTTTTCATATTATCTCCTTTCAGGTTGCAACGGCAATCATAGGCGGACGGAATGAGAGCGTATTTTCATCAAATCCGTCAAGCGTTTGGTAAAGTCTTTCTATAAGCGCATCCCGATTTTCCTCGGCAATATGAACCGCAACCTTGTTTTCCTTTTCGTCAATGTAGCAGGACGTAGCAGAATAAGCCATTCCGTAATAAGTTGCAAAAGCGCGTACATTTTCAAGATAATTATAGCCATAATCGACTTGTTTGAAAACAGCTTCTTTTTCCGAAACATTGTTCATAAGAGATTCTTTATCGTGCGTGTATAAAATATACAGCACGTGATCCTCTCCGATATAAAGACCCGCAAAATTATCGGGGTAAACAAGCTTTGATCTTTTATTTGTTCCCTCCCCGCTGTACTGTGTAAATTCTTCCTTGAATTTGCGTGCGGCAACAACGCTTTGCTCATATGGTTCATATGAAGGAAAATATTCTTCCTTGCCGCAGGAAGCCGCAGAAAGCAATATGATCAGACTTAAAATCAATGCGACTGTTTTTTTCACAACACTGCCTCCTTAATTTTTAATTTCATCCGCAAATACCGTGCTGCTCATAACGCAGGAAACGCGTAAAACCCTGCAGGTTGCCGTTTCGTAATCCTCGGCTTGGGTGCCTTCGGGAAGAACCTCTATGCGCGTTACTTTAACGGGCTGACAGGGGTAAGTTTCCAGATCTATTCCGCTATAGTGCATAGCGATAAGCTCTCCGCGCACAAGCTCCTCTGCGGAAATTTCCTTGCCGCCGCGTGTAATGCCAACACCGTTTTCGATAGAGATAATATAATCGCCGTGGAAAAGGTTATCGCAGCCGCAAGCGTATGTACCGTTCACGGGCTCGGGGATTTTGACCGATGAGCCGGGCTCTATAGTATGAGTGACGGTCATTTCCGTTAAAATGCCCGCCGCCGTATCTGAAGTGTTCTCCGTGGGCGTGGGCGGTTCACTTTCGGCGCACGCGCAAAGGGAGAACGCAAAAAACGCCAATATAAGCGCAAACATCTTCTTTTTCATAGATATCATCTCCTTAAAATATACCGGGGATCATTTTTGCTATCACCATTCCGAGTGCAAAGGAAAGCGCGTTTGCGCTCGCCGCATATGCCACGGAAAGTGCACGTTTTTTCGGCTTATTTGCAAATTTGTGCAGGAACGCATAGAATATCACAGCTTCAATAAGAAGCACTATCAGCTCGAGGAAAACATAGTACGCCACAAACGCATAATGTCCGCTGTAAAAATTGACCGCGTTCAAAAGCACGTTCAGCACTATCTGCGTGAACACGTTCACAGCGGATATGAGAAGCAGCTGCTTCTTTGCCGTATAGCCGAAAGCAAACGCAAGCCCTATTTCAAGTATAAGAGTCAATACTATTCTTGCAACAAGAGAAAGCACCTCCGCGCCGTGATCGTACGATCTTGCAAGAGAAAGCAACGCGCCCGTCTTGCCTGCTTCAAGCGTAAAATAGCTGTCAAAAGCGTAGCGTTCGTAAACTCCGCTTACAAAAAATTCATCCGTTTCGGGAACGTATATAAGCACCTTGAATGGCGACGGCGGATAATACGTCCAGGAGTATTCGTCCTCGCCCTCGCATTTTTCAAACTGTTGGAGGAAATAGTAGCCGTCCGTGTCCTTATACTCCACAAACTTTTTCCAAATATCGTAGCCCTCGTCCCCTTCGTGATAGAATGCATAAGACTCATTGCCGTTCCACGCAGACATAGGTCCGTTGGAAGGATGGTAGGAAAGAAGCGTTACGTAATATTCCCCGTCAATGCCATTGATATTAACGCGGACAGAGGGCTTGGGACCCGTGTCCGCAGACACAGCAAGGGGAAAAAGCGAAAACAGCAACACAGCCGTTATAAGCACGCAAAATATCTTCTTTTTCATAATAACACCTCCGTTATGTCAAAAAATCGGTAAGTATTTTAAACTGCCCTTGCGTAATGGGGAATTCATCATTGCCGCATACGATAAAGTCTTTATACAGGAAATAAGTTCTCGGTTCTCCGAATTCATAATGCAAAGTTATGGAATAACACGGCGTGCTGCCTCCCGCTTGCGTTGTGGTAGTGGCAGATGTTATTATACCGGACGTTGCCTTCTCCGCGTTATCCGATCCTTCCTTTCTTGTAAGAAAGGAGAAAAGCTCCGTAAATTCCTGCACTTTTTCTTCTTCCATAACGCTCGGTACATTCGCATAAGTTCCTTTATTCATACAGGAATAAGAAATGCTTTTCACGTTCACGCGGATAGCTTCGCTTTCCACTTTCGCAGGAATATCTTCGCTTTCTCCGCCCGTTGCGCTGTAATATGGGTCAAAATTCGGGTCTGCTTTGCTTGCCGGCATCATAGCAGGCAGTATCATTATCATAAATGCCGTAAGGCACGCAAGCGGCGCGGATGATATTGCCACAATACGGATGCGTCTGTTTCTTTTTTTGTAATATTCATCCCGTCGGCGGAAGACCTCCGCCTTAAATTCTTCATTCGTCTTTCTCATAATAAAAGCTCTCCTTCCTTTCCTATAACGGAACGCAGCTTCTCCTTTGAACGATATAATAGGTTATCTATCTGCTTCTTGCTCTTTTTCATAACGCGCCCGCATTCCTCGTAGGAAAGCCCCTCGAAATACACAAGCGTTATTACCTCCCGCATATCTGCGGGCAGCCTTGAAAGCCCCTCGCGCACAACTCTTTTTCGCTCGTCCAGAAGAACGTCCTCCTCCGGGGAGGAAAAATAAAGCTCATTCTCCGCTTCCGTTATGTCCACGGTGGCAAGGCTTTTTCTTCTGCGAATAAAATTGATAGCGCGGCTTCTGCCGAGCATAAAAAGATATGTTTTGAGCGACGTTTTAAAATTGTATCTGTGCTTATGCACAAGAACGTATGTAAAAACGTCGATAGCAATATCCTCCGCCGCGGCAAAATTTTTCACATATCCGTCTATAAAACGAGTGAGCGTGTCGCGGTAGAGCTCCATTATATCATCAAAAGCGCTTTCGTCGCCATCAAGAAAACGGCGGTAGCTACTTTCACCGTTGTTCATAGGGCTCCTCCTTACTGCTTCTACTTATTATACAAATGAAAAAGCAAAAATCCTTGTACTTTTTTTAAAATATTTTATCATTTTTCATATTTTTTTGCAACAGGCGAATAAATCTGCAATTACATAAATATTTCCCCGAAAATAATTGCCATTTCTCGTTCCGTATGATAAAATAATAATTAAGATATAATTTACAGAGGTAATAAAAATGAAAATTTGTGTTTTCGGGGCTTCAAGCGACAATATAGATAAAATATATTTTGAAAAAGTAATGGGGCTTGGCAAAAAGCTCGCCGCACGCTCCCACACGCTCATCTTCGGTGCGGGCGCGCACGGTCTTATGGGTGCTGCGGCACGCGGCGCAAAAAGCGCAGGCGGAGAGGTCATCGGCATCGTTCCGTCCTTTTTTGACGAAGGGGATATAATTTTTAAGGATTGCACGGAGCTTATCTTCACAGAAACTATGGCGGAGCGCAAAAGGATGATGGAGGATACCGCAGACGCATTTATTATGGTTCCGGGCGGTGCCGGCACTTATGAGGAATTTTTCGAGGTCCTCACGCTAAAGCAGCTCGACAAGCATAAAAAGCCGATCGCCGTTTTCAACGTGAACGGCTATTACGATAAGTTCGAGGAGCTTATGGAGCATACCGTGCGCACAGGGTTTATGACAGAAAGCGCAAAAAACGTGTATAAGACCTTTTCCTGCGCGGACGAGCTGCTCTCCTATATAGAAAACGACAAGGCAGACTATGCCGACGTGAACAAATACTCCGTAAAATAAGAAGGTGTAAAATGGACACTGCAATAGCTACTGTTTTAACAGACGAAGAAAAAGCGAAAAAAGAAAAATGGAACAGCAGGCTTCTGACGCTGTATATGCTTTTTTGGTCCGTTGCGTTTCTTGTTGCAACGCCGATAGCAATCGAAATGAGCGGCGAGACCGGCTCGTTCCTTCATAATCTTTATCTTATAATGACATCACCCTCAAAGCTCGTGACGGACTATTTTAACATCGGCGGACTTGGCAGTACGCTTTTCAACGCCGCGCTTTGCGGACTTGCCTGCAACCTCGTTATGGTCGTTTCCCATACGAAGCCGACGGCAACAACGCTTGCAGGCTACTTTCTTATCACGGCGCATTGCTTCTACGGACTCAATTTTATAAATATGTGGCCGCCTTTTTGCGGAGTTTACGTTTACTGTAAAGTACGCAAGCTGAAGTTCTGCGAAAACGTGCATATTGCAATGTTTGCAACGGCGCTCGGTCCTTTCATCAGCGACTTTTTGTTCCGCTATACCATTGGCGATGCTTACGTTTTCGGTGAAGTCCATATTACCGCGCTTGGCATAGTGCTTGCGCTCCTCTTCGGGCTTGCCACGGGCTTCATCGTGCCTGCGCTCCTGCCGGGGACAACGAAAATGCACCGCGCCTTCAACCTTTACAAGGCAGGTCTTGCCATCGGCATTCTCGGTATGTTCGTTTATGCGTTTATGTATAAAACGCTCGGGATAGAGGCGCCGGACGCGCTCTCACGCGATAATCCCTTGTACCTTAAGAACGGATCCTCTTACGGCGATTTTATGACGGTGTTCTTTGCCATAGTCTTTGTGCTTTCCATCGTTTTAGGCTTCTTGCTCAATAAATGCAGCTTCAGGGGATACGAAAAGCTTTGGAAAAGCACGGGGCATAACGCGGATTTTGTAAGATCGTTCGGCACGCCGCTTTGTTTTATAAACGTCGGCATATACGGGCTTTGCATACTGCTCTACCTCAACTTTATCTTTTTATCCCCCATCGGCGTGGGATATACGGGACCAACGGCAGGCGTCACCATAGCCGCCATAACCTTTTCCGCCTCGGGTCAAACTCCGCGAAACGTCTGGCCCATCGTATTTGGTTATTCCCTGCTAAACGCAATAACATTTGGCATCTGCACGCTTTCGGGACTCCCCATGGGTTGGTCGCTTGCAACGCAGGGGTATATAAACGGTCTTGCCTTCGCAACGGGTCTTTGCCCGTTTGCAGGTAAATACGGCTGGAAGGTCGGCACGGTAGCGGGAATTGTAAACGCGATCATTTGCACATCCACTTCCGCGCTTCACGGCGGTTTCGTTCTCTACAACGGCGGTCTTACCGCAGGTCTTACCGCGCTTATCCTCATTCCTATCCTCGATTTTTATGAAATAAAAGAAAAATTCACGGACGAAGAGATCGAATAAGCAAAAAATCCAACGGAATTAGGGTCGTACCCTAAAGGACAGTTTTGCAAGAATACGGTATATCTCGAAAGAGTTATGCCATGTTTTGCATTTGTGGACACAAATGCAGTGCTTGTCAGGAAAAACAGATAGACTTTTATGGCACACAAAAAGCCACGGCTCACATTATTAGAACCGTGGCTTCTATTCTATTTTGTAGTTTGTTTGGCAAATTGAAAATTTATCACTAAGTTTTCTATCATTTTTTATGAATATACCATCCGTGCTCGCGCTTTGGTAGTTTCCTTGCGCATTTGCCACCAATGGCATTTACGTAATCGTTATACTTATTAGCCAGTCTCATATGCTTTTTACCTTCTTTTTCATAGAAGCCTACCTTTATGAGTTTATTAAACATCTTATCCGACTTTTTTCTTAATGTTTTTTCACCGGCCATTTTGAAGAAAATATTTCTGAAAATTCCCATTTTTGCCCCTCCTACAACTATATTATAGCTTCAAGTTTATTGACTGATTTTACATTTGATTTGATTATATCATAGAATCTGCAAAATGTAAATATAACAATCTTAAAAATCCTTATAACTTTATTTGCCTGTCAGTTTAGCATACCTGTCAAAACTGTCCTCAAGAGTACGCAACATTAGCCGTTGGATTTTTCTATAGTTTTCAAATATTCATCCGCTTCTTTGCGGCTCTTAAAAATAATTATATTCTTTTCGTGCTTATACTTTTCAAGAAGCTCGTATATCTTCGGAAGCTTGATATGAGGAAAATCCTCTATCCATTTTTTAAACTCGGGATCAAGCTCTTCTTCGACCCACGGCATCTCCTCCCGTTTCTTTCCGACACGCGCCAGCGCCCCATCAAGACAGACCTCAAGCGGAAAATCGAGCAAAAATACCGTGTCGCATTCGCGCAAACGCACCTCAAGCGTGCGCTGATAGTTACCGTCGATTATATATTTATCTTTTGCAAGTATTTCGGAAAGCTTTTTGTCAAACTCCTCCCGCGGGACGGTCGTTCTATCGGGTCTGTGATATATCATATCAAGATAAAAAAGCGGAAGATGTAAAACATCGCGCAGCTTTCGTGAAAAAGTGCTCTTTCCCGCGCCGGGCGAGCCGATTACAATAATTTTCTGCATAGCTAATCCTCCTGTTTTTTATTTTAACATAATTTTTTGCCGTTTTCAATAGGCAGTATAAAATACCGCACCAACGCATATAAATAAAGAAAAACAGAAACAAAGGAACCACACTATGAAAAACAAAACCAAAAACAACATAAAGTTGTTTGCCATCTCTATCGCAATTCCCGTCATTGTCGGCTTGCTTTCCGCTTTTATCACGATGGATAATATGGGGATATACAATGAGGTGCAAACGCCTCCGCTTTCCCCTCCATCCATACTCTTCCCCATAGTTTGGACGATATTATACGTTTTAATGGGAATAAGCTGTGCTATCGTATGTAAGAACAGAGAAAAAGACCGCAAAAATGCGGATACCGGCATTGCCGCATACGCAGCAAGCCTTGCATTCAATTTCGTTTGGAGCATACTTTTCTTTAATATGCGCCTGTTTTTGTTCTCTTTTATATGGCTTTGCGTGCTTCTTTTGCTGATAATACTTACAATAATATATTACAAAAGAGTTTCTCCTTTAGCCGCGTATCTGCAAATACCATATGCCGTTTGGGTCGCTTTCGCAGGATACCTTAACATAGGTATATGGTTTTTAAACAGATGAGCATATGAACAAAGCGTTTTATGATGCAGAAAAGCCAATCGATCTGCCGATCGATTGGCTTTTTGTATTAAATTAAAGGCAAAGACGTACTGTCTTGATCTCGAAAGCGCGGAAGGAAAGATCCACCATGCCGTTTTCACAGCAGAGCTCTTCCTGTACGTTTTCAAGCATATCGCAAGCGTAAGCCTTGCATTCTTTTGCAAACGCCGCGTGAAGCTTTGTCGTAACGGCAGCTTTTTTGGATTCGTAAAGGCGAACGATAATATCGCCGCTTCCGTCCTCCGCCATCTTAACGGTATCGATGATGATATTATCGTTATCAACGGAAAGATAGCTTGCATCAAGCTTGCCGCCGGAAACAACGGAAGGCTTGATATTAAGCTCATAAGCCTGTTTTACCACGTCGGAAGAAGCAAAATCACCTTCCCAAGCAGTAAAAGCATATGTGAAGTTATGAACACGGTTGTCCGTGCGAAGGTCGGGGCAAGCACCCGAGCGAAGGAGTGTAAGCTCCATACTGTTTTCGTTTACGGAAATACCGTATTTGCAATCGTTCATTACCGCCGCACCGTGAGAGCCGTCGCGCAGCGCGGAGTAACGGTGGTTGCAGACCTCAAATCTTTCTTTATCGTAAAGTCTGGAACGGTGCGTGGGGCGTTCCACGTAGCCAAACTGCATTTCGTTTATAGCGTTTTCCGCATAAACGTCCACGGGGAAACCAACCTTGAGAAGCTTGTGAAGCTCTTTCCAATCAACTTCCGTTTCAAATTCTATTCTCTTGGAATCCTTGGCAAGGCGGATATACTGCGTGTAAGAGGAATCGAGAAGCTTACCCGTTACTTTAAGCACGCCTTCAATTCCCTGTTCCATAAGCTCAACGCTTATATCGTATGCGCCGTCGATCTCCTGATATACGTAGTTGGAGTCGATGTCCCAGCAGTCCCATCTTCTCGGAACGTCCTTGAAGAGGCGGAAGCGGTTCATCGCACCTTTTGCAAACTCTCTGCCGCTTTCCTTGAGGATAAAGGAAGTAACCTCGCCCCTGCCATTGATAACGGCTTTAACGAGCGCGTTTTCCATAACGAAGCCTGCATCCGTCTTTGTAAGCACAACGCCGCCTGCCGCCGCTTTCGCTTCGTTCGCAGGAACGAGGGACACCGCGCCGCAGGCAGGAAGTGTTACAAGAGCCTTGCCGTTTTCAACGGAGATATACGAGCCATCTGCCGTAAGTGCGCCGTTTTCAAAACCTTCGGGAAGCGTTACAAGCGCTTTTCTCTCAAAGCCGAGGGAGTTGAACACAGTCACTGCGGAAGCATCCGCGCATCCTTCCAAAAGCTTGTTCTGAGCTGCTTTAAGAAGCTCTCCCGCTTCGTTTATAACCTTGTTGTGGAGCTTTTCGGCTTCAACATATACTCTGCCGATGGAAGAACCGGGGAGAATATCGTGGAACTGGTTAAGGAGAACGTCCTTCCAAAGCGCTTCCGCTTTTTCCGCGGGATATTCGCCGCCGCAAAGAGCCGCAGGTACAGCCCAGAATTCAAGCTCGCGCAGAGCTTCTTCGCTCTTTCTGTTGCCTTTCTTGACGGACGCCTGAACAGTATATGTGCCTCTGTGCGCCGTGAAGTAAAGCTCTCCGACGTAAGTGTTCTTCGGCTTGCCCTTCTGCGCCTCCATATCCTCAAAAAATTCAACGGGGTCGGCAATTTTGATCTTTACGCCGCCCTCAAGATCCTTCTGGCGAAGAGCATATTCAATGTGATCTCTTGTGGGGCCGCCGCCGCCGTCGCCATAGCCGAAGGGATAGAGGAAGGCATCAAGGTCGCGCGCCTGGCTTCTGTTTTTCCAAACCTCGTTCGCCTCGGTGGGATGTGTGAAATACTCATATCTCGTGGGAAGGAAGGATGTTATCTTGGAGCCGTCCATACCCTGCCAATTAAAGTAATGATAAGGGAACGGCTCGCCCTTATTATAAGACCAGAATATCTTCTGGGTTACAAGATATTTTACGCCGCAGCCGTTAAGTATCTGCGGAAGCGCCGCCGTATATCCGAACGTATCGGGAAGCCAGAGAAGCTCGCTGTCAACGTCGAAAACCTCTTTGTAATAGCGTTTGCCGTATATAAGCTGACGGACAAGAGCCTCGCCGCCCGCCATATTCGTGTCGGGCTCTACCCACATCGCGCCGTCCGCTATCCAACGACCATCTTTTGCGGCTTTCTTGATACGCTCGAAGAGCTCGGGGTAATGCTCGCGCACCATTTCATAGCACGCAGGCTGGCTTACAATAAATTTATAGTCAGGATATTCTTCCAAAAGGCGAAGCTGCGCGGCAAACGTGCGCGCTGTCTTGCGGTAAGTTTCCGCAAGAGGCCAACACCAAGCAAGGTCGAGGTGCGCGTTGCCTATCGCATAGAAAACGGGCGCGGTGGAGCCGTTAACGGCTTCCATTACGGGGCGCATAGCCTCTCGCGCGGCCTTATAAGAAGCGTTTCTCTTTTCCATGTCCTGCTCGAAATCGACGATGAGCGTGAACTGTTCAAGCGCATCGCAAATTTTCGAAGCGCGAAGAGAGGTATCGTCAAGCACGCCGAGAAGTCTGTATATCGTGTCAACGTCCATATAAAGCTGGTAAGCTTCTTCATTCCAGATGCCGTAGGTGCATTTTCCGAGCGTTCTGCGTGCTCCCTCCTTTAAGGGGTCAACAAATTGTTCCCCGTCAGGAAGCACGGGACCCGTATAACAGCCGTAGCCCGCCGTGGCATAGTAATGCCCTGCATACGTTTCCATCAATATATCGTAGCGCTCTCCCGCTTTTGCGTCCCTTGTCAGATAGTTGTCCACCATATAGTGGTGGTCTTCCGCTATCCAATCCGCACGGTAAGTGCCGAAAGCTTCTCCGTTTACAAAAATGGTGGACTCGCCGCCCGGGGCAAGCTTCATAACGATTCTCTTTCCGTCCACGCCTTCGGGCACGGTAACGCTTCCGCGGAACCAGCAATATTCCCAAGTGTCACCCCAAGTATAGCCGGGGGAAACGGGTTCAAACTCACCTGCCAAAGCCTGTTCGGGGGTAAGATATTCTTTTGTTTTGCGAGCGGAAAAGGAGATCTCGCCGATAGGCTGATACAATTCCTGCTTGAGTACCGCCATCCAGTTCTCTATGCGGACCTTCCACTCCGAATGCATAATATCCATATTTCTTCCTCCTTTGGTTTTATAAAACCATAAATATGCTTTCTCATATATTTAATTATATTTTAGAACAGGCAAAAAGTCAATGTGATTTAAAGGGATAAAAGAAATATGCTTATATTTTTATTGATGTTTTTATATATTTTTTATTGTTCTCTGAATCACAGATGCAGCCAAGGGAATTGTCCTTCGGGAGGATGAAAAATCTTCTCTATGGACTGTGGTTCGGCATCGTCAGGCCGTTAATCCCCTGCCGATACCAAAACCACACAAACGATAAAGATTTTTAAAAATCCCTCTAAAACGAATTGATCGGAATCGATACAGCCCCCTCGTTTTTTGAGGAATTTTTTGCACTTTGGAGAGAATTCGCGAGAGAAGAATTGCAACTGCAGTACATCGAGATTTTTCTTTTTTTGGAGAGAATTTTTCACGATTTAGGAGAGAATTTTTTATGCGTTACGATTTAGACGAAATTCACCGCTTGCCGGACGTCTTTTCCTTGGCAGACCTTTGCCGTGCCTGCCATTTGAGCCATTTGGATGCGCGGTACTATCTCAAAAGCGGACTCATTCCATACGAGACAACCGGGAAGAAAACGCGGTGTTACCTGGTCAAAAAAAACGCCCTGCTGAGAGCCATTGAAGACTACGGTGAAAACCCCGAGAAATACAAAATTCCGGGAATTTGGAGAGAAAAACAACACTTAAACGGAATCCGCAAAAGGTAGTCCGCCGCTGGTGTGTGGAAGATAAACTCCATTGCATCATGCTTGACTCCCGCATTTGGGTGAAAAAGAAGGACATGCTTTCGTTTCTCTGCTCCGCAGAGTACAACAGCATTATGCGAAAATCACAGACACATCTTGACGATATTCACGAGATCTACAGAAAGATTCACAGAGGAGGCTAAAACGATGAAGGATAGAATGATACAGAACGGAATCGAATACGAGCGCAGAGGCGAGCAATATTATCCCCTGCTTGACCTTGGCGAACAGACAACTTATGAGATCGGCAAGTACGGCAAGCTGCACCTTGCGTTTATAAAACAACACCGCAGAGGCACGTACACCACCCTAATGACCGAAAATCGCTTGAACGAACATCTCCACCGCATTGACGAGCAGGCACACGGACAGATCGACTTACATATCGCACAGATGGCAGAACGTGTGGGCGTGACCGAGGAACTCAAAGCTTCCGACCCGATGCGCTGGGTACAGATGATGAATAACATCAAGGCAAGCGCCGAGGAAATCGTGCTGAAGGAGGTCGTGTATAGATGAACTCTATGATTCAAGAACTTTGGCACGGAAACATCATCCCTCAAGAGGATAGCCGAACCAACTCGAAGGAGATGAAAGAACTGCTCGGCTATATGTCACGGCACCACGAGGATTTGGAGAAAAGCTTCACCGATGAGCAGAAAGAGATCTTCGAAAAGTTCCACGACTGTTGGAGCGAGTATATGAGTCTTGGCGAGGCGGCTATCTTTGAATATGCGTTCAAGCTCGGCGCGAGACTAATGCACGACGTTATGTGCGAGGACGAAGCAAAATAACCCCTTGGTCTGGGCACGGTGTGCCCAGACCATAGTGAACCTTCAAGTGGCGAAATTCGCCACTTGGTTTTGGTGCGGGTCTCTGCGACCCGCACCATATATGTTATACCCTTTTGTAGGCTGGACACACGATGTCCAGCCTACTTTTACTTTCAAGTTATCAAAAAGATAACTTGATTTCATGTGCTCATTTTGCGCACTTGATCAGTAAAGTGATGTGGGCTGGGTCGCGGAGACCCACCCCAAAATCAATGGGTCAAAATGGAGCATTGATTTTCTATCGGAACAACGTTTCGGAACAATATCAAAAATTATCGACATTGTTCCGAAACATATTGACATTGTTCTGATAATGTGCTATAATGT
>SVRQ01000022.1 GCA_015064725.1 Oscillospiraceae bacterium | reverse complement strand
GCCGTTTTTTTTTTTTTTTTTTGTTGACTTTTACCAAAAAAATGCTATAATAGGACGTAATAATTATTATTTTTCTATGCGAGAAAGGGAAAATTAAATTATGAAAAAAATAATATCATTATTGCTTGCGCTTGCGCTTCTTTGCGGTGCTGTGGCGCTTGCTTCCTGTGGTGACGAAGGTTCTGACGTTACAACGGAAGGAACGCAGGAAACTCTTGACACCGGCTCCCAGACAGAGGGAACTACAAATTCGACCGAACTTCCCGACCCGTTTGAAGATTCCGATATAGGCGAGAAAAAGCTTGTTGGCTTTGAACACGTTGATTTCGGCGGCAAGATCTTCACCTTTGAAGCTATCCTCAACAGAGCGGACTGGAACTGCTACGAAGTAGCGGTGGTTGACGAAGACGCTTCCGACTCTCTCTCTATGGCTATTATGAGAAGAAACGATACCATCTGCGAGCTTTACAACTGCGGTATCGAGCAGGTTACAAACGCCGACGGTATTCTTGCAAATGACTTTGCAACAGAGCAGTGCCACATCGACATCGGCACGGGTATGGCTTCTCTTGGCAACCTCGGCACAGGTCAGTGGTATAACTACCATACGCTCGGCATCGACCTTACCAACCCTTGGTGGGATCAGGGCTTTGTAAATGACGTAACGGTTGACGGCAGACTTTATGCTATCCTCGGTGACTTCTCTCTTACCTCCTTTGACGCAACTTGGGTCCTCTTCTTCAATAAAGAGGTTCTTGACCAGAACGAAAAGCTCCGTGGCACAGACTTTTACTCTCTCGTTAAAAACAACGAATGGACTATCGATAAGTTCACAGAGCTCGTACAGAAGGCTAAACAGGATGACGGCGACCAGATTATGACAACGGGCACAGCGGATATTTATGGTTACATCTCCTCCACGTTCGGTATCCGCGGTCTTTACTTCGGCGCAGGCGGCACATACGTTACAAAGACGGATGATGCTGCTGGCAACACCACGTTCAAGCACGGCTTTAACGACAATGCTTCTCTCGTAGCTCAGGCTGTTATCGATATTTACGCTGACGATGCTTCGACTATTGCGGGTTACACAACGGTTGGCTCTCAGTTTACAAACGGTCTTGCACTCTTCGCTCCCGAAACGCTCGACAAAGCAAGAAACTGGTCCGAAGCAGGTCTTAAAAACTTCGGCGTGCTTCCTCACCCCGTTTACAGCGAAGAACAGCTCCAGAGCATCGGCTACAAGCACAACGTAGATAACCACGCTATATACTACATAATCCCCAAGACAATCAATTACGATCTTTCCATCATTGCAAACTTCTTGGAGGTTTACGGCTTCCATTCCAGATATATTGTATATCCCGAATTCCTTAACCTCTACAAGTACAACTGGACAAACTCCGAAGAAGATGCTGAAATGATCGACATCATTATGAACACCAGAACGTATGACCTTGGCTATCAGCTCAATTTTGCGGGCGTTGACGCAGAGCTTATTGCAGGCGTTCAGGGCGGCACAAACATTATTGCTCAGCTCGGTGCAGAGCTCGGCAGCGTTGTTGAAGAAAGAGCGCAGGATTATAAGGATTGGATCAAATCCACAGACCCCAACGCGTAATAACTTAATAGAAATAGAAAAAAGCACTCGTTTTTAAACGAGTGCTTTTTGCGTTACCGTGAAAAGATGGATATTATAAAATTAAAATTTAAATTTTGCGGTAAGGTTAATTTTCGCTTTATTCAATTATTACTTTTGCGTTTTTATCCTTAAGAATATTTTTTATTATATCAACTGTTTTTTCGCTGTATTCAAAAGGATAAGTGCATACTTCGTTATCGTCGTTACGCCATATAGCCAATACGCCAAGCTCGTTTTGAACGTAAGTATTGCCGTCCAATACGGGCAAATATTCAAGATTTGCCGCTGTTGTTATAAGCGGACCTGTGGAAAGATAGAACACGTTGTTTATTATCTTGAAATTCTTTGCGGCGTTGGGATCCCAATGTCCCATATATGCGGAGCTGAAATTAGATTTTTTATAAAGCTGACTGCCCCAACCGTAACCTGTGTAAAGGAAATAGTTGTCTTCCACAAGTACGTTTTCCATCATATATGTTGTATCATCGAGATAGCCGCGGAGGTTATAGAATATTTCAACGGGCATATCCGTATATTCAACAACGTTTCTGGCGTAAGTAATGTTGCGCTGGCGCAAAGGTTCGACATCGCCCGTGCCTTGAACCGGTGCTGTTGCTTGGTGGGAGAGCGCGGCGTCGAGATGCTGGTAGAAATAACAATCGGTAACGGAATACAATTCCGTATTGCCGTTCATACCGAGCGCACCGCCGCCGGGAGAAAATGTTCCGTCTTCCATAAAGTTTATATCATAGCCCCAAATACAGCCGCCCATCCATCCGAATTCACAGAAGGATATTACACAGGTCGTATAGTAGCTTACAATGCCTGTGCCGCCGGTATATTTGAAGCATATGTTGTTGAATACGTTATCTTTTGCACATACTACGTTATCAAGTCTTACCATAAATTCGATGCTTTCGAATATTTCTCCCGGATTACCGGAATCGCAACGCAGATAGAGCTTTCCTACACATAGTTCTGCCGTGCCGGAACCATCGTTATAATCCCCGCTTGATAAAAACGGCTGACCGTTTTCGTTTAAAACGCTGTCTGCTTTCGAGAAGAACATAAGGTCTTCCGTAAGCTCTGATTTAACGTCAAACGGCTGCCCTTTGTTTATTGTAGAAAGATAACCGTTTTTATAATAGGGAGTTACCTTTGCGCCCCATTTTTCGCCTTCGTTAAAGACAAGCAGACCGCAATCCATCATATCTTTATAATATACCCAAATATTATCCGTGCCTTCAAGAAGGGACCATTTTTCTTTTCCGCTGCCGTTTTCGGGGGATGCATATAATTTCGGCTTTTCTCCCTCTCCGTAAGCGGAATATGTTACGCCGTCGCGCGCGATAAGCTGACCTCTCCAAAGGCCACCGCGTTCAAAATAAACTCCGTCGCCTCTGTTAAGTTTTGCACTGTTTACCTTATCGAGCGTTTTCCAAGCGGTTTCGGGCGAAAGTCCGTTGTTCTTGTCATTTCCGCTGTTTGAAACGTAGTAAGCTTTTCCCGTGCAAGGAACACTTTCCGTGTTGTTGAGTATGGTTTGCTTTAACTTTTCTGCACCGGCAAGTATATTTTCGTCGGCTTCCGTAGGTGTTCTTGAGTATACCGGTTCATTGTATATTGTGGAGTTATAGAAGCGCACCACCGCTTTGATGGCGTCTTCTCTTGTGAGCCTGCTACTAAGCTTGAAATCATAATTATTATCGTAATCTAAAAAATACTTTTTGGTGTAAAGATCCATACGACGCTGGAAAAAATATACGGCGGCGGCACCGGCACCCAAAATGGATTCTTTGTCGGTTCCGTTTTCACGGTACATGAAAAAAACTCTGCTCGCTTCGCAATAGGGATAGTCATCCGACAGGTCTGAGAACATTTTTTCAAAATCTATAATATTTTCTAAGTAAAATCCGTAATTGCCGTTTATGTTATATGAATTATATCCGAGTATTTCTGCGGCTATAGTTATCATAACAAGCGCGTCGTCGCGGAGCATAGCGCGTGCGGGATAATTTTTTTGGTCGATGGCGGCTTCCCATTCATCTGCACAGGATTCATCGCAGAGCTCGATGAGGCGGACCATCATTGTGTAAAAACCGCCGAAGCTTGCGGATTTTGTAAGATCGCTTGCCCAGTTTGAGGGGATAAGACCAAGCTCCTGCGCGGTAAGCACCTCTTCGGATTGCGTTGAAAGAACGGGGTCCTGAGGTTTTTCCGTTGTTACGGTTGTAACCGTTGTTTGCGTTGTTGCTGCGGCTTGCGTTGTTGAGGTAGTTCCGATCGTGGTCGTTATAATGTCGGCGCTTGTTTGTGTTTCGCCGTTTCCTGCGCAGGATGCAAGCGACATTACCGTAAAAGCAAATACAAGCAATAAACAAAGAAATTTTTTAAGTAACATAGGTGTATATTTCCTCCTGAATTTCCATCATTTATTCTTTTTCCAAAAAGACGGGGTGAATATAAGTATTATAGGGAATATCTCAAGTCTGCCCAGAAGCATCGCAAAGGAAAGAAGCAGCTTTGCCGGGGCGGAGTATGCGGCGAAGCTTGAAGCGGGGCCGACTGCGCCAAGCCCGGGACCGATGTTGTTGAAGCAGGCGAGCGTTGCCGTGAAGTTTGTTTCAAAATCGAACGGCTCAAGAGAGATAAGAAGGAAAATGCAAAGGAAAAGTATGAGGTACAGGGCAAAATAAGAGTTTACGCCGTGTATCGTTTTGTCATCAAGCTTGCGCCCGTCAAGGCTCACGCCCGAAACTGAGCGCGGATGTATCATCTGGCGAATATCCCTGAAAAACGTCTTTATTGCTATGATGAAGCGTGATACTTTGATGCCGCCTGCCGTGGAGCCGGCACAGCCGCCGATGAACATAAGTATGACGAGCAGGGAACGGGAGAAGTTCGGCCAAGCGTTAAAGTCCACCGTGGAATAGCCCGTTGTCGTTATTACGGATGCCACCTGGAAGAATGCGTGGCGCACGGAATCGGAGATGCTTTCATACATAGAGTAGATGTTGAAGGTTATTGCAATGCTCGAAACCACAACGATACCGATATACACCCATATCTCGGTGTTTTTTGCAACAGCCTTGAACTGACGCACAAGCAAAAGATAAAATAGGTTGAAGTTTACGCCGAAGATGAGCATAAATATCGTGATGACCCATTGCAGATAGGGGCTGTAGCTTCCGATGCTGTCACCGAGAATTCCGAAGCCGCCCGTGCCCGCCGTTCCGAACGCGTGGACAAGGCTTTCGTAAACCGTCATCCCGCCGAAAAGCAGGAAAGCGACCTCTACCGCAGTCAATGCAATATATATAAGGTAGAGTATCTTTGCCGTGTTTTTGATTTTCGGAACGAGCTTGCCCACAACGGGACCGGCCATTTCCGCGCGCATTATATGTATGGCTCTGCCGGAATCCTGCGGAAGTATTGCCATTATGAAGACGAGAACGCCCATACCGCCGAGCCAATGTGTAAAGCTGCGCCAGAAGAGCATACCGCGACCCAAGGCTTCCACGTTATTGAGTATGGAAGCACCCGTTGTCGTAAATCCGCTGACCGTTTCAAATAAGGCATCGACGTAGGAAGGTATCTGACCGCTGAAAACGAATGGAAGCGCACCAACTGCGGACATAAGTATCCACGCAAGCGCAACTATTGCAAAGCCCTCGCGCGCGAAGAGCATTTTATCGTTTTTGCCCGTGGCGTGGACGAGGAAGAGGCCTATTGCAAGAGCTATAAGCGCGGATAAAAGGAAGGAGATGGCGCTTGCTTTTTCGCCGTAAATAAGACTTACTGTAAGAGGGAGCATAAAAAGCACGGCTTCAAGCTGCATAATGCGCCCGACGATATAGGAAACTATTTTAAAATTCATATTACCACCCGCTTATCTTGCAAGAATATCGGAAATATCGTCAAGACCCTTGTTCGTTGTGATAACAACGACGCGGTCGCCTGCAAGAATTTCCGTGCTGCCTTCGGGAGTGATTATCTTCCTGTCGCGTATGATGCCGATTATGAGGATATTCTTACGAAGCTTAATGTCTTTGAGGCAAACGTTCGTAAGCTTGGAATCCTCTTTTACGTTGAATTCGAGCGCTTCTACCTTATCGTCCATAAGCTTATAGAGCGTTTCCACGTTACTGCCCTTGGAGTTTTCGAGCGCACGGGCGTAGCTTAATACGACGTTGGAAACTATCTTCTTCGGGGATATGATGGAATCCACGCCGAGCTTTTCCGCCATCGGCACAAGCTCATCGCGGTTGATCTTGGCAATGACCTTGGGAACTTCGTTCATCATAGCGAACATAGAAACGAGGATGTTCGTTTCGTCAAGCCCCGTAAGAGAAACAAAAGCGTCTATGCGGTTAAGACCCTCTTCAAGCAGAAGCTCCTGCTGTACGCCGTCACCGCAGATGACTATAGCGCGGGGAAGCGCATCGGAAAGCGTTTCGCACGTTTTTTCGTCTTTATCTATTATTTTGACCGTAGAGCCGATGTTTGTGAGCATTTCCGCAAGGTAATATGAAATTCTGCTGCCGCCGAGGATCATAACGTCCTTTGCCTGGCGCTGGAATATACCTGCGCTGCGGAAAAATTTTGCAAGCTCCGTGTGAGGGGCGGTAACACCTATTCTGTCGCCGCTGTGAAGAACGAAGCTGCCGTCGGGGATGAATACTTCGTCGCCGCGCTGAACGCAGCAAACAAGCACCTGAGCCTTAAATTTATTTTTTATCTCGCGCAGCTTTATTCCATCCAGCGCGGAATCCTCTTTAAGGCGCACCTCTATCATTTCCATATTTCTATGGGAGAAGGATTCGATCTTTACGGCAGAGGGGAACTTGAGGAGGTTGAAAAGCTCGCGCGCGGCAAGCCTTTCGGGGTTTATGGGCATAGAAAGCTCCAAGCTCTTTTTAATAACGTCAAGGCTTTTGTCGTTATATTCGGGAGTGCGTATGCGCGCGATGGTGTGCTCCGCGCCCATTTTTTTAGCAATAAAGCAACTTAGCATATTCAGCTCGTCGGAGTCTGATACCGCGATATAGAGGTCGGCGTCGCCAACGCTTGCTTCTTCAAGGATATCGCTGTCAACGCAGTTTCCGCAAACGCCCATTACGTCCGTGATGTTGGTTATCTCTTCTATTACGTCGGGGTCGCTGTCTATAATGAGAATATCGTGACCTTCGGCAACAAGAGTTTCGGTAATGGTTTTGCCTATTTTACCGCATCCTGCAATGATTATCTTCATAAAAAGGTCCTTTCTTTTGCTCCCGCATGGGGAGAAAAAACAAAAAAATGTTTATTCTATTATTCTATCATATAATGGATTTCTTTTCAAGAGCTTGACAAAAAAATACAAAAACTATGCGGCGAAAAGGGAAAACTTGACAAACAGGGATTTTTGTGGTATAATAGGAACATCATTAAAAATCAAGGAGGTCGTTATGAAAAAGATAATATTTTTATTTGCTCTTATTTTTTCATTGTTGCTCCTCCTTGTTTCCTGCGGAAATGTCAATGAGGTAACGAGCATTACGGACACCACGATTTTGACAACTACCACGCAAGCTATAACGACCATACCTCTGTTATACACAGAATATACTATTGGAACTTTGGAAGAACCTGCTGAAATTCAAGCGAAGATAGACAGAAACCGCTACAATGAGATTATTCCGTCAAAAGTTATAATTACCTGTGGCGAGGAGCGTGATGTTCCTTATCTTGTTGTCGGAATGGCTGAATATTATCAACGCTTTGATATTGATTGGCGCGGAAAGGTAATTTTTGATGGTTGGGTCAACATCGGCGGGACCGGAAGTATTGCTCACCAAGCGATAACATTGCACGGGGATGAACTTCCTGTTTTTCACTGCTCGTCTATGGATGAACTTGTTGTATATGTCAATGACAAGAAAGCAGATATAAATAAATATAATTTTATTGATGAAAACGGCAACAAGGTCGAATATAAAGGAAACGGACGTTACTATGTTTATTGCGAGGTTGGGTGCTTGGGTCCTGACGTAATGCGAAACGGTGAGAAATATGGTTCTCAAGGTATTCACTACGCCGCAGTATTCATCGTTGAAATAACGGAATAAAACAAAAACGAGCGAGAAAAACATCTCGCTCGTTCGACTAAACAGTAAACGGAGGTGTATTCTATGAAAAAGATAATATCCTTGCTTGCGCTTGCGCTATCCTTTTCTTTGCTCCTTATTTCCTGCGGAAGCATTTCGGATGGTGCGGCATCGTATGAAGAAAACGTAAGCATTTATTATGATGGAAGCAAGGAGTTTTCCTCTACCGGTTTTAATACGGTAAAAGACAAAGATACACCTTTTTACGTCAGGCTGAATGCAGGCAGAACGGCTGTTGCAACGTACAATGCCTCCGAAGAGGTAGTTCTCGTTGCGTATGTCGGAAGCTGTGATCTTAGACTTGATGATTTTGCAAATGACGAGTATAAGCTTGTGTTTTATACTTCCGATGGCTCGAAGATATGCAATAATAACGAATATAAATTGATTGGCTTGACGACCGATGAAAGATACAGATTTTCGGAATATTACCTTTCTCATTTGCCGCTTGTTGATACCGACGGCGACGGACTTGACGGCTTGTGGGAATTATTGCCCGTGCGTATAGAATTCCGCGTGCCTGCCGCCGCTTTCAAGGATGGATCGGGCGTGATAAAAGCGGAGATAGTTCCCATAGATCTGGAAAAAGATGAAGTCAAAGCATATCAAGCAGACATTTATTATGCTAAAGACGGCGATATGATACGATTCAATTTAACAAGTGAATAAAACAAAAACAGCAGTTCGGCAGAACTGCTGTTTTAATAAAATATCTGTAAAAACAAACCTCGCCGTTTGGCTTTTTATCTAACGGATACGCTGTTGTTTAAGGCATAAAATAGCTTGACCATATTTATGAATTTTACAACGGTTCTTCCGTCCTTGGGGAAACAGCGGTAGATGGAATCGTTATGCTGGATCTCGATAAATACGCCGGGCTTATAGGGGAGCGCGGCAAAGCTTGCTATGGGAATGGAGATGTCAACGTCTTCGCCGTTTATACTTCCCAGAATATTGAATTTCTCCGTGCAAAGGGAGAGTGTGCCGCTTCCGACAGGCTCAAAACGGCTTTTGCCGTTCGCTATCATTTGAATTTCCACTTCGGCGGAAAGCTCCGTTTCGCCTTGGTCGATTTTTCCTTTTAAGCAGGAAAGAACAAGCTCATTCCATTTTGACGGATGGCGTATTTCTTCGCCGATCTCGCTTGTTTTATGCAAAAATTGATATTCGTCTGCGTACTGCTCAAAGCCGCAGGCTTCGCAGTATATCACGTTTTTATCTTTTGTTTTGATAGTGAATTCTTTTTTGCAGTGAGGGCAGACGTAAAGGATGTTTTCAAGACCTTCTATATTATTATTGTTCTTATATTTGATAAGATGCTCCTCTTGCTCCTCGTAAGCATCGAAATACAGGGCATCGGATGCGATCTTTTCTATTTCGGAGGTGTCCTTTGAGGCAAGCTCCTCTTTGTCAAATAGCTTGTAGATATCGATATATGTTCTTCCCGTGCGCGCTCCGCCCTTTCTCCATTTGGGCATAGCAAAATACGTGCCGATGTTTTTTGCCATATACACATCTGCACCCAGCCATTGCAGGAATCTGTACGTTGCAATGGGGATGGGCGTGGGTGTGCCTGCATCCGCCATAAGCCCGGAGGGATAGATCACAAGGATGCCGCCTTCGTCTATGACGTTTTTCATCCTGCGCATATCCGCAAGGTTGGTTTGAAATTGCTGCTTGGGAATGAGCCCAAGGCGGGGCATAACGCCCTGCACGGGGATCGTTTTGTAAAAAGAGTTGCTTATAACGAAATTCATCGGTTTTTTACAAGCACCCACAAGGTTAACAAAATCGAGTGCCGCCGCGTGGTTCGATATGATCACGAACGGCCCTTTTTTATCTTTTATTTCGTTGCGGATGAATTTTCTTTTGAAAACAGTGCTTGCGTAAACGTTGGATGCAAGCTTGAACACGGAATATAAAAATTTACTGCGCTTTGTTTTGATGTTTTTCATAGTAGTCACCTCGGATTGTCAAGTATATTATAGCACATTTGTCGAATTTCGTCAACACATAAATTGTGAGGTGTCAACATTGTTTTTGCGTTGACTTTATTCTTTCGGAGTGTTATAATAATACCGCAATTTTATTTTTAAGGAGATATTTATGAAAAAAATTATAGCATTACTTTTGATGTTCAGTCTTGTTTTTTCTTTTGCGGCTTGCATGGACAACGAAAATAACGTGCAGAACGAAAATAACGCGCAGACGGAGAAAAGAAACGTGATCTCGGTTGAAATTACGGCTGAAAATTGGAGCACATATTTTGTCCTCAAAGAAGAACCGGTGTGGATGGAAAACGACTTTGGCGAGGTCGATGGAATAACAGTCGCAACCGTTATTAAGCTCAGACCCGAATATTACGATATAGTAGCGGAGGAGAGCGAGATAGCGTTTGAGGTCAGCGGTAAAATAAAAGAAAAAGAAATTGATGTAGATTATTCCACAAAAACTTATTCGCTCAAAGAGTCTACGGGCGGTTATGAAGGCGATTTTAAGGAAACTGCGTCTTTCGCCTTTTATGAAAACAATTACTATTCCTACGCTCATATATATGCTTGTCACATAGGATATATTACAGACCGCGGAGAAGCTTTTTATGTTGTTAATGTACTTGAAAATGCTCAGGTGACTCGCGCAAAAGGAACTTTATATTTATATGAATAATGAACCGCGTCCGAAAGGGCGCGATTTTCATATTTCCAAATCCTACTCTGAGTAGGATTTTTGAAAATACGGGGTTATTGTTTATGCGGGCTTGTTATGTTATCATATATACAAGAAAAGCTTTTCTATCATTTTGAAAGGAGAATTATATGGAACTTAAAATTTCTGAAAAAATTAAGGAATACCGCCGTGTTTTCGGCATAACTCAGGAAAAATTCGCGCAGGATATCGGAATATCCTCCCAAGCGGTCAGCAAGTGGGAGCGCGGTGACGGATACCCGGATATAACTCTTTTGCCGACCATTGCGAATTACTTTGGCATTACGATAGATGAGCTTGTTGGGAACGATAAAAACGTGGATGAGCGTATAAAAAAGCGCTTCTATGAAGAAGCGGAGAATTTAAACCTCAAAGATAGGCTTGAAGTTGCCGAAAAATATTACAAGCAATATCCCGAAAATAACGTGATCGCATACGATTTTGCGCAGAATATTTATATGTACTGTTCCGGAAACAGAGAGGCGATAAGCTCGTATTTGCCAACCTTGCGAAAAATTTGCGAGCATCTTATTGCAAACGGAGCTGATTGGTACGAAAGATACTGCATCAAGGATATGTATGTTCTCTGCGACGAGAGCGAAAAGGAATATTGGGCACATAAAAATAATGACTACCATTTCCTTTTCGGTTCGGAGTGGGAAGAGGAGCGCTGCTGGGTACACGGTGAGCACGAAAAGAGCCGCGAAATATGTGCGCTCAACCGCACAGCGGCTATGTATGCTTCTCTCTCACATAACACACGATATACGGCATCTTCCGCAAGATATGAAAAGGCGATGGACTCCCGCCTTCGCCTTATGGAAGGCTTCGGGGAGGGAAGCGTGCCGCAGGGATGGATGGGGCTTTACATCTGGACAAAGCTTTGCCGCGCGGCATCTCTCTTCGATTTGGGCAGAAAGGAAGAGGGATATTCCGAGGTTGAAGCTTGCATAGAGCTTGAAAAAGAGAGAAGAAGAATACCGAAAGGCACGCCTCTTTATTTCGGAGATGAAGGACTTTTTGCAAAGGTATATGCCAAACAAGGGGAGGTAAAGATATATTCCAATGAAAATTTATGCATAAATCACTACGCCAATACCTTTTTTGCAAGGCTTGCCGATATTGATATATATTATGCGCTCACCGCGCCCAAGGGCTGGGAGTGGTTCAATAGCGTGCGAGAGGAAGAGCGCTTCCGCACGCTTACGGAAAAAGCGAAAGAGATTGCGGAGTAAGATGGTGACGACTGTCGCCGTCGTGTGCGGCGAGGGGATTTCTGATTCGTACGGGAATCGGTCGCAGCGCTCGACGCGCTTTGGTCGTCGGCGGCTCTGACAGCCATTTAGGCTGTCATTCACTACCGCCTTGTTCGATTCCCAACTTATTGAAAAACAAAAAAAGATAGGAGCACTATGTGCTCCTATCTTTTTTTGTGACCCGTACGGGAATCGAACCCATTTTACAGCTGTGAGCAAGTAAAAACAGCCTAAATGGCTGTTTTTAGGCAGCGATACCCCGCAAAGCAAGGAATTTCGGAAGAGAGCTTTAGCGAACGCGCGAAATGACTATGCGACCGGGGAGAGAAAGGGCCGTAGGTCAGGAAAGCGTGAGAAGAGAAAAAAGCATTTTTTCGGTGACGACTGTCGCCGTCGTGTGTCATTTTGTTCGCAAATATAAAATTTGCTTCAAAATTCGCACTTTGGGCGACACCGCTTACAAAAACGACCGTTTAGGTCGTTTTTGTTGCGCTAACATACGGGATCGAACCACCGTCTGCGACGAGGCTTCGATATACGAAACAAGTAAGCAAAAAAGAAGACGGATGCCTAAGCATCCGTCTTCTTTTTTCTGAAAGGGATACGGAGTGGTTTCAATTTTAATTATTCGTCTGAATTTATGGTTTGCTGATGATAAAACAATGTAATTTTCTCAAATTACATAATAATTTCGGTTTTAAAAAACTGCTCCTGAAAGTCAACTTTATATAAAATTTCGTGTTTTGTAAAAGATAATTCTTCGGGAGCCACAACCCATTTATCCTCAATATCATCAATCCTATGAATAATCGCAATTACTTTTCCGATGAATTCTTTAATAGGGTAATTTATCCCTAATATGTATGCGTCTTGTTCTTCACCATCCGCTGCAATTATACCGGGGATATATCCATAGTTAACGGGATAAATTATGTCTTTATGTTTTGGGTGGTGAGAACCCAGTGGTCTATCAACGATAACTTTTACAATATTTCCAATCATAAGTTCTTTCATAAATTATCTTTGTCCTTTTAGCGTTTTACAGCTTGAAATAAGCATACGTCTAATTCGACCACAAAGATTGCGATACTTCTTGTATGTATCTTCATCAATTCCGGTTGTATTAAATAGCAACTGGAGCCAACCTTCTGTTTCACTACATTCTTTTAGTGCAATTTCAAATTTTGAAAGCATATCAGCTTTACTCTGACCGTAATTAGCTTCACGTATGTTTGCATAAACACTGCTTGAGCTTTTGCGTATTTGGAATAAAGTGTTTGAGGGTGCTTTTATATTTTGACACATCAATTCTATTTCGGTTGCCAGTTGTTCGGAATATACTAATAAATAGTTTTTTGACATAATATTACCTCTTTGAGCGCGTTATACTACATTCTAACATCAAAATCAAGGCGTTAGCCTTGTATATCATCCGCAACTTGTTGCGGTATATCATCAATGCGTAGCATTGTATATCATCAAACCGCAGGAAAGATACACTCTTACGAGTGATGATATCCAACCCAAATGGCTGATGAGATACACGCTAAAGCGTGATGATATACCAAACCTGCGGGTTGGATAAAAAAATACTGCAGAAAAGATAATCTCTTCTGCAGTATTTTTTGGTGACCCGTACGGGAATCGAACCCATGTTACAGCCGTGAAAGGGCCGTGTCTTAACCGCTTGACCAACGGGCCAATTGTGGTAGCGGAAGTTGGATTTGAACCCACGACCTTTCGGGTATGAACCGAGCGCTCTAGCCAACTGAGCTATTCCGCCATTGAGTGCCGTGTTTCAAGCACTTCCTCACAATGCTTGATTATTATATCACAACAAAATTCATTTGTCAACAATTATTTTTAAAAAAATAAAAAAGTTGTGAAAAAATACGGATAACCGCGCCCCATATGTCGGGACGCGGTTATTTAAGCAAAAAAACTTTATTCAGCCTTCATTTTAATGCCGTTTGTATCAAGCTCTGCAACGATGCCGTTTACAACGGTTGCAACTTCATCCTTTGTAAGCGTCTTTTCGGGATGAGAGAAGAGAAGTCTTACCGTGATGGATTTACCGTTTTCGTCCGCGTACGTGTCAACAACGGAAACGCTCTTGATGAGCGAGCAGTTTGCGTTCTTGATAGCTTGTGCGATGGGAGCGTATTTTTCGGAAACGAAAGAAAGGTCTATCTCGATCTCGGGGAACTTGGAGGGTTCAGCGTATTTGATGCTTGCGTTTTCTATCTTAGCAAATTCTTCAACGTCGATCTCCGCGAAAACGATATTCGCTTTTTTATCGATCTTCTTGGAAACGGATGCGTTTACGATGCCTATTTCACCTATAAGTCTGCCTGCGCAGAATATATTGTTGAGGTTCTTGGGGTGCTGATAGGAGTGCGTTGCCTGTGCCTTTTCAAAGGAGAGGGCTTCGTGCTTGATGTCGTCTGCAAGAACTGCAAGAACATCACGAAGTTCAAAGTAAAGCTTTTCCATATCCTTTGTCTTGCTGTAGAGTGTGATGGCAAGCTTTTTGCGCTCATTGCAAAGACCGTCTTCCTTGAGTCCTTCAATGACCTTGCCTATTTCAAATACCGCGAAATCGGCATCGTAAGCCGTGTTATATTTAACCTGGCAAAGCTGTGTGGGAACGATGGAACGGCGGATCGTTTTGATGTTGGGGTTCGTAGCGTTTACAAGCTCTACGTTCTTTTCGATTTCAATGCCGAGCTCCTTGTATTCGTCATAGTATGCCCAAATATAGGAGTGAAGCTCGTGCATAGAGTAACGCTTAACGAGCGTATCCTTTATTCTGTCCTCGTCTGTTTTTACCTGTGCGGCTCTTACGGGGGAAAGGGGAGTTTCTACTGTGTTGATATCAAAGTTATCGTAGCCGTAGATACGAGTGATCTCTTCGATGATATCTGCTTTTATGGTAACGTCCTTCGTTGCGCGCCAGCTGGGAACTTTTACAGTGAATTCTTCTTCGCAAAGCTTGACGCCGAAGCCGAGAGAAAGGAGTGTATTGACGATGGTTTCATTGGAAATTTCAATACCCGTATAGCGGTTAACGAAATCCTTTGTGAAGCTGAGAGTTACTTCGGGATATTTCGCCGCATATTCATCCGTAAGTGCGGAAACTACAACTGCGCCGGGATCGATGCTTGTAAGAAGATCCACAAATCTTGCGATAGCCGTAACCGTCATTTCGGGGTCAAGGCTCTTTTCGTATCTCTGGGAAGCATCCGTGCGGTGAGCAAGGCGGACTGTGGATTTGCGGATGGAAGCTGCATCGAACGTTGCGGATTCAAGCGTGAGCGTGGATGTGTCTTCAACTATTTCGGAATCAAGACCGCCCATAATACCTGCGATGGCAACGGGTGTGTCGCCGTTGCAGATCATAAGCGTGTTTTCGTCGATCTTGCGCTCTGCGCCGTCGAGCGTTTTGAAAGTAAAGGGTTTATCGAATCTCTTGATGCGGATCTTTTCTACTTTTCTGGAGTCGAACGCGTGCATAGGCTGACCCATTTCAAGCATAAGGTAGTTTGTAAGGTCTGCAAGGAAGTTGAGCGCACGCATACCGCAGTAGTAAAGGCGGATGCGCATATTAACAGGGCTCTTGTGGACGGAGATATTGCCGAACTGCAAGCAGGAGTAACGCTGGCAGAGAGGGTCTTCTATCTTGAGGTCAACCTTGGGAAGGGCATTGTAAACGGAAAGATCGGCTGTGGGAAGCGGCTTGAGCTCTCTGCCCGCAAGAGCAGCGATCTCGCGCGCGATACCGTAATGACCCCAAAGGTCGGGGCGGTTCGTAAGGGATTTGTTGTCAACTTCGAACACGATGTCATCTATATCATAAATAGACTTGATATCCGTACCGAGGGCAACGTCCTCCGTGATGTCCATAATGCCGTCGTTGGCATCGCTGATGCCGATCTCTTTTTCGGAGCAGCACATACCGTTGGAGGTGTAGCCTGCAAGCTTTCTGGGGGCTATGGTGATCTCACCGATCTTCGCGCCGAGCTTTGCAAACGCTGTTTTCATACCAACGCGTACGTTGGGCGCACCGCAGACAACGTCAACGAGCTCGTCCTCGCCGATATCGACTTTGAGCAGGTGGAGCTTCTTGGATTCGGGGTGTTCTTCCACGGATTTGATCTGGGCAACAACTATGCCGCTTACGTCGCTTCCTTTGAAGAAGATCTCATTTTCAACTTCCGCTGTGGAAAGAGAGAATTTGCTTATAAGTTCAAGTTTATCGATTCCGGAAAGGTCAACAAAATCCGAAATCCAGTTCATTGAAATAAACATTTGGCGTGTACTCCTTTCTTATTTATCGTCCGTAAACTGGGACAGGGTCTTCAGGCTTCCGCTGTTGAGGTCGCGGATGTCTTTAACGCCGTATTTCATCATTGCAAGGCGTGTAAGACCAAGACCGAAAGCAAAGCCCGTGTATTCTTCGGGGTCGATACCGCCCGCTTTAAGAACCTCGGGATGGATCATACCGCAGGGGCAGAGCTCAAGCCAGCCGCTGTGCTTGCAGGAGGGGCAGCCCTCGCCGCCGCAGATAAGGCAGCTTATATCAAGCTCAAAGCCGGGCTCGACAAACGGGAAGAAGCCGGGGCGCAGGCGAACTTTTATGTCTTTGCGGAAAACTTCGGAAAGCATCGTCTTCATAAAGAAGATGAGGTTGGAGATGGATATGTTCTTGCCGACCATAACGCCCTCCATCTGGAAGAACGTGTTTTCGTGGCAAGCGTCCGTTGCTTCGTTACGGAAGCATCTGCCGGGGAAGATAGCCTTAATTGGCTTGCCCTCGTTTACGAGCTGATCTCTGTATTTTTTATAAATAGCATTCTGCGCTGCAGAGGTATGTGTTTTAAGGAGCTGACCGTTGTCAAGGTAATACGTGTCCTGCATATCGCGCGCGGGGTGGTCCTTGGGAATGTTGAGAGCTTCAAAGCATTCGTAGTCTGTAACTACTTCGCTGTAGTCTTCAACAGTGAAGCCCATAGATTTGAAGATCTCCTCGCACTGACGCTGAACGAGCGTTATAGGGTGGTAAGAGCCTCTTTCAAGGTTTGCGGGCATAGAGATATCGAACTCGGGCATACGGCTGTTTTCAAGCTCGATCTCTTTCTTTTTGAGATCTTCGCGCTTTTCCGCGATCTTTTCGTTAACTTCGTTTTTGAGTACGTTTACTGCCTGACCGAAGGTTTTCTTTTCTTCATTGGAAAGAGATTTCATCTCTTTGAGAAGGTCTGTAACGTAGCCTTTTTTGCCGATGTACTCAACGCGGAGCTTTTCAAGCTCGTCGGCATTCGCAACGTTTTCAAGCGCTGCGAGGAAGGCAAGTCTTACTTCTGTGGTTTTGTCTGCCATTTCATTTTTCCTTTCTTAAATTAAATATAATATGTGCTTGAATCAAAGGTGTACCGTGCTGTTATTTTGGCAAGGGACAAACAAAAAAACAGCTTCGTCCTAAAAGGGACGAGCTGTCTGCCCGCGGTACCACCCAAATTCAGAAAAATAAATTCTGCTCTCTTTTGTGCATTTGGCGTGCGCACTACACCCTGCTTATATCTTTTGATCTTCGCAGGATACTCCATCGCTGAAATTCACACGGTATATCATTCGGGGCGCTTCCAGCCTGCGTCGCCCTTCTCTTTAGAATGTTTATATCGGCTACTTACACGAATTCACTGTATCATAATGTTATATTCTAATCCATTTCACCTGAAAAGTCAAGAGCAAAAGAGGTTTTAAATAAAAAAGAACAGGATTTTCCTGTTCTTTTTATGTATCTTATTTGTTTGCTTCTTTAGCGGCGTCCGCAAGCTTATCGAGCTTTGTATTGCGGAAATAGAGCGCAACGTCGATGGAGATCTCTATAAAGTTGAGAACGTAGAAGAAGAAGCTGAGGAAGAAGATAAATCCGCTGCTGCCGAGAACGGACACCTGAATTATCTTGCGAGCTATACCGAATGCATAACCGACGAGCAAGAAAACCTCAAAGAAAAGGCTTTTGCCCTTTGCCGTTCTGGAGATGAGGGATTTGCGTATGGAAATGGGCCAGGAAAGACCGAAGCAGAAAATTGTAAGTGCTTCAAAAAGGTCTGTAAGCATTTCAAGAGTCATTGTAAAAACACCTCTGTATGATTATGATTTTCTTATATTATACAACATATGTTTCCTTTTGTAAAGAGGAAAAGCGCAAAGTAATAAGATCCTCTGCCGAAGCAGGGGATCTTATCTGCAAAAGCTTATGCCGTTATAGACAAATTCGCGATTTTATGATAAAATATTTTCAAATCTTATATAACGGCGGTTATTATGAAAACTATTGCAATTGTAGATGACGATATACATATCGGAAATATGCTTGAAGAGGTTTTTGCAAAAGAGGGATACAGGGTTCTGCGTGCTTATTCGGGAACCGAGGCTCTGATGCTCCTTTCATCGAAGACCCCCGATCTTGTTTTGCTCGATCTTATGCTCCCGGGGCTTTCGGGGGAGGAGGTCTTGCCCAAGATAAAAAACGTTCCCGTAATAGTTGTAAGCGCAAAGATAGACGTGGATAATAAGGTAGAGCTGTTGCTGGGCGGTGCGGCGGATTACGTTACGAAGCCTTTTAACACAAGCGAGCTTCTTGCAAGGGTATCCGTGGCTTTGCGCAACGCAAAGCCGAAGACTGCGCTCTTGCACTATGACACGATCACATTGAATACGGAAAACTATGCTGTGACGGTGGTGGATACCGTGCTGAAACTGACGAGGACGGAATATGCCATATTAAAATATCTTATGCTCAACAGCACACAGGCTGTATCCAAATCGCAGCTGCTTGAGAATATTAGCATTGACACCCCGGATTGCACGGAAAATTCGCTGAAGATACACATAAGCAATCTTCGGAAAAAGCTCCGCGATGCATCGGGAAAAGATTATATTGAAGCAGTATGGGGCATTGGCTTTAAGATGGCAAAATAAAGCTTTACGAAATCTTAACGGTTTTCTTTACCGTTATCTTTACTTTTTTATTATAGAATGGCAGTATCATAATTTACGGGAGGATAAAAATGGAATACGTACTTACGACCTCGGTGCTGTCAAAAAAATACGGAAAGTTTGAAGCACTCAAAGATCTGACTATGCACATTCCCAAAGGCTCGATATACGGCTTTGTGGGAAGAAACGGAGCGGGCAAGACAACGCTTATCCGCGTTATCTGCGGCTTACAGGAGCCGACAAGCGGGGAATATACGCTATACGGCATACCCAATAAGGAAAGAAGCGTATCGAGAGAGCGGCGCAGGATGGGGGCGGTAGTTGAAACGCCCTCTATCTATCTTGATATGACCGCTGAGGACAATTTGAAGCAACAAGCGCTCGTTCTGGGATTGCCAAACTTTGAAAGCATCCCTGAAATATTGAAGCTTGTGGGGCTTGAAAATGCGGGCAGAAAGAAAGCACGCAATTTTTCCCTCGGTATGAAGCAGAGGCTTGGCATTGCCGTGGCTCTTATCGGAAATCCCGACTTTGTTGTTCTTGATGAGCCGATAAACGGGCTTGACCCGCAGGGCATCGTGGAGATACGCGAGCTTATCTTGAAGCTTAACCGTGAACGAGGGATAACCGTGTTGATATCCAGCCATATCTTGGGAGAGCTTTCAAAGCTTGCTACGCATTACGGCTTTATAGAAAAAGGACATATGGTAAAAGAGATAAGCGCCGCGGAGCTTGAAGCGGCTTGCCGCAAGTGCATACGGGTAGAGGTAAGCAACACAAAAGCACTTGCTCGCGTGCTTGATGAAATGGGAACCGATTATGAGATACTGAATGACAGCACAGCGAATATATACGGGAAGGTGGGGCTTTCCTCGCTTGTGCTGGCGCTTGACAAGGAAAAATGCGAATTGCTCTCCTCTCACGAGCAGGATGAAAATCTTGAAACTTATTTTATTAACCTTGTGGGAGGTGGAGAGAATGGGTGATCTTCTTCGATCGGGATTTTTCAGATATACGCATAGCGCGGTGTTCAAGGTTTGCGCTGTGCTAACCGCGGTCTTCGCTTTTCTTTTTTCATATAAGATTTATGATGCCGCGGAGCTTAACGAATTTTGGTTTGTATGTGGCTCTATCGTTTTTGCCGTGATGATAACTTTTATTATCGGAAACGAAACTTCAAAATGTATCAGGAATAAGATCCCCACGGGTCATACGAAAACAGAGGTATATTTTGCAGAGCTTATTTTAGCAAATATGTTTGTGGTGATATTTTTTGCGGTATTTCTTGCGGCTGCGGCTGTTTTGAATTTCCGTTTGTTTTCACATATCCCGCCTTTGCTTGCGCTGCAGACGATATTCGGATTTTTGTGTATGTCGCTGTTGTTTGCCAACGTGTTTGCCTCTCTTACCTGCATCATTCCGTCAAAAACGGCTTCGGCAATAGTTTGCCTTGTACTTATCATCGCTTTGTTTCTTACAAGCACCGTTGTCGGGCAAGCGTTAAAAGAAAGAGAATTTTACAGAGTCGGCGAATTAAGGGACGGAGAATGGGTACATTGGGAAGAAAAAAATTCAAAATATGTTGATGAGCCGTGGAGAAGCGTTTTGACGTTTTACCGCGATGCAAATCCATATGGTCAGAGATCGGCGTATGATGAGATACTTTTGCCTTTCCTTTATAATGACGGATCTTGGGAAAAAGCAAAAGAAGCAACGGCGAACACTATCGGTAATGACTTCCTTAAAAGAGAAGTGTCCGAAAGCGAGCAGGAATTTCTGAACAACACCCCATTTGCTATTCTTGCGCCGATTCCCGTGTTTGTTCTTGTGGGATGGCTTATTTTCCGCAAGAGATCTTTCAAGTAAGGAGGCGGAAATGATAAAATTACTTCGTGCGGGTTATCGCAGATATTTTGGGAACATTTTGTTTTGGATATCTCTTTTTGCATCTGCCGTTCTCGGTATAGCAAGCGGTGTGAGAGTAAAAGAGGATTCGAGACTTGATGATATATATGTAATTATAGGCTTTTTGATATATGCCGCTTTGCTTTCTTTAATGATAGGGCGAGAGTTTAGCGACGGGGGCTTCAGAAACAAGATAGCTTCGGGACACACAAAGGGAGCAGTCTTTGCTTCCGAGTGTATTATTGCTTTAAGCGTTTGCTTTGTTCTGAGTCTTGCTTCTTGGGGCGTATTTTTGCTCTTCAATGTTTCTGCATTTGGACATATATTGCAAGATGTGCTTATAAAATCCGCTATAGGGTATATATTCCTTATTATTTCGATGATAACGATGATATTTATCGTTTCTATACTGATACCAAGAAAGGCGGTAGCTGCTGCATTGGCATTGTTGCTCGTATTCGGCTCGTATCTTGCAGCATATGAGCTTGACAGCGCCCTGAGCCGCCCCGAATATCAGATGGAAGCTGTCTTGGTGGACGGAATGGTTCAGTTCAACGAAGGAAAGATAAAAAATCCCGATTATATCGGCAGTCCCTTGCGTGAAAAACTTATTTTTGCTTTCAATATCATCCCGATAGGACAAGCAATGGAATATAACAGTATAGTCGTACCTCTGTTCGATCCGCTTAATGTTATAGCTTCCGTGGATGAAGAGAACGCGAAAATGCTTAATACCTTGCCGTTATATTCTGTTGGGACGTCACTTGTTCTGATCGCGGTAGCATATGTTTTGTTCCGCAAAAAAGATATAAAATAAGCTTTGAATATTGAAAGGAGAAAAGATGCTTCTTTGGATGCTATGCGGTGTACTTACTGTAATTATTGTCATACTGCTTATAAAGATACGGATCATACAAAAGAGTATGGACGAGATATGCGCTTGTCTTTCGGAGCATCTTTCCTCCGATACAAATCAACTTATTACCATTTCATCGGGAGATAAATATGTACGGCATCTTGCGGGAGAGATATCAGTACAGCTTGCCGAACTGCGGCGCAGACACAGACAATATGCAAACGGTGACCGCGAGCTTAAAGAAGCCGTCACGAATATTTCGCACGATCTGCGAACACCCCTTACGGCAATATGCGGTTATCTGGAATTGCTCGAAGCCGAGAAAATGACGAATGATGCAAAGCGGTATATAGAGCATATAGGGAGTCGCATCGAAGCACTTAAATCTCTTACCGAGGAGCTTTTCAGATACTCGGTTATTTCCTCTGTGTCCGATTTGAACTATGAAAATGTCAACATGGGCAGAGTGCTTGAAGATACGCTGATCTCCTTTTACGGCGCATTTGAGCAGAAGAATATTGTTCCTTATGTATCGATCCCCGAAAGCGGAGCGATGAAAAACCTTGACAGATCGGCTTTATCGCGTATTTTCGGAAATATCATAAGCAATGCTGTAAAATACAGCGATGGAGATTTTTCGGTAATAATGAGTGAAGCGGGGAATATTACATTTTCCAATACCGCATTAGAGCTTTCAACGGTCGATGTGGGAAAACTTTTTGACAGATTCTATACCGTTGATTCCGCGCGAAAATCTACTGGATTGGGTTTGTCGATCGCAAAGCTGCTTACAGAACGAATGAACGGAAGCATTTCTGCTGAATATAAGGAAAACGTGTTATATATAACGGTCTCGTTTGAATAGAAAAAAACACTTCTTTGTTGACGATTGTCGCCGTCGTGTGTCATTTTGTTCGCAAATATAAAATTTGCTTCAAAATTCGCACTTTGGGCGACACCGCTTACAAAAACGACCGTTTAGGTCGTTTTTGTTGCGCTAACATACGGGATCGAACCACCGTCTGCGACGAGGCTTCGATATACGAAACAAGTAAGCAAAAAAAAGAAGACGGATGCCTAAGCATCCGTCTTCTTTTTTGGTGACCCGTACGGGAATCGAACCCATGTTACAGCTGTGAGCAAGTAAAAACAGCCTAAATGGCTGTTTTTAGGCAGCGATACCCCGCAAAGCAAGGAATTTCGGAAGAGAGCTTTAGCGAACGCGCGAAATGACTATGCGACCGGGGAGAGAAA
>SVRQ01000021.1 GCA_015064725.1 Oscillospiraceae bacterium | reverse complement strand
CGTGGGAAACCGATTCAGGATTCCCAAAATCAACGTCATTCGCTATATGCTGTGTGACGCTGATGCATCGTAAATCCAAAAAAGAAAGGACGTGAGGAACAGAAAGGAATGATGTAAATGGATTATGATTTTTATAATCCCTATCTCCTGAACAAACCTGATACCATCGATGCCGAGGAGCTGATGGCAACGCCCTATGCTCCGAAAAACTTTATCGTGGCAGATATGCTCCCCGAGGGTCTGCCCCTTCTTTGCGGTCCGTCGAAAATCGGCAAGTCGTGGTTTGTGCTTCAGCTTTGTCTTTGCGTGGCACTTGGAAGGATGTTTCTTGGTCACAACATTATTTCCTCCGACGTGCTCTACTTGGCACTTGAGGATACCTTCGCACGTGTGAAGGATCGTGTTGCGAGACTAACCGAGGAGTGTCCGACCAATCTGCGCTTTGCCGTGCAAGCGGGTTCGCTTGGCGGTGAGCTTGAGGAACAGCTTTTGAATCACAAAACACAATACCCCGACACGAAGCTTGTCGTGATCGATACCTTGCAAAAGGTTCGAGGTGCGAGTGACCCCAAGGCAGGAAGCCCTACTTACGGGAAGGACTATCGTGCCCAAGAGCGCGCTCGTAGAATTTCTCGTTGGCGATTTCGCATTCGAGATCGTCCATAAGTCGACGTGGCATATGAATACGATCCTGCTCTTTGTGGAGAAGGAGTAAAGCAAAACACAGCCTCACCATTGCGGTGGGGCTGTGTTTTTTGAGTAAGTTAGGCTACGTTGTCGAGAATTTGTTTTTGCATAACCAAGTAATTTTGCAAATCAAGAATTTTGCCTTTTGAAAATTTTCTCGGAGCTTTAATATCTTTAGCATTGACATTATTTGCTTCTGCCATTCGCTTAGTGAAATCGTAAACGCTATTGAACAACGAGTATAGTTGCTTAGATGTCAGATTAATTGGAACTGCTCCATCCTTTGAAAACTTTGAAATAACCTCTATTGAAGCAAGCAAATCATCAACCAAGTTGCTGGTTAGTGTTCCACTTTGGGCGGCATTAAGATATATTTCTAAAGTTTCACCAAACTTCTTCTTTGCTTTAATTTTATCTTTTTGCGAGATATATGTAACAGCTCCAGCAACAGCTCCGCCTACAATAATCACTCCGCCTACAATAAAAAGTTCCTTTTTATGTTCGCGTATCATATCAATTGCTTTGGAGGCACCTTCCTTGGTTGCATCAACTACTGTAGGCAAATGCTTTTTCACACGTTTGTTGTCAGAATTTTTGACTAATCCACCCAATTCATAAATTCCTGCTTTAACGCCGGCGTAGGTAGCATCATCCAAAACCAAATTAACATTCATTACAGGCATATGAACCTCCTAAAAGTAAAACCGCAAGTGTTACTCGCGGTTTTATATATAATCACACCAAAGTGGAAATTTTCACCTGCGGGATTTGAACCCGCGACCAACCCTTTCTAAGAGGGACGCTCTATCCGCTGAGCTAAGGCGGTATGTAAAATACTAAGCGGAGCTCGAAAGCTCCGCTTTTGGCGGAGGGTGTGGGATTCGAACCCACGTGGGCGTGAACCCAAACGGTTTTCAAGACCGCCTCGTTATGACCGCTTCGATAACCCTCCGTATTCGATTAAGCTATATAAGGATACCACAAAAATTACTTTTTGTCAATCGAAATAGCAAATTTTTATTTCATTTTTGCTCCGAATATGATATAATCATTTTAACATCAAACGAACGGAGCGGCTTATGAAAGTACCTAAAATAAATTTCCCCAAGCTGAAAAATCCGACTATATGCCAGATAGTTTTATATTCGCCCATAATTTTGGCATTTATCGCTATTCTGTTTATTTGGATATTCATAGACAAAATATCCGCAGTTTTGCCTGATTTTTTTATTACTATCATAATTTTATCTTTACTGATTTTTTCGCTAATATATTTATTTAGCAATCTATCTGTTTTTATGGTTTCGGATGCATACTTTGCAACAGTACGCGCCTACAAGCGCGACAGAAAATATTTTGAATTCAAAGCAAACGGCAAAACGCGCGCCAAAGCCGAAAAAGCAATTATCCGCCGTATATCGCGCCTTGGATATACCTGTACACCTCTTACTGTAACACCCTGCCCTCTTTTAATAAAATTTTACAGTCATTTTTCTTGGACAGCATATTACGCACGCATAGAAAAAATATGCCTGCTTTACAGCGTAAACCATCTGGATACCACAACCTATTATAATATATTAAAGTCCGCAAAAGCAAATATAAATCCTCTGCACGGAAATAAATCGGAAATGTTTTTTCTTGATAAAGACAAGAAAAAAGCACCCATTATTTCCGCCGCAGCCGTTATAATACTTGCAGACTCGCTCGACCCTACGATCCCGCAGATCGTGCGTAAAAACATCAGTTCTCATAAAAATAATGCAATCATTCCCTGTGTTGCGGATATTTCCTGCGGAAGATATTATTTCGATGCAATGAAGGAATATTATCTTATCGGAATGAGCGGCAAGCCCGCAAAAAATTATGCAATAGAAACAATAATAAAAGCTGTTTTCGGCAACAGACTGCCACTGCGAAACAACGATAATTTTTGTGATAACGAGAAATTAGACTTAAAGAAAAACCTTTGGGAAATAGTTGCAGAATATTCAGCCGATAAAAATACCGAAAAAAATAAAGTTAAAATTCCTTTCATCTACCGTATATACGCGAAAACAATAAAAGCGGGACAAATCAAATTTAAAGGATCATATATATTTTGCAAAATACGTAAAAAGGCCATCGCTTTCCCTTATGAACTTGATAAACAACAACAAAATCATCTTCATATAAAGCTCCACAAGAAAAGTGTAGCGATTTTCGGAAAAAATCTTTCAAAAAAAGAATTGGAAACGCTGCGTTTACAACTTTCACAGTTTTTAGATGCAGAAAATTTCACATATGAATTTAAGACAATTTCATAATTAAAAGCAAATGGCGAAAGTAAATAACACCAAATTTCAGTTGACGTGTATTTACTCTCGCCGTTTTTGCTGCGTTATATTATATTTTTGCAGTATCTTGCCAAAACTTTTTACCTATATCACAAATCCGCCGTTGACGGCAAGAACCTCTCCTGTAATAAAATCCGCTTGATCGGATGCAAGGAAATAGACCGCACGCGCCACGTCCTCCGGTGTTCCAAGGCGTGAAAGAGGCGTCTTCTCTCGCAGATCCTCCATCGTTTCCTCGTCATAGCAAGCGTTCATCTCCGTGTCGATAACGCCGGGAGCTACACAGTTAACGTTGATGCCGGAAGGCGCAAGCTCCTTTGCCATAGCTTTGGTAAGTCCTATCAGAGCCGCTTTTGTGGAAGAATACAGCGTTTCGCATGAAGCACCAACCTGCCCCCACATAGAGGAGATATTGATTATTTTTCCGCTTCCCTGATTTATCATTTCTGGAATGGCCGCTTGCGAAACAAAAAACGCTCCTCCTACGTTCGTTGCAAAAAGCTCTGTAAAATCACTTTCCGTAACGTCCGTCATTATTGCGGCACGGGCAATACCTGCATTGTTTACAAGCACGTCCACCCTGCCAAATTCAAACATAGCTTTTGAGATAAGGCGGCGAGCCTCGTCCTTTTTGGAAATATCCGCACAAAAAGCAGCGCATTTTACCCCGCAAGACGAAACAGCGGCAAGAGTCTGCTCTGCCGCTGCCTTATTTTTGTTGTACCCCAAAAGCACGTTATATCCGCGCTGTGCAAAAAGCAAAGCGCAGGCGCGGCCTATGCCGCGCGAGCCGCCTGTTATTACAACACTTTTTCTTTCCATATCTTCAATTAAAATACCTGAACGTATTCATCGCGTTCCGCGCCGATGGAAACGTACTGTATCTTACATTCCGTAGCTTCTTCGATGTATTTGATGTACTTCTTTGCGTTTTCGGGAAGATCTTCCCAAGTGCGGCAACCTTTAAGGTCGCAGTTCCAGCCATCGACGTATTCAACAACGGGCGTTGCGCGGTTGAGCTTATCTCCCGTGGGGAAGCTTGTAATTCTTTCGCCGTCAACCTCATATGCAACGCAAACGGGGATCTTATCGTAACCGTTGAGGATATCGAGCTTTGTAAGCGCAATGGAGTCTGCGCCCTGGCACTGGATACCGTATTTGGAAGCGACAACGTCAAAAGGACCTACACGGCGCGGTCTGCCTGTTGCCGCACCGTATTCTCCGCCGGCTTCGCGGAGCTTGGTAGCTTCGTCGCCAAAAAATTCGCAGGTAAAGGGACCCTCGCCAACACAAGAGGAATAAGCCTTCATTATTCCGAGCGTGTGGTCCAGCTTCTTTCCGGGAATGCCCGCGCCGATGGGTGCGTAAGCCGCGATCGTGGATGAGGAGGATGTATAAGGATAGATGCCGAAATCTATATCTCGAAGAGCGCCGAGCTGTGCTTCAAACATTATGTTCTTGCCTTCTTTGATGGCATTGCCCAAGTATTCGCTAACATCGCAGATGTAGGGTTTAAGAATATCGCCGTATTCTTCGAGCCAAGCCATAATTCCCTCGATAGTATTCGGCTGTGCTTCGTAAACCTTGGAAATAATAAGGTTTTTAAAGTCAAGAATATCTCTTACATGCTCTGTGAGAACTTCCTTGGAATCGAAAAGGTCACCCATGCGAAGACCCTTCTTCATATATTTATCTCCGTAAACGGGAGCGATGCCGCGGCGTGTGGAGCCGTATTTCTTATCCGCAAGGCGTTCCTCTTCAAGAATATCCTGGCGAACGTGGTAAGGCATACAGATTATAGCCTTATCGCTTATTTTAAGGTTGTCCGGTGTGATCTCGATGCCTGCATTGTGAAGGCTTTTAAGCTCGCCAACAAGGTGCTTTATATCGATAACCATACCGTTACCCATTACGTTTACGATCTCCGGGCGAAGAATTCCGGAGGGAAGAAGATTAAGAATGAACTTTCCGCGATGATTGATCACTGTGTGTCCGGCATTGTTACCCCCCTGATAACGAACAACGATATCATTTTTTTCGGCGAGGAGATCGACCATACGGCCCTTTCCTTCGTCGCCCCAGTTGATTCCGACAACAGCTGTAAGCATAAAATCTCTCCTATTCATTGTAAAGCTTGCGCTTTTATTTTTATATGTGTAAAGCCCGAATCATCCTTTCGGACAAATCAGATATTATAATACATTTACATTATAGCACATAAAAAAATTTTTGTACAGTAAAATACGCAATCTTTTTAGAAATTTATATTCTTTCTTGTTTTTTCGTTGACTTAGCACCCTGTTTTATGGTAAATTTATTATAGGAATATAGGAAAAGGAGGTGAAAACTATGTTTGGAAAGAACAAAAGCAAGCGCCCCCGCGCCATTGTTGCTGTGGATTTTGAGCATTGGTATATTGCCCTTGAACGTCAGTACGGCATAAAACCCGATATAAAGGCTTGGAACGAGGAATTGAGAAACGAATATGACGTTACGGATATGGCGTTTTTCGGAGATTTTTCAAATTACGGTCTGCGCGGAGAGCTTGATAAAATACGCAACGTCACGGGAATGGTCATCAACACCCAAAACAAAAGCGAGCACTACGAAAAAGATTTTACGGATTTTATAATGCTCGATTATATATATCAAAAAGCGATGACAAATAAAAACGCCGACACATTCATCATATTTACAGGCGACGGACATTTCAGCTCCGTTGTGCGCTTCATTATAAATGACTGCCGCAAAAAAGTCGGCATATACGGGGTAAAAAACGCCCTGAGCTATCAGCTCAAAGAATACGCCTCCTGGTACCGCGAAGTTCCCGCGGACGAAAAAGCCGTTAACGCTTATTATAAAATGATAGCAAACTATATGAGCTATCTTATGGTACACAGAGAAGCCGCGACAGAAAAAAGCATTACAGAAAAAGTATCCGAAAAAAATGACGTAAAGAAAAAAGCCGTTGCCTTCGCCCTCTCGCAAATGATAAAGGACGGTTATATTTTCAAAGCACCCGCCCCGAAAGGCAGTAAAAGTAAACAAACGCAGACCCTCAAAGCAAATTGGGAGCTTCTTCAAAAAGACAAGATATGGACACAGCCGTAATTCGCATATTGTAAAAGAGCCGAAAAAAACGGCTCTTTTCTATTGTAAAATATAAAAAACGGTTGTATAATTATATAATATATAATATATTTTTTGGAGAGATATTGATATGAGAAAAAAACTTCTGTCCGTAATTCTGTCGCTTTCGATATTTTTGCTTTCTTCCTGCGGGGATAAAAATACAGCGCAAACGGAAGCCTCCGGCACATCTTCCCCGGAAACGCTGCAATCGTCGGCAACAACTACACAAATCGAAGAAACAAAGCAGGACGCAAAAGCCGATTTTGTCGTAAATAACGATTCCTACCGCGCTCTGTATTATATTGATTACACGCAGGACTACAAATTCGACGAATTTATTGAAGACGGCGGTGCCGCAAGCACGCAAGAGCTTGTGCAGTACGCATATAAAGCTTTTCCGAATATAAAGCTTGATCTTTCCGCGCTCGGCTACGGTTGCTCCTCCTTTTGCACGCAAAGCACGGACGGCAATATAATATTTGGAAGAAATTTCGATATGGATACCGCAAACAGTAGCTCTTACCTCATCGTACATACAGCTCCCGAAAACGGATATGAGTCCTATTCCACGGTAAGCCTCAAATTTTTGGGTATCACCACACCGAAAGAGCCGAAAGACGACACTTCCCCGCTTTTGCTTGCACCGTATATCCCTCTCGACGGCATCAACTCTCAAGGGCTTGCAATCTGCGTACTCCAGCTCGGCTCCCCCGAGATACACACAAGCGATAGCAGCGTTGATATGACGTCCACGACTATCATACGCAACGTATTGGACAACGCAAAAAACGTCAGCGAAGCTATTGAAATATTCAAAAGCTGCAATTTGCACACGGACGGCTTTGCATACCACTATATGGTAGGCGATTCGGAGGGCAACAGCGCAATTATTGAATTTGTCGATAACGAAATGCTCGTGGAATATAAGACGGAAAATATACAGGTCTGCGCGAATACTTACGTTACCGACGAGGGTATATCTTTTTATAATGATGCCAACGCCGCGGATTCCCTTAACAGAATGAATGCAATATTAAATTCCGTACAGGCAAATGGATTTGACCTCCCCACAGAAAACGCTTTTGCAGCGCTCAAAGCCGCTTCCAGCAGTTACACGCGCTGGTCTATCGTCTATAATCTGACAGACAAGACTATGGATATTGCCATAAACCAAAAATTTGGGAAAACTTATTCATTTTCTTTCAATAAATAATGCAAAATCCTTCATTATATATTGAGCAAATGCAAAAAAATGCGTACAACCTCTTGACAAATTGATTTTTTTATGGTATTCTGTTAGTACCTCTGCGGATACCCTTTTTCAGGGTCTTTTTATTTTCCGTGTTGAGGGAGGTACAAAAACAGGGCCGCTATCACTTTTTAACAAAAAGCGCGCAAGCGCTGTATAAAAAAGAGAAATCAGCTTCTGTTTTTATTTTCAAACAGAAGCTTTTTTATGTATAAATTACATAATCAGCTTCAAATCTTATTAGGAGGTGCCGAAAAAATGGCTAGTGATGTAAGAGTTAAAGTTACTCTTGCTTGCACAGAATGCAAACAGAGAAACTACGACACAACAAAAAACAAAAGAAACGATCCTGACAGACTTGAACTTAACAAGTACTGCAAATTCTGCCGCAAACACACATTGCACAAAGAAACAAAATGATCGCATACGGACCGCTGAAGCGGCCCGGTAAGGAGGAACTAATGGCTCACGAAAAGGACGAAAAACTCGAAAAAACCGCTAAGTCCGAAAAGCCCGAAAAGGCAGCAAAAGCTCCCAAACAGGACAAGCCCGCCAAGAAGGATAAAAAAGACAAAGTTGGTTTCTTCACAAAAATCGCAAAATTCTTCCGCGACTACAGAAGTGAATTCAAAAAGCTTGTATGGCCCACAGGTCCGCAGCTCCTTCGCAACTGCGCTGTTGTATTCACGTCTATCATAGTATGCGGCGCTGTACTCGCATTGCTTGACTTTGGTTTTTCCCAGGGTGTCAAGGGTCTTTGGAACCTTGTAGTATACTTTATAGGTTAATAAATAAGGAGGCAGACGATGAGCATCAGCAGCAACAACGAGCCCAGATGGTATGTCGTTCACACTTATTCCGGTTATGAAAACAAGGTAAAAACAAACCTTGAAAAAATAATCGAAAACCGTGGTATCTCTCACCTCATTATGGAGGTAAAGGTTCCCGTTGAAAAGATTATTGAAACAAACGCGGACGGTGTTCAAAAAGAAGTGGAAGTAAAGATCTTCCCCAGCTACGTTCTCGTAAAAATGATTATGACAGACGAAACTTGGCACGTTGTAAGAAACATCACCGGTTCTACCGGATTTGTTGGCCCCGGCTCGCGTCCCGTTCCGCTTACGGACAGTGAAGTTGAAGCGCTCGGCGTTGAAACTTATGTTGAATCTTCCAAGTTCGCTATCGGCGACAGCGTCAAGATCACCGTAGGCCCTATGTCCGGATTCACCGGAAAAGTCAACTCTATTTCCGAGAACGGCAAAAAAATTACGGTTCTCGCTTCCGTATTCGGTCGCGAAACTCCCGTTGAGCTCGATTCTTCGAGCATTGAAATCATCAAAGAATAAAACATTCGCATTTCCTGCAAATTTGCCGCAGGTTATGTACGTGGGAGGAAGAAAAATTTTTAATTCTTCCGCAGATTACCACATTTGGAGGTGTAATTATGGCAAAGAAAATAGTAGCTTTTATCAAGTTGCAGATCCCCGCAGGTCGCGCAACTCCCCAGCCGCCTATCGGTCCGGCTCTCGGTCAGCACGGTGTTAACATCGCTGCTTTCACAAAGGAATTCAACGAACGCACAAAAGCTGATATGGGTCTTATCATCCCCGTAGTTATCACAGTTTATGCAGACCGTTCCTTCTCTTTCATCACAAAAACTCCCCCCGCAGCAGTTCTTATCAAGAAGGCTTGCGGCATCGAAACAGCTTCCGCTGCTCCTAACAAGCAGAAAGTTGCTAAGATCACAAAAGCTCAGGTTGAAGAAATCGCAAAAACAAAACTTCCCGACCTCAATGCTACATCCATCGAATCTGCTATGAGTATGATCGCAGGTACAGCACGTAGCATGGGTATCACGGTAGTTGACTGAAAGGAGGAGAATTAACAATGTTTAAAGGTAAGAAATATCAGGACAGCGCAAAGCTCGTTGACACAACAAAGCTTTACGACGCAAACGAAGCTCTCGCACTTGTTTGCCAGACTTCCAAAGCTAAATTCGATGAAACTATCGAACTTCACATCCGTCTCGGTGTAGATAGCCGTTACGCAGACCAGCAGGTTCGCGGTGCAGTTGTTCTCCCCAACGGTACAGGTAAAAAAGTTAGAACACTCGTATTCGCTAAAGGCGATAAAGCAGAAGCTGCTAAGGCTGCCGGTGCAGATTACGTTGGTGCTGAAGATATGGTTGCTAAGATCACAACAGAAAACTGGTTCGAGTTCGACGTAGTTATCGCTTCTCCCGATATGATGGGCGTTATCGGCCGTCTCGGTAAGATTCTCGGTCCTAAGGGTCTTATGCCTAACCCCAAAGCCGGCACAGTTACTCCCGACGTTGCTCGCGCTGTAACAGAAGCTAAAGCAGGTAAGGTTGAATACCGTCTTGATAAGACAAACATCATCCACTGCCCCATCGGTAAGGCTTCTTTCGGTGCTGAAAAGCTCCAGGCTAACTTCGACGCTCTTATGGGCGCTGTTATCAAAGCTAGACCCGCTGCTTGCAAGGGTCAGTACGTTAAGAGCTGCGTTGTAGCTTCTACAATGGGCCCCGGCGTTAAGATCAACTCCGCTAAATTCGGCGCATAAGTTTGATTATAAAAACAGTAAAAGGAATTTGCTTTTTGCAAATTCCTTTTTTGTTTTGCGCTTCCCTGTTCAGATCATTCAAAAAAACTCCGACGGTTGCCCGTCGGAGTTTTTATTAAATATTTGTATTAAAGACCGCGTTTGATGTAGAATGTGTGGAGAACTTCGTGAGCCTTGTGGCTGCCGGGTTCGCCAAGGAAGTCTTCATAAAGCTTCTTTACAGCGGGGTTGTCATGAGAGCAACGGATCTCGTTGTTCGCATCGGAGTTGTAAAGAACTGCAGCGCGCTTAGCTTTAAGGTCAACTGTTGCCTTAACAGCAGCACTCTGAACAGGCTGACCGCCGCCGTTTACGCAACCGCCGGGGCAAGCCATAATTTCGATGAAGTCAACTTTAACTTCGCCTGCTTTGATCTTGTTAAGAAGTTCAGCAGCATTCTTTGTGCCGGAAGCAACAGCAACGTTAACTGTGTGTTCGCCAAGCTTGTATGTAGCATACTTGATGGGATCTGTACCGCGAACGTCGGAGAGCTCAACCTTTTCAAGGTTTTCACCGAGGATAGCGTTAGCAGCTGTACGAAGAGCAGCTTCCATAACGCCGCCCGTTGCACCGAAGATTTCGCCTGCGCCAGAGCGTGTAGCGAAAGGCTGGTCGAAAGCTTCATCAGCAAGGCCGCGGAAGTTAACGCCTGCTTTTTCGATCATTCTTGCAAGCTCGCGTGTTGTGATAGCGTAGTCAACGTCATAGATGCCTTCGCCTGCAGCGCACTGACCGGGACGTCTAACCTCGAACTTCTTCGCTGTGCAAGGGATAGCGGAAACGAATACGATGTCAGCGGGGTCAAGACCGTGCTTCTGTGCATAGTATGTTTTATACATTGCACCGAACATCTGCTGGGGAGATTTGCAGGAAGAAAGGTTGTCTGTGAATTCGGGGAAATAGTGTTCACAGTACTTGATCCAGCCGGGGGAGCAAGATGTGATAAGGGGAAGGTTTTCGCCCTTTGTGAATCTTTCCATAAATTCGTGAGCTTCTTCCATGATCGTAAGGTCAGCTGTTACGTTCATATCGTAAACGCCGTCAAAACCAAGGCGTTTGATAGCAGCAACCATCTTGCCTTCAACGTCTGTACCGGGTTCATAGCCGAAGCATTCGCCGATAGTAGCACGAACGGAGGGAGCTGTGCAGATAGCAACGTGTTTTGTGGGATCGTTGAGAGCAGCCCAGATAGGAGCTGTATCGTCTTTTTCATAAAGTGCGCCAACAGGGCAAGCAACAACGCACTGGCCGCAGCCGATACAAGATGTTGCGCCGAGGGGCATTTCAAATGCGGAACCGATGTGTGTATCGAAGCCGCGGTCGAGAGCGGAGATAGCTCCGATGCCCTGCATATTCTTACATGCGCCTACGCAACGGCGGCAAAGGATACATTTGTCGTTGTCACGAACGAGGAAAGCTGTGCTTTCGTCTTTAGGCATATGGTTAACTTTACCTTTGAAGTGTTCTTCATCTTCAACGCCGTAGTCGCGGCAGAGCTTCTGAAGTTCACAGTCCTGGCTTCTTACGCAGGAAAGGCATTTTCTTTCGTGTGTGGAAAGAACAAGCTCAAGGTTTGTCTTTCTCATTTTCTGAACTTTTTCAGTGTTTGTGAATACTTCCATACCCTCTGTAACGGGAGTAACGCAAGCAGCCATCAAGCCGCGCGCGCCTTTTACTTCAACAAGGCAAAGACGGCAAGCACCGATCTCGTTGATCTCTTTGAGGTAGCAGAGTGTAGGGATTTCTACGCCGGCAACTCTCGCAGCGTCGAGGATAGTGGAACCAGCGGGAACGGCATATTCGCGTCCGTTGATTTTTACATTTACGTTTTCCATTGTTATGATTCTCCTCCTCAATTAGCCTTTATAAATAGCATTGAACTTACATGTAGCTATGCAAGCGCCGCACTTGATACACTTAGTTGTATCGATCGTATGAGCTTCTTTAACCTTACCGGAAATTGCACCAACAGGGCATTTTCTAGCGCAGGCTGTACAGCCCTTACATTTGTCTGCATCGATATAGTAGTTAAGGAGCTTCTTGCAAACGCCTGCGGGGCATTTCTTGTCCTTAACGTGAGCAACGTATTCGTCGCGGAAATAACGGAGTGTGGAAAGAACGGGGTTGGGAGCTGTCTGACCAAGACCGCAGAGAGAAGCGCTCTTGATATATTCGCAAAGCTCTTCAAGACGGTCGATGTCTTCAAGTTCGCCGTTGCCTTCCGTGATCTTTTCGAGAAGCTCGAGAAGTCTCATTGTACCTGTACGGCAAGGTGTGCACTTACCGCAGGATTCATCAACTGTAAATTCAAGGAAGAATTTAGCAATGTCAACCATACAGTCTGTTTCGTCCATAACGATAAGACCGCCGGAACCCATCATAGAACCGATAGCGATAAGGTTATCGTAGTCGATAGGTGTATCGATAAGGTGTGCAGGGATGCAACCGCCGGAAGGCCCGCCTGTCTGAGCAGCCTTGAATTTCTTGCCGTGGGGAATACCGCCGCCGATCTCTTCAATAACCGTGCGAAGTGTTGTACCCATAGGAACTTCAACAAGACCTGTGTTTGTGATCTTACCGCCGAGAGCAAATACCTTTGTACCCTTGGATTTTTCCGTACCCATAGATGTGAACCATTCTACGCCCTTGAGAATGATCTGGGGAACGTTTGCATATGTTTCAACGTTGTTGATGATAGTGGGCTGACCGAAAAGACCCTTTACTGCAGGGAACGGAGGACGGGGTCTGGGTTCGCCGCGCTTACCTTCGATAGATGTAAGAAGAGCTGTTTCTTCGCCGCATACGAATGCGCCCGCGCCAAGACGGATGTGCATATCGAAATTGAAGCCTGTGCCGAAGATATCTTTGCCGAGCAAGCCGTATTCACGAGCCTGGTCGATAGCCTTCTGGAGACGTCTTACTGCGATGGGGTATTCCGCACGAACATAAACGTAACCTTCGTCCGCACCGATAGCGTAGCCTGCGATAGCCATAGCTTCGATTACAGCGTGGGGGTCACCTTCGAGGATGGAACGGTCCATAAACGCACCGGGGTCACCCTCGTCACCGTTACAAACAACGTATTTCTTATCGGAAACGCTGTTTGCAGCGAACTGCCATTTGTTACCCGTGGGGAAGCCGCCGCCGCCTCTACCGCGAAGGCCGGATTCCTTCATTGTATCGATAACGCCCTGAGGTGTCATCTCTGTGATAGCTTTTGCAAGAGCAGCATAACCGTCTTTTGCTATGTATTCTTCAATGTTTTCGGGGTCGATAGCGCCGCAGTTACGAAGAGCTACGCGGTGCTGGCTCTTATAGAATCTTGTGTCCATAAGAGAGTGAACGTGTTCGCCTGTGAGCTCGTCTGTGTAAAGGAGACGTTCAACGGGGTTGCCCTTTACAAGGTGCTCTGCAACGATTTCGGGAACGTCTTCTATCTTAACTGCGGAATAGAAGATGCCTTCAGGATAAACGATCATAATGGGACCGAGAGCGCAAAGGCCGAAGCAACCTGTAAGAACGACTTTAACTTCGTCTGCAATACCTGCTTTTACAAGTTCTTCTTTCATCAAATCGCTGATTTTAACGCTATTGCTGGATGTACAACCTGTACCGCCGCAAATAAGAACGTGTGCGCGAACCTGATCTTCGGACTTTTTGCCTTCGCGGATCGCAACTACACCTTTCATTTTTTCTTTAATAGCGGCAAGTTCTGATAATTTCATACTTCAACATTCCTTTCTGAATAACTTGTCGATTTTTTTGATCAATATTTTGCGAGGATGTCTTTAACGTCTTTGGGCTGAAGCTTGCCGTAAACGTCTTCGTTGATAGTGATAACGGGGGCAAGACCGCAAGCACCGAGGCAACGTGTAGCGTCAACGCTGAATTTGCCGTCTGCGCTTGTTTCACCGGGCTGTACACCGAGTATCTCGCAAATTTTCTCCATAACAGGGCCTGCGCCTTTTACGTAGCAAGCTGTACCAAGGCAAACGGAGATAGCCACCTTGCCTTTGGGGTTAAGAGAAAACTGGGAATAGAATGTTGCAACGCCGTAGATCTCTGCGAGCGGAACACCTGTTTTGATAGAGATCATTCTCTGTACTTCGATGGGAAGATAACCGTAGATCTCCTGCGCATCCTGAAGGATACGCATAATTGCGCCCTCATCCTTGCCGTATTTTGCAATAACGGCATCGAGCTTAAGCTCCTGTTCGGGCGTGCCGGCGAAAGTCACCGTAGTCATTTTCTTTTTCATTTGTTTTAGTTCCCTCCTTATGGATTTTTATAAATTCTCTTTAGGATAGTTTTTAGTACCTATACAGTAATTTATATACCTATAATATTATAACAGATAACTTTTGAAAAATCCATATGTTTTATCAAAAATCTTTTGCCAAAAGCGGTTTTTTCACATTTTTTTTAAAAAAACACGTTAATTTTCTTTTTTTCGTATTTTGCAAAAAAAGAAATTTAAAAATAGGTATTGATTTTTTCAAAAGTATGTTGTATAATCTTCTCAAAAGTGTCCCATTTGGCACACAGGAGAATGTAATGGACGAAATTATTACACAAGAAATGAAGGAGCGTTTTCGTGCCTGCTTCCTTTTTAACGGCATCCCTTCCTTTTCAAAGGAAGCCGAAAAAGAGCTTATGCGCGATACAGTGTTCTTCCGCCGCGGAGAGTGCGTCTACGAAAGCGATAAATTCAAAAATGCTCTCGGCGTCATCATCCTCGGTCAGGTTCGCGTGACCTCTGCGGACGAAAAAAGCAGAGTTATCCTGCGCGATATGTCCGCCGGCGAGACCTTCGGTGCCGCCGCGCTCTTTGGCGCGGGCGAGCTGTACGTAAGCAAGATATGCGCCAAAAGTGCCTGCGCCGTCACGTTTATTTCCGAAGACACGCTACGCGCCCTCTTTTCCGCATACCCCGAGATTTCCGTAAATTACATCTGCTTCCTTTCTTCAAAGATACGTTACCTCAATTCCAAGATAGCAGAGCTTTCTTTGCCGAGCGCCCAAGCGCGTGTGCTTGAACATATGCGCAAACACGCAGGCAAAGACGGTAAGCTTCGCGCGGGCAGTATGTCCGCCATTGCAAAAACGCTCAATATCGGGCGTTCAAGCCTTTACCGTGCGCTCTCTTCCCTTTTGGAGGACGGATATATCTTAAAGAACGGTGACGAATGGGAGATCAAAAAGGAGAATCATTATGAAAGCTAAAAAAATCATCTCTCTCGTGCTTGTGCTTGCCCTCGCTTGCCTTGCACTCGTTTCCTGCGGCAATGACAAAGAACTTTCCTCCGTTTCCGTAGGCGTTATAAGCGGTCCTACCGGCGTAGGCGCTGTTTCCCTTATGGAAAAAGCGGCAAACGGCGAAACGGAAGGAAAATATGAATTTACCCTCGCCGCAAACCAGGAAGACGCAAAAGCAAAATTCCTCAACGGTCAGTTTGATATCGTTGCTATGCCCACGAACCTTGCCTCCGTACTTTCCGCAAAGGGAGAGGATATCGTTGTTCTTGCGGTAAATACATACGGCGTTCTCTATATTCTTGATGCTACAGGCACGGTAAAAACGCTTGCAGACCTTGCCGGTAAGACCATCACAGCAACAGGTCAGGGCTCCAACCCCGAATACATCCTCAAACACGTTCTTAAAGAAAACGGTATCACAGACGTAACGGTAAACTTTATGGATGATGCTTCCGCTATATCCGCAGGTATGGTAAGCGGCTCTATCGAGATCGCAATGCTTCCTCAGCCCGTTGCTACGTCCACAGCTATCCAGGCTAAGGCTCAGGGCAAGACGATAACACCCGTTATCGATATGACAGCGGAATGGGACAAGATCGCAGATGACAGCGCACTTATGATGGGCTGTATGGTAACTACACAGGCGTTTATCAATGAAAACCCCGATGAAGTAAATATGTTCCTCAAAGAATACAAGGCTTCCATCGAAGCAGTTCTTGCAGACGTTGAAGCTGCTGCTGCTCTTTGCGAAAAGCACAGCATCATCCCCAAAGCCGCTGTTGCAAAGCAGGCTATCCCGAAATGCAACCTCGCTTTCGTTACAGGCGAAGAAATGAAAACAAACCTTGCGGGCTACCTCTCCGTTCTTCACGCGGCTAACCCCGCTTCCGTCGGAGGCAAGCTCCCCGCAGACGGCTTCTACTATACAGGCTATGAGAACTAATATTCTTAAATTCATAAAGGCGGCACTTGTTGCCGCCTTTTGGGTATTCGTTTGGCACATAATAAGCGTCATCGTTTCGCGCGAGATACTTGTCCCATCCCCCGCACGAACACTGGAAGCGTTTTTAACTCTTGCCCAAACGCAAAAGTTTTGGAATGCCGTGCTGCATTCCATCGTCCGCATAATCATCGGATTTATATTGGCTATGGCGACGGGAACGCTCGGTGCCGTGCTCTCGTACCGTTTTAAATTTTTTGAATTCGTTTCCTCACCCATACTCTCTCTTGTAAGGACCATACCCGTTGCATCGTTCATTATCCTCGCCCTCGTTTGGATAGATTCAAACGTCCTTCCCCTTTTCATCTCCTTTTTCACCGTTACGCCTATCATTTGGGATACTGTGCTTGCCGGCATTCGCAGCACAAAGAAAGCGGCTCTTGAGGCAGCCTCCGTGGACGGTGCGGGAAAATGGGAGCAGCTTTTCTACATAATAATACCCGGGCTTGCGCCTTCGTTCTTCTCCGCGGCGGTAACGGGTCTTGGCTTTGCGTGGAAATCCGGCGTTGCGGCAGAGGTCATCTGCCGCCCCTCCTTCTCCCTTGGCAGTATGCTTCAAGATGCGAAGATGTACGTTGAATCTCCGGAGCTTTTTGCGCTCACCGCAACGGTAATAATCCTTAGCCTTATCATCGAAAAGTTATTGAAATATATTTATAAAAAGTGGTGCGAAAAGCACGTTTGTCTGTGAATGTAACAAATCGTCACGCACATATACCCCATTGTGTAATATAATTATTATATCCAAATATTACATCATCGGAGGTATCACATTATGAACAGAAGTGAACTCAAAACACTCGCAAAAGAATCCCTTAAAGGTAACTGGGGCATTGCTATCGGCGCTATGTTGCTCTATATGCTCATTACATACGTTCTCGGTGCAACGGCGATCGGTTCCATTTTCCTCGGCTTTATCGTTGCAGGCTACTGCGCTGTAAACCTTAACCTCATCAGAACAAAGACGGCTAAGATCGAAGATCTCTTCAGCGGCTGCAACAACTTTGTTACAAACTTTGTAGCTTATCTTCTTATGACGATCTTCACGTTCCTTTGGACTCTTCTCTTCATCATTCCCGGTATCGTTAAGTCTTATTCCTACGCTATGACGATGTATATCCTTAACGACCACCCTGAAATGAGCGCAAGCGAAGCTATCACAGAAAGCCGTAAAATGATGAACGGTCACAAGATGGAGCTCTTCGTTCTCCACCTTTCCTTCCTCGGTTGGATACTTCTTTCCGTTCTCACATTCGGCATTCTTCTTCTCTACGTTGAGCCCTATATGCAGGCAACACAGGCTGCTTTCTACGAAAAGCTCAAAACAATGCCCGTAATCGAAAACAACTGAGAATAACTAAAAAAACGCACCCGTGTGGGTGCGTTTTTTCTATCATTCTATAATAACCTTTTGGCAAGCGCCGATCTTCACGTTTTCGTCGCCGTTGGACACCCAAACGTCTGTGTCCGTGGGGTTGTAATAAATTTTACCGTCTGCGGAAACACGGATAGACTTCATCGCCTGCAAATAATCATATACCTCGGCGTTCGTACCGAACCAGATATCGTATTCGTGCGCTGCAAGAACCTTGAGCTTTTCTTCGAACTCTGCCCATTTAACGGGAGAGTTTGCGTTATCGAACTCATAGCTGTGACCCCAGATGTAGAGAAGGCCGCCGGCACGCCACGGTGCTTTTTCAACGTTGTAGATAAATCTTCTTATCGCATCTGCGGATTCATTATGGTGCGTCGTAGGGTTCCATTCAAGAAAATCGTTCGGGGGCGCAAAGCCGTTGATAGCGGAGTTTACCGTTCTCGCATAAACGATACCTGCTGTCTTGAGCGCGTGCTTAGTATCGTCGGAGAAAGTGCCGAAGGGGTACGCAAAGCCGCGGATTATCTCTCCCCAAACAGGTTCTATCGCTTCCCTGTCCTTGATGACCTCGTCGTATTGGAGCTTCAAGGGCATTTTTTCAAGGTGCGGATGGGAATACGCGTGGGAGGCGATCTCGTGTCCCGCATAAATTTCTTTAAGGCTTGAAAGATTTATCTTTCTATTGGGATCGTGAAGCACCTTGGAATAAAGGTTAAACGTGCATTTCATTCCGTACTTGTTGAAAAGCTCTATCAGGCGAATATCCTGTTCACCGCCGTCGTCATAGCTGAACGTGCAGGCATATCTTTTGCCGCCGGGATATCTGTCAAACAATACCATAATAAAATCTCCTTTGCAATAAAAATCGTATCTTAAAATATATCTTATATTTTTATTTTACCATAAAAGACGGGATTTGCAAGAAAAATCGAATAAATTGCTTTACAAAAAGCGAAATTTATATTATTATAGATGTGTATAATATCACTTTTGGGAGGATATCAATTATGAAAATATTGCTCACAGGCGGCGCAGGCTACATCGGCTCTCATACAGCTATAGAGCTTATGAACGCAGGATATGAAATAGTTATCTGCGACGACTTTTCCAACAGCAAGCCCGAATCCATAAAGAGGATCAAAAAGATCTCCGGCAAGGAGTTCCCTTTCTACGAGATCGATGTGGCAGACAAGCCCGCGCTCGAAGAAGTTTTTGAAAAAGAAAACATCGGCGCAGTAATCCATTTCGCAGGCTACAAGGCCGTTGGCGAATCCGTTGCCAAGCCCGTTTCCTACTATAGAAACAACCTTGACACAACGCTCACGCTCCTTGAAACGATGCAGAAATACGGAGTTAAAAACCTTATATTCAGCTCTTCCGCAACAGTTTACGGCGCACCCGATGAAGTACCGATCAAAGAAACAGCCGTTGTCGGCAGATGCACAAACCCCTACGGTTGGACAAAATATATGATCGAACGCATTCTTGAAAGCGTTTGCGTTTCCGACAAAACGTTCTCCGCAGTTCTTCTCCGTTACTTCAACCCCGTTGGCGCACACATCTCCGGTCTTATCGGCGAAGATCCCCAGGGTATCCCCAACAACCTTATGCCCTATATCTCTCAGGTTGCCGTTGGCAAGCTCAAGGAAGTTGGCGTTTTCGGTAACGATTATCCCACAAAGGACGGCACGGGCGTGCGCGACTATATCCACGTTGTTGACCTTGCAAAAGGACACGTTGCCGCTGTTAAATATATCGAAAATAACGATGGTCTTGAAGTATTCAACCTTGGTACAAGCGTTGGTTACAGCGTTCTTGATATGATCCACGCTTTTGAAGAAGCAAACGGTATCAAGATTCCCTACCGCATCACAGACCGCCGCCCCGGCGACATCGCGGAATGCTTTGCAGACGCTTCCAAAGCTAAAGAAAAGCTCGGCTGGCAGGCAGAGCTCGGCATCGTTGATATGTGCCGCGACACTTGGAGATGGCAGAAAAATAACCCCAACGGTTATTCCGAATAAGTGAAAATTAACGTAAAAACTCCCGCTTGCAAGCGGGAGTTTTTGCGTTAATTTTGCAATTTTTAAATATATCTTTCTCTTATTTTTTGAGCCTTACGGGTATATTCCGCAATGGTTTCATTTCCCTGCGCTTCTTTCATATGCTCGCCGTAATAGATAGCGCGTCGCAGACATTCAACCACCATTCCTACCCTCTTGCTTATATCCTCCGGAGAATCGTCCACACGGTCAAGCCCGTCGTCAAGAAGTAAAAGACTCGTACCTTTTGAGCCTCCCTCAAGAAAATCAAGATATTTTTCTGCGGTTTCAAGCGTTTCGCGGAAACATTCAATCGCACGCTCGGTTTTGCCAAGGCGCAGGTTTTCTTTTATAAGTCCCGTGACAAGCGACATCTTTTGAAATATCTGTCTGTGCGGCATATAATCGCCGCCCGTTAAAAACGCATTTATCATGCGGAGCATATATTCGTTAAACTCTACCTTTTCGGCAAGCGTTCTTCCCTGCATTTGAGCCATCAGCCGAATACAGCGTGATATAAATCTTGCGCTGATGGTGAAGCTTTCGCGGCAAAGCCTTTCGGCTTCTTCGCGCTCGCCCGCTTTTTCAAGAATTTCAGCCGCCCAATATCGATTATCACCGAGAAGAAAAGGCATTTGATTCAAAACTTCGTATGTTTTTTCTTTTCGACCCGTAAAGGCGTAGATAGAGGCAATATTATATCTCGTTTCATTGATAATATCCTCATCCTTGCAATGACGGAAGATACAATTTGCAAATCTTTCACATTCTTTAATAGCACTTTCCGCATCGGATGCAACAGATATTTGCTCCCACTTACATTCTGCACGATCAAGTAAAAATCTTGCCGCGCGAACATCGTTCGGGTGAGAAGAAAAATATTCATACATAAGATCAAACGCACGTTGTGTATCCTGCGCTTTCGGCGGCCAGTTGCAAGAGATTGGCGTACCCTCTATTTCATAACATTTCGCGCGTATCGCTTCGAACTCCGTATTTTCGTCTTCCTTTGCAATTCCAAGCAAAATATCCGATGACACGGAAAGCTCGTGGGAAAGCGGCACGATCTGTGATATATCCGGCATACCAACATCCGTTTCCCACTTCGATATCGCCTGCATACTAACGCCGATCGCTTCCGCAAGTTCAAGCTAGGTGAGCCCCGCTTCTTTTCTGTACTTTTTAAGTCTTTGACCAAATGTCATTTGTAATCACTCCTTCTTATTTTGATATCTTAATTGTATCATCAAGGAAAAGCAAAATCTACAAACCAAAAAGAAAACAAAACTCCACGTTCCGTGGAGTTTTGCCGCTTTATTTAGAAGCTATACACCAAATAGAACTTTGCCCTTAGTGAAGTCCTCCTGCACACCTTTCTTGCAAGAAAGGTGTGTTACATAAGATCGCAGATCATATTGCTGAGCTCTGTGGGGTTTTCCACGGGCAAGCCGCTGATAAGACGAGCCATCGTGTAAAGTATCTTCGCGTAAGAAGCCACCTTTTCCTTTTCGCCCGTTGCGAAAAGTCCCTTGAGCGTTGTTGCCACCGCGTGAGCGCCGTTTATTTCAAGCACAGTTTCTGCCTTGGGCGCGTTTTCGCTGCCGGGCATTTGAGAGAGGACTTTTTCCATCTCCGTGGAGATGCCGCCCTCGCTGGAAAGGCAAACGGGATGGTCTTTGAGCGTGTTGGTAAATTTAACTGCCGTTACGGAAGCTTCGCCTATGCTTTCTTTCATAAACGCAAGAAGCTCTGCCGCACTTTCGTTTTCAGCTTTGAGCTGCTCTTTTTCTTCATCCGTGGAAATATCGAGTTTATCGTCGCATACGTTGATGAACTCTTTATCATCGTATTTCATAAGCGTGCGAAGCGCAAACTCATCGATATTTTCCGTAAGATAAAGCACCTCGTAGCCCTTTGCTTTCACAGCTTCTGTTTTGGGAAGCATATCAACAAGGTCAACGCTGTCGCCGCAAGCATAGTAGATGCTCTTCTGCTCCTCTTTCATACGGGAAACGTATTCTTTAAGCGTTACGTATTTCTTTTCTTCGGAGGACTTGAACATCAAAAGATCCTGCAAAACGTCCTTGTGCTTGCCGAAATCGGAGTAGATACCGTATTTAAGCTGAGAGCCGAATTCTTTAAAGAATTCCTCATACTTTTCCCTATCATTTTCGAGCATTTTAAGAAGCTCGTTTTTGATCTTCTTTTCAACAGACTTTGCAATAGCCTTGAGCTGGTGATCGTGCTGGAGCATTTCACGGGAAATATTGAGGGAAAGATCCTCGCTATCTACAAGACCTTTTACGAAATTAAAGTAGTCGGGCAAAAGATCCGCGCACTTTTCCATAATCATTACACCTGCGGAATAAAGCTGCAAGCCTTTTTCAAAATCCTTGGAATAATAGTTGTACGGCGCTCTTTTGGGGATAAAGAGGAGCGTTTCATATGTGAAAGTTCCTTCGGTTTTGGAACGTATTACCTTTGCGGGGGCTTCATAATCGTAGAATTTTTCGCGGTAGAAGCTTGCATATTCCTCCTCTGTCACCTCGTCGGAGGATTTGTGCCAGATAGGAACCATACTGTTGAGCGTGTCCGTATCCTCATACGTTTCGTATTTGGGTGCATCGCTGTTTGCATTTTCCGCATCCTCGCTCTCGTTTTTGATGAGCCTTGTCTTTTCCACGTTCATCACGATGGGATAACGGATGTAATCGGAGTATTTTTTGATAAGCTCACGTATGCGGTATTCGTCGAGGAATTCGCTGTATTTTTCTTCTTCCGTGTCGGGCTTGATATGAAGCACGATCTCAGAGCCGAAGGAAGCATAATCGCAGGGGGCAATCGTGTAGCCGTCCGCACCCTCGGATTCCCAAACGTAAGCGCAGTCCGTACCGATAGCACGGCTCTTAACGGTGATCTTGTCGCTTACCATAAATGCGGAGTAAAAGCCTACGCCGAACTGACCGATAATATCGATGCCATCCTGCTTGCCGTTTTCGTTTTTGAAATCGAGAGATCCGCTTTTGGCGATAGTGCCGAGGTTGTTTTCAAGCTCGTCCTGTGTCATACCGCAGCCGTTATCGCGGATGGTTATGGTGTTTTCTTCTTTGTTTCTTATAATTTCTATTTTATATTCGCTTCTGTCAAGTCCAAGAGAACTTTCCGTAAGAGCGCGGAAAGCGCGTTTGTCGATAGCGTCGCTTGCGTTGGAGATAAGCTCACGCAGGAAAATTTCCTTGTGCGTGTAGATGGAGTTTATCATCATATCAAGCATCTTTTTTGATTCGGTTTTAAAAGCTTTCTTTTCCATTTTTTCAAATATCCTTTCAGTAAAGATCTAACTTTGTTAAAAATTGTAGTCCTTTTTATATAAAAAGTCAAGCGATTTTTAAGTTTTTTAAATGATTATTTACAGATTATTCAATAATAAAGCTTCGACAACAGCAACCTGCAATAAATCAGGCGGGTCGAACGATTATAAAAAGGACCAGTAATGCGGACTTCTCATAAGGAAGTTTGATTTCTCCTTGTAGGGACCGGCGTCCTCGACGGTCCATTAAGCCATAATTGCATTGCGGAAGACAAAGATTAACCCCGACAGATTTTTGAATATCTATCGGGGTTATTTACTATGAATCATTTTCATCGATTACCCTTTGGCAATTCAAACGGTTTTCCATTAAGTCAAATAATTTATCTTCTGTTGTTTTAGGATTGGGTTGCTTGCGTATTTTCCTTATAATCC
>SVRQ01000003.1 GCA_015064725.1 Oscillospiraceae bacterium | reverse complement strand
CTATAAGGTCATCAATATCGTCAGCGGTAGCTTGCTTGTTGTAATCGGTATTCTGATGGCAACGGGAATGCTCGGACGTTTTCTGAGCTTTCTTGGATAAGGAGGAACTATGAGTAAGAAGAAAAATATAATTATACTTGTATTGGCTTTTGTTCTTCTGGTCGGCGGTGCTTCGGTGCTTTATACGCAGCTTGGTAAAAACGATACTCCCGACAGGCTGCTGATACAGGGAGATCAAAATAAGAAGGATAACGAAAGTCAAAACGAAAGCTCGGGTGCAGACGATGCGGAACAACAACTGACCAAAGCTCCCGATTTTGCTGTTTATGATTCGTCGGGGAGCAAGGTCAATCTGTCGGATTATATTGGTAAGCCGATCGTACTGAATTTCTGGGCAAGTTGGTGCGGGCCTTGCCAAAGCGAGATGCCTGACTTTCACGAAAAATATCTGGAGTTTGGCGATGAGATCCACTTTCTGATGGTCAATATGACCGGCGGTCGCGAAACGCTCAGTAGCGCAAAGGCGTTTATTGCAGAGAAAGGATATACCTTTCCGGTGTTATATGACACAGACTCTGATGCGGCAATGACCTACAGCGTATATTCATTGCCCACCACGTATTTTATTGATGCAGAAGGATACCTTATTGCACAGGCAACGGGTGCCATCTCTGCGGAAACGCTCCAAAGAGGGATTGATATGATAAAATAAAGTATAAAATACCTCGCATTGCGGCGAAGTGAGCAAACATTACTATGAAATGCCAAACTTTACTAAAAATATGAAGTTGCTTTTTTATACTACGAGCCCAAAAAGAAAAACGAGAGGTTTACCTCTCGTTTTTCTTTTTGCTCTCGATCTCGGCTTTGAGCTATCCCCCTGCTCAACAGTCAGATGCTTTGCAAAGATGGAGCTAAGCTCAGTTGGTTAGTGAGCAATAAAAAACAGCCTAAACGGCTGTTTTTATCTTATGAAAGCTTGATGTCGGATTTTTCAATCGAAGCCTGCACAGCGCCGAATAAATCCGCGCCCGAAAGCGTGTCGGTTGCACTTTGTTTGCACAGAGGAGAGGAGTTTTCGTTAAAAAATTAGTTAATGTAAGAAAAACTCCTTCCGTCATTTGCTTAGCAAATGCCACCTCCCTCCCGAGGGAGGCTAGGGACAGTCGAGGACGCCTGTCCCTACAATGTTGCGGAATTTTTTATATTGAAAAATATTTTGCGGTTTGATATAATTTGTATTATAGAATATGGGAAGAGGTTGAATAGTAAATATGAGCAGACGCAGATCTACGACAGTAAAACTGATATTTTCGCTTTTATTTGTTCATAAATTGTTTACTCATTCAAAAAACGTGTCGGTTGCATATCCGTAGCTTTTATAGTATAATTCATAATATAAACAGTAAAATTTATCAACGGTATTTTCGTTTAAATGGAGAAATAAAAATGAAAGATATACAGTGGTTCAAAGAAGCAAAATACGGTCTTATGGTACATTTCGGACTTTACTCCGTTCTCGGGGGCGTTTACAAGGGCAAAAAATCGGGCGCGTACGCCGAGTGGATACAGGCGACACACGCTATACCGAACAGTGAAATGGAGAAAATAGCGCGTACGTTCAACCCGATATATTTTGATGCCGAGGAATGGGCGAGATTTGCCGTGGATTGCGGTATGAAATATATCGTTATCACGGCGAAGCATCACGACGGCTTTGCTCTTTTCAAATCAGATGCCGACGGATATAACTGCCACGATTTTTCTCCCTTCGGACGCGACGTTATAAAGGAGCTTTCGGAAGCTTGCCGCAAATACGGCTTGAAATTCGGTATCTACTATTCACAGGACCTTGACTGGCACGAAAAGAACGGCGGCGGATACAAAAGCGAGCCTGTCGGATGCGCAGGTGTAACGTGGGAAAATTCATGGGATTTCCCGAACAAGGAAGAAAAGGATTTTGAAATAACGTACAGAAACAAGATATTGCCCCAGATAGAGGAAATTATGACGGGATACGGTGAGATCGCTCTCGCATGGTTCGATATGCCGATGACGCTCACTCCCGCGCAGAGCGAAGAGATCTACGCGCTCGTCAAAAAGCATCAGCCGAACTGCCTTATAAATTCACGTCTGGGCAACGGTAAATACGACTACGTATCTCTCGGAGACAACGAGATCCCCTCCTCGCTTGATACGGAAACGAAAACCGTGGACTTCAACAGCATCCACGGCTTCAAGCCGTCCCCGTACGGATTCTACGAATCAGCCTGTACGCTGAACAGATCATGGGGCTATTGCTCATGGGACAGAAACTACAAGAGCGCGGAAACGATAGCCGCCAATAAAAAAAGGCTATCCGCGCTTGGCATCAACTACCTTATCAACGTCGGTCCCGACCATTTGGGCAGATTCCCTATTGAAGCGCAGCAGATACTCACAGAAGTAGCGAAGCTGGAAAAAGAAAACCTGTGATTTTCTATATTGAAATCACAAGCAAATAAAAAAATGCCCGAATGGATGCCTTCCATAAAGCAGGTTTTACCAACCGCAAAAACAAAAGAAGTACGAACAATTTTGTTCGTACTCCTTTTTCATACTGTCGAGCGGCAACATAGCCTTCCTCCGGGAGGAAGGGGGACCGCGATAGCTGTGGAAGGAGCTCGCGTGACTTTCATTGCGTGGATTTATTGTCACGCGCTCTCCCTCAGTCGCCTGCGGTGCCAGCTCCCTCCGGTGGGAGCCTTTTTATGTTCATCTATGTCTTGTCAATTTTCCTGACAAGCACTGCTTTTGTGTCCACAAAAGCGAAGCCCCGAGCGAGGCGGGGCGAGGATTACGATTCCTTTTGTTTAGTAACAATTAACGCTTTTACACGTTCGCAAAGTTGTTTGAATTCTGAATTTACCTTAAGTGTATCAAAATCTTTTCCTTGTAAATCTCTTAATATGTTACTCGGATATACGCAGTAACATGTGGTTACTCCATTCATATATGTGTGAATAAATATCATTCGTTCTTCAAGCGCATCGGGATCGTTATAAGGGCTTTGCCAATCTTCTTTTGCTCGCCATTCCATTCCGTTAAGGAAACGGCATGATGTAGGCAGCAGCACCTCATCTGTAATTAGCATAATGTCCTCTAACAGTTTAACTACCTTTTCAATCTGTAAAAGTGCTTTCTCTTGATTTCCCAATGATATTAAACGCAAGGCTGATTTCAATCCCAGTTCCATACGATCTGATATCCACATATCAGGTCTATCGTCCACGGCATCTCGTCGTATCAACGAAAGCATTGCTTCCATAAAATCATCCGCATAATCGTTATTACTTTTATCTTCTCCCCATTTTAACAAATGTCGAGGATAAAGCAAATTGTTGAAAGCGTGATATAATTGGTATCTTCTTTCCGGCTCGAATCGTTCTGCATCACCGCGATATAGATATCGCCTGAAAAGCAATGCACGCGCAGAGCAATCAAATGAGGTGGTATATTGTTTAAGAAAGCTTTCAATGTTTTCTTCTTCCTCAATCTCTGCCATTGTTTGGATCGTATGCGGATGCATAGGATGACGTTCAAGATATGCTTCTGCCAGCAAACGCACTTCGGGAAGAATTTTAGGATCACGAAAAACACGTTCGTTTCCTTCACTCCAAGGACGCCACGCATGATCACTGTTGAGATGATTTCTGCGTATATCACGAAGAAGGTTTACGATTTTATCAGCATCGTAATCTCTTTTCATACACTCACGGCGAAGTTCGTCAAATGCTTCCACAGCACGTTTTTCTTTCTCAAGTTGAGGCATCCCCAGAAGCTCGTCAACAGTTACTGCAAGCACTTCGGCAATAGCAGGGATCAGCTCAAGATCGGGATAGGTCGTGCCATTCTCCCAACGGCTGATAGATTGATATGTTACACCCAAGCGATCGGCAAGCGCTTCTTGCGTTAAATCGTTTTTCTTTCGGAAGTTACGTATATTTTCCCCAATTGCAAGTTTCATTTTTCCTCCTTGTGCAGGTGATTGCTTTGCAAAGCATTTCTTTTGTCGACACCTATATTATACTGTAAATTTTTCAAAATTTCAATAACGCATTGCAAGAGAAAAATTATCACTTTGTGTTATAGAATAAAACTTGGCGCACCTGCTTTATCGCAGGTACGCCAACGGCTGTTTTTTATTGCGAAAGCTTGCGACGCAAGCGTGTCGCCCTCGATATGTTCGCACGAATATCGCAGTCTGAACCTTGCTAAGGGGGACTTTGTTGACAAAGTTTATGTTTTTTGATATAATTTTAAAAAAATAAAAGGGAGCAACGTATGAACAACAAACTCATTTTGGAAATGGCAAAATATTACGAAAATCAGCCCGAAAGAATACAACATTATATCAAAGTTTTTTCATATGCTAAAATGATTGGCGAGGTAGAAAAAATTCCTGCCGAAAAACAACAGATTTTGGAGACTGCGGCTATTGTTCACGATATAGGGATAAAAGCAAGCGAAGCAAAATACGGCGACCTCTCAGGAAAACATCAAGAAGAATTGGGACCTGCGATAGCGGAAGAAATGCTTCAAAGACTAAACTACGATAAAAAAATCATAGAAAGAGTTTCGTATCTTGTTGCCCATCATCATACTTATAATAATATCGATGACGTAGATCATCAAATTTTGGTGGAGGCAGATTTTCTTGTGAATGTTCACGAAAATTACAATCCTTACTCGTCTGCCGCGGAAGCGTATAAACGAATATTCAAGACCGATACAGGAAAAAAATTATTTAAAATAATGTACGGGATCGAAGAATGACCGTAAATCTATCTAAAAATATGTATGATACTTTATGCTGAATGAAGATTGGTGGAAATATGAAGAATAAAATTTTATATTTGATTTCTTTGGTTTTGTGCGCGGCGATCGCTTTTTCCTCTTGTGAAAAAGTGGGGGATGAAAATACAAGCGGTACTGCGGCAACACCTTCTATGCAACAAAGCACGGCAAGTACAGCCGAAAGCGTTACCGTAAACGCAGAGCCTGTGCCGCTTGCGGTGGGAGAAAGAATGATATCTTTCTCCGTTTTCAAGGGGAAGGTTCATTTGGGCGCAAGCGAGCGCGAATGTTTTGTACGTTCCGCTGTTATTTTGAACGAAAAGCTTCCTTTTGGGGTTGTGATGTACTTTGATGTGCTTGACGAAAATGGTGATATACTTGCATTTCGCAAATGCTCCGGCTACGGTTTTATCGCGGCGGATATGAGCGAGGAAACGCCTTCAAAATTTTTGTTTTATTCCGTTTCCGCGCTTGAAAACGGAATGTTTGAAGCAAGAGCTGAGTTGATCTATTTTGACGATAGGGACAGACTTACCGCGGAGCCCACGGGAACGCTTTCCGCTTATGCCCTTGATGGCTCGTACAGCTTCAAAGGGAACGCAGACGATGCTGTTTCGATGGCGGGGTGCGCGGACAGCTTTGCGGTGCTTGCAGACAGAACGTTTGATTTTTTGAACGGAGGAGATTTTGAGGTGATCGCAAAAAGCGTTCCTGCGGATGAGGATCCGATAAATTTTGCAAAAGAGCTTGACGCCGAAAAATTCAAATCTATGTACGAAAGAATATATAATAAATAAAGGATACTTTTATGGAAAAGATATGGGAAGATATGTACCGTGCGGCGAAAGCGGTGCAAAACGGCAGAAAAATTTCCGATTTTGTTGAAGCCGGAGGTGTTGCCGCAGCAATTCTTTCGGAAAGCGGAAAAATATATACGGGCGTTTGCGTGGATACTTGCTCTACGCTTGGCATCTGCGCGGAACGGAATGCTATTTTCAATATGATAACAAGCGGCGAACAGAAAATTTCAAAGGTGCTTGCAATAATGCCGAATGGCAAAACGGGCGCACCCTGCGGCGCGTGCCGCGAGCTTATGGTACAGCTTATGCCGGGAAGATATGCGGAAATAGAGATAATGCTCGATTACGAATGTGAAAAAATCGTGACGCTCGGAAAGCTCACTCCCGAATGGTGGATAAAATGATATAACGCAAAAACAGCAGTTTTTTAACAATATTATTAAGTTAAGCCTCCCCTTTTGGGGGAGGTGGCACGAAAAGCGTGACGGAGAGGGTAGTTATCATAGGAATATCGCCCTCTCACCCGCCTTCGTCGGGAGCTCTCCCAAAGGGAGAGCCTTTTCTGTTAACTTAATGATATTGTATTTTTTTACTGCTGTTTTTGCGTTATCATAACAGACCTTGTCTGTACTGTTCCATATACCAATCGTATTTTTGTGCGCTTTGTGTGCGTTCAACTCAAGTTATATCTTTTTCGAGTTTTTCACTTGTGATTATATCGCCCAGAGTGCGTTCCATTACCAATAGAGTTTTCAAAATGATAATATCTTCTTCAGCTTTTTTTCTCTCCTTTTTACTGTATATTCCGAAGCGGAGCGTTTTTATAAAGCTTGCGGCTGTGTGAAGAATAATAGCGGAAATTACAGGAAGCAGAAAAAAGAGCAGAAAAACGGCTAAAACAGTACGTTCTCTTACAAATTCGTTTATGGGCTGAACAAAGAATGACGCAAGAAGATTGATAATATCGAAGGCAAAGCCGTATATGGCGCTTTTTTTGAAAAAGGATACTTCAAAAAAGAAGATGAATAATGACCAATCCAGCAGTTTGTTTTGATGGATATGCAGGTCGAATAATTTCTTTTCAAGCATTTTTTCCATTCTTATTATGCGAGCTGCTTTTTCGGATATTTTTTTGTTAATTTTATCTTCTATCATATCAACCTCTTTTTATATTGAATTATATAAAAAATATAGCATAAAAAGGAAAATGTGTCAAGTAATATTTTCAGTTTTGGATACTATAGTATCAATCAAGATAGTATAGAATATTAGTATAATATTTTATTTCGAGGTTGATTATGATATTAAAGCTTGCGGAAAGAATACAATATTTGCGTGAACGCTACGGTTTGTCGCAATCGGACCTTGGTAAAAAGTTGGATGTTACCCGTAGTTCGGTAAACGCTTGGGAAAATTACGGTGCTGTTCCATCCGTTGAAAAAGTTGTTAAAATGGCAGAGATTTTTCATGTTACTTCCGACTATATCATCGGATTGGACGAATCTTTGCATGTGGATATATCTAACCTTACTCCCGAAGAGCAGGAAGCGGTTTTGAAGATAGTTAAATGTATTTCGGAAAAATAAAAAGAACAAAGTTGATTTTTTCAACTTTGTTCTTTTTTGTGTAATAGGAAATTACGCTGAAACAGGTAAAAACCTCTTCCGTATTTTGCTATGCAAAATCCACCTTCCCCGGCGGGGAAGGTGTCACGGAGTGACGGGAGAGGTAGAGTACGCTTTCGCGCACTTTTTCACACCATATCATATTTTTCTTTTATCATAAGCATATCGGCAAGCATTTCGTCTTTTTTTGCGGGGTCGCGCAGAAGCGCGGAGGGGTGATAGACAGCGCATATCTCGTATGCGCCGCGCGTGACGAACACGCCGTGCTCGCGTGTTATTCTAAAATCCGGGTTTATGAGCCGCATCGCCGCTATCCTGCCAAGGCAAACTATCATTTTGGGGCGTATTGCCTTTACCTGCTCGCGCAAGTATCCGATACAGGCATCCTGCTCCGCAGGCAGAGGGTCGCGGTTCTGCGGAGGACGGCATTTCAGGATATTGGCAATATAAACATCCTCACGCGGGATACCTACGGCGGCAAGGTATTTGTCAAAAAGCTTTCCTGCCGCGCCCACGAAAGGCACGCCCGAAAGATCCTCCTGCTGTCCCGGTGCTTCGCCTATGAACATAAGCTTTGCGTTTGGGTTGCCAACGCCGAAAACAAGGTTCGTGCGCGTTTTGCCAAGCGGACAATTCATACAGGAAGCGCAATCTGTGCGTATTTCCTCAAGAGTTCTGTTAGCCATAAATATCCTCCGAAAAATGCTGTATATTTATATTTTACCATATATTTTTTAAAAATCCACAGCTTTTTTCGAGAAAGAGCGTGTTTATGCCATTTCCGAAAGGATATTTACCGCGTTCTTTTCACAAAAGCATTCGCAATGCTCAGATATGTAGGAAAACGTATGCTCATCCGAAAGCTTTACGCCGAATTCAGCGATGAACATATTTTCAAAAACGGCATAGGGGCTTTTGCCCGTTTGGCGCGGACTTTGCGCGATGGCAAGATAATATTTGCTGCGCGATGCGTTTTCTTCCTTTTCCATAAATGCGGTGCTTTCGCCGCTGTAGCCGCGCACGGAAAGGAAACGGCAGGCACACAAAAGGTCGGAAAGCGTTGTAAAGCCGTATATGGTCTTTCGCGGCTTTTGCGGCACGGCCGGCAATTTTTCTTTTGGACAGCTCATATGTTCCTCCGTTTTGCTTTTTTGTTCTGTTTTCGTGATGAATATAACGCAGCCGCCGTCGCGGGAGGTAAGGGCATCTATCCTTATTTTGCCCGATGCCGCGTCAAAGCCCGTTTCGTGCTTTGCTTTATCAAGTATCGTCCAGACGGCGCGGCGTGTTTCCGTCGTTTTGTAATCCAAACGGTCCGCGGTAATATTGAATTTATCCATATCCTTTTGCGTGAGGAATATTTCAAGCTTTTCTTTATCTATAAGTGTAAGTTCCAAATCGATCACCTTCTTTGTAGTGTATGTTTATATTATATACCCTTTAAGGGGCAAAAAGATAGGTTAAATTTTTGGTATTTTTCTTGAACGATCTGTAAACTTTATTTGAACGCTTAAATTGCTAAAATATACTTGAAAAGCAGGCGGATTTGTTGTATTATAAATATGTATAATAATTTTTAATATTCGGAGATACGATAAATGGAATTTTCAAAAGATAAAAAGACTATATTTTCCGCGGTTCAGCCCAGCGGTAATCTTACGATAGGAAACTACCTCGGTGCGATAAAAAATTGGCAGACGCTCCAGGACAGCGGAGAGTTCAATTGCCTTTTCTGCGTTGCGGATATGCACTCTATCACCGTGCGCCAGGATCCCGCGCTTTTGCGCCGCCGCACGCTTGAAACCCTCGCAGTATATATAGCAAGCGGACTTGATCCCGAAAAGAACGTAATGTTCGTGCAGAGCCACGTTCCCGCCCACGCGGAGCTTGCTTGGGTGCTCAACTGCTACACGATGTTCGGTGAGCTTTCCAGAATGACACAGTTTAAGGATAAAAGCGCAAAAAATGCACAGAATATAAATGCCGGACTTTTCACTTATCCTGCGCTTATGGCGGCGGATATTCTTCTTTACGGCACAGACCTCGTTCCCGTCGGCGTGGACCAGAAGCAGCACGTTGAGCTTGCGCGTGATATTGCCGAACGCTTCAACCAGATATACGGAGATACGTTTACCGTGCCCGAGCCTTATATCCTCCAAACGGGCAAGAAGATATATTCTCTTGCAGAGCCTTCAAAGAAGATGAGCAAATCCGATGAAAACGAAAACAGCTTCATCGGTATTCTCGATTCCCGCGATACCATTATCAGAAAGTTCAAACGCGCCGTTACGGACAGCGAAACGAGCGTTCGCTTTGCAGAGGGCAAGGATGGCATCAATAACCTTATGACGATCTATTCTTGCTTCACCGGTAAGACGATGGAGGAGATAGAGCGCGAGTTTGAAGGCAAGGGTTATGGCGATTTCAAGCTTGCTGTTGGCGAAGTTTGCGCGGACGGCCTTGCACCTCTCCAGCAGAGATACAATACGCTTATGTCCGATAGATCTTATATGGAGGGCGTTCTTGCGAACAACGCCGATCACGCGGCTTACCTTGCACGCAAGATGCTTTCCAAGGTTTACAGAAAAGTGGGATTTTTGGCAAAAAAATAAGATAGGGCGGCTTTTTTTGCCGCGTTTGAAAAAATGCCGAAATTTTTTGTGGCGGATGGCACGGCACTTCCCGCCGTTATCGCGGCTGCGTTCGTTATATGCCTTGCGGTAACGCCGTATATAGGCGCACTTGCAAAGCGTCTCGGGGTGATGGACGTTCCGCGCGATTCCCGCCGTATGCACAAGCGCGCAGTGCCCCTTATGGGCGGTGCCGCTATGCTTCTTTCGTTTTTGATATGCGCCGCGTTTTTCTTTATTCCGGGCGGAATGCGCTTTGATGCGCGAACGGCGGCACTGCTTTTCGGCGCACTTCTTTGCGCCGCTTGCGGACTTATTGACGATATATTTACGCTCGGACCGTTTCAAAAGCTTTCGTTTCAGCTTATAGCGGCGCTTTTTGCCGCCGCCTTTGCAGGCCGTATAGAAGCTTTTACGGTTTTTTCGCTCAGGATAGAGCTTGGTGTGCTCTCTGTTCCCGCGACGGCTTTGTTTATCGTTGCAGTTATGAATGCGGTGAACCTTACGGACGGAATGGACGGGCTTGCCTGCGGGATCTGCGCCGCGATATCGTTCGCGCTTTCCGTTGTGCTTGCCGTGAACGGGGAGGTATCTTACGCTGTATGTGCGTGTGCGCTTTGCGGCGCGTGCCTGGGCTTTCTTTGGCACAATGCCGCGCCTGCCGCGATATTTATGGGGGAAACCGGCTCTGCGTTTCTGGGCTTTTGCCTTGCGGTGCTTGTTCTTCCGTGCTATTCGGAGGAAACGTGCGATGCCGCATCCACGGCACTTTTGCTTTTCCTGCTTCCTCTGTCGGAGCTTGCAAGCTCGTTTTTCCGCAGGATCATAAACGGGACGAATCCTTTTGCTCCCGATAAAAAGCATATCCATCATCTGCTTTATGAGAACGGATTTACCGTTCCCGAAATATGCCTTATATTATATACCTTTTCGTCCCTTTGCGCATTATGCGCACTCGTTCATACGGAGTACAGCGCATTTTCTGCCGCTGTGCTTGCCTGTGCCATAGCGTTTATACGAATTATGCTGAATTACAAAAATAAAAAAATAAAGAAAAAAGGAGAACCGTTATGAAAAAACTTAAAAAAATTCTTTTTAATAACGGCTCTCTTACTTTTTTATCCATAGTTTCGCTTATATTGGTGTTTGCTCTGGTATGCTTGATCGTGCTTTCGGCAATACACCGTGCGGGGCTTATAGAAAATCCGTTCGGCGCAGGCGATACACAAACTACACAGGGCATTCTTCTGCCTTCCGTGGATGCCGAAAACAGAGAACCTCATTATGATGAAATAAACCACGAGGAAAACTTCAAAAAGCTGCTGGCATCTTTTCCTTATTATGAGGAACTCTATGCGGAATTTTACATTACGTACGTTTATGAGGCGTACAACGTGGAATTTTACCGCGTATATAAGAACGGGGAACGCTACCGTATAGAATCATACGATATGCAAAGCAACAGGATAGAGCTTATCGTGTGCGACGGGGAAAGCGTTTCCGTGACGGATGCCGACGGGAAGGTCGATGTCTATCCCGTAAGTGAAAATTTTACGTTCGCCAAGCAGGCATCGCTTCCCACTTTCCTTTTCTATGAAAAAAGCGGATATTCTCTTATCAAGTACGGTACAGAAGGCTCGGATTATTCCATAAGATGCGAATATCCGGATCTTGGTACTGCCGACGTTGTCACCCTTGACGTTAATACGGGTGTTTTGAAAAGCGCGATAACGTACCTTGGCGAAAAAGTCATAATGTTCTATGACGTTATGGAATTTGAGCCGCACTATGCGTTCGGAGAAGATCTGTTTGCTTTCTGAGCCTACATAAGCACAACGGCAACGATGAGTGCTACAAGCAAAATATCGCTCTCCCAAAGCCCGAGCGCAAGCGCCGCAATTATCCCGAGCAGGATGAGATCCTGTGTGTCAAGACCGGAAAAAATGCCCGAAAGCAACCCCTTTTCCTTTTTCGGAGCATTTGATATCGGCGCGTTGCAAGGGGCGAAACGCGGTGCTTCTTCTTTTTCTTCCGTTAAGGTCTGCTCGTTTTCGCGTGCATCCGCATCCATCCCGGACAAGGGGCTTTCCGGTGCCTTTTGCTCACGCTCGTTTTGCACGTTTCGGGCATCTCTTCCTATAACGGAGCCGCTGTAAGACGGCGGAGGATTTATCTTTGCGGGGGTATCGTTTGAAAAACCGTAATTTCTGCTGTACATAATTCACCTCTCTTCGGCTGTGATTTATTTGATATAACCCATAATTTCCGCGATCTTCATCATACCCAGGATCTTATCTATGCGCTCGCACCGTGCGCTGTCAAGGTACGGCTTGAGCGCGGTCAGAAGTGTGCGGATGTTTGCAATACTTTTGGAAAATTCGCTTCGCTCTCCCGAAACGGGGCAGAGCGCCTGTGCGCCGCAGGGCATCTTGTGCGGACAGGAGGAGCAATCTGCGCTCTTTTCCTCACGGTGCTCTTCGCGCGGCGGCGCGGACGGAGCGCCGAGGCTTCCCGCAATGGTTTTTATCTTATCCATCATCGCCGGGTCGCCCAGGATAGCGTTCAGTTTTTGTGAAAGATCGGTATCCATATTTATTTGCCCTGTATATTTCCGAGGATGCTTTGCGCGTTTTCCGTGCCGACGACTGAAATAATATTATAAAGATCCTGTTCGTTCATATTCATCACGGCGTTTCTTATAAAGGACATATCGTTGAATTTTTGACCGAGCGCATTCGGGCTTATGCCCAAAGCCGTTATTACCGCTTCCACCTTTAGACGGAGAGCTTCGTCGTCTATGGAAGAAACCGTGTTTTTGAGATTTTCTGTGTTATTCATAAATATCAACTCCTGTAAAAATATTTTCATATGTATTGTATTCCGCAGGGGGAAAATTTGCTAAACAAAAAGGAGAAAAAATATGCGCTATATGCCGAAAAAATTAAAAAGATCGGGTGTTTGGTCCTTCCTGCTTATGCTTGCTGGCATTACGCTTTATTTTGCCTCTGCATTTGTGCCGAAGTATCCCTCCGTTATACAGGCGGTATCCTTCGCCTTCTTTGCTTTTTCCATCTATATAATTACAAGATATGTACTGACCTCCTATTATTATGAAATAGACGGCGAAAATTTTATAATAATGAGGGTGACGGGCAAAAAACAACAGCCTATGTGCAATATAAATCTTCGCGCAGGCGGCGAGGTCATATCCGCACGCGGTAACAAAAAAAGAAAGCCTACGCGCGTAAAATACGATTACGTCCGCAATTTTATGCCGGAAGATAAATATATATACTGCTTTGAGTGGAACGGTCAGTATGCGGAGATCACGTTTGAGCCAGGTGCGGAGTTTGTTTCTTTTATGAATTCAAAGATAAAAGAGCTTGAAAACGCACCCGTTCAAGAAGAAAAAACGCCGACAAACGGCTGGTATGACGAATAATTTTGTCGAAAACGGTTGCATTTGTAAAATAAATAAGTTATAATCTATATGAAAATAATACAACGAGGTAATTCATTATGCTTGAAAACATCAGAGATATACTTTCAAAACAGCTCAGAGTGGATAGACAGTCTATAACGATGAGCACGGACATAGCAGAGGATCTGGGAGCAGATTCCCTTGACGTTGTTGAAATGCTTGTGACAATAGAGGAAGAGCTTGATATCTCCATCCCCGAAGAAGACGTTCTTACGTTCAAAACAGTTGGCGACGTTGTTACATACCTTGAAAATAATCAATAAAAAAGAAGCCGAAAGGCTTCTTTTTCTATGCGAAATAAATCTCTTTACAAAAACGACGTTTTATGTTATTATTTTAATAAAGAAACCTTTAAGCGCGATACCGTGATATCGTCAAGGAAGAGCATATGGAATTTTTGCGCCTCGGTTTTTCGCGGCGCTTTTTGTTTTACGGTAAAAAGCTGATATTATATTTCTGAAATTGAAACTAAATCGTTGGGTGAGGGGGCTTGCTCCTGCCTATGCGATCGCCGATAAAAAACGGAGGATTTATGGAAAAGATACTTATGACAAGCGAAGCTATGGGGCGCACGTTTTCGCGTCTTGCCCACGAGGTCATAGAAAAAAACGAAGATCTTGATAACGTGGTATTTATAGGGGTCTTGCGCCGCGGTGTGCCCATCGCGCGGGAGATCGCAAAAAAGATATATGACTTTTGCGGAAAGCAGATCCGCGTTGGAACGCTCGATATAACCCTTTACCGCGATGACGTTGGCGAGATAGGGGATTTTCCGGACGTTAAGGCTCATTCCATAGATTTCGATATTCACGAAAAACGTGTTATCCTTGTTGATGATGTTATATTTACGGGCAGAACGGTGCGTGCCGCTATAGAAGCGATATTTGATATAGCACGCCCCAAATGCATACAGCTGCTTGCTTTTGTGGACAGAGGACACAGAGAACTTCCCATAAAGCCCGATTACGTCGGCAAAAACGTGCCGACGGCGATTTCGGAAAAAGTGCTTGTACAAATAGCCGATTACGATGGGGAAACGCAGGTAGTTCTTCGCGGTGCGTGAACGGAGGTAAAATGTTTCAAAGAATCTACGTTGAGATAGGGAATATATGCAATCTGCGCTGCTCCTTCTGTCCCTCCACAAAAAGAGAGCCGAGGAGAATGACCGCGCAGGAATTCCGCAAGGTATGCGGACGCCTTTCGGGGCATACGGAATATCTTTACCTGCACGTTATGGGAGAACCGCTTTTCCACCCCGAGCTTGGCACTTTCTTGGACATCGCAAATGAATACGGATATAAAACTTGCATTACGACGAACGGAACGCTTCTTCCGGCGAAAGAACGGGAGCTTCTTTCGCGTGCGGATGCGATACACAGAATAAGCATATCTCTTCATTGTATGGAGGGAAACGGCGCGGAAAACGCTATGGAAAATTACCTTAAAAGCTGTATTTCGTTTGCCAAAAAATCTGCAGAAGCGGGCATATATACTGTTTTTCGCCTTTGGAACCTTGATTCCGAGGAGGGAAGCGGCGCAAATAAAGAAAACGCACTTATCGAAGAAACGATAAAGCGCGAGTTCCCCGGCGAATGGCAAAAACGCTGGAGTGGTTTTCGCATAGCGAAAGGAGTATTCCTTGAATATGCGGGGATATTCACTTGGCCCGGCGAAAGCACTGCGGATGCGGAAGAGGACGGATATTGCCACGGCCTTTGCGACCAGATAGCAATTCTTGCGGATGGAACCGTAGTTCCTTGCTGTCTTGACAGCGAGGGCGCTATTGCTCTTGGCAATATTTTTGAAGCTGAACTTGATAAAATACTTTCGTCCGAGCGCGCCGTGCGTATGCGCGAGGGCTTTGCAAAAGGAAAGATGGAAGAGGATATGTGCAAAAAATGCACATATGCCAGAAGATTTAAAAAGAGATGAAAACGGGAGTTTTCATCTCTTTTTTTGTTATTGATTTCCGATAATGCTCGGGCGGACGAGCAATGCTCGCCCCTACGTTGTAAATACCAAGAGGCACCTTAAAAATGCAAATTTTCTCCGTAGGGGAGAACTGTGTTCTCCCGCTTTTCTTAATTAAAAATTATTTCTTCCGTTCCGTCTGCAAGCTCGCGCGGGATTGGAATGAACAGTACCCAACATACGATGTCCGCAGAAACTGATCCATCGGAACTGAGAGAATAATATCTTTTTTGTAATGAGATCTGCTTCCCGCGGATTACTTCAATACTTTTAATATAAGGTTTTTCGCTGCTGCCCGTGGTGGCAAACTGATAAACGTAAAGAAAATTTTCTTTGAAAAATTCTTCGTTATATCTTTCATATACCGATTCGGGTGTTATTTGAGAATGCATACGCGGGAGTACAAGATCGCTTACCGAGGAAACTAAGACAGGCTCCGGTATGATAAAACCATAGTTTTCTTCACGGCCTTCCTCGAAGTCAGGATTGATGCGTACAGTATAGCTGAGTTCCGTTTCATAGTCAACATCAGCATATTTGACGGTAGAGGTGCTTGCGGTCGTTGTGTTTTCCGTGTTTGACGTAAAGCTTGTTTGTACTGTGTTTTCAGTTGTTGTTTCACTGTTATTGCAGGAAACAACGCAAACTAAAAGAGAAAGCGACAGTAAAAATGCAATAAATTTTTTCATAAGTGCCTCCTTAAAAATTATTTTTCTTCCACGTTTGCGACAATTACCGCATCTTTTGCAACGTCAGCGGGGATGGGGATGAGCATTTCCCACGTTATATATTTTTCGTTTCCATCGCTTTTGGCTTTGTCAAGGTCAAGGAAAACGGTTATTTTTCCGTCTTCTGCCTGCATCCCGGCATAATTAAGTCGGGAAGCGATGTCGCCAAGGGTGTATCTGATGCGGACAAGAGCGTTTTGCTCGAAAAATCCTGCATCAAAGTATTTAGCTTCCTCCTCTGAAAGGTCGCTGTAAGCGAATGCGGTATCCGCGTTTACTATGCGGCAATCGTCGGAATAGCCGTAGCCCGTTGCAACGTGAAGCGTCATTACACCGTTACGGTAGTAATCTTCAAGAAGCTGTTCGGGGAATATCGGTCCCGTTGTTGCGAGCGTAGTTGTTGTGGCGTAAGCCGCCGTCGATGTAGAGGCTGTTGTCGTTGTGGCGGGGGCCGTTGTCGTTGTGGCGGGGGCCGTTGTCGTTGTGGCGTAAGTTGCTATTGTTGCGGGTAAGGGCATAGTTGTTTGCAGTGTTGTGACGTATGTGTATTCAATAGTTGTACAGGTGGTTGCTGCCGTTGTTGCCGCTGTTGTCGCTGTTGTCGTACATGCGGTCGTTTTTTCTGTTGCTTCCGGGGAAAGCGCAGCTCCGTTATCGGGGGACGTGCTGTGTGTTTCTGCCGCTTCATCCATATTTCCGACTATCATACCGAAGGGAACTGCCGCAACGGCGATAAATACGGCAAGGCAGGTGCAAACTGAAAGGGCTACACGAAGTGCCTTTTGTCTTTTAAGCTGTCTTTGTCTTTCGTACGCCGCCGCCTTATCAAAAACGGCATTACGGAATTCTTCAAAGTTCTTCATAGGAAAAACCCTCCTCTTCCATTGCGCGCCGAAGCGAATTTTTTGCTCTGTAAGTCAAATTTGCAATTTGACGCTTGTTCTTTTTAAGTATTTTTCCGACTTGTTCACTCGTCATATCCTCGAAGTAAAGCAAGCGCAGGACAGCCGCGTATTCGGGGTTGATCTTTTCCATCGATTTGCGGAGCATCTGAGAGTTTTCGTCCTTCAGAATAGAATGCTCCAGCCTTGAAATATCCTCAAGATCCATATCCTCTATCTGCGCGGGAGAAAGCTTTTTCTCCTTGCGGACTCTGTCCACGGCTTTGTTTCTTGCCACGGTGAAAAGATACGTTTTGAAGGATGAACGGAAGGAGTAGCGGTGCGGATGAACGATAAGCTCCATAAAAGCTTCCTCCGCAACGTCCTCGCTCTCGTCAAGGTTATTTAAAAATCCGTTTATGAAATAGATCAGCGAATCGCGGTAATTTATGATCAGCTCATCAAATCCGCTCTGGTCGCCATCAAGGAAACGGCGGTAGCTGCTTGCGCCATTATCCATAATATTTCTCCTTTTTGAAGCCGTGTGAGAGGGAGGCTTCTGTCTGTTAGTCGAAAAAGATTTAATTTTTTCTCACTTGTTTTTAAAAAATTTAAAATTATATTTTAATTTTTCTTTAAATCATATATATTATCTCATAGATGCGGATAAAAATCAAGTGTCAAAGCATCAAGTATAAATGAGCAAAAACGGCAAAAAACGGATATTTCGGGCGATTTTTCAGAATATTTTTTTTGCATTTTTTTAATATCAACAAATAAAACTTGACAAATGCATCTGGATTCAATATAATTATAATGTATAATGTTGATATGTAAAATACTCGCAAAATGTCAATACAGATCCGGCAGGAAAAAAAGCCGAACTTATTAGAAGAAAGAAGGTATTTTTTTGAAAAAGAACAAGGGCTTGGGTCACGAGGTTCATCAGTTTGATAATCTTTACGACAGCATCAAAAAAGAAGCTGAACGCTACGGTGACAACATAAGATATTACTATTTGGAAGGCAAGGAAGAGAAGACCTGCACATACAACGAGATGAAAACTCGCGTTGATTACATTGCGGCTGCTCTCACAAAGCTTGACCTCGCCGGCAAATTCACCTGCGTTACAGGCGAAACACACCCCAACTACGTTGCAACGTACATCGCAACGGCATCCACAAACGGTGTTATCATTCCTCTTGACAAAGAGATCGCTATCGATCAGTTTATAAACTTTATGCAGTTCTGCGATACGGAGGTAATTTTCTATACAGCCTCCCAGCAGAAGAAGATGCTTGCCGCACGCGAAGAGCTTCCTCTTGTAAAGCTCTACGTTTGCATCGGCAAGGAAGACGCTGAATTCCCCGAGGATGACGCAAGATTTATGAAAGCGGAGGATTTCTTTGAAATCGGCCGCAAGGCTTATGAAGAAGAAGGTATCCACGCAGCTGAAGAAAACGTACCCGATATGGATAAGATGTGCGCTATCATCTTTACATCCGGTACAACAGGCTCCAGCAAGGGCGTTATGCTCTCCCAGAGAAACCTTGTAACGGCAACACTCGACTCCAACGCGATCATCGATTGCCACGAGGACGATATGTTCGTTTCCGTTCTTCCCATACATCACACATATGAGTTTACTTGCTCTCAGCTTGCTCTTCCCAACGCGGGCGCGGCAACGATGATCAATGACTCTATAAAGAACACTCTTCGCAACTTCTCTAAGTACAAACCCACAGCGCTCGTTCTCGTTCCCCTTTATGTAGAAACTATCTACAAGAAGATCTGGGCAGAGATCGATAAGAAGGGTATGAGAAAGACGGTCCGCGCTGCTATGAAGCTTTCCGACGGACTTCTCAAGGTCGGCATCGACCTTCGCCGCAAGCTCTTCAAAGACGTTCACGCGGCTCTCGGCGGCAGACTTAAATATATCGTTTGCGGCGGTGCGCCTCTTCGTCCCGAGCTTGTAAAGGATTTCGATTCCTTCGGTATCAATATCTGCGAAGGCTACGGTATTACGGAATGCTCTCCTCTCGTTTCCTGCAACCCTATGGGCTGGAAAAAATACCACTCCACAGGTCTTAAAGTAAACAGCGTTGAGGTTCGTATAGACAAAGCTCACGAAGAAGATGAAACGGGTGAAATAGTTGTTAAGGGTAACAACGTAATGCTCGGTTACTATAAGAACCCCAAGGCAACCGTTGAAGTATTCACGGAAGACGGTTGGTTCAAGACGGGCGATATCGGTTATATCGACGAAGATAACTTTATCTTTATCACGGGCAGAAAGAAGAACGTTATCATTCTTTCCAACGGTAAGAACGTATTCCCCGAAGAGCTTGAAGAGTATATTACTGCAAATCCTCTCGTTGCGGAAGCCGTTGTTGTCGGCAGAAAGAACGAGGAAGGCGATGAAACGTCCATCGCGGCGCTCATTTACCCCGATTATACACAGTTTGAGGGCAAAACTCCCGAAGAAATCAAAGCAACGTTTGATGAAGTTATCGTTGACATCAACAAGCAGCTTCCCGCTTTCAAACACATTCACGAAGTAGAGATCCGCGAAACGGAATTTGAAAAGAATACTTCGAGAAAGATCCTTCGTTACAAAGTAAAATAATATAATAATATAACTTTAAGGAGCATTTTAAAATGTTAGAAGAAATCAAAAAAATTCTTGTTGAAGAATTTAGCATCGATGAGGAAAAGATCACTCCCCAGGCAGAATTCGTAAATGACCTCGGCATCAACTCCCTTGAACTTGCTGACCTCGTTTTCATCTGCGAAGATAAGTTCAACGTAACTTTTGAAGAAGATGATCTTCACACATTCCTTACAGTAGGCGACGTTGTAAACTACCTCGCCGAAAAAGCTAACTGATCCGCGCTTTTTTCTTCCTTGGTATAACAAAAACGCCTTTGCCTGCGGGCAGGGCGTTTTTGTTTGGAAACAATGCAAAAAACGATCTGAAATTTTTTATAAAAACGTGAATTTTTAAAAACATTTTTGTGAAAACTATTTATTTTTTGTTTAATGTATGTTATACTATTTTCATAAACAATGTTATTCTATTAAATGGAGGAATATAATCTATGAAAACATTACTTCCCATTGATCTTGGTATTGCCGGCGACGGTGTAGTTTACCGCAACCTTTCCGTTCCGGAACTTGTAACAGCAGCTCTTGAGCGCGGCGAAGGTACACTTTCCGACACAGGTGCGCTTGTTGTTGAAACAGGTAAATACACAGGTCGTTCCCCCGACGATAAGTTTATCGTTGACACACCCACTATCCACGACGATATCGCTTGGGGCAAGATCAACAGACCTATCGCAAAAGAAAAATACGAAGCTATCAAAGCAAAAATGCTCGCATACCTTCAGAACAAAGAGCTCTTCGTGTTCGACGGCTTTGCAGGTGCAGACCCCAAATATACTCAGAGATTCCGCGTTGTAAACGAACTCGCTTCTCAGAATATGTTTATCCACCAGCTCCTTATCCGTCCCACAGCGGAAGACCTTGAAACATACGAACCCGATTTCACTATCCTTGCTGCTCCCGGCTTCAAGTGCATTCCCGAAATCGACGGTGTTCACAGCGAAGCTGCTATCATCATCGACTACGAAGCACACGAAGTTCTCATCGCAGGCAGCCAGTATGCAGGCGAGATCAAGAAGAGCGTATTCTCCGTTATGAACTACGTTCTTCCCAAGATGGGCATCCTTTCTATGCACTGCTCCGCTAACATCGGCGAAAAAGGCGACTCCGCTGTATTCTTCGGTCTTTCCGGTACAGGTAAGACAACTCTTTCCGCAGACCCCAACCGTAAGCTCATCGGTGACGACGAACACGGCTGGTCTCCCGACGGTGTGTTCAACATCGAAGGCGGTTGCTATGCTAAGTGCATCGGCCTCAAGGCTGAAAACGAACCCGAGATCTACAACGCTATCAAGTTCGGTACACTTCTTGAAAACGTTATCGTTAACGAAGCAGGCGTTCCCGACTATGCAGACGGTTCTCTTACAGAAAACACACGTGCAGGTTACCCTGTAGATTATATCCCCAATGCAGCTATCCCCGGTGTAGGCGGCGTTCCTTCCACGATCGTATTCCTTACAGCGGACGCATTCGGCGTAATTCCCCCCATCTCCAAGCTCGATAACGATATGGCTATGTATCACTTCGTTTCCGGTTACACAAGCAAGCTTGCAGGTACGGAACGCGGTATTACAGAACCCCAGACAACGTTCTCCACACTCTTTGGCGCTCCCTTCTTCCCGCTTGACCCCAGCGTTTATGCTGAAATGCTCGGCGAAAAGCTCAAAGAAACAGGTGCTAACGTATTCCTCGTTAACACAGGTTGGTGCGGCGGTAAAGCAGGCGACGTTCCGAGAATGAAACTCAAATATACTCGTGCAATGGTTTCTGCGGCTCTTGCAGGCGAGCTCGATTCTGTTGAATATGAACTCGATCCCATCTTCAACGTGCTCGTTCCCAAATCCTGCCCCAACGTTCCTTCCGAAATGCTCGATCCCAAGAGCATGTGGGCGGACAAAGACGCTTATGAAGCAAGCGCAAAAGCTCTCGCTGCTAAATTCCAGGAAAACTTCAAAAAATACACACATATGCCTGAAAACATTGTGAACGCAGGTCCTAAAGCGTAAATTTTATAAATTCATCTGAATAAAACGGCAGATTGAATAAATAAAAATATACAAAAGAGAATTCACCTTTGCCGGCATAGCTCGACAAAGGTGAATTTTTTAAAAATCGGAGATTTTTTATGAAACTTTACAACACACTCTCAAGACAGATAGAAGAGTTCGTTCCGAACGAGCAGGGAAAGGTTAAAATGTACACCTGCGGTCCCACGGTGTACCATTTTGCACATATAGGCAACCTGCGAACCTACATTATGGAGGACGCGCTCGACCGCTTCCTTCGCTATTACGGCTACGAAGTTCTTCGCGTTATGAATATAACGGACGTAGGTCATCTTACAAGCGATGCGGACACGGGCGAGGATAAGATGCTCAAAGGCGCAAAACGCGAGCAGAAGACCGTTATGGAGATCGCGGAATTTTATAAGAATGCATTCTTTGCGGACTGCAAAAAGCTCAATATAAGAACGCCCGACGTCGTTGAGCCCGCAACCGGCTGCATCGATTCCTTCATTGCGACCATCGAAAGCCTTATCGAAAAAGGATACGCATATATCGCGGGCGGAAACGTGTATTTTGACACCTCCAAGGTCAAGGATTACAATGCGCTCACGGGTCATAACTCCGACGACCTCAAGATCGGCGTGCGCGATGACGTTTCCGAGGACGAAAACAAGCGCAACAAGAGCGACTTCGTTCTTTGGTTCACAAAATCCAAATTTGACTCTCAGGAGCTCAAGTGGGATAGCCCTTGGGGCGTTGGTTACCCCGGCTGGCATATCGAATGCTCCTGCATCAGTATGAAGCACTGCGGCGAATACCTTGATATTCACTGCGGCGGCGTGGACAATATCTTCCCCCACCACACGAATGAAATAGCGCAGAGCGAAGCTTACGTTGGACATAAATGGTGCAACTATTGGTTCCACGTTCAGCACCTCAATGACGAACGCGGCAAGATGAGCAAATCCAGCGGAGAGTTCCTTACGCTTTCCTTGCTTGAAAGCAAGAACGTAAATCCCCTTGCATACAGACTTTTCTGCTTGCAGAGCCATTACCGCAAGCCTCTTGTGTTCTCTTGGGAAACGCTCGGAAATGCGGAAGCTGCTTACCAAAAGCTTCTTAAACGCATTACAAACCTCAAAACAGAGGGAGAGGTTGACGAAAGTGCCGTTGCCGCTTACAGACAGAAGTTTATAGACGCTGTCGGCAACGATATAAACACGGCGCAGGGTCTTACAGTGCTTTATGATATGCTCAAGGATAAAGCTATTTCCGACGCTACAAAGCGCGCTGTTGCGGCTGACCTTGACAAAGTCCTCGCGCTCGATCTTCTCAGCGGTAAGAAGGAAGAACCCAAAGCTCCAGCAGCGGAAGAGATCGTTATTCCCGAGGAAGATATGTGGATAGTAGCGCTTATCGAAGAGCGCAAGGCTGCAAAGAAGGCGAAGGATTTTGCCCGTGCAGACGCTATCCGTAACGACCTCGCGGCAAAGGGAATTACTCTTATAGATACACCCCAGGGCACAAAATACACAAAATGATCGGGGGAAATTATGAATAAGAATGCAATTAAAATCGGCTTTGTGTCGCTCGGTTGCTCCAAAAACCTTATCGACACGGAAGTGATGCTTGCGCGTCTTGCGAATGCGGGCTACGCTATAACGCCCGATGAAACCGAAGCGGACGTTGTTATCATCAATACCTGCGCTTTTATCGAAAGTGCGAAAAAGGAATCTATCGAAAATATCCTTGATATCGCTTGGCTCAAGGAGCACGAAAATCTTAAAGCCATTATCGTTACGGGCTGTCTTGCAGAACGCTATAAAGAGGAGATCTTCAAGGAAATTCCCGAGGTCGATGCGCTCATCGGCGTCGGCAGCCTTGACAAAATAGAGGATGCTGTGGCAGCGGTGCTTTCCGACGAAAAGTTTAGCGCGTTCGATGATAAGAATGAATGCGCTCTCGGCGGCGAGAGGATCGTCACAACGGGCGAGCATATGGCATATATTAAGATAGCTGAGGGCTGTGACAATAAGTGTACTTATTGCGCTATCCCCGGCATACGCGGCAAGTTCCGCAGCCGTCCTATCGAGGACATCGTGGCGGAGGCAAAGGAACTTGAGGATCTTGGTGTTAAAGAGCTTAATATCATCGCTCAGGACACGTCCAGATACGGCGTGGACATCTATGGCGAGTACAGCCTTGCGAAGCTTGTGCGCGCTATAACGGATGCTACAAGCATTCCGTGGATCCGCCTTCTCTACTGCTACCCCGATAAGATCACGGCGGATCTCATCGCGGAAATGCGCGATAACGAAAGAGTTGTAAAATACATCGACCTTCCTATCCAGCATATCAGCAACAACGTGCTGAAGCGTATGAACCGCCACGGCGACGGCTCCGTTATACGCGACGTTGTGAAAAGACTTCGCGAAGAGGTTCCCGGAATCGTTATCCGTACAACGGTTATGGTCGGCTTCCCCGGCGAGACCGAAGAAGATTTCAACGAGCTTTGCGAATACATCAAGGAAGCTCAGTTTGACAGGCTCGGCGCGTTCACTTACTCCCGCGAGGAGGATACACCTGCTTACGATTTTGAAGATCAGATCGATGAGCAGACGAAGCAGGAACGCTACGATATTATAATGCGCGAGCAGCTCCATATTATGGAGAAAAAGAACGAAGCCCTCATAGGAAAGACAGTTAAGGTTCTTTGCGAAGCATATGACGTTGCCGCCGAAACTTATTTCGGCAGAAGCACGGCAGATGCACCCGACATCGATGCGAAGATTTACTTCCGCCCCGAGATCGGCAAAAAGCGCATTGCCCCCGGCGAATTTGTTAACGTAAAGATCGATGACGTTATTGACTATGACCTTATCGGCGATATAGTTCGATAAAGAAAGGGAAGGGCTTTTATGAATCTACCGAATAAACTTACTCTTTTGCGCGTTATCCTTGTTCCCGTATTTATGGTATTTTATCTCTGCAATTTAGGGCTCGGATATTGGAGCTACCTTATCGCGGCGGTAATATATATCGTTGCGGCTTGCACGGACTTCCTCGATGGAAGCATTGCACGCAAATACGGTCTTGTAACTAACCTTGGCAAGTTCCTTGATCCTGTTGCGGATAAGGTTATGGTAATGGCATCTCTGCTTTGCCTTTGCTACGGAAATGCAGGTTCTCTTTACGGCATACTCCTTACGTTTGCAACAGCGATAGTTATTCTCCGCGAGCTCGCGGTAACGTCTATGCGCCTTGTTGCGGCAAGCGCGGACGGCTCTGTTATAGCGGCTGCAATGCTCGGAAAGATAAAGACAACAGTTCAGATGCTCTTCGTTTCCATCGCCATCCTGGAGCCGTTTTTGACGGCTGTGATTGGCAACGAGCTTGTTGCTCAGGTGCTTCGCGGTGCGCTTTACGTTCTTCTTGCGGCTATGGTTGTTATGACTATTTGGTCGGGTATGGATTATCTCGTAAAATATTGGAAATATATCAAGGAATAATTCAAAAAATGTATTTTTTTCAAAAAGATTAAAAAATACACCGTTCTCCGCTTGACTAATGGACGATTTTGTTATACAATATATATGTCGATGAAATACTCTAAGGAGACTTCCTATAATGAACAATAACGAAAGAGAAATACTTTCTCTTATAGATGAAAACGACAATCCTGTGGATTTTGAATTGGTCGGAACTGTCGAATACGACGGTAACGAATATTACGTTCTCATTCCTCTTGAAGATAATGACGAGGGTGCTTACGTTATCCTTCGCGCAGAAGATGCCGAAGACGGCGATATAAGCCTTGTTTCCATTGAGGATGACGAAGAGTATGACTCTGTTGCGGATTTGGTGGAGGATGAATTTTTCTCCGAGATCGATTACGATGTTCTTAAAGGGAATGAATGATCTTTTCCAAATGCGCATATACTAAATTTGCAAATTTCCTGCCCCTCTCGTGATACGCTTTGTATTATACCTACACCTTACAATTGGAACCTGTGGCCTCTTATGGGAATGCAGACCTCCCCTAAAGTCCTGCTTTGTCACGACTTGAACGGACGCTGGGAGCACAAAGTAAGAGGATAAGGGATCCGTCCTTGCTCAAATGCAGGGGATTAATCGAGGCTACACGGCCGGGCGGGAACTTCTATGTAAACAAAAACACGGCTTTTTAAAGCCGTGTTTTTTTCATAAGTAAAACTTTGTTTGAACAAGAAAAATTTTGCACGTTACGCGCGCAATTTCCTATGCAATAAAAAAGACACGGCGAACCGTGTCTTTTTTTGTTATAAATGATTACGCTTTAGCGTTTTCCTTAAGAGTCTGCTTGTACTGTTCAGCTCTTTCTTCTACAACGCCGCCAAGTTCAGCACCGATCTGAGAAACGATGTTTGTGCCGCCCTGAACGCCGGAGATAAGTTCGGAGTCAACGCCGCCCCAGTTGCCCTGGTAGCCAAGGTCAAATGTTCTGGAGTTCATGATGATGTCGATCATTTCAGCATCTTCTTCGGAGTTTGTCCAGTTGTACTTGTAGAGGTTAAGGAATTCGGGGTAAACAATGTATCTGGAGTGGAAGCCCCAAAGTTCGAGGAAGTTGGAGATGATGGAAAGGTCGTAGTTAAGAGTTGTGGGAACTACGTAGTAGATAAGGTGGTTGTCAACGTTGTGCTTGTAACCAACTGTAGCAAGCTGTTCTGCGCTGTAAACGGGGTGAGGAACGATACCGAAGTTCTTAAGACCTGCATCGGACCAGTTTCTTGCTTTGTCGAGTGTTTCGGGAGCGAAGAGTGTAAGACCGTTTGTGAGCTGAGAACCAACTGTTGTGTAACCTGCGATTGTAACTGCATCGTCAGCATAGATGTCGATAACAGCCTGAGCTACGAGAGAAGCGTTGTCGTTGAAGCCGTGTGTGAATGTTGTGTTACCGGCAGCGTCTTCAGACTTTGTAACGTAGCTTGCGCCTGCGCCGAAGTAAAGACCACGGATACCGAATGTGGAAGTAACAAGACCGTAGATGTCGGCTGTGCCTGTTGCCATAACCTGGTCACCATCGTCCTGTTTAGCTTTCTGAACGAGTTCTGTGAACTTGTCGATAGTCCATTCGCCGTTTTCAACGAGAGCGTAGAGGTCTGTACCACGGAGCTTTTCGTTCTGGTCGAGAACTTCTTTGTTGTAGAACATAACCCAAGTAGCATCGAAAGATGTGAGGGAGAAGTCACCGATAATTGTGTAGAGGAAACCGTCAACCATTACGTCGTTAACGAAGCCCTGGTCCCACCAAGGATTCTTGAGGTTAACGAGGTCATTGAAGTTGTAGTAGTTACCGTTGCCTTTGCCAAGAAGGTTGTAGTGTGTAGCAGCGATGTCAATGTGGCACTGTTCTGTAGCAAAGTCATTTGCAAGAATGCCTTCGGAGCTTGCAACCTGCTCGATACCGCAGTTGTAAAGTTCCATCATTGTGTCGTTTCTTCTGATGATAGCCATGGAGAGGGAGTCAGAAGCATCTTCGTCTGCAACTGCGATTTCATAGCAGTTCCAGTCAGCGTTGTCAAGAACAGCTTCGAAAGTGAAGATCTTGCCGCCGAAGTTTACGTTTTCGTAACCGGCGAGGGGTTTCAAACCGTATTCGTCGTCTTCGCCGGGTGCAGGCATTTCTGTCTGGACTGTTGTAGGTTCTGTGCCTTCGCCGGGACCGAGGTTATCGGTTGTGCTTGATGTCTGTGTAGAACCGCTGTCGCCGCAAGAAGCAAGAGCGAATACACCACAGAGGAGCATAAGTGCCAATACTATTGACAATACTCTTTTCATAGGGATAAATCTCCTTTTATTAAATTTTTTTATATTGCGCCGCGAGAAAGGGAGCAAATATATCTGCATTTATTATAGCATTTTGGTTTGATTTTGTCAACAAATATATGATATTTGCACAATAAAAATGTGTAAAAATATCTTCCTTTTGTTTGTTGAAAATATATAGCGGATCTTGGGGTCTTTTTTTGCATAATAGAAAATTACACTTGCAACGTTTCGGCGCGATTTCCTATTGCATAAAAAAAGAGGACGTCTTTTGACGTCCTCTTGATTTAACTGAAATTATTCAGCGTCTGTGCCGTATTTAACAGCTGCATCGAAGTCAGCGGAGAATACGATGTGGTTGATTGTGATGTTGTCGCCTGCTGTGGGAACGTAGAGGTTAGCTGCAGTTGTGGACCAAGCGTAGCCTGCGCCGAGGGGGTTGATTGTAACGGACTTAACTGTCTTAACATCGCCCCAAGAGGATGTAGGCATCTTGTCTGTTGTAAGACCATTTGTAGCAGCAAACTCTTTTACGAGGTCGAGAGTCATAACGATGTTGCCTTCAGCATCAGCTGCGAGGTTATCGTATCTCTTGTAGAGTGTAACGGACTTGCCGTCTTCAAATGTGAATGTGAGAACCATGTAGAGTCTCTGAGCAGATGTGAGAGTTTCTACTTCAGCGGGCTTGAAGCTGATTGCCATGTACTGGTGTGTACCGTTCCATACAGAACCTGTGTCTGTAACGTACCAGGGACGACCAGCGTATGTACCGTAACCGGACTTGATTGTTGTGTCGGAAACGTCGAATGTTACTTCGAAATCGGATTCTTTAGCAACGTTGTTGCTGCTGTCATAGTTGTTCTTAGCGTAGATAACGATACCGTCTTTTTCTGCTTCAACAGCAACTACGTCTTTGTTGTATGTAGCTTTGTTGAGAAGAGCGATGCAAGATTCGCCGTTGTTGAAGTCGAGAACGTTGTTGAGAGCGATCTGTGTTGTTTCAGCGGGAACAGTTGTAACTGTTGTTGTTTCAGCTGTTGTTGTTGTTTCAACTTTTGCTGTTGTTGTTGTTGTAACGGGAGCGAGAGTTGTTGTTGTTTCAACTTTCTGTGTTGTTGTTGTTACAACGGGTGCCTGTGTTGTTGTTGCCTGTGTTGTTGTTGCTTCTGTAGTTGTTGTAGCTTCTGTTGTTACAGTAGCTTCTGTTGTTTCTTCTTCACCGCAAGCTGCCATAACAGAGCAAGCTGCCACGAGCAAGGCTACAGAGAGGAAGAGGGACAAAATTTTCTTCTTCATAAGAAAAATCTCCTTTAAATTTTTTAATTTTTTTGAAAGAAATTTACCGTACAAGATATTGTCCGAACTAATACCTCGCACCGTGTTTACTAATATAATATCACCGTTAGTTCAATTTGTCAATAGATTTTCGTTAACTTACACCAAAAAAAATATTACAGTTTTGTTACAAAACCCATATTTTGGCGGCGTTTACACGGGAATAAAAACGCCCGATTTTTCGACAAAAAATGACATATCCGAGGGGGCAAAAGCCCTCTCGGATAGAAAACGGAGTTTATAAAAAGGCTCAATCCTCGTAATCTGTGCTGCTGTCCACGCTTTCAAACTTGATAAAGGAAAGCGGGTTGACGGATTCCCCGTCTTTTTTCATTTCGAGGTGGAGGTGAGGAGAATCGGAGATCTCGATAAGTGCGGTATCGCCAACGTAGCCGATGATGTCGCCTGCATCAACGCTTGCGCCGACTTCAATACCTTCCGGCATTTTCGTCTGAAGGTTTCTGTAGATAGTGACGCAGCCTTCGCTGTGTGTTATTTCCACCGTCTGTCCCATAAGGGGATCGAATTCAACCTTGGAGATAGTTCCGATTGCCGCCGCCAAAACGTTTGTGCCTGCATCAGCCGAAATGTCCACGCCGCAATGAACGCGGTAATCCTCCATCGTGAGGGAGAAAACGGGGATATCTGCGGAATAATCCTTGATAAGAGTACCGCTTACGGGGCAAACGAAGGAAAGCTTTTCAATACCCGTTTGTGTGGAGGGGGATTCCGACGTGCTTGACGTTGCATCCGTTGACGCCTGCGTTGCGGAGGAGTTTTTTGTCGTGCTCGTGCTGCCCGTTGTGTTTGCGGGGTCTTTCGTTCGCTTGCTTACGGAGAACGCTATGATCGTTACGAAGAGCGTGAGCGCGAGCAGGATAGCCACGGCAATGCCGATGCCTTTGTTGAGTTTCTGTTTTTTCTGGTTCATATTCATATTTGTAATTCCTTTCTGCCTTACGGCTATGTGAAGCTACATATATTTTCGCCGCTTTTAGCGCGTTTATACAGAAAAAACCAAAAAGTGAAAATTTATATGGCGCGAATTTTCGACAATGTTTGTATATATAATATATGGAAGAAAAATAAAGACCGCGCAAGCGGTCTTTATTAAAACTTCTATGTTAGATTATTTAAAACTTTTTTCCTTATGCTCGGGTTTCTTTTTGCGAAGGTATATTTCAACTCTTTCGGTTATTTCCGCGGGGAGCTTACGTTCAACGGGGAAGTATGCCGCGTTGACCGTTCTCTTGGAAAATTCAAGAGCGAATGCCGCGGTTCTTGCCATTTTTGCGGGATCGACCTGAGTGATAACGTCATATCTTGTATGAACTCTCGTTGTGCCGTCAGCCGCTGTACGGATGAAGTTTACGCCGGGAATGCCGTTATCGGCAAAGGGGATGGCATCGGAGGAGTAGATATCCTGTTTGATTTCCGTTGCATAGCCTATTTCTTTTTTCATAAACTCAAGGGCATAGCAAAGGGACGCATCGCCCATAACTCTTACGCAGTCAAAGCCGAGAAGCGGACCTGTCATATCCACGTTTACACAGAGTCTGTAGTTTGCAAGCTCGTCCTTGTGGTCTGCAACGTAAGCCTTACTGCCAAGAAGGCCTCTTTCCTCGGAACCGCAGAAAATGAATTTGAGTGTGCGCAAGGGGGGATTCTTTGCAAAGTAACGAAGAAGCTCGAGTATCGTTGCAGAGCCGGAAGCGTTATCGAACATACCGGGGCTGAAAACAACGGAGTCATAGTGAGCTGTGTAAACGATGACCTCCTCGGGGAACTTTGTGCCGGGAATTTCCGCAACTATGTTCTGGGATTCGGCTTCGCCTTCTTCCTGTTCGAGCGTGAGCTTTACTTTTTTCGGCTTGGATGCTACAAGGCGAAGACCGTCCGCTATCCTCATGCATACGCCGGGGATAACGCCCTCGTCCGTATGAATGGGGCGGAGCATACGCTCATCAAGGTCTGTTTCGCTCTTTTTGTCCGTCCAAGTGCCGCAGGTCGCAACGAAAGCGAGCGCGCCTGCTTTAACAAGCTTTTTGTAGTTTTCAACGTTAACGCCGCCGGCTACAAAAACTATCTTGCCTTTTGCGCCTTCAAGGCACATTTCATCGAAAGATTCAAGGTAGTAAAATTCGGCTTCGATGCCGTCCTTTGCGGCATTGCCGGAGAAGCCGTAGCCGGAAACCTCATATTCGCGTGCCTCAGGCTCCGTTACCTCGAATTTAACTTTTTTGATTTCGTAGCGAGGAGCCATAAACGTTTCGATCTTGGGCTCTATTCCTGCTTCTCTTACTTCGTCTGCGATAATGGCAGCCGCACGTTTTTCCCCTTCCGTTGTGGAAAGACGTACAAAGTTGAGTTTTTTCAAGAGAGAATACATTCTCTTTCCGCTAATTTCCATCTTAAAATTTCCTTTCAGTTTGCTGGTGAATTTATTTTTGCTGTCGAACAGTAAAAAACTATATTAAAGGTTGCCGTTTTCAAAAGCGGTCTTTACCTCCAAGAGAGAGTCATATACCGCATATGCCATTTCTGCGATATTTTTTTCGGGCATATAGAGGTCGGGAACCATAACGGGACGCATACCTGCGGCTTTTGCGGCGGTGATGCCGTTTGGGGAATCCTCAAGTACCGTGGAATCGGACGGGGAAACGCCGAGCTTTTCGGCGCAGAGGAGGAATATTTCGGGGTCCGGCTTGCTGATCTTTACCATCTCGCCGGAGATGACAACGTCGAAATATTGCCAAAGACCGTGGCCTTTCATTCTGCGTTCTATCGTTTCCCTCTTGCCGGAGGAAGCAAGACCGATCTTATACCCGTTTTCGCTGAGAAATGAAAGCAGCTCTTTTGCACCCTTTTTAAGGGGGATGGGTTCTTCTTCCTCGTATTTGTGGGCAAGGTCACGCACCTTTTCGTTGCATTCGGGGAAGTTATAAGCTGTGCCGTAATGCTTTTCAAAAATTACTCTGCGTGTTTCGGGGTTTGTGCCCATCATATAGGGGAACAAGGCTTCGATATCGGGAATACCGTATTCATTTGCGACCTCGCGCCAGGCTTTTATAGCGCGGACTTCGGAATCTACGAGCAATCCGTCCATATCAAAGATGACTGTTTTCATTTATGCTTCTCCCGTTTTTTGTACAATTTGGCGTACGCCAAGGTAATTATACCACGTAAAACGAAATTAGGCAATATATTTTGAAAAAAAGTGCGTTTTGCAAGATATCAAAGACCAAAAGCCTCGCGGTTGGTGCAGTAGAATACGTCCTCCTTGCCGGAAACGAGGCGGCAAAATTCTTCAAAGCGTTCCCAATAGTTCCACGCATCGAACTCATAGGAGTGACCCCAGATATAGAAGAGTGCCGGGGTGCTTGGAGCGCTTTCCAAAAATTCTTTTGCAAGGGCGAACATTTTGTCCGTATCGAGGTGATAGACCGTGGGAACGAATGCAATAAGGTCCTTTTGCGGTGCGAAGCTTGCGTTCGTTTCAACGCCGCGTGCGTATTTTATGCCGGTGTTTTCACGGATGAGCTTTTCTACGCGCGCATCGTGGTTTCCGCCGGGGCCGCCGCCGGGATATGCCATACCGACCACCTCGTATCCGCAGAGCGCGGAAAGATTTTTTCTGTCTTCCTCTACTTGGCGGATTACCTCTGCATCTGCCGTGCGAGGGAGAAACGGGTGCGTGAGCGTATGCGCCGCGACCTCGTGGCCGGCATATATCGTTGCTACTCTTTCGGGTGCTATCTTATCGTGGCGCACCTCCACGCCGTTGCGGATGAGCTTGCCCGGTTTTCCCAGAAGCTCCGAATTTATATTAAAGGTTGCTTTAAGACCGTATTTGTTAAAAAGCTCTACAAGGCGTATATCTTGGGAGATACCGTCGTCATAGCTGAAGGTTATGGCTTTTTTCTTTCCGTTCCACATAAAAGATCTTCCTTTTAATTATAGTATATATTTTATTATACATATCGAGCGCAGGAAAATCAATAGTAAAAGTAAAAACGCCACCTTGGGATGGCGTTTTTGCTTTTAAAGCAGCTTTAAAAATCTAACGTAAAATTCCACTGTCTTTAGCAGCGTTTCTATTGGAATACGCTCGTTGTTTCCGTGTATCATAGCGCGCTCCTCCTTGGAAAGGCGCATCGCGGAGAAACGGTAAACTCTGTCCGTTATCCTGCAGTAATGGCGGGAATCGCTGCACGCCATCATAAGATAGGGGGAGATGAGCGCATCCGTCCACGTTTCGTGGATAGCTTTTTCAAGTTTGCCCCATTCCTCGCAGGAGGTATCGGAGCTTATGGAGGGGTTCATACCGCTTACAAGTTCTATCTTTATTTTGTCGTTATCCACGGTCTTTTTAAGATAATCCATAGCGGAGTCTATCGTATCGCCGCTGATAAGGCGCATATTTGCGCCGAAGCTTGCGCTGGGCGGCAGGACGTTATAAGCTTCGCTGCCCTCCATACGGGTGATAGCTACCGTTGTGCGGATCATCGCGTTAAGCTCGCCGCCGGTTTTTTTGCCGACAAGATCGAGCAGGGGCATAAAGAGCCAAAGGTTTGCAAGCACCATTCGCATCGGGAACGTGGCGTTTCTGCCCATTGTATCGAACATTTCCTTTGCGGGCTTTGTAAGTCTTTTCTTGAAAGGCTTTGATTCAATGTTGGAAATGGCCTTGGCAAGCTTTCCGCATATGGTATGTACGGGCGGTGTGGAGGAATGTCCACCCTCGGAATCCATAGAAAATTTAAGGTTTACGCCGCCTTTTTCCGCAATACCGATGAGCGCACATTCTTTTTTGACACCGGGAAATATATTTTTGACAACGGCACCGCCCTCGTCAAGTACGATGGCGGGCTTTACGCCGTGTTCTTCAAGGTAGGAAACTATTTCGGGGCAGGAAGTACCGTCTATCTCCTCCTCGCCGGAGAAGGAAAGATAAAGGTCGTTTTCGGGAACAAAACCGTCAGAGAGCATTTTTTCAAGCGCTTCCATAATGCCGCAGAGCGTGCCTTTCGTATCAAGCGTACCTCTGCCTATTATGCACTCGTTTTCTATGATGCCTTCGAATGCGGGCGTGTCCCAGCCTTCTTCATTTACAGGAACAACGTCATAATGCGCCATACAAACGGACGGCTTTTCGGAGGATCTTCCCTTGAGAAGGTAGAGAAGACCCGTCTTGCCGATCTTTGTGAGAGTACAGCTTTTATGTATAAGCGGAAAACGGTTTTCAAGAAGTATTTGAAATTTTTCAAATTCCGCACGGTCAACAAGAGAGTCATCGCGGTTTGAAACCGTTTTGCAGCGTATCATATCGACCATATCCGCAACGATTTTTTCTCTGTCAAGCTCTATATTTTCTTCTTTTACAGGGGGCAGGGGCTTGGGTCTGAACGTAAGCGTGCGGATAAGGACTACTGCAATAAGAACGGCAAGCGCGCCGAGTATAACGAAGCCGACCATATCAGAGCCAACCTTTCTTGTACATAAATCTGCCTGCGGCAAGAGTGATGATTATTCCGACGGGAACGAGGACACCGACAGAGCCTGCAAGGGAGGGAACAAGGAGGAAGAGGACTATCATAAATACAAGAGGAGCTATGGAAAGCTTCCAATTCTTGCTGATATATACAACGCCCAGACCGCCGAAGAGCGCGGGAAGTATGTTGTCGAACGCAGGCTGGAGCGCGGGGGAGTTGAGAATGGGGGAGATGACAGCAAGCAGGCAAACGCCGAGCAATATTATGAGCGTTGTTACGATGGAGGATGTCGCAATAGCGATAGTGGAAACTACCTCGCCCTCCTCGCTGTCCGCCTTAACGCCGAGGTTTTCCATCGCGTTGAGCGCGGCGGGGGCTTTTATGCTTGTAAGGTTGCCCGTAACGAAGGCAAGGTATGTTCCGCCCGTGCCGAGCATAGGAGTGTATGTTATTACTTCTATAACTCCGACGGTCCAGAACATAGGAGCAACGCCGAGAAGTCCTTTGAGCACCGCTGTGATGGGCGGCCAAGCGTTATATGCGACGCAAACGGCAACGGGAACCATAATTACAACGAGAGCCGCTGTCCATATCCATATTTTCCCGTATATATCGGTCTTTTTCAAATAGTTATTCATTTTTCTGCCTCCTTAACCCACGATGACGGGCGTTATAAGAACGGCGAAAACGAGCGCACCGACCATACTGATGGAAAGCGCGTACGTTTCCAACCATTTCAGGTTGAACTTTTTGATAAGCAGACCGCATATACCCATAATTGCCGCGGAAACGAGCAAAACGAAAAGCGGGATAAAGCCTGCAAGCCCCTCTCTGACGTGAGCAAAAACAACGCCGAGGAAGGCGGAGATCATACCGAGGAAGAGCGAGGTCATAAAGATATCGCCCCATTTTGCGTCCTTGCTTTTTACCTTGAGCATACCTCCCTTGATCTTTTTCATAAGGATGGGCGGAAGGATGATGCTGGGGATTATGCCGATGGTCATGACCCAGGCAACCGTTGTATAAACAGCGGGGTCCGTTATCGTTTCGGACATAGAAACACCGAGCGCACTTGCCGCGCTTTCCGCTGCGGGAAGCTCATAAGTAAGCGCACCGATAACGCTCATTCTTATCCAAGGCAAGGGAATACCCAAAAACTTGGAAAGCGTTACAACACCCAAAAGGATGGAGATGGCGGGGGCTATTGTAAAGATGGATGTGGAGAAGATCGTCTTGCGTAGCTTTGCAGGGCTCATACCGATCTCTTTTCCTCTGCGGTAGGCGCGGACAAGGAAGAAAACGGATTGTGCAAGCACGAATATTATCACGCAGACCGCGATAATGTAAAGGAACGAGCTATTGACGTTGAAATTCAAAATGATTTCCTCTCTTTTTATAATATTTAATATGGAATTATTATACACCATTTACGCATATTTTTCAATAGGAGAATAAAAAAGAAAGAAGAAGCGAATCAATTCGCTTCTTCTTCTGTGGCTTTTGCAAGCTCTTTAACTTCTCTTTTTACTCTTTTTTCAACTTCTTTTTCGCATTTCTTTTCGTACTTTTTGGCAAGCTGCTTTTTGATCTTGGCTTTTCTGCGAACGCTCATAATGATGTGAACGCCCACAAGAGCTGCCGTTGCACCGAGGGCTACCATAAGTGCATCGTACTGTGTGCATTTGAAGTTTACTTCGATCTGCTTTTCTTTCATACCTTCAATACATTTTTTCATACCTTTTTCCACCTTTTCTACTTCTTTTGTTGCTGTGTCTTTACTCATAATATAACACATCCTTTCAAAAATTTATTATTTACGTTTTTTGTTTTTACTATGTAAGTGCGATCATTCGGAATTGCCTCTTTTTAATATCTTGGAAAGAGCAAAAAACCGAAGCGTTCCGATTCCCACACAGAGGAGCGCGGAAATTGCAACGGCTATTATCATCTGCGGGCTGAAAAGAGAGGCGCGGAACGCAAGGGCGGTGCTTCTGTCTGCGGAAAATTTTGTGACCAGATTGCAGGAGGCTATCTCCTTGCCCTCGTAATAAAGCGTTACCTTGCCAACAACGTCGCCTATCTCCACGGGCGCTTCCAGCTCTTTTACGGATAGCTCATACCGCTGTTCTATGGCTGTGCCGATATCCGTATCGTGGGGAAGGTAAGCGTATAGCGAAGCCTCCGGAACGACGGGGACATAATTTCTTTCCCCCGAAAGCTTTATGGGAAGCTCGTCAAATATCTTGGAGCTGTCCAAGACCTTTAGCGTTGTATATTCTTCCGATGCCCAGCGAAGAAGATTTTTTACGTCGCCGTATGCAAGGATCTTGCCGCTGTCGCTTTTGTGCGCACCCGTACACATACATATGTACGTCATAGAGTATGCGGTGTACGTTGAAATAAGACCGTAGCCCTCTTCGTCCGTGTACGTTGCGGAAAATCCGCTTGCATCTTGCCAATAATAGTCCGCGAAGGTCTGCTTGGAGAGAAAATAATTTTTTGTATAGACCGTTTTGTTACCGTGCTTGTTGGTTTCGTAAACGGTATATTTTGCTGTGTTGACGATCTCGGAAAAGCCGTCTATCCCGAGCGCATAGGACGCGAGAAGGAGGCAATCCTTGACGGTCGTGTAGGAATCCTTTGCGCCAAGTCCCGTGGAATTTTTAAAGAACGTATCCGTAAGACCTATTTCGGCTACTTTTTCGTTCATTTTAAGCGCGAAGAGCGCGTTCGTTTTTTCCATATCGCAGGCAAGGACGGACGCGGAATCGTTGCAGTTGCCAACGAGCATCGTATAGATGAGGTCGCGCACCGTAACTTTTTCTCCGGAAAGAAGCCCGAATATCGTAGCCCCGTCAAGCCCTTGTATGGATGCAAGCGGAACTGTTATCACCATATCGAGGTCTGCGTAATGCTCAAGTGCGAGCACCGCTGTCATAATTTTTGCACAGTTTGATGCGCTTATTCGCACGTCTGCATTTTTTTCAAAGAGAAAAGTGCCTTTTTCTGCGTTATACACAGCGGCATATGTCGAGTTTATTTTGTTTTGGTCGTACATAGCGGCGTGCGCCGATATGCCGAATACAAAAGCAAAGAGCATAAGCGCACAAAGAAAGATAGAAATTTTTCTTTTCATACGCTTATATCCGCCTTTCAGATGCCGAAATATTTGCGTATCTCATCTATATTTCGGCGTATTTCGTTTGCGAGCGCATCCACGCTCGGGAATTTGACTTCTGCGCGGATGAATTTACAAAAATCCACACGGACTTTTTTTCCGTATAGGTATCCGCTGTAATCAAGTATATGCGTTTCGCAGTTGGTCTGTTTTACCGCTTCGGTAATAGTGGGACGCACGCCCACGTTGGCAATGCCGAAATACGTCTTGCCGTCAACGTGACAGCGGCAGGCGTAAACGCCGAAGCGGGGAATTGCGTAATTTTCGGGGAAGACCTGGTTTATCGTGGGAATGCCTATGGTCCTGCCGAGCTTTCTGCCTTCCGTTACGGGAAGATAAATGGAGAACGGATGCCCCAAAAGCTTTTTTGCGCTTTCTATCTCTCCGGCTTCTATCTTTTCCCGTATAAGAGATGAGCTTACGGTATCTCCGTCAAGCGTACAGGGCGGGATAATGCTTGCGCTTTTGCCGCATTCCCGGAAGAAATCTTTCAGCATTTTTGCGTTTCCGCTTGCTTTGTTTCCAAAGGAAAAATTGAAGCCGCAAACAGCGTGGCAAACCCCGAGCTTTTTTATAAGAAGCTCTTTTGCAAATTCTTCGGGGGAAAGGTTGCAAACATTTTCGAAATCTTCAAGGATGGCATATTCTATCCCGCTTTCCGTGAACAATTCAAGCTTTTGCTCGGTGGAGGTCAATATTTTGACGGACGGTATGCGGCGGCAGAGGGAGGGATGCACGCGAAAGGTCCAAACGGCACTTGTGTTTGCACCGCAGTTTTTTTGCGCCGCCTCCAAAAGAAGCTCCCGATGTCCGATATGAACACCATCGAAATTGCCAAGCGCGCAGGAAAGGCGCGCCCCTTCGGGAAGAGAACATTCTTTCCCGGTTTTTAAATCAATTACCGTCATAATCTTTCCTTTAAAAATTTATTCTTAATAAATATAATATCTTTAAAAGAGAATAATGTCAAGTGATTTTTTGTTGCCCGAAAAATTGAGTAAAAGCAGACCTCGCCGTTTGTTTTTTTCATATGGATGAAAAGCATAAATAGGCGAGCGAGCAGAGGCGGGCAATGCCCGCTTTTTAAGCTTGCTTATTTGCGGCTGCAAGCTGCGGATACTTGTATGATTTTAACTTGCCCGAATAGATGCGGCGCGTGTTTTTCAAGTTTAAAAAATATATGGGATGGGTTATTTTATCAAACTCCTTTTCGCGTTTCACTTTATATTTTATAAGCATATCCTTTACAAATTCGGAGCAATAGAAGCAGTTGCGCTTTTTATATCTTATCTTGAATATGGCAAGGAAAAGCCCTATGTAATTATAATGATAAAGCGAGGCACGGCAAGCCATTGTTTCAAGCTTGTATTTCATTTTTGAATATTGATACGGGGTCACGTTGATTTCGAGAACAAGTGCCTCTGTTTTTGGAAAGTGTGCAAACGTGCCGCCTACGATGGATTCTTTTACAAAGCCGCCGATAAAAGGATTTCTTGGGTTAAGCCTTCCGAAGGAGTACATTGTGCGAAGCTCCGGATCAAGGCTTATTGAAACGTGGTTATACGTAGCTCCCGTTGCGGTTTTGAGTATGTTGGAAAGCAGAGTTCCCGTTTGGCTTAATATTATGTATATTTTTTTAAGCTGTTGAGCCATAATTAACTCCTTAAAATAAAGCTGTGCGAACATTTGGTGCTTATACACAATAATTATAGCATAAATGGGGTCTCTCTTGCAATAGTATGCGCAAAAATTAAGGTGCGGTTAATAGAATTTTATAAAATTTTGCCGTTTTAAAGCAAAAATTCCCGCAAAAGCGGGAATTTTTATCAATATTTTTTAATCTCGTTTCTTGCAAAATCTACCTGCATCTGCACGTTCTGCGGGCTTGTTCCGCCGAGGGAGATGCGCTTTTCTACGCAAGCGTCAAGGTCGATGGCTTCAAAAAGATCGGGTTCGAATACGTCGGAGAGGGCTTTGTATTCCTCCATTGTAAGCGTTTCAAGCGTTTTGCCTTCGGCAACGCATTTGCCGACTGCGCTTCCCACTATCTTGTATGCCGTGCGGAAGGGCAAGCCTTTCTTTACAAGGTAATCGGCAAGGTCCGTGGCGCAGATGAAGCCTGCGGAAGCTGCTTTGCGCATATTTTCGGGAATTGCCTTTGCCGTGGCAAGCATAGGGGTGAACACCTCAAGGCACATCTTCACTGTATCGCAAGCATCGAACACGGCTTCCTTGTCCTCTTGCATATCCTTGTTGTATGCAAGGGGAAGACCCTTGAGGACGGTAAGCATAGTCATAAGATCTCCGAATACCCTGCCGGATTTACCGCGGGAAAGCTCTGCCATATCGGGGTTTTTCTTCTGCGGCATAATGCTGGAGCCCGTTGTGAAAGCATCGTCAAGCTCTATAAACTTGAATTCCCAGCTGGACCAGAGTATGATCTCCTCGGAGAAGCGGGAGAGATGCACCATAATGAGCGCGGCGCAGGAAAGAAACTCAACGCAGAAATCTCTGTCGGAAACGCCGTCCATACTGTTAAGGCAAACGGAGGTAAAGCCGAGCTTTTGTGCTTCAAATCTTCTGTCCGTATCGTAAGTGGTTCCCGCAAGAGCGCAGGAGCCGATGGGGCATATATTCATACGCTTCTTTGCGTCTGCAAGGCGGTCGATATCGCGCAGGAACATCATTGCATAAGCCATAAGATGGTGGCCGAATGTGATCGGCTGTGCGCGCTGGAGGTGCGTATAGCCGGGCATTATCGTTGCTTTGTATTCTTCCGCTTTGTTGGAAATAACGGAAACGAGCTCTTTGAGAAGCGCTGTTATTTCGTCTGTTTTGTCGCGCAGGTACATACGCAGGTCGAGCGCTACCTGGTCGTTGCGGCTTCTTGCCGTGTGGAGCTTTTTGCCAAGGTCGCCCAAGCGGTCCGTAAGCACCTTTTCCACGAACATATGTATGTCCTCGCAGCTTTCGTCTATATCGAGCGCGCCGCATTCAAGGTCCGCGAGGATTTTTTCAAGCTCCGCGATGATCTTGTCCGCTTCATCCTTTGCGATGATGTTTTTGTAACCGAGCATAGCGGCGTGCGCCATAGAGCCCGTTATATCCTGGCGGTACATTTTTTTATCGAAGCTTATGGACGAGTTAAAATCGTCCGCTGTTTTATCAAGAGCCTTGGAAAATCTTCCTGCCCACATTTTATCCATTGTAGTTTCCTCTTTCGTTTATTTTAATTTGGTCAGTCTGCAAGTGCGCTTGCGCCCGTTGCGTAGTCGATAACGATGCCGGGCTGCACGTTGTAGCAATATACGTTGAAGCAAATGCCATCGCCCTCGTCCTCCACGGAGTATGCTTCCATAATAACGCCGCTTGCAACGAGGTTATCGCCCTCATAGATGGGTGTAACTCTGTAAAGAACGTGGTTGCCCGTTTCGCGTATGTAGTCCGCAACCATATTTTCAAACGGGAGCATACCGTCCACGTTGAAGTATCTTGTGCCTGTGATAAGGTTCTTTTCGTTATCGTTTTCCGCCGTTAGCTGCCAGCCGATAAGATGGCTGCGGTTGTAAAGATAGCCGCCGCTTACAAGGTCTGTATCGTATTTTTCCTGGTCCCAGCCGGAGGGGGTCACGTTGCTGATGCTTCCGCGGTCTTCGCCGTCCTTGGGCATAATGTCCTTGCCGCAGCAAGCCATAACCACGCCGCATCTTCCGAGATCATCAAGCTCGCTGTATTTTTCATAGGATAGCGTAGTGTAGTCCGCTTCTTCAAAGTACGGCACGTTTCCGTTTATGGCGACGAAGGGGCTGTCCGAATATTCGGGAATGGAAGCGACGTCAACGTATGAGGGAACGTTGTTATTATCGGGAAGAACCTCGGGCACAACGAAGTAAGCGCTCAGAAGTGCGAGGATTATGACGATGACCGAGGTCAAAATTTTGGGGAGATTATTTTTCTTTTTGCGTCTGTAAGCCATTTTTATTTTCCTTTCTTTTTAAATATCTGCTCTGTTATTACGGGATGGGAGCTTCCCGTAAGATCGGTGCTTGAGGTGAGCTCGTACCCGAGGGAAGCAAGGTCGAAGTTAAAGTGTTTATCGGCAGGATAGTGCCGGTTCCAGCGGTATATGATTATTTTCTCTGCGCTGTCAAGCGAAAGCTCCGTATCCTCCGCGAAGAAAAAGCCGTCTTTATCTTTGCAAGCGGCAAAATCGCATACGGTGAGGGGCGCATCTGCGGGGAATAGCTTTGCGGAATATGTGCTCATATAAAGATCGCCGCCGAAAAGCGAAAGAACACGCTCGCAAAGCACGCTGTCGCGGCTTTGGCGGCGCTTGTTGAACATCATACCGTTTTTATCGTCCAAACATATAATTAAATTCAAAAAAATACCTCCTTGAATATTTTACCTCTTCCGTCTTTTGCTTTGCAAGATCCACCTTCCCCGAAAGGAAGGCATTTATTGCCGCTTTTGCGGCGGAGTCGGCAAGGTGCGTTTTACGTTCTTTATCCATTCTATCACAACAAGAACGCTTGCGCAAGAAGTTATCAAAAAAATAATATCCGCAGGCAGAGTACCTGCGGATATTGCGAAAATTATTTGTTTGCGTTTTTCTTATCGACCATAGCCTGAACCTTGATGGGAAGACCGAAGAGGTTGATAAAGCCTTCGGAGTCCTTCTGGTTATAGTCGCTTTCGCCGAACGTAGCGATCTCTTCGGAGTAGAGGGAGTAATCGCTCCAAGCACCGGCTTTGATGATGTTGCCTTTGTAGAGTTTAAGGCGAACCTTACCGGTAACCTTTTCCTGTGTTTTGTCAACGAATGCGGAAAGAGCTTCGCGAAGAGGTGTGTACCACTGACCGTTGTAAACGAGGTCTGCAAATGTGATAGCAAGCTCTGCTTTCTTATGCGCCGTCATCTTGTCAAGGCAAAGTGTTTCGAGGTATTCGTGAGCCTTGTAGAGGATAGTACCGCCGGGAGTTTCATATACGCCGCGGCATTTCATACCAACAAGACGGTTTTCAACAATATCGAGAAGGCCGATGCCGTTTGCACCGCCGAGCTCGTTGAGGGCGAGGATGATCTGCTTTGCGCTCATCTTCTCGCCGTTAAGAGCAACGGGTACGCCTTTTTCAAAATCGAGAGTGATGTAAGTGGGAACGTCGGGAGCATCGATGGGGGAAACGCCCATTTCAAGGAAGCCCTTCTTTTCGTAAAGAGGCTCGTTTCCAACGTCTTCAAGGTCAAGACCTTCGTGGGAAAGGTGCCAGAGGTTTTTATCCTTGGAATAGTTTGTTTCGCGGTTTATCTTGAGAGGTACGTTGTGTGCTTCCGCATATTCGATCTCTTCGTCGCGGGATTTGATGTCCCATTCACGCCAGGGAGCGATGATAGGCATATCGGGAACGAAGTGCTTGAGTGTAAGCTCGAAACGAACCTGGTCGTTACCCTTACCCGTGCAGCCGTGGCAGATAGCGTCTGCGCCCTCTGCAATAGCGATCTCCGCCAAGCGTTTTGCGATAACGGGGCGGGCAAAGGAAGTACCGAGGAGGTATTCTTCGTAAATTGCGCCTGCCTTCATCGTGGGAACGATGAAATCGTCAACGAACTCTTCCGTGAGGTCCTCAACGTAGAGCTTGGAAGCGCCTGTTTTGAGGGCTTTTTCTTCAAGACCCTCAAGTTCGTCTGCCTGACCTACGTTGCCGGAAACCGCGATTACCTCGCAGTTGTTGTAGTTTTCTTTAAGCCACGGGATGATGATGGATGTATCAAGACCGCCGGAGTAGGCGAGAACGACTTTTTTGATGTTTTCTTTGTTGACCATAATTGTATGTAATCTCCTTTGGGAAAGTAATTTCGGAATATTTATTCATCGAACGTGCATATTATACATTCATATGTGGGATTTGTCAACCCTTTTTTGCAAAAACAATGTATAAAGTTTGCGCTGTTTTTTTGTGCAATATGGCAGAGATGTTACCTGTCAAAGCTATCTGCACTCTTTTTACCGATGGAGATCACAAGGAAAACGCAGTATATGGGGATAATGGGGTAGAATACGTTTATAACATAGGAAAATTGCGCTGCATTGGTTTGTGTTTCAAGGAAGATAAGTATCCAAAGCATAACTGTGATTATCGGTATGCTCAGAATGTGCGCTTTGTGCAGCGCACCGCCGCGAACGAGGGCGATTATCATAAGGCAGATGCAGACGAGCTGCAAAAAGCTTGCGGTATAGGAAAGGTCGGTGTACCAAAGCGAAAGCGAATGTTCAAGGTAAAAGCCGTCCATATTCACGCCCATATCGCGCACGACCTGTATCGTGATGACCATAGCTATCTGGTAGCAGGAAAGGAAGAAGTTTTTTATCCCCGCGATGCAAAGGAACGCCGCCGCTGAACGTGAAAAGAGCTTGCTTTTCCTCACCCTGCCGAATTCGCAGCAGAAATAAGTAAGGCTGAGTGTAAGCGCAAGGACGGAAAGCGTTTTCATTCCGCTTATTATGTAATTTGCACGCGCAACGAGCTCTCCCACGGTGATGCCCATCATAGCGAAGGAGTTTATTTCCTCACGGGAGAGTGCGTTTATATAAGAGGAAGCGGCAATGGAGAAGCCCGCCATTAAAAATATCAGACCCACGCAGATGACAAAGGAGATGACTGTAGCTTTGGAGATGAGCATTTTTTCGTTATCGTAGCTTGCTTTTTCAAGGACGGAAAGAAGCAGGTACAGCGCGGAAACGCTTGCATAGCAGAAAAAATACGTTAAAAATACGGAAAGGGCGCAGGACAAAAATTCTTTTGGCGTGATATTTATTATGAGGATGGAGAAACAGAGTGTTGAGAGCGAGATCGCAAGGAGGGCGAGCGCGTAAAAACCGAGCTTTCCGATGTTTTTTAATACGTTTTTGTAGTAATCCTTGCTGTCGAGAATCGAATAATTGAAATAAATTTCACTTTTTTTGAATGAATATACACTGTATATCACAATGGGGAAGAAAAGCAGGTACATACCGTAATCGTAGGGAAGCGCATAAAAATTTATGCTCGGAAGCGGGCGGAGCGCTGCAAGCGGCATAAGGCACGCCCACGCGCAGAGGGCGATGCGAAGATGTACGGTACTTGCTTTGTTGTAGAAAATATTACGCTCGGCGTTTCCGCGCTCATCACACGGGGAAAAATATTTAAATGCACCGAGGCAGAGAATGATAACGCCGCTTAAAATTATAATAGCCTCCATACCGAGGTGCATAAAATGCCTGAATGCGGGTCTTTCAAGGCAGAGCAGCATATTTGCAAGATTGAGCGCACCGTAAATTAGTGCGCCTATAACGGAAATTATTATGATATTGCGCGAGATACGGCCGCGTTCGCGCTCTATTCTTTCGTCATAAAACATCGTTTTCCCTCCAAAATAAATCGTTGAGCGTTACCCCAAGCTCGCGGCAGATGCGAATGCAAAGCTCTATGGTGGGGTTATATCCGCCGTTTTCTATCATATTTATGGTTTGGCGTGAAACGCCTATACGCTTTGCAAGCTCTGCCTGCGAAAGCCCAAGCGTACTTCGCCGTTCTTTCATTCGGTCATTGCACATAGACGCGCTCCTTATTTTATAAATTTTTCTTCAAACCGCAAAATAATGTCGGTCGCTTCGAAATCAAGGTAAGAAAAAGCCTTTTTGCGAAGCTTTTCGGATATCGGGTAATATGCCCCCGCAACGGAGCCGGTTATAGCTGCTATCGTGTCGCTATCCCCACCGATGGAAATGGCGTTTGAAATAGCATCTTTAAAGTTCTTGGCTTCCAAAAAAGCGACTATTGCCTGCGGCACGGAACCTTGGCAGGATATTTCGTATTTATATACGGGGCGTATTTCATCAAGTGTGAACGAGAGATCGTAATATTTTTCTGCAAACGATCTGATATCCTCCTTGCTGTATCCGATTTTTGCAAGAAATATCGCTCCTGCGGTGCATTGAGCGCCTTTTATACCCTCCGGATGATCGTGAGTTATTTCTGCGCAGAGCTTCGCAAGATAAAGTGCTTCCTCCAGGGTGCTTGCGGCGTATGCCGCAGGGGATACACGCATAGCGCTTCCGTTTCCGAAGCTGTTATATGGCGTTCTTTGCTGCTTGGATACCCAAGATAAAAAGCGGGCTCCGAATCCGCAAAGCAAATGGTTGCGCGCGTGGTAATGAAATTTGTCGATAAGCAGCTCCTTAAAGCTTGCCTCGTCGTTTGCTGCCGCAATGTCGAGCAGAGCGTCTGCCACGGCAACAGTAAGGACGGTATCGTCCGTTATCCTGCATCCTTTGGCGAACCATTTGAAACGTTTGGACTTTACGTTTTTAAACTCATATACCGAACCGACAATATCGCCTATAATTGCACCTATCATAAATTCACCAACTTTTATTGAAGTCAAATATATTTGACAATAGTATAGCATATGAATTGAGGTATGTCAAGTATATTTGACTCTATTGCAAATTGTTGTTGGCGTGAATATATACATATTTTGATGTATGTTTATGCGTACCGGAGCAAAATTCGCTGTATTTAATGTATGTTTAAACAAAAATATTTTTGCGCAAAATATAAAGTGCCAAATTGGATACAAAAGAATTTTACATAATTAAAAGAGGTAGGATAAAAAGTCCTACCTCTTTTTTGACATATTCAATTTCACTGCAGATGCTCTTGCTGAGAAGTGAGAGGATAGGAGTTAGGAAGCAGTACGTGACGCAACAGATATATCGCATCATCAGTGTCTAAAGCACCATCCCCATTAACATCGCCGGGTTGATTTATTGGATAAGTAGAGCTCAACAACACATGGCGAAGAAGGTATATTGCATCGTCTGTATCCACTTCTTTATCTCCGTTCATATCGCCGGGGATATATTTTGTAAGACCGCATTTATTGCATATCATATCGTTTTTGTCATCATAAATATGATCGGATTTTTTCTCTATCAATTTATTACATACAGTACAAAACTTGTCTAATGTGCAATCAACTTGAGTTCCTTTAGTGTGAACAGCAATTTTGGAGGGAATATATTCAGCCGATATGGAGTTGAAATTGGCATCGACCAAATTTTTGCCCGAAATTGTCACATCCGTGGAACATACGGAAGAATTTATCTTTTTAAAAGTAAGGAAAGCTATTTCGCTATCTTCCACGATTCCGCTTTCGCAGATATACGAGAAAGTGACCTTGCCCGATTTTGAAGTGTTGGCAATCAATACATCACCATTTCTGTTTATTGCTCCGACGCAAGAAAAGACATCTCCATCATATTCGACAGTAAAATCTCCTGCTGCCAAAGCAGTCTTGCCTTCTGCGATAACGGGTATTGAGAATTCTTGTTCCGTTCCATCGTAAGACCCGATATAAATATTGGGCAAAATCACACTAACAGGCCTTTTTTGCACTGTTACAGTTGCTTGGGGAGAGTTAGCTTCCATTGTATTCAGAAGTGAATCACATACACCGTTTACCCTCATTTTAACATATGTCTCAGTGTCCTCGTTTGCAAGCACCTTGAATGTCAACGTGACTACCGTTCCAACGTAACCGGTGAGCCCGTTCATAGCGATATATGAAATTTTAGCATACCCGGGTGTGCCATCGTTTATCGAATAAACAGCTCCGGCGGCACTTGTAAGCTTGCTTCCAAGCTCAATTGATTCCAAACCAAGAATATCTTTATCATAATTGATTTCAAAATCCGCAGACGCAAGACTGCGAAGGTCAGAAGCAGAAAATGATACTTTTACCGTGTCGCCCTGCATAGATGAATATACAGAGTTTGAATAAAACGATATTTTCGGTGTGGTCTGCATAACTTCGTTTATTTCCACGTAACCGTTGGATGCTGTGATCATAACGGGAGTAAGAGTTATGTCATAAGCACTTCCCGCAGCAACGATAACGGGATATTTTCCTGCGGCAACGCCGGAGTTTATCTTGAATCCAATCTGAAATATATCTCCGCTTCCTTCAAGCCCGTTTACTGCCACCATACTGAAGTGCGTTTCACCCGGAGTCGTACTGTTTATGGAATACTGTGTTCCGCTAGCGAAAGATAAAATCGAGGAACTGCTAACGCTCATAATTTCGCTATCGTAGAAAAGGGAGATATCAAGGCTTGCAACCTTCTGAAAATCCTTTGCTTTGATGGTGATATAAGCGTAATTTCCTGTATACGTGCTTGTTGTGGTTGCGTAAATTGATGGAGTCGGAACGGCTTCATCTTCCGCCATAATAGCGGGAGATAAAGCGATGAACATTAAGAGTGTTGCTAAAAATAAAGATAAAAATTTTTTCTTCATAGCATTAACCCGTAATCGTAGTTATTTTTCCGCTTACGTATTGGAGGATACGGAGAGCTTCTGCGGCGGAAAGCTCCTTATCCTTGTTGATGTCGGCGCGCAAGAACTGCTCTTCCGTGAGATTGAGAAGATCGTTTGCCGCCTGCATCAGCATAAGCGCATCCTTGGAAGTTATGATACCGTCACCGTCAACATCGCCAAGGGAACTTGCATCCACAGCCTGCTGAACGGATATTTGATACGGATTTTCCGCAGAGCCTTTGTATGTATGGCTCACGCCGTCGAAAGCCTCTATGTAATATTCAACACCCGAAAGCGTTACGCTGTTGCCGTAGATAACGCCCGTATAGGAGCTATTAAGCGCGGTCATATCGGATCTATGCCAATCGCTTTCACCGATAACGCGCCAATAAAGCGCCGCGGAGCGTATCATCAGGTTATCGGTGATGGTGGCGCCGACAACGATATTCGTGCCGACAAAGCCCGAGCGAACAGGGGAGTGATAGATGTTAGGTGCCATCGTATCCATAGACATCAGCGAAATCTTACCCGAAGGCTCCGATTCGGTAAGGTCTGTCTTGACAACGGTGAAGTTGTAATAATAAACCTTGCCGGGTTCTACAGTATCATCGAAAAATTCCTTTTGATCGAAAGGAATAACAGACGTGTTCAAACGCTGATAATAACCATCCTCTCGGTCGGAGCGGTATACGTTGTATCCCATCAGAATATCGAAATCATCCTGCGTCCACGAAAGCTGGATACCAGTTTCGGTAGCATGGCCTTGCATAATAAGTGCCTGAGCGGCAGTAGTATCAATTTCAAACATAAAGCGTCCGGGAATGTCGTAAAGCTTGAGATATTCATCGTCTGCGGCTTGAGCGTTTTCCACCTTGATGGTGTGGTTACCGTTTTCGATGACGGTCTTGAGGGTGTATGTTGCTTCCCAACGTTGAGGAGTTACCCAATTGCCGTATTCCGAAATGTTGTAGTCCTCGTAGAAATATTCTGCAGAAGAACCGAAAGATACCTTCAAAGGAACGCTCGTATCCATATCTCGGTTAAACTCCACCACGAAGGTCACGGTTTCGTTGTTGACAGTACGAACACGTGCACCGTTTTGGTTAAGAAGGTAAGCATCAACAACAAATGGCATTGTGTCGGAGGGAGCCTCCGTAAGATAACCAGAATAATCAAGTATATCACGACGATATGGTTCATCGTTAAAATGAAGAATTTGATATTCTATCATCTCTTCATCCGTTGTTCCCCAATATAAGCCGTCTATACTCAATGTTACAATTTCTTCATAGTTACCGACATTATTACTAGACAGCGCATTGATTTGACCACTAGCCAAGTTATTGACTATGGAACAATCATAAACCAATCGTATTTGACCACGAGTTGATGCCATATAATCAGCCAAAATATCATTAGCTTCTGTAATATTTGAAATATTCGAATTTACTATTTCGATCACATAGACATCTTTATCGTAATATCCAGTATCATAATCATCATAGAAAAGAATTTTACCTGCTGCGCTAACGCCACCTTGGCTAAGTGATAGGTTGTTGAATTCCCCTAAAATTGTTGTATCTGCCCCATGGTTACCCCAATCAACGATTTCAATAAAAGTCTCCAATGACTCTCCGTTTAACCACATTTCATTACCAAATACCAATCCGCAATGTCCTGACACGCCCTGCTCAATTAACCAATTATACTCTTCAGTTGATTCTATGCAAAGCAAATGTCCCCCAAACAGGTTCGCTATAGTCTCACCGATAAGAGGATGTACACGTAGACTTTGTCCAAGGCGAACACATAAATAAGTTGTTTTTGTTGAATCATTAACAAAAAATTTGTCTACCATCCCTCCAGAACTGTAATATGGATTTCCTATAGCACTGTTTTGAAAAATACATTTTGAATAAAGATTTTTGGACGGTACGAAACTCGAACTATCAAAAAATTTCCAAGGTCCCACAAATCTGCACTCCTCGCTACTACCAGCAATATATATTTTAGATGTGGGGCGATCAGAGTCATTCAACATACTTGTTTCAATAACTCTGGTAGCTTTTATTTTATAATCACTGTAACGATTAGCATAATCTGTATAAATAATTTCTGATTTTTCAACCAGTCCTGCACTTATACTAGCATCACGCAATGTAGAAGCGTATATATGATCTGCACTAAACCACTGACTACTCGAACCGCCTGAAGTAAATGTGCTATAATTGAAGCTGGTACACCCAAAGGATCCTACCTCAACAATATCCGTATAATTTACTATTACTTCAGGAATAGAAAAAGTAGAATTGCGAGATGATCCTGGAATGGGGGTGCTTGTAACAGTAATCCTTTCATTTTCTGTTCCATTAAAATAAACTGTTCCATATCCAGTTAGCGAATTGCTCATCATATCTATCACGGCACCGGCATCTATTGTAATGGTTACATCCTTTAATACAAATGTGTCCGCTTTCAAAACATACAGATGCTCGTTGGTCAAAGTTATATCCTTATCAATTATAGTTGGAATTTCCGTGGCTCTTATGGTCTTAAACGTAATTGGGCGTGACGAGTTATAACTCGATGAATCCTTCTCATTTAATCCGTTTTTAAAAACGATATTACAATTTAGTTTAACGAGATAATTATGTGGACAATCTTTGCTTATCTTCACAATTAACGGTTCATTAGTTCCAACAACAATATTACTATTATTTCGAACAAGCTGATCTTTTAACGAGAAAGTGCCAACACCATCGAAATTTGAGGAGGCTTGAATAATTTCCACATATGGATCGGTGCTACTTATTGTAACAATGGTATCTTTTGACATTCCCCATGTATTCTGCAAAATGGCACCGATATAAATAGTTTCTCCCGCATCCACAAATCCGTCACCATTGTTTGAATCGGATATTGTTTTATCATCAAATATATACGCATCGTATAATGTTACTTCTGGCTTAGGGACTGTCATTAGTGCAGCATAAGCATTTACAATTTTAGCTGTTTCATGAGGGGAGCCAATACTTCCATCCACTAAAAGCCTAACATGCTTGTTAATATCACAGCAAATAGCATCTTTGGTGCCTGTAGCGCATATCTGTGCCGTCACATATTTTGCTGGGAAAGAGTCTCTATCCGAATATTTAGATCGTAATAATGCTGCAATTCCTGAAACAATAGGTGCAGCCATTGATGTGCCACTTAACCGCACATATTTTCCACCAGGATACGTACTCAATATGCCTTCACCGGGAGCATACACATTATATGTATCATTAAACTCCCAGTTTGAAAACTGGGACTCTATTCCCATTTGATTGACACTCATAACTCCGATAACATATTGCAAATTCGCAGGAAAATGAGGTAATGCTTTTATATAAAATCCATCCACATCTGGTTTGCCATCATTGCCTGCCGCTGCGACCAATATTGCTCTTGTTGCAGCTAATTCCAATGCTTCTTGAATGGCTAAATTAGGTGTAGCTCCTCCGAACGACATATTGATAACCTCAGCACCATTTTCATACGCATAAAGAATGGCCTCGGCAATATCGGAAGTATTTAATATTTCAGTCCCTGCCTTAATAGCCATTATTTTACAATTATAGGCAATGCCTACAATACCCTCTTTATTGTTTGACGCACCTATAATACCTGCAACGTGTGTACCGTGACCATTGTCGTCCATTGGGTTACCATTATGGTCGTATTTACTGCCAATGGTGCTACAACCATATATATCATCTATGTACCCGTTTCCGTCGTCATCGATACCATTATCGGGAATTTCTCCTTTGTTAACCCACATACTGCTTGTGAGGTCAGGATGAGTATAGTCTACTCCAGAATCAATGACAGCTACAATAACAGACGATGATCCACCTGCATTGATGCCTTCTGCCTCCAATGCCGCCCATACTTGCTGTATGTTGCAGCTATTGAGATACCATTGTTCGGAAATCCTGCTATTTCCCGCAACACTGCCTCCCCACCATTGGGTTTCAGAGGATGTCGCTATGACGGGCGTACTGCTTTCTTCCACCGATGCAGTTTTAACTATATAATCATAGTCTGCCAGTAAAATCTCTTCGTTTTCACGAGCATTACCCATAGCAGTATGAATATCAGTACCTTCCGCAATAAACGCCTTGTACCACACGGTATTCGATATGGTAAACAATTCCTCAATAGCAGAAAAACCGCAATCACGAAGACCGTCGGTGAGCTCACCGTCAAAATCCATGCTCATTTTGATCAACAAGGAACTTGTGTCGTATGCAAAATCACCGCTTGCAAACGCTTCGGGATATGCCACGTCAAAGGGAACGATCATTTTGCCGTTTTCGTCTGTGATATCACCATTGTATTCCGCGATATCATCAGTGCTTGTTTGGATGGCGTCTGTTATTATTTCCTCGGCGGTGGGAAGCTCTTCTTCCACAAAGGCGGTGCTTGCAAGCGCAGTTCCTGCGTTTATCGCAAACGCCAAGGTCATAACAGATGCCAAAATTCTTTTTAAGGTTTTAGTCATTGTTTTTGCCTCATTGTCGGGTTGTAGGGTCTTATCCGCAAAATGCCCAACCCATCTGCATAAAGCGGATATGTTTAAATCTTAATAATATTTTACTACGGTGGAGTGATAAAGTCAATAAATGAGCTTAATATTAGCAGGAACATTGTACACAAAAAGCCCCTGACGTTAATTCGTCAGAGGATAAATGCATATTTAAAGTATAAAGACTTGAATTAAAGAATGAAGAGCTTCGTTTTTTTGTTTTTTACAAATTAAAATAGTAATTTATACCATTGGAGGCGATTTATACATTTGGCCTTCACTTAATATAGTTCAGCAAACTCACAAAAAAACACTCACAATACAAGAAAACGATATGGCGGCGCAATTCCAAAATTTAATTTTTTTGATAAAATGATATCACAGGGGATATAGGTGATTCATACCTTTAACCTTTGCTTAATATAGTTCACCAAACTCACAAAAAACACTCACAATAGAAGAAAACGATATGGGCAGCGCAATTCCAAAATTTAATTTTTTTTGATAAAATGAAATCAGAAAAAACAGAAAATTCTTCTGTTTTTCATCCACGATAAAAAAAGGAGGACATTATGGCTGTTAAGTATTATGAGGCGGATGGAATTGTTTCGGGGTATGATACTCTTAAGGCGAAAGTTCTTTGGACAAACAAAAAGGGTTCGTTTTTAGAAGCAACAGACGGTGAACATCTTTTGTATGGTTTCTGTAACAGCTTATTCGATTCGCAATCGCAACTTCTTGTTTCAATCATTAAGGCATTTGATAATAATAAGAGTACCGACAATATTCAAGGCAACATATACCTCTTTCGTCCGGAAAGTGTTGTATTCAGTTATTAAGCACCGTTTTAAAAAGCACTTGATTTCCAATACTCTTTTAGAAACTCACAAAAAGCATACAAAACAAAAAGAAATGCCTTTGGTGTCAATTTTGACATCCATGCCTGCATATCTTATAATTTAATCAGAAATTCAAAAAAGAAAGGAGACAAATATGTACAAGCCTATAATAATTGGTTTTGACGGAGGACCTCTTAGCGGTAAGAGCTCTACTTTGAACTACCTCAGCAACCAATTCACTAAGCACCCCATCCGCGGATACCGATTCATCTTCGCGGAGGAGGCAGCAACAAAGCTGTTCCAAGCAAACCCTACCCGTTCCGGAGGTACAATCGGCTTTCAGCTTGATGTTATGAAGCTTCAGCTTCAAGAAATCGGGTCAGCTAAAGACGCCGCTGCAGCAACCTCGGATACCGTGGTGCTTATCGCGGATCGATCGCTTATTTCCGGACTGGCAGTCTATATGCCCGAGGAATATAAAAAGCTCTTTGATTATGACGAAATACTCAACCTCTACGATGCGGTGTTCTATTTCGACAGCGCTGTTGATCTTGTAAACGATACCAAAAACGGCAATCTTTATCGTCAAGAATCGAGAGATGAAATAAGGCTTCTTGCGAAACAAACCCGTGCCGTCCTACTTTCTCATAACAACTTCATTGAGATCCCCGTTTTCGATGATATTCGTGCAAAGTACGATTACGTAGAAAACAAAATCATCGATGTCATCCATAACACTTCCGCCAAATGCGAAGTCGCTTAAAATCAAAAAATATTTTTACATAAAGGAGATTCACACTATGAAAGTCAACAATAAGCCCCTCAACAAGACCACGTTTTCCCATATTTTGGGCTGCAACATACTCTCCATTCTCGATACTGCATTCATTTTGGGCGACCACTTCAACTCCATAATGACGGATTATATTATCCCCGCTATCGAAAACAAGAAAATGCCTATCATAGTAGTACCCTTGGTGGTAGTGGAAGAATTGGAGAAAAAGGCACTTGCAAAAGACAATCTGCAGCTCTCTTTTACCGCGAAACAGAGGCTCGTTAATCTTGCCGGATTGCTCGACAAGGGTTATATTCACGTAGCAGGTAAGCCTACGGCATACATTAAAAATGCCTTCGCTGACCAGGTGATTATCCGCGAGGTTGTTCATAACATACTTTCCGGGCCCATAATCGTATTCACGCAAGACGTAAAACTCATAGAGGCGCTCAAAAACGCCTATGAAGCTATTGGTTCAGCTGTAGCTCACAAACGCCCGTTACATCTTATTAATACATATTCTTACACAATCGAAAGCATATACGAGCACGAAAACCCGCCCAAGTCTGAGTCCAAAAAGGACTCAGACAAGAAGGATGGGGGTAATGTGACCACAGTGACTCAGGCAACGGAATTCGTTGCCCGTCCTTTCGAATTCAATACTGCCGCACCCGTGCTTTATACGAAGGACGGTCTTGCCGTGGTCACTGACGAAGAGATCGGATCTGGATTGGAAGGTAAAGTTTTCAAGATAAAAAACAATCCTTATCTTGCGGCAAAAGTTTTTCATCCTAGCATAACTGAAGATAGAAAGGTATATTCCGATACCTTTCGTAAAATATTCAAACTTTGTAGCTTTAAGCATTCCAATATAGCGTTTCCGATAGAAGTTCTCTTCGACAAAAAGGAAAATGGCATACATATTGCTTTTCGAACTGAAGCACAATATCCGTCTGCTCGGAAGTGAGGTACGTAAGGACCTTATCGCGAAGATATTCGGGAATGGGATAATACGCACCGGCAATACTTCCTGCGATGGATGCTAACGTGCCGCCACCGAGAGAAATGGCGTTATTTATTGCCTCTTCAAAATCGGAGGCTTCCAGAAAAGCAACTATCGCTTGAGGAATAGAATTGTTACACGAGATATCATATTTATAGATGGGGCGAATCTCGTCAAGGGTAAACGACAGCTTGTAAAAGCGTTCTTCGATAAATCGGCGAATCTCCTCCTTGCCGTGTCCCGTTCTCGCAAAAAATATTGCTGCTGCAACTGCTTGTGCGCCTTTAATAGCCTTGTGGTTATTATGTGTGACTTGCGCGCTGAGCTTTGCCATATCCAAAACGTCTTCCATTGTTTTGGACGTGTATGCTATAGGAGAAACTCTCATCGCAGAGCCATTATCTTTGCTATTATATGGACGTGTTTCTCGGCGTATGAGCCAATCCAAAAATCTATATTCAAAACTGCAAGAACGCTGTCTTGAATGATAATGAAAATTGTCAATCAGACTTTCCTTAAAAAATCGCTCAAAATGCTTATCGTCTTTCTTTTTTTCGGTTTGCATTATAGCATCTGCTACCGCGATGGTCAGTACGGAATCATCGGTAAATCTACATTCTCTCACCTTAGGAAACCATTCATCAAACACCGAAGGTGTGTTTCTATTTTTGGATTCGTAAATGGAACCCACAACGTCGCCGATTATAGTTCCGATAATTGCGTTTTTTTCACTCATTTTTGCTTTCCTTTCTTTTGTTATTTTTTGAATTCAAGTTGGAGATTTCCGTTTTCATCAATCTTCATTTGCATAGTCTTTATGTACTTGGCAATAAACTGATTTCTCTCTGCGGTTGTCATCTCGGCACGAGTAACCTGCAACGCCTCATCGAACATATCGTTGATATTAAGAGATACCTTACGATCGATGTACTCATACATTGCCTTGAAAATAGCACTGTGTTTGACATCATCTGCATTGCCGGAGTAAAAGTCATCGATGTAACAGTAAAAGATGCCTGCATTTACGAGCGCGTTTTTGAGGTCGGGTCCACAATTTTCGCGTTCAACCATCACCAAAAATTTTGCATCAGGCATAGATTCTATAAGACCCCAATAATCCGAATCCGAAGATACGATTACGAAAGCATCCACGTTATTAGTGTAATGCTCCTTGCTCGCTCTAAGTGCCAATTTCATATCGACCAAGGATTTATTTTCTTTGACTCTCTCTGTCATCACGTGCTCTACCGGGATATTCGTAAACTGTTCAAGGATTCGCCAAGCCGATGCGGTGTGAACGTCATCGAAGAGAATGATGGACGATATCTTTTTGGTGTGCGTGTAGTCGAGGTTGCGGAGCGTTGCACTCAGCTTGTAGGGATCTGAATTCTCGCAGTCTACAACGATGACTACTTTTTCGCTATCGTCAACGAAATCGTATATCGTTCCTTTAATATAGGTGCTTGCATCCGACACTTTGCTGTAATCGGTGAATATCGAGCCGTTCCACTCATACAAAAGACTGACGAATTTTTTATCATTATACAGGATATTGCCTTGTTCTTGAGGTTTCCAGTTGATATAAACTTTATAGGGATATAGACTAAGGTTGTCATAGAATAAATCGGCGGCTGATTTGGTACCGGTTTCAGTCAAGCCGTTAGGCATAATAAACAGATTTCGTATGAATTGCCAATTCAACCAAAGAGGGAAGAGATTTTTGCAGTTGTTAATTCGATCGCAAATGATACGGTTGATCTCTATAACGTGCTGACAAAGCTGGGTGTTGGAGGATTTATAAAAGTTCACGCCGTCTTCATTAAGCTGGCGAATGCTCTCGGGAGGAATGTACTCAGGCATAGACAAGATGGATCTATTGGTATATTCGAACTTCATTTTGTTATTTATGTGTTTGAAGCCGCGCTCTATATGATTGCGAATAACGCACAGGTGTCTAATTATACGAGCATTTTTGTCTTTATCAATGCGATCGTATACTTCGATTTTGGGAGGATGATTCGGATTAACAAAAACGCTTTTCGGGATACCAATGAGGTAGGCGACCTTTGAAATTATTTCATACGTGCTATCTCTGTATTGGTGGTATTCATCTTCTTGAATTTCATTTTCATCGTCATAATTATCATAGTTTTCATAGATATAAAAATCATTCGTGTTATTCATTTTTTAAATCCTTTCGTTTATCGCAATTATTTTTTGCTGCCCCTGCAATCGCAGGGGCAGCTTTGTCTTCACCATTCGAAAATTAGTATTTTGAGGTGGCGTTTTTTCTGATTCTATGATGCCACGAAAAGCAGGGATTTACAATGGCGCCGCCCAGACCCTTCTTAGGTGTTCTGAGTATTTTTTGTGAGTTTCTTTTCCATATTTTGGGTATTTGTGGGATTTTAAATCGTATCCATTTTGTCTCCTCCTTTTTATTCTTTTTTTGTTTTTTGAGCAAGATCGCGATATTTTTTCACTTTTCGGCGTGCTTCAAGCTCGAAAAGAATTGCTTCTTTAGCCCCTTCAACTTGTCCTTCGGCAACCTCCTCGATCTCGTATATTCCCATCGAGCAGTCATATACGTCAGAGAAAATGGCTTTCGCTTCTGCGCTGTCGATCGTGAGATGAAGCTTGTCTAAAAAGAGTTTTGCCGCGATACTATCATCTTGGAAGAGATCGTCCGATTTCTTCCAATACTGCCAGTTGCTCCAGCAAAGCACTATGTAATCGCGAAGCAAATCTCTTTCGACTTTACAGGTGGTGCCATTCGGTATTTTGTCGATAGTCTGTAATACATACGAATCGATTGCTCTTGCGACCGCGTTCAGTTTTTCGTAATCTTCAGCCTCGACTGTGTAGGCAGTCTCAAAATAATTGAGGATGTCCAGATCATCGCTTCCGGTAAGCAATGAAAGCAACGATCGAGTCAAGTGGTGGGAGGCAAGCAGTTCAAATTCGTAATTTGTGTGTTTTTCCATAGTAGAATTATCTCCTTTCATATCAAAGTTTATAATCGTAGAATTTATGAACAAGCTTTTCGCCTTCGTCGAAGTTGCCTTCGTCGAAGTAGATATTGCCCAATGTCTGCAACAAGGTCTTATAGAAGCCTTCAATTTCGTAAGCAAGGTCACTATCAATCTTTTCGACATTCTGTTCGTAAAGGTCAATAGCTTCAGTCAACAGTCTTTTTGCTGTTTGGGGGTCATTCTTTTCAAAGAAGCTCTCCCTCGCCGTTTCGAAGAGCTTATGGAGCTTCTGGTTTGTGCGGATGGTGTAAATGGTTTTATTCATAGGGTCCTCCTATTTTTGGACGGTGTGGATGGTTGATGAGTGAAAAGAAGCAGAAGAATTTTCTGGTTTTTTTCTTATCTTTATTATAATTCTTTAAATAAAAATCCACAATATTGTTATCCAAGATGTTTTTGATATCTTTGACTACTTTCTGTGAGTTTTTGCTTTTTGTAAATATTGTTGTTAAATGGCATTTCGTCGCCATCTGACGGATTAACGTCAAGGGATTTTTGTTTTTGTAACGATGCAGATATTGACTTTATAGTACCATATATGGTACTATAAAAATTAGATATGATTAATAAAAAAATTATGCGGAGACAATATTATGGGTACAACAATAGAAAAACTCGAAGATATATTGGGAATTTATAATTGCACGTATGACACTTTAATAAAAAACTGTTATGAGGAAGCTTATACACGTAGAAAAAAATATACGACAATCACACGCGCTGACAAAAGAGACCTCACCAAACTTATTAAAATTGCTATCCACGTGATAAAAAAAGCTGTCGAATTAAACCGGAATTTGTCGCCTATTCTTGAAAGCTGCCTGAAGATAAACGGGGAAATTATACAGTTTGAGGAATATGTATCAATGGATGATTTAAGTGACATTTATATAAATAACTATATGGATTATACCATAGAGCATATATACGATTACTGTGTTTGTTCCCGTGATTATTCCAATAATCTCATCAATATAAAAAATGATATTAATCGTATAAATTCATTAAAAAGAAATAACCACATGCAATTCGAAACTAGTCAGATTTCGAGCAATACTTCGAGCAATACTTCGAGCAACCAATATTTATCTAAATTGGCTTATCAGCTTTACGAATGGTTAGAACTTGATTTGGGGAAAATAGACGAAATCAAGGAATGTTATGCAAAACGGTTTTTTTCGAGCGTCCAGGAAGAACTATTACACCTTTATAATTGTTCAGATTATAGCGCCTCCGAATCCTCGGCAATTACAAACAAAAATAAAGATTCAAACTCCCCAACGAAACTGGATTTCGAGAAAATTATACAGGATTTGAACGCCAAATTAAAATATTTTGAAAACGGAAAGTTAAAGCTCGCAAAATTGATTTCAACTCTGATTGCATGCCATTCTACAGCGGATGACAACAAAAAAACTTACTCGTTAGATTTAGATTCTATTCAAAAAAAAGACGCAAAAGAGGTGTGTGCTGAAACCATAAATAGCAACAGATATGATGTTATTTTGCTATTTAAAGGAAAGACTCTTACTACTTTTAACTTTCCAAAAAGTTCTAATAAAGAAACTGGTTCACTTCCTCAAATAGTAGGGAGAGCTTTAAACAAAACTCGCCTATATGATATTGAAAAAGAACTCTGTCTTTTGATAGCAATTTTGAAATGTATAGGACAAACTCCAATCAATGATGAAGAAGAATTGAATAGTATTCTTATTCAATTTATCCAAGATAAAAACAAGAACCAAAGCAAAAACAAAAACAATAACAATAACAATAACAATAACAATAACAATAACAAGGACTACGACCTAACCGCGCGTTTAATGGATATAATATATGACCCTTGTGAAATAGTTCAAAAAGTCTCAAGCATATTCCCTCTGCAATCCACTATAAAAAAATTGCAAGATGATGGTTGGCAAATTCAGTGCGATGAACACACGCAAGAATCAATCGACAAAAAAATAAATGAAAACTTGCAACGCATAGAGGAGTTATACGAAAATAATACCGATACGATACAAGCGTCTATTGAATATCCAATTGTAAAAAAATTAGAAAGTCAGGTGACAAAAGAAATCCCCCTCGAATTTGAATTTTTTTTTCCAAAAACAATAAATTATTATACTGAAGAATCAATAAAACTTTTGAAAAAAGTATCTAAAATAAACATAGACTGGACTCCCTCGAATGGAAAAATAACATTCAAAGTAGATATTTTACCTTTGTATGAAGCTTGTTTAAACAATTTAAATGAAAAAATCAGCTGTATTTTTTCAAAAAAGTACTGCCGATATAGTAGCTTTGATATAAAGATTGCACTTGGACGTTTGGCAAAAAAAATAAAAGAAAAACCGTCTCCGTGTTATTTTACAAAAGACGATTTTGATGGTGCTAATAAAGGTTTCTTTTCAGAAGGGACTCTCAAACAAATGTTTGAGCATGCCAAAGACAATGCTATCGTATTAGAAAAAGCAAAAAACTCTGACAACTATTATTTCCGGAACAAATGGGAACGAATTTTCCTTGAAGTATTTGCTTCTGCGGCAACTTTAAGCGATGATTTCGATGTCAACCGTATCGTTAACGATATGATCAATTATGATCTTCCCAAAACGTCTGATCATCTCCATTATAATGTGGCAGCGACGAGCCTGTTCGCCATTTCAGTGTATAAAAATATTGGCGATCATAAAAAGAAGGAAGAAATCATCTCTGAACTTTGCAAAAAAGCAAATGAATACAAAGCAAAGGAGCGCCCTCAACAAGTAAGTGCATTGATGATTTTGACGTATATTTTATATGCGGAGAACGATTATTCTTTTAAGTCAAAAGAGAATATGTTTCGTGCTTGTTTCTTGAAACAGCTCTATCCTCAGCAAGTCCCCTTGCTGAAAGAATTGATCAACCGCGATAAGTTTTTTAAGTGTTATCCCGTTGAAAAATTCAACGAAGCATTGGGATTAGGTGAAGAAACAACAACTATGAACGGTCAGCCGGAGTTCTTTTTGCTTCAAAACCTGTGTGAAAATGAGGGAATCTCAAGTTATCCTCTATTAAAAAAAGCTATTGAGTTTCAAGACCGTGTTTGGATTGATCATAAGACATATTCAATTAAAGGCTGTGCACAAGATAGCCCAAAAAGCATTTTAAATGATATCCTTAAATTTAAAGAAACGGAGTATTCTCCTTCCGGGATTATTGCTAATAATTTGGCCTTTTACGCATTTTCCGATCTTTCGGAGCAATTTGACAATAGCGCAACCAAATTATTAAAAGCCTACTTTGGTAGTAGTAAAAAAGCCTACAATGCTAGTAGGGACGAGGAATTATTGCTTAAAAACATAATTTACACCGATTACTATCAACGCTTATATAATCCGGTTTATAATAAAAAAGCCCCCATTGATGCGGATACGCAGAATGAACTGCTTCTTTTGTGCGGTGCAACAAGAATGCTCAATAGCTATAAATTTGAATCAACGCATTGCTTGAACAAGGATATGGCAACGGCATATACTGGGTACTTAAAGAAAGAAGACATCCACGAACGTTATTTCTGGTTTTTGGTCCGGATGATGCTCCATTGCACTAATTTTGCTTTAAAAGAAATTTTTAAAGAAAAAATCCCGGATCATTCTGCTAAAACAGAAGACGAATTGGTAACTCTTTTGAAAAAAATATTGGAAGATATCACCTTTTTGGATTACGATCATTTTCCCTCAAAAAATCAGTTAGAGAATGCAGACTCATATGATAAACTTATGGAACTTATTAAAACTCCGCAAATTGATTAAATATTAAATTGCTTGCGAATGAGCTCGGTATTGAACCGGGCTCATTCTTTTTAGTTTTAGAGAGATTCTTCCGACCTTTCTTGCGCTGTTTTTTGTGAACTAAATGGAGTTCACTTGAATAATTAGCAAAAATTATATTGTTGAAATCTATTTATTATGATAAAATAAAAAATAAGTAGGTGATAATATGAATGATTTTGAAAAAGATCTTGAAATGGCGAAAAATATCGCGCGGGAGGCTGCAAACCTTGGAGGCAGGGCTTATTTTGTGGGCGGATACGTGCGCGATGCGCTTATGGGAAAAGAAAACAAGGATATCGATATAGAAATACACGGCGTTTACCCCGAGGAGCTTGAAAAAATACTTGATAGCTTTGGAAAACGCATCTCCATTGGTGAAAGCTTTGGTATATACGCGCTCAAAGGCCACAATATAGATATAGCTATGCCTCGGCGCGAGCACGCAACGGGCAGGGGACACAGGGATCTTGAAACAACTGTAGATCCTTTTATCGGCACGCGCACGGCGGCAAAACGCAGGGATTTCACTGTGAATGCGATAATGCGCGACGTGCTTACGGGTGAGATAGTTGACGAATTCGGCGGAATGGCGGATCTTCAGCGCAAGGTGCTTCGCCACGTTTCGGGCGAAACTTTTGCAGAGGATGAGCTTCGCGTGCTTCGTGCGGCACAGTTTGCCGCGCGCTTTGAGTTTTCCATAGCGGAAGAAACGATTCTCCTGTGCCGTAAAATATCGCTTTCCCACCTTTCGCGAGAGCGCGTGGAGGGGGAGATGAAAAAAGCACTGATCAAGGCGGCGCGCCCGTCCGTGTTTTTTGAAGCTTTGAAAGAGATGGATAAGCTTTCCGAGTGGTTTCCGGAGCTTGAGGCACTTATCGGAGTGCAACAGCCGCCGCGCCACCACGCGGAAGGGGACGTTTGGAACCATACGATGATGGTGCTGGACGAGGCAGCGCGCTTGCGCGATAAGACCTCGGCTCCTTTTGCCTTTATGCTCACAGCGCTTTGCCACGATTTCGGCAAGGCTGTTTGTACAAGCATTATAAACGGGGAGATCCACGCATACGGTCACGAAACAGAGGGGCTTCCGATAATAGAACGTTTTTTGAAAAGGATAACAAATGAAACGGCTGTAATAAAATACGTGCTCAACCTTGCAGGGCTTCATATGCGTCCGAATGCGCTTGCCGCGATGGGCTCTTCCGTAAAGGCAACGAACAAGATGTTCGATGCCGCATTTTGCCCGCGCGATCTTGTTTATATTGCAAAAGCAGACCACCTTGGCAGGGTGTGTTCGTCCGCGCCCGTATCTTACGATGAATTCCTTTTTGAAAGGCTTGGGATCTTTGAAGAAATTATGGCAAGACCCTACGTCAGAGGGCGCGATCTTACGGAAGCGGGGCTTACCCCGGGAAAAAATTTCGGAAAGCTTCTTGATCACGCACACAAACTGCGCCTTGCGGGGGTTGATAAGGACGAGGCTCTGAAAGCAACACTTGCTTATGCAAGAAAAAACAAAAGCAAATGTTGACAAGTAAACATAATTATGCTATAATAAAAATAATGAATGTTGACAGGTAAACAAAATTTAAAAGAACGGAGAAACGTGTTATGAAAAACTACGCTTTAAATCCCTCGGTCGAATATGCAAATATGCGCGAACTCGTTGCAGATTGTTCCAAAAAGTATGCAGGCAAGACTGCATATTCCTACAGAAAAAATATTAAAGATAAAGAAACCGTAAAAATTTCCTATAAACAACTTGGCGAGGACGTTTGTGCGCTCGGAACGGAGCTTATTGCGCGCGGCTATACAGGTAAGCACGTTGTAGTCACGGGTAAGATGTCATATAATTGGATATGCTCTTATCTTGCGCTCATTTCCGCCGGTGCTGTCATCGTTCCGCTTGACGCGGAATGGGAGCCGTCCGACCTTGCAAGCACAGCCGCTTTTGCGGAGTGCGAATATCTTTTCTGCGACCGCGAAATGGAAGAAAAGGCATCTGCTATTCTCGAACAGGCAAATATCAAGGAGCACATCCTGCTCAACGGTAAGTCAACGGATGGCAAAGAAAGACTCAAGGAACTTATCTTCGCGGGCGGCACAAAGTATGAAGAGGGCGATAACTCCTATTTTGAAAACAAGCTTGACCCGAATGCGCTTGCGATAATCGTTTTCACCTCGGGAACCACGGGCAAGGGCAAGGGCGTTATGCTTACGCAGAAGATGCTCCTTTCCAATATAGCGGAAGGTCTTAAATATATCGACGTTACGGAAAAATCCATTGCGCTTTTGCCGCTTCACCATACGTTCGGTTCAACGATAAACGTGCTGGGTCATCTTTCCAAGGGCGCGGAGCTTTACCTTTCTATGGGCACACGCTACGTTCTCAAGGAGCTTAAAGCCGAAAAACCTACCCACCTTGTTCTCGTACCGCTATATCTTGAGACCTTTTACCGCAAGATAATGGCGAATATCAAGGATAAGGGCAAGGAAGCTGTTGTTGCGAATATGATGAAGGTCAGCAACGGTCTTCGTAAAGTCGGCATAGATAGGCGCCGCGTATTCTTCAAGGATATTCTTGAAGCATTCGGCGGCAAATTGCAGTTTGTTATTTCCGGTGGTGCGCCCATAAGCCAGGAGCTTATAGATGCGTTTGATGCATGGGGTGTCACCGTTATCAACGGTTACGGTATTACGGAGTGCGCCCCCCTGATCTCCGTAAACCGTAACAAAAAACAGGTAAAGGGAAGCGTTGGCTTCGTTCTCCCCTCAGATGAAGTAAAAATAGCGGACCCCAACGACAACGGAGAGGGAGAGATCCGCGTTAAAGGTCCGAACGTAATGCTTGGATACTACCGTGATGAAGCGGCAACGGCCGACGTTTTCGACGAAGAAGGATATTTCAGAACGGGTGACTTCGGAAGGCTTGACAGCGACGGTGCGCTCTATATTACGGGCAGACTTAAAAATCTTATCATTCTTTCTAACGGTAAGAACGTTTACCCCGAAGAGATAGAAAAGGTGTTTGCCGCCGTCCCCGGTGTGCAGGATGCCATCGTTTACGAGGGGCAGAGCGCAAGAGGACTTGAGCACAATGCCATCGTTCTGGAAATTTTCCCCGATGCGGAATACTGCAAGGCAAACGGGGTGGAGGATATGCACGCTCATATGCAGAAATATATCGATGAATATAACAGAATAGCCGTTCCTTACAAGAAGGTAGGCATTCTTAAAGTAAGAACGGAGGATTTCCCCAAAAACACCCTTCGCAAGATACAGAGGTTCAAAATAGACAAAACAATAGATTGAGTTGGTTTTCTCTTGGGATATTGACATTTCCCCGAAAAAATTATATAATTTATGAAGTACAAAAACATTACGGAGAAAATATGGAACTCGAACGATTTGGCAGATTTACACTTCTTATTGATAATATTTCAAAGGTCATTCACAAAATAAAGATAGATACCGTGCCGTACCTTGGAATAAAAAGCGTTCACGTTTTTTGGATATATAATCTTTACGCACATCCCGAAGGGCTTACGGCAACGGAGATCGCCGCGAACAGACAGGTGGATCGCTCCCTTGTTTCGCGCGAGATAGCGGAGCTTTGCTCCGACGGATATATAGAATACGTTGGCTGTACGGGCACCCGCAGAAATTATAATACGCGCCTTGTGCTTACGGAAAAGGGCAGGGCTCTTGCACGTGTTATCTGGCACGAGGCTATGGAAATACAAAACAAGGCTGATATAGGTGTCAGCGATGAGGAGCTGGAGGTCTTTTACTCCATTCTCGAACGTTTGCACGCAAACCTTGCAAGGATCGCAAAGGAGCGCGAGCAGGAATTTGTTGAAAAAGGCGAAGCAAAAATAATGAATACAAAAAACTCCTCCGTTTGATACGGAGGAGTTTTTTTGTATAATAAACCACGCGATGCTCGCGCGGTTCAATAGAGTTTTTTGAAGCGGACACGGACTGCTTTATCACACGCCCGTATGGTCGAATTTCGGAATGAAGCTTTCTGCGGCGGCGCTTCCGTACTGCGTAAAGCCCTGAGTTACGCCGATGTCGGCGGCAAATCTTAAGACCTTATCGTATTCATACTTTGTAAGCTTTCGCGCAAGTTCGGGAAAATGCTCTTTTATTCCTTCCATGGGGGTATATTGGCTCATGATACTTATGTATATCTTGTTGCCGTATGTTTTATGAAGATATTCTATTACCTTAATGGAATCCGCTGTGTTCCCGGGAAGCACAAGATGGCGCACAACGGTACCGCGCTTCATAATTCCGCTTTCGTCGAAAACGGGAGGCCCTGTTTGGGTCACCATTTCCGCAAGCGCTTCCTGCGCTTTTTCCCTGTAATCGCGGCAACGGGAATATTTTGCGGCAATATCCGAGCTCCAATATTTGAAATCCGGCAGGTAAATATCTATATATCCGCGCAAAAGACGAAGCGTTTCGGCGCTTTCATAGCCGCCGCAGTTGTAAAGAACGGGGAGGGTAAGCCCCTCTTTTTTTGCTTTATCGAGTGCTTCTGTTATATGCGGCACAAAGTGCGTGGGTGTTACAAGGTTTATGTTGTGCGCACCCATAGCCTGAAGCTCCAGAAAAATTTCCGCAAGGCGGGAGCTGTCTATATATTTTCCGTCCGCATCGCGGGAGATCTCGGAGTTTTGGCAAAATACGCAGGAAAGCGGACAGCCGGAGAAAAATACCGTTCCCGAGCCGTTTTTGCCCGAAATCGGCGGCTCTTCCCACATATGGAGCGCGGCGCGCGCTGCTTTCAGTTCTGCTGTCATACCGCACCTGCCGATTTGCCCTTTGTTTCTGTTTACTCTGCACTCGCGCGGGCAGAGAGTGCAGCTTGAATAAAGCTCTTTTACGTTCATTTCAGTTTTTGTTGGCTCTGCCAGAAGCTCATAATAAGCTTGTGCGGCAATATCTTTGTTGCAAGGGTTTGCGCGTTGGCAACGAAGCCGTACATACTTACGTCTTTGTTTTTCTTCTTTATATCGCGGTATGCCTTGCCAACTATCTGAGAAGGCATGTACATAGCCGCATATTTTTTTACTATTACTTTGCCGTCATCCTTGTTAATGGCGCGGTTGAAAAACTCCGTTTTCGTCCAAAAAGGGCAGACAGCCATAACGTGGATGCCTTTTCCCTTTACCTCGCGGTTCAGCGCGCGGGAGAAGCTTAGCACGTACGCTTTCGTTGCGCCGTAAACGCCGATATAGGGGATGGGCTGGTAAGCGGCAACGCTTGCGATCTGTATAACGTCGGAGCCTTTTCCCATATAGGGAAGCGACTCTTGCGTTATTGCGGTGAGAGCTGCGCAGTTAAGGCTTATCATATTGAGGTTTTCGCTTGTAGGCACGTCCGTTACTGCGCCGAATTTGCCAAAGCCGCTGCAATTTATAAGCAGCTTTATAAATGGCTTTTCCTCCCGGAGAAGGGAAGCGTATTCCCTGAAGCTTTCTTCTCTCGAAAGGTCTAGCGCGATGGGGCGCACGGGGTACGGTACGCTTTCTTTGAGGGCTTCAAGCTTATCCGCGCTCCTTGCTATTGCCCATACCTCGTCAACCTTGCCGTATTCGGCTATCCTATCGGCAAATTCTTTGCCGATGCCCTTGGAAGCACCCGTTATAACTGCTATGGTTTTCATAAAAATTCCTCCGTAATTATATGTATCCGTTATTTGCCTTTTGAAAGGGGAAGGAACTCTATCTTGCTGTCCGCAAGGCGGAGATACCTTTGCTGTTTGAAACGCAGAAGCGTACATTGCAGGAAGAATATATCCACGGCCTCCCACATAAATACCCACGCGAAAATATCCACTATTTCCGTGAAGACCTCGTTCCTTAGGCCTTTCGCATCAAATCCGATTATGAGAGAGAGCGCTATCACCGCAACGAGTGTCATTATCGCCGCCATTCTGTGCAGATGCTTCTTTTCCATACGCGAATCCGAGTATTTATCCGCATAGTGGCTGTGTATAGCTTTTGTGTATTCGCGCTGCTCTTCGGGAGTAATAACGTCGCTGTGTATGCAAAAATGCACCGCTTTTTCGTGCGGAACACCGCGCAGGCTGTGCTCTATAAAATCGGAGACCTCTTCCGAAATGATATTATGACGCGCCGTGCTGTAAGGGGAGAGGAACGCGCTGTCATCCAGCACGCGAAGCTCTATAACAGCCCTGCCTTCGCCGTCGTATTCTATTTCTTTTTTATTTTTGTCAAGATATTTTCGTATCTCTTTGAGCGAACGTACCAAAAAAATCACCGTTCTTTCCGAAAAAAATGTTCTCTGTAAATAATATAATATCATAAACTTATTTTGTATTCAAGAAATTTACGCGATATTACTCGAAATAATGCCATAAAAATGCTTTGGTAAAAAGCGTTTTTTCGTTTTTTTGACGGTATTTTCTTTTGGTTATTGACAGCTTTTTTTGTGTTGTGATATAATATTTACGTACTTTTTCTATTTGGCTTTATACAAAGCAAACGGAGGCTTTTATGGGCGGTTTTTTTGGCGCTGTTTGTAAGCGCGATGTAATTTCAGACGTGTTTTTCGGTACGGACTACCATTCCCACCTCGGCACACGCCGCGGCGGTATGGCGGCATATGCGCCGGACGTTGGACTTCAGAGAGATATACATAATATCCAGAACTCTCCCTTCAGAACGAAGTTCGATAAAATTTTTGATGAGATGCACGGTAATTCCGCCATCGGCTGTATCAGCGATTACGATCCCCAGCCGATGATAATTCGTTCCACTCTCGGAACGTACGCCATCTGTATGATAGGCATCATAAATAATGCGGACAAGCTTATAGATCAATACCTTTCTTTTACGCACGGTCATTTCAGTGCAATGACGGGCGGAAATATCAATTCTACAGAGCTTATCGCTTCGCTGATCAACCAAAAGGGTGATTTTGCAGAGGGAATTAAATTCGCTCAGGAGTCTATAGAGGGCACGGCGTCCATCCTCATCCTCAAGGATAACGGCGCTATTATCGCCGCGCGCGATAAGCTCGGCAGACTTCCCGTTATTATCGGCAAGAGCGAGGACGGATACTGCGTAACGTTTGAGTCCTTTGCAAGCCAAAAGCTTGATTATGAAATATACAAGGAGCTTGGCCCCGGCGAGATCGTGGAGATCACGGCGGACGAGGTAAAGGAGCTTTCGCCCGCAGGCAAGGAAATGCGCATCTGCTCTTTCCTTTGGACGTATTACGGCTATTCTACCTCCACTTACGAGGGCGTGAACGTAGAAATGATGCGTTACCGCAACGGCGAGATACTTGCCGAGCAGGATAAAGCCGCGGAAAACGCACAGGGCGTTGAATACGTAAGCGGTGTGCCGGATTCCGGTACTCCCCACGCTATCGGTTACGCTAACAAAAGCGGTATTCCTTTTGCGCGCCCCTTTATCAAATATACTCCCACGTGGTCGCGCAGCTTCACCCCCACTCACCAGAACGAGCGCAACAGAGTTGCGAAAATGAAGCAGATCCCCATCCACGACCTCATAAAGGGAAAAAATCTTCTCTTTGTGGATGACTCCATAGTTCGCGGTACGCAGCTTAAAGGAACGGTAGATTTCCTTTATGACAACGGTGCGGAAGCGGTCCATATGCGCTCTGCCTGCCCGCCTATTATGTATAGCTGCAAATACCTTAACTTCTCCTCCTCCAACAGCGAAATGGAGCTTATTACAAGACGCACCATTATGGAGCTTGAGGGTGAGGAAGGATTTAACCACCTTGACGAATACAGCAACAGCAACACGGAACGCGGAAAGAAGCTTCGCTCCGTCATTGCGGAAAATCTCGGCTTCAAATCTCTCGAGTTCCAATCTCTTGAGGGTATCGTAAAAGCTATCGGTCTTCCCAAGTGCAAGCTCTGCACGTATTGCTGGGACGGCAAAGAATAAAAAACAAAACCTTAAATCGGCAAAGATATTTCTTTGCCGATTTATTAAATTGCGGAGGTATTATAATGAAAAACAAAAACGACGTAAAGCTTTGCGGTGTTGCTTGGCCGTCTTGGATATTGTTGTTTTTCCCTAATCTTTGGCTTTTTGATATTCTTGTTCCTTTTGCGGTAAACAGCGCCGTCCTTTTGCTCGCTCTGCTTATATTGAAAGTTCCCGCAAAAAAACAATGGTATAAAAAATATATATTCAAGCTGTACGCTTTCGGATTTGCTTCTTATGCCGTAGGAGCTGCATATATGCTGATGTTTCATTTGGGATTCAGGCTCTTTCGACACGGAACGGAACTTTTTTTGACCGTTCCTGCAGTTATCATTTCCGCGGTAATGATTTTCTTTTTTGATTATTTTATCACGTTTAAAAAAGAAGATAAAAAAATAAGATTAAAATTGTCGCTTGTATTTTCCTTTGCGACGGCACCGTATGTATTTATGATGCCTGCGGATTGGCTGATGCTTGTGTCTATATAAAATGTAATTGCAGTGGATAAGACGGCTGTAAATTTATGCCCTTGCCGAGAATATTTATTTTGAAAAAACACAAACCCGATGAAATTATTTCATCGGGTTTTGCTATATTTATGAAGGATTTATTGCATTTTTAACTAAAATGATTTATCTCTTTGTTTTTCCATGCGGTGCTCGGCTCTGCGGTTTTGCACCTTTTGCGCTCTGCTTTGCGGCGGGCGCACTTTTTTTGCCTTGAGAGGGGCGCATTTCCTCTTTTTTAGGAGGATTTTTGCGCGGGCGGATAAGGCATTTCGGACCGAAGCCGATAAGGTCCTCGCGTCCTGCTTTTTTGAGAGCTTCTTCTACAAGCGCATAGTTTGCAGGGTTGCGGTATTGGATGAGCGCGCGCTGCATTGCTTTTTCGTGCGGATTGTGCGCAACGTAAACTTGTTGCATATTACGCGGATCGACGCCGGTGTAATACATACAAGTTGAGATCGTCGAGGGGGTGGGATAAAAGTCCTGAACCTGCTCGGGCATATATCCGATGTCGCGCAGGTATTCCGCAAGCTCGATTGCTTCTTTAAGGGAAGAACCGGGGTGTGAGGACATAAGATAGGGAACAACGTATTGCTTCATACCAAGGGCATCGTTTACCTTTTTGTATTTTTCGATAAATGCGCGGTAAACGCTGTTCTGCGGCTTACCCATAAGGGATAGCACCTTGTCCGAAACGTGCTCGGGAGCAACTTTGAGCTGACCGCTTACGTGATATTTACAAAGCTCTTTTACAAACGTATCGTCTTTGTCCGCCATAACGTAGTCAAAACGGATACCGGAACGGATGAACACCTTTTTTACACCGGGGATCTCACGCATTTTGCGAAGAAGAGAAAGGTAATCTTTGTGGCTTACCTTGAGGTTGGGGCAAGGCTTTGGAAAAAGGCATTGGCGGTTTTTGCAAACGCCTTTTTCGAGCTGCTTGTCACAGGAGGGATGGCGGAAGTTTGCGCTCGGACCGCCTACGTCGTGGATATACCCCTTGAAATCGGGCTCGTGCGTCATCTTTTCCGCTTCAATAAGGAGAGATTGATGACTGCGCGATTGTATAATTCTTCCTTGATGGAACGTGAGTGCGCAAAAGCTGCAACCGCCGAAGCATCCGCGGCAGCTTGCAAGGCTGAATTTTATTTCCGTTATCGCGGGAACACCGCCTGCCGCCTCATAAGACGGATGGTATGCGCGCATATATGGCAGACTGTAGACCCTGTCCATTTCGGATTCCGTAAGAGGCTTTGCAGGGGGATTTTGCACAACGTAGCGGCTCTTGTCGTAAGGCTCTACAAGGCGCTTGCCGGAAAACGGGTCTGTGTTGCAATACTGCGTGTAAAAGCTCTTTGCATAAGTTATTTTGTTTGCTTTAAGCTCGTCATAGGAGGGAAGGAGCTCGTAATCGTAAACGTCTTCGAGCGATTTTGTCTTATAAACAGTGCCGTCGATGAACGTGATGTCGCTCACGGCAAGACCGCTTGCGAGCGCATCTGCTATTTCAACGATGCTGTGCTCGCCCATACCGTAGGAGATAAGGTCCGCCTGTGAATCGAGAAGAATACTTCTCTTCAAGCTGTCGGACCAATAATCGTAGTGGGCAAGGCGGCGAAGGCTTGCTTCAATACCGCCGATGATTATCGGCACGTCCTTGTATGTGTGGCGAATAAGATTGCAATATACCACCGTTGCGTAATCCGGGCGCTTGCCGATAACGCCGCCGGGGGTGAAAGCGTCCGTGCTTCTTCGTTTTTTTGAAACGGAGTAATGGTTTACCATCGAGTCCATATTTCCGCCGGAAACGAGGAAGCCAAGGCGCGGACGCCCGAAAATATTGATGCTTTCGTCGTTTTTCCAATCGGGCTGGGAGATGATACCCACGCGGTAGCCGTGCGCTTCGAGAAGTCTGCTGATTATCGCAGGACCAAAGGAGGAATGGTCAACGTAAGCGTCGCCGATGACATAGGCAAAATCCACCTCGTCCCAGCCGCGGGCTACCATATCCTCTCTTGAAATGGGCAAAAAATCGTTCATAAGTTTACCTCGGTTTATTACTTAATATCGTCCAAAGCCACCGATAAATCGGGGTCAGAAAGGTCTATCCTTCTGTTTTTAAAATAAAATTCTCTGTCTTTTTCGTTTATCTTTCGCAAAACTTGGCAGGGGTTGCCAATTGCAACAACACCCGCGGGAATATCCTTTGTAACAACGCTACCTGCGCCGATGACGGAGTTATCTCCCACGCTTACGCCGGGGAGCACCACGGCTCCCGCACCTATCCAGCAATTATTGCCGATGTGAACGGGCGCGTTATACTGAAAAGCCTTTTCGCGCAGTGCGGGAAGTATCGGGTGACCTGCCGTTGCAAGGATCACGTTTGGCGCGAGCATCGTAAAGTCGCCCACGAAAATTTCTCCGTCGTCAACGAGAGTCAGTCCAAAGTTTGCGTAAACGTTTTTGCCGAAGTGACAATGCTTACCTCCCCAATTCGCATGAAGCGGAGGCTCTATGTAACATCCTTCGCCAATTTCTGCGAACATTTCGCGAAGAAGTTCTGCTCTTTTTTTTGCTTCGCTTGGGCGTGTGGCATTGTAATCGTATAATTTTTCAAGGCAGAGCGTCTGCGCTGCCATAATGTCTTCGTCACCGGGAAGATAAAGCTTTCCCGAAAGCATTTTTTCGTGAATGTTCATATGATGCCTCTTGTGTAATTGTTAAAACCAATATTTTTTCATTTTTTCAAGAAATTCTTTTGTTATCGGGGAGCCCGAGCTTTCGCCTATCACCGCATCAATTCCGCAGTAAGGACAAACAGCGGTTTTCTCGCCCAGCCAATTCGTTATTTTTTCGGGAGAAAAAATATTTAAACAATGAAAACAACCGCACACATTGTCATGTAATAATTGTTCTTTGTGGTTGGAGGAATATTTGTGGGCTTGCTCTTGTTCTGTAACATTATTAAAGCTTCCTCCGAAATAACAGTTATGTTTTTCTACAAATTCAATATATGAATCGATAAAGTCGTCTGTATTCATTTCATCGGGGATTTCTATTATTCCGTCTATTTTTAAAAATTTCATAGCATTTACCTCATAAAATATATTGCTGTAATTTGTTTTTGTGTGGGAATGTTTTGGACAGTCGGGGACGCCTGTCCCTACGGATTTGCGGTTATTTTCTTGTCAGACAAACAACCGTCTCGTCTGTAATTCGTTTAGGTGGGAAAATAATACCATCTGCCTCACAACGAATCCGATAGAATTGTTTCACCCAATCGGGCAGGTTTTCTACATCGTCCTTAATCTTAATAAGGGTTCTCTTTCCAACTCGTCTGTCCATATATGCGAACACACGCAGCAAATAGTTATCGGAGCGGAGCGATGTTGCGATGTCGGTTTTGAGGTAAATGGTTAGGGAATTGAGGAAATCAGTTTCGCACAACGTGCAATTCGGCATCCACTTTTCCTTGGTAGCAGCGATATTTGCAACCTTATATGCATTTAGGCTTCCTTCGTAGTCCACAAGCATGGAAGGAACATTATTCATTTTCTTGTATTGTTCTTTAATGTCCTGCACCTGCTCATATTGCCTATCCCACGAAAAAGCAACTATCTCTTTTTTCTCATATTGAATAGTCGCTCTGCCGTAAGCGTTGTGGACTTCGTGATAACTGGTGTAGAAATACGAAATTTTGCCCTTAAGGGAATCACAAAGCAAATCGTTCATCTGCTTTTTCAGATTGCTCCAAGACTTGTATGCGCTTTTTTCGTCAGAAATCATTTTCGATTCCTTTCTATAATCGTCGGCCTTTTCCCTGCTCAGACACACGACCGTCTCCACGTGCCCTGTTCTTGGGAACATATCCACCGCCTGCATTTTTGTGGGGACAAAGCCAACCTCGGAAAGCTTTTTTGCGTCGCGCGCGGCTGTTGCACTGTTGCAGGAGATCATAACAACTCTTTCGGGCGACATATCGGAGATGGCTTTTATAACGTCATCGGAAAGACCCTTACGCGGGGGATCGACAACTATGACCTCGGGCGCAATACCTCTTTCGGCAAGGTCGAGCGCCGCTTTGCCCGCATCGGCGCAAATAAATTCTGCGTTTTCAACGCCTGCGCGCGCAGCGTTTGCGGCTGCATTTTTAACGGCATCGGGGATTATTTCTATGCCGATAAGCTTCTTTACGCGGTTTGCCATAGAAAGACCTATCGTTCCGGTGCCGCAATAAAGGTCGATAAGCGTTTCGTTTCCTGTAAGACCTGCGTATTCCGCGGCGATGGAGTAGAGCTTTTCTGCGCCGTCGTGGTTTACCTGATAAAAAGAGCGCGGGGAAATATCAAATTCAAGTCCGCAGAGCGTGTCAGTCATATGGTCTTTGCCGTAGAGCGTGCGGAATTTATCGGAAAGGATGCTGTTGCCCTCTTTATCGTTGATGCAAAGCACAACGCCCACGATATTAAGCCCCGTTGCAAGCAATGACGCGATAAGCTCTTTCGTTTTTGGCGTGTTGCCCGTTGCAACAAGACAAACGATTATCTCTGTGCTGCTTCTGCCGTCGCGGATGTAGATATGGCGCAAAAGCCCTTTGCGCGTTTCGTCGTCATATGCGGAGATATTGTATCTGTCGCCCCATTTCTTGATGGCGTTAAGAATATCCGTGTAAAACGCAGGGTGCAGGGCACAGTTTTCGCATTTGATTATTCTGTGGCTGTGGGAGGCAAAAAAGCCGAAATAGAGTCCCTTTTCATCGCGCCCAACGGGGAACTGCGCTTTGTTGCGGTAACGATCTCTTTCGGGGGACGGGGTGATGCCATCGCAACGAACGTCAAGTCCGCCGATACGGGCGAACTGCGCGTCAACGAGGTTCTTCTTTATTTCAAGCTCTTTTTCGTAGCTGATATGGCGGAAAACACAGCCGCCGCATTTGGAAAATACGGGGCAATCCACCTCTATCCTTGCCTCGGATGGGGTGAGTATCTCTTCAACCTTGGCATATCCGTAGGATGAAAGCGTTTTGAGGATCTTTGCCTTTATTATATCGCCCGGGGCGGTCTGCGGAACGAAGAGGACGTAACCCTCCTCCGTTTTGCCGACACCGAGCCCTTCAAGAGTGACGTCCGTTATTTCTATTGTTACTACATCGTTTTTGTTGGGCATAATAGAGCCTACCTTACTGTAAAATTCATCATTATAATATATTATAATACCACGAATACGGCAGAAAAGCAATAGAATAAGGAATAAACAAAAAAGACGCACGGTGTGCGTCTTTTTTGTAATAATTTATTAAGGAGTTTTATGAAAAAAGAAGTTCAGCTTATTTATTTGTAACGATAAGGCCGTATTCGCCGTCGTCACGTTTGTATGTTACGCATATCTTGCTTGTTGCCTGATCCTCGAAAACGAAGAATGAGTGACCGAGAAGATTCATCTGAAGGATAGCTTCTTCAACGGGCATTGGCTTGAGGGCAAATTCTTTTACGCGGATCTCGCCGTGCTGTTCTTCCTCAACGGGTTCTGCAATGTCATCGGAAGCCGATGTTTTGTCGAATGCTGTGGAACGGAGCTTGCGCGCAAGCTTCGTTTTGTTTTTGCGGATCTGGCGTTCGATAATGTCAACTGCGATGTCTATAGCGTGCAGGAAGCTTTCGCTTTTGACCTCGCTTCTGAAAATCATTCCTACGGAATGGATCGTAAGTTCAAGGATCTCCGTATCTCCGGCTTTGCGAAGCGTAACAAGCGCTTCCTTGTCGCTTTCGAAGAATTTGTCAAGCTTTGCGATCTTCTTTTCGATGATCGTCTTTGTCTTGTCGTCAATAGCCACGTGTCTTAACAAAAAATTGATTTTCATAGTTTTTTCGCCTTTCTTGAGTATTGCAGGGGATATTTCCTCTACACCCATATTATAGCATAAATTTTATGAAAAATAAAGACCTTTTGTGAATATTTCACACAAAATTCAAAAAATATTAAATTTTATAGGCTAAATCGACAATATGTTTGATTTAATTACATTTTTTGATAGCTCTTGCTCTCTTTTATGGCAGGTAAATATTATCGCCTGTGCGTTTTTTCCGAGCGTTGCATCTATAAGTCGGAGCGCGAGGGCGAGCCTTTCGCTGTCAAGGCGGGCAAAGCTTTCGTCAAAAACGAGAGGCGGCATAAACTCCTTGCAAAGCGTATCGATAAGAGCCAAGCGAAGGCTTATGTACGCTATATCGGAAGTGCCGGCGGAAAGAGAGGACACGTCGCGTGTGATACCGCCGTCGGAATAACTCATGCCGAAGTCGGAGTCCATAAATACCGTGCGGTATTTTCCGCCCGAAAGCCCCGAAAGGAGCTTGCTTGACGTTTTTGCTATCTTAGGGGAAACGGCGTCGCGCAGTTTCCCGCTTGCCGCTTCTATTGACTCTATTGCAAGCATATATGCCTCAAATTTTTCCGTAAGAGAGTCTATCTTGCCGTCCAGCGCGGATATGCTCTGTGCGATCTCCGCAGGACGGGCGCGCACGGAGGAAAGGGAGGCGAGCTCGCACTCTATATCGTGCAGCTTTTCCGTTTGAGAATTGATGGAAAGAACGAGAAAATCGCGCTCGCGCTTTTTCGCACCGAAATCGATGCTCTCCATTGCTTCTTCGTCGAAGCTTTCCGTTATGGCACGCTCCTTTTCTTCGTCGGGATAGGTGGAAAGTACGGCGGCTATCTCCTGCATTTTTGCATCTGCCGCGCTTTTCTCCTGCGCTATGGAGCGCATATTTTCAAGCGATGCTTTGGCAAGCGATACGGCTTCTTCCATATCCTTGCGAATGTTTCCCGATATTTGGAATTGGGCTCCCGCAAGGATAGCGCATATTCGGGCTTTGTGCGTTTCAAGCTTTTCTTCCGCATATTCGCGCTTTCGCAGAGCTTCCGCCTTGGATTCCTCAATAAGAGAAATGGCGACCTTATCGTTTTGCGCCGCAGCCAAAAGCTCTTCAAATTCCGCGCGTGTGGAACAGCCGAAGCGGCGGTAAATGCCCGCTTCGGTCTTGCCTTTGCGGGCGCAGATTCCAAGCAACGCTACTGCGCCGACAAGGCATATCGCGCCGAAAACGGCGAGCAAGGGAAGCGCAAACGCGCAGATTGCAAGTGCTGTGCCAAGCGCACCGAGCAGGGCGCATATTTTAATAAAAAGATCTTTGCTTTTTCGTGCGCTTTGTGCGCTTTCGATAAGCTCGTCCCTAGTTTCGTTTTCACCGAGGTGTTGGAAATTATTGAGCTTTGCGTTCATTTTGTCGAGCTTTTTTGTAATGCTGTCGATCGCTTCCCTGGAGTTTTCAAAATCGCGTTCAAGGCTTGCGAGCTCGAATTTCTCACTTTCCATAAGCTCTATAAAGCGTTCGTCCGTCATATTGCTTTCGCCGTAGCGGTCATGCGTCATAAGCTCGTGGAGCTTTTGCGCCGCGGTCTCGCTTTTTTTCTTTTCCTCAAGAAGCTTCAAGCAGTTTTTCTTTATCCCGTAACGTTCAAAGAGCGCAAGCTCCTCGGTTACGGCGGCAAGGCGTTGTTTGGCTGCCGCTTTTGCTTCGGAGATAGCACGGGCGGAGCCTTCAAGGTTTATTATCTGCGCGCTGTTTCGCTGTGCTTCGTCAAGCGACTCCGCAAGTATCGTGCGCTCGTTTATATAATCGTATATCTTGCCGCCGCGCTTGTTTTTGTGGTAGAGGTAAACACGCGCTTCGTCAAGCTTTTTGACGGCTTTTTTTGTGTTGACGCTTTCGTCAGCGGAGAAAAGGATATTTTCCGCCGCCTCGGACAGCGTTTTACCGCCGACCTTTGAGCCCTCAAGCTGTCCTACGAAAGCGGTGCTTTCAAAAACTGTGCGGGGTATGCCGAAAAAGACCTCGCCGGGGGTGGATGATTTGAATGCTTGCTTGCCCGTTTCGCCGTCATATACTGCGGTGCGCTCGCGGTAGGAGAGCTTTCCCTCGGAGTTTTTAACGGCGACGGCTTCGCGCTCTATTCGGTAAGTGCGTTCACCCTCGCGCAAGGTAAGAGAGCCTGCGCAGTTTCCGCTTTTCCAGCTTATTGCGCGTTCGCGCTCCTCCGCTTTTGCGGGAAGCCCGTAAAGGACGAATTTTATGAACGCGCATACGGTTGATTTGCCGGATTCGTTTTTGCCTTCTATTATATTTACACCCTCGGTAAGATCAAGGTGAAAATCCGAAAGCTTGCCAAAGTTTACTATGTGTATGTTTTCTATTATCATTATTTATCCTCTTGACTCATTTACGTTTGTTTTTTCCGGCTTCGCGGCGTTTATATGCGCGGATGAACGGCTTTTCGCAAACTCGCTTGAAGCGGAAAAACAAGTTTTCGTCATAAGGCAGCGGTGTTACAAGGATGGATACGGCACCGGAACGGGATGCACAGAGCACGTCCGTAAATATCTGGTCGCCTATAACGGCACATTCGAAGGGTTTTACGCCAAAGCGTGCGCAGGCGTTCTTGACCGCCTTGCGCGAGGGCTTGCCGCTTTCGCACATAGTAAAAAGTCCGAGCTTTTCGTTGAATTTCTCAACGCGCGGTGCGTGATTATTGGATGCGATGGAGAGAAGAAGCCCTGCTTCCTGCATACCGCGCACCCAGCTAATAACTTCTTCCGTTGGTTCTTCCATTCCGTACGTTACAAGGGTATTATCTATATCGAGAACTATGGCGCGAACGCCGAGCGAGCTTATAAATTCGGGGGTGATTTCCCAAAATCCGGCAAACATATGGTCCGGCACGAAATAATTTTTCATAAAGATCTCCCATTTTAGTTTATATAGATATATAATAACATATTTTTTTGTTTTACACAACAGAAAAGACCGCATACGCGGTCTTGAATTTAAAATTTTTTCTTTTTTCTTTTCGGCTTTTTCTGTTTACCCACACCGGTTACCGCACCGAGAATTGCCGTTACGAGCACCGTTGGCGCACATATTGCAAAAAGCGCCATATTTATCGGCAGCGACATTATAAGGCAGAGAAGCGTTATGACGCCGATCATCATAATTCCCACGATGCTTCCGCAGAGAAACGCGGTTTTGCCTTTTGCGCGCGCGGCTATATGCCCCCCGATGCCCGCAGAGGCAAAAAGGCAGATAAGCGCAAATATCTTTATGTATTTATCGGGGTCTTCAAGGCATACGCAAGCAACGGAAGAGATGAGTGCGAGCGCAAGCGCACATATCGCCGCAACGGCAAGTCCGCGCAGGGCGCATAAAAAAAGATTTTTTTCTTCGTTTGTTTTTGCAAAAATAGATCTGTTCATAAAATAAACCTCCCTTTGTTTTGCTAAATCATATGCGCGAAAGGGCGGGATTATTACAAGAAAGTGGACTTCCGAACGCTTGTCTATTGTGTTTCCTCGTTTATATAACAAAAGCAAAACGGCGAGGGCTGTTTTAAGGATTTTACTGCACAAGCAAAAAACCGCGGATGAAAATTCCGCGGTTTTAAAAGCTTATTCAGCGTCTTTTTTGGATTTTTTTGCTTTTTTGCCCTCTTCGGCAGGTTTTTCTTCGGAAACGGGAGCTTCTGCGGGTGCTTCTTCAGCAGCAGCCTCTGCAGCGCGAAGGTCCGCAACCTTTACGTCAACGCTCTTGATAGCGGAGCGAAGGAAGCGCATTTTTGTTCTGTCGCGGCTTGTTTCAAGTGTGAACGTTTCATCTTTGATGCTTACAACACGGCCGATGATACCGCCGATAGTTGTAACTTCATCGCCAACCTGAAGGCTGTCGCGCATTTGAGCTGCTTCTTTTTCCTGTTTTCTCTGGGGGCGGATCAAGAAGAAGTAGAAAACGATGATAACGAGCGCAAAAGGAAGGATCGTGGCAAGCAGATTGCCGCCCGTGCTTGCAGTGCCTGCATCGCCCGTTGCCGCAGCCTGGTCCAAAAACATAAGGATAGAGTTCATTAGATACCTCGATTGTAATATTTTTCTTATATTATATCCTTATTTGCGCTTTATTTCAATAGTAAATTGTAAATTTTATTTTATAAAAACGATTTTTATTTAAGTTTGCGTATTCAAGCGGTCACAATGCCCCCTACGGGAGTTCCTGCGGCGGCACTGAGCTCCTCTCTCTCGTATTGCTCTGCGGAAAGACCGAAGCTTATCGTTATGGCATCGTTGACTTTTTGCATAAGTACTTCGTCAAGGTGTCCCATCTTCTCGCGCAGACGGCGTTTGTCAAGCGTGCGTATCTGCTCGAGAAGTACCACGGAGTTTTTGGAAAGACCGAATTCTTCTGCAAAAATATCGATATGCGTTGGAAGCTTTGCTTTGTCCAGCTTGCTCGTTATCGCCGCAGCGATAACGGTGGGGCTGTATTTGTTGCCCACGTCGTTTTGAACGATGAGTACGGGGCGAAGCCCGCCTTGCTCGGAGCCGACAACAGGGCTCAGGTCGGCATAAAATATATCTCCTCTTTTAACGGTCATTTATATCACACTCTCTTTGCTTGTTTAACTTTAGGAAAGATTTATCTTTCTGTTCGTATTTTTACCTTATTTTGCGTTTTCAAATCACAAAGAGCGCGCAAAGCGTGCGCCAAATTTTTACATATATTGCTAGAGCTTTCGCTCTGCTATATTATATGCGTGAAGATATGCGTGCGTGCCTTTCCTCGCAACGGCGAAAATTAACTTGCAAGCGCGTTTGGCGTGTGGTATAATAAAAGAAAAAGGTTTGGTGGGTAAAAGTATGAAAAAGAAATTTTCGGCTTTTATGATCTTCGTATGCATTTTTCTTTTGTTTTCAGTAACCGTGGCGGCTTTTGAAACTATGTGGGATTTCAGAGTTGATTTGGATACCGAAAAAATGCCGAATGGAACGGTGTATGTGGAACTGCTTTTGCCTATATCCGAGAGTGACGAGTGTTACGTTGGCTTTAATGAAGCAAACGGAGAAAAATACAATATTTCTGCCGACAGCGAAATTTCAAAATTAAACAGCGACGGCTTTGTAAGCTATACGTTTCACGTTTCGGATGCAGTTTCGGAGATGGCACCGCGATATGATGAGTGGGGTACGATAGTAACCTTTGCTCCTGATGCATACGCAAATCTAAGCCGTGAAGGAACTTACGACTGTGATTATCTGGCAGAGAAATATAAGGAAGCTAAATTTGCATATCTTGACGAGGACGGAAAAGTTCTGGGTGTAAGCAATTCCGCAAAGGTGTGGAATATAAGAGGGAAGATTCAAGGCTATTATCTTTATATGAGTTTAAGCGGATTGGAACTTGAAAGTGATTTTTCTTATGCACCGCCTATTTTCTTGTTGGTGATATTTATTGGTTTATGTGTTTTAACTTTTGTGATTGCTATAATGATTGCAGTTTATAAATACTTCAAAAAAATAAATAAATTCAAATACAGACCGCAATGAGAATTAGGAGAAAATTATGATAATAGACAATTTGACAGCAATATCTTGTATGAAAAAAGATATTGAATATTTTTATTACGACCTTGAAGATTTAAAGTTTATGCCGAAAAACGTAACGGTTTTTGCAAATTCGACAGAGGAGCTTGCAGAGCATAAATTTGTTTCCGCAAGAGCAGAAGATGACGTTGTTATCTCGGTACATACGGACGATGTTTTTCTTATATCAGAGGCGGTTGCTTTCGCAAAAGAAAAGGGAAAAGATATATATTTTTCGCTTGATAAGGACACGGACGTATCTTTTTTGAACGGCGCTTTTTTGCTTGAAAAAAGCGAAGACCAAGGGGAGAAGCATTGGGGAATTTACGGTGCTATCAAAAACGCCGAAAAAATAAGTGCGAACGGCGACATTGCCGTATCCGCACCAGACCAAAACGATATTGAATATATTTCTTCCTTGCCCAACAGGGAATGGGTGTTTTTGCCGCAAAGAATTAAATTTATGAAAAATATCCTCATTGCCAAAAAGGAAAACGCCTTGCTCGGTTACTTGGTTTACGACAGCATAGAAAAAGGATGCTATGATATTGTAATGCTGTACGTTCACCCGAGTTCCAGGCGTTTGGGGGCGGCATCCGCTTTGGTAAAGGCGTTTGCGCTTGAATGTGAAAATAAAAACGGTGTGCCGTATTATGTTTGTGCCAACAGCGAAGGCTCTGTAAATCTTGCAAGGGCTCTTGGCATTGCCGAGATAAGAAAAGAAACGGTAATATATAAATTGATGTGAGATATAAAAGGACGGCTTGCCCGTCCTTTTATATTGCTGACCAAAAATTTTTATGTTAAAATATAAAAAGCTCCAACATTTTTATCTTTCCCGATACTATTATAGCAGACAAGTGACCGCGGGACTTGCAAAAAAAATAAAGAGGTACGGTATGGATCTTTACGAAAAATTAGCCAAGGAATACGCCAAAAAGATATTCGGCTTTGCTTACTCAAAAACGAAGAACTTTCACGATGCGGAAGATCTTTCGCAGGATATAATCCTCGCGCTTTACGATAAAGGGGAAGAGCTTGCCGAAATAGAGAATATGGATGCCTATATATGGCGTGTGTCGAACTATACCTGGTCTAATTTTCTTCGTAAAAACAAACCGATGTGGAATACGCTCGAAAATGCCGAAGCATACGTTTTTGCGCGCGACAGCCAAAACGTGGAGGAGGATTATATAAAAAAAGACCTCTGCGAAAGGATGCGCCGAGAGGTGATGTACCTTAGCAAAATGCGCCGTGATATTACGGTTATGTATTATTACGAAAACAAAAGCGGTGCAGAGATAGCAGAGATTCTCGGCATACCCGCCGCGACTGTCAGATGGCATATGGGCGAAACGAAAAAACTTTTGAAGGAGCGAATCGATATGACAGATACAATTTACACACCGAAAAAATTACAGATATTTTTCAGCGGAAATGCGAACGATATGAGCCTTGCAGGGCTTAGAAACGATCTGCTTACACAAAATATTTGCATCGTTTGTGGGAAAAAGGCGCTCACCGTGGAGGAAATGGCGGCGGAAATGGGAATGAACGCCGCTTTTATCGAAAACAAGCTGGATGCTCTTCTCTATATGAATTATCTTGAAAAGGTAGGCGCAAATAAATATAAAACGACGTTTTTTATCAAAGACGCGGCGTTCGTTGCGGCGAGAAAGCGATTTGAAATGGAAAACCTTCCTCCCCTTGCCTACGCAATTTACAAAGCGATAAAGAATCACCTTGAAGAGATAAAAGCTATCGGCTTTTTGGGCGCGGATATTTCCGAGGATGCGCTTATGTGGACACTCACAACGAGAGTGGCGCACGATTACTCTATCCTGCCCGAGTTCTGCGTGCCGTTTAACCGCACAACACCTATGCGCGGGGACGGCAGCCGCCATTGGATAAAGGCAAGCTATTCCATGGGAGATATAAAGGAGGAGCTTCTTAAAGAGAGCAAGGAGCTTTGGGATCACGTTCGTCTGGCAGGCGGCAAGGCGGGCGCACATTCTTCCGCAAACGGAGTTTGCTTCCAGCAGTTTGACCCACCCGTTCTGTGTACAAGAAATATTACATCCTCCAAAGACATTGTAAACCTCAAGCGCATATATACCATAATCAAGGACGGATGCGAAATAAGTGAGCACGACAGGGAAATAATCGCTATTATGGTGTGCGAAGGATACGTTCGTATGCGCGGCGGAAGACCCGAAATGAGCCTTCCCTTTATGAGCAAGGAGGAATATGCACGATTCTGTGACATAACGAAAGTTATCCTTTCCGAGGTTATAGCGGAGGTTGGCATAGATATTGGGAAAAGATATACGGAATATATTAAAAAATACATTCCCGAATATCTTTCCGACGTTGAACGAGATTATCAGGCGGCGGAGTTTTACGAACCGAACGCATTTGCATACGTCCTTTACAAAGAGGGACTTCTTCACGATATTTCCGAAGACGAGAAAAAGAGCGTTTGCTCCATCGCCTGGGAAAATTAAGGCAAATATTACGAAAACGAGGCGCAAAGCCTCGTTTTCTCTTGCTATGAAGATGGATATATGATAAAATAAAAACATAAGATTTCTCTTGGAGGAGAACGTGAAAAAGGTTTTTTATAAAAATTCTGCGGCTCGGCGTTCGTGCTTTTTATCAATGGCGGCGGTTGCGGCTTTGCTCATAGCCGAGCTTTTGCTTTTGGGCTATGACGAAAGGATACTTTACGCTTTCATTGCGGCTGCTGTGTTTTACGCCGCTTATATCGCACTTTGCGCAAAGCTCTTTTTTACCAAAGTGAGTTTTGGCGGGCAGGGAATAGAGCTTACCTTTTTCGGCAAAACCGTAACACGGTATTCGTGGGAGGAGATAAAAGAGGTAAAGCGCGGTGTGGAATGCAGGCGCGCCTGCTTTGCCCTTTGCGACGGCGAAGGCAAAACGCTTCTTTTGCTCGAACGCAGAAAAGAGATAGCGGATATTATAGATGAATATGTAAAAAAAGACGCGTGAGCGTCTTTTTTGTATTATGAAGCTTTAGGTTGTGCTTTAGGCGACACGATGGTCACCCACAAAAACGGCACGCAGAGTTGCTTTTGCTTGTGATTTAAGCCTTGGGGTTTTTGAATTTAAGTTCGCGAAGCGGGAAAAGGTCAAACTTACGGGAGATCTCCTCGCATTTTCTTACAATATCACGGTTGAGGAGTATCTGCGGCTCGTGCGCGTCAACACCGATGATAACGCTGTTGCCGACGTCGCGTGCGATACGCCAGAATTTCTCCGTGGGGTAACATCTGCCCTCGCGTACACCGAGGCAGTTGAGCTCCAATGGAATACCCTCTTCCTTTGCTGCACGGCAAAGGCGGCTCATATGAGCTTTATAAAAATCATTGTCGCCGTCGAAGTAAACAACGTCCGGGTGGGCAACGTAAGAGAATTTGCCCGTTTTTATACCGGCTACAACGGCATCAACGTATTTAACCAGCATCTCGTCCCCAAAGCCGGGTTTCATAACGTGTGTGCGTTCAAGCCCATCGTCCGCGTAATGCTGACCGAGGATAAGGTACTCGTAATCGAACTGTTTCAAAAATTCCAGCGTTTTGTCGAAATGGGAGGGGTAGTATTCAAGCTCGAAGCCGATGTGAATGCGGATGTCGTTTTTATATTCTTCGCGCAGAGCTTTGAGCGTGTCAACGTAGCCCGCAACCTCGTCCGGGCGCATACGTATCCTGTATTTAAAATTGTCTATTATATAAGTTCCGTGGTCCGCAAAGCCAAGGACTTTGTATCCTGCCTGTATCGCGGCTTCGATATATTGGCGTTCCGTGCCTACGGCGTGGTGGCATCTTGCGGTGTGTGTGTGATAGTTTGCAAACATTTTCTCACCCTTTTCAAAAAAATTACCGAGACGAAACGCCTCGGTAAAAAGATCTGTTGTGTGTATATTCGATATCACTGTGCTATATCGTTGGCGTTTTGGTTTTCTTCCGCTGTTTCGGATATGAATGTAAATTCAACGGGTTGTATGATAACCTTTCCGTTCTTTTCGGCAGACGTTACCGTGTTGGAAAGGAGAAGGTTTACAACACCGGTCTTGCCGAGGTCGTTCGTCGTTTTTGCGTCCGTTGTGAATTCATACGTTACCTGATTAAGGGTATATACGAAAGTGGTCTTACCTATAATGTACGGCGTATATTTGTAAAAATCGTCCATAAAGTCATAGATAGCACCGCCAACCTCGGAGATAGTGAGTCCTTCCGCAAGCTCAACGCGGTAAATATCGCTGTTGTTAAGATCGGAAAGCTTATAATCCTTGTTGGGATCCATATAGCGGAAGCTGTAGCCTTCTGCATTGTCCGCGTATATATTGAGCCATTGGATGGAGCTGAACTTTTCGGAAAGATCCTTGTAGAAAAGATCTATCTCTTTTCTTATAGCTTGTTCCATCTGCATATTGGCGCGTTCAACGGCGTAGCTGTCCGTTGCCGTGATAGTGGAGTAAATATATATCTGAAATTCTATATCATCGTCAAGGCAAACTGCGTTGACCTCATATCTGCCGCTGGTTTCGTTTCTCTTGGTATAATCCATAACGGAAAAACTTCTTTCGGGATATTCTTCCGTGAGGTAAGCATTTATTTTTTCCAAAACTTTTTCAGAAGCTTTGCAGGAAGTAGCAACGATCGTATAAATCAAAACCAAGAAAAGCGCGGTAAACTTTTTTAGCTTTTTCATAAAATATCTCCTGATAAAAACAATATTTTTTTGAATTCAAAAAGATTTGTCGCGTTTGTGGTTGGAAATAAGTGTCAAGAAGTAAGGATTTTAAAGGCTATTTTTAAAGCAATACTACCTTTAGTGTATATTATAAACCATTTTGGGCAAAAAATCAATACTTTTTAAATTATTCCTCGGTTTTGACGAAAAATAAGGAAATATTGCTGATTATTTTAAAAAAATCGGAGCAATAATTGATATAAATTTATAAAAAATACAGGAGATAATTATGTTGGGAACAGAAATCGCAAAAATAAACGCTTTGGAAATACTGGATTCTCGTGCAGCTCCGACGGTGTTTTGCAAGGTAACGCTTGCCTGCGGAGCACAGGGCTGTGCGGCTGTGCCGAGCGGTGCGTCGCGCGGAAAAAACGAGGCCTTTGAAAAGCGCGACGGCGGCGAGCGCTTTGGGGGACGCGGCGTGGAGGATGTTTGCCGCAGAATGGAGCGCGAGCTTTTCAAAAGCATCAACGGCGCGGACGCCGCCAATCAAAAAATGCTGGACGGGCTTCTTTTGCGGGCGGACGGCTTTGGGGATAAAAGGAATTACGGCGCGAACGCGCTGCTCGCCGTTTCTCTTGCCTGCGCACGCGCTACGGCACAGGCATATGACCTGCCGCTTTACAGATACCTTGGCGGAATTTACGGAAGCTATATGCCCGTACCTATGATGAACGTGCTCAACGGCGGCGCACACGCGGCGAACAATATCGATATTCAGGAATTTATGCTTGTGCCAACGGGAGCGTCCTCCTATAAGGAGGGAGTGCGTATGTGCGCGGAGATATATGCGCTTCTTAAAATGACTCTGAAAAAAGCGGGGCTTTCCATCGGTGTGGGCGATGAGGGCGGCTTTGCCCCCGACCTTAAAGGCGACGAGGAGGCCGTGAAATATCTCTGCGATGCCATAGACCGCGCGGGATATTCCGGCAAGGTGAAAATCGCGCTTGATATTGCCGCAAGCGAATGGGTAAAGGACGGAAACTACGTTTTGCCCAAAAAGGGAACGGTGCTTACCGCAGATGCGCTTATAGAGGAATTTTCCCGTTGGACGGAAAAATACCCGATAATATCGCTTGAGGACCCTGTGGGAGAGGAAGACATACAAGCTTGGGAACAAATTACCCGTATTCTTGGAAAAAAGACGATGCTTGTTGGCGACGATCTTTTTGTGACGGACGCACACCGTGTTGACGTCGGCGCGAAGGAGGGGTATGCCAACTCCGTGCTGATAAAACCGAACCAGACGGGAACTTTGACGGAAACGTTCGCGGCTGTTAATTCGGCAAAAAGAGCAGGCTACAAAACTATAATTTCCCACCGTTCCGGGGATACGGCGGACGATTTTATTTCCGATCTTGCCGTTGCCGTTTGCGCAGACTTTATAAAGGCAGGCGCACCCGCAAGAGGAGAACGTGTTGCAAAATACAACAGAATATTGGAGATAGAAAAAGAAGTGAATTCTTCTTGTTTTTTAGATAAATGAGGTGAAGCACCGCCGGCGGAAATTTTTTGCGGCGGTGCTTCTTTGTTTTGATGGACTTTTGACGTGACGTATGTTATTTTGTAATTGAAGTATCTGAAAGCGAGGTAGGTATATGAGAAGAATTACGGATGAAGCTTTGCTTGCATATCGGCAAAACTTAATAAACGAAGAAAAATCGAACGCTACGTTAAAAAAATATCTTACGGATCTGGAAAATTTCAGAAAATGGATTTGCGGTGCAGATCTTGATAAAAACTCTGTGCTGAGATACATATGATCAGCGATGAAAAAGCTGTGCCGTGCGGCAAACGTATCCAAAGGGAAGGTGTTTCCGCATAATCTGCGCCATCTTTTTGCGCGGACGTTTTATGCTGTAAACAAGGATATCGTGCGTCTTGCCGACGTGCTCGGACATTCAAGTGTAAACACCACAAGAATCTATACGATGGAAAGCGGATACGTACATAAAAAAACAGCTCGAAAAGCTTGGGCTGTTAAGATGCTGAAATATAAAATACAAACCACATAATTCACATTATGTGGTTATACCGTTTTGTGATATGACATAAAAAACAAAAATAAGCACTACTGAAAGACCAATGAATTTTTTTAAGATCATTGGTCTTTTTGTCGCGCTTTTATATGCAAAAATATACGTATATTTGTGAATTTTGTTGACAAATATCGAATGCAATGATAAACTTATTATATATTACAACCACATAATGTGAATTATGTGGTTATGTTTATTTTTATAAAAGAGGGGCCAGCATCGTGGATAAATTTGCGGTATATCATCATATAAAGAATATTCAATCTATTGTGAAAGATTATTATGATGGGGACAAGATTGCCGATGAATTGGATATTGTAGCAGAGCAGCTTTCAACCAAGAAATATCGTGTTGCTATCATAGGAGAATTTAAAAGAGGTAAATCCAGTCTTGTAAACTGTATTTTGGGTACGGAATTGCTTCCTACGGATATTTTGCCAACGACAGCCGTTGTAAACAGAATTATTTATGGAACCGAATCTAAAATAGAAATAAATTACAAAGATGGCAGAACCGAAGTAAAGTCCGTAAAAGAACTTTCCGATTATGCTACTAAACTCGACAAAGAAAAAGAAGCCGTGGCTGCGGGAATACGAGAGATAGTTATCAGTTATCCGTCCGTATTTTGTCAAAACAACATAGAGCTTCTGGATACTCCGGGTCTTAACGATGACGAATTTATGGATAAAACAACAATGGACGTTTTGGACAAAATAGATACAGCTATTGTTGTCACAAAGGCGGATATCGCAGTTAGCGAAACGGAAAAAAAGCTTATCTGTAATCTTATTGAACAGGAAGATATATACAATCTTGTTTTTGTTGTTACGTTTATGGATCGTGTTATGGACGAGGACGATGAAGAAGACTGTTCTTCAAGGGTGATAAAGACCGTGGAAGACAGAATAAGAAAAGATACGTATGAAATGTTTTGCAAAAAGCACGAAAATGATGAGGCACTTTTGAAAAAAGCGGAAAAAATACTTCAAAATCCGATGATTTTGCCTGTTTCATCACGTTTTGCAATGCAAGGTTTTACAAATGATAACAAAAAGCTTTTGGAAAAGAGCAATTTCCCTTATTTGAAAAACAAATTGATGGAAATTTTAACGGCGAACCAAGAAAAAGATATGCTGTGTAAAGCGGCGCGCTTAAGCGATATGAGTTGTAAAAATTTCTCTGAATGGCATGATCAAACTTCACAAAAGCTTGAATCGGAGATCAATGAAGCTATAAGGCGGCTTGCTATATTCAAAAATTATATGCAAACGGGTTGTCCTTTTTTGCAAATACGTTTGTCGCAAGTAAAAACGCGACTTGAAGAAGATGGGGTTTTTATAAATAAGTTTAAATTTCCAAATTCCGATCTTGCAAAGCATATGGAAAAGATTTTTATGTATCATTTACTCGCATTGGAACCTTGCGATATTTCTTATGATGCTATAAGAGAACGTATAACTTCCCGCGAGCCGCAGAATGATGAAACGATATCCTCGCGTGCGGAAAAAATACAGAATCAGATCATTTCCAATACCGTGGAAGCGGCTTTTGCCGATATATCATATATAATAAAAGACGTGGAAATAAAGGAAAAAGTTTGGAAAAGTATAGATATAGCGGCTGATTATTTTGTTAAAACGAGAGAAGCACAGAATGTACCCGAAGGAGATTTTGGAAAAACATTTGCGGAGTGGAAAGAAAATACGCCATTCCCGAAAGCGGTCATCCAGAAAGCGGATGAATATTTTTTGCGTAAATGTCTTATTCACACACTAAATGATTCTGTAATAGAACTTGCGAAATTTGTCCATAGCGAATTTTTGGGTGTTATGGTGAAATTTATGGAGTCGTACAGGGACAATATAGAAAATTATCTCAGCACATTTAATCTGCTTGTTTTGCAACAAGATAAAGCGGACAGGACAAAGATTTCGGAAATGGCGGCAGAATTTGAAAAACAGCTTCAACGCAATAATGCACTTAAAGCAAAGATCACTTCAAATTATGATATTAACATTGAAAAATTGGCATACCATAGCAAAGAGCTTTTAAAGATTATGAATAATTTATAAGGAGATATGAAATTATGAACAACTATCTAAACTACCAAAATATGCTTACGTCTGTAAGCTCAAGTATGACGGAGCTGGATGGTATTTGCAGAAAACTTGCGCTTGAAAAACAAGCGGATGAGCTTGAAAAGATCAACGACAGGCTGAAAAACCACGTATTTTCCGTTGGCATCATGGGCGAATTTAGAAGAGGCAAAAGCACTGTTATAAACGCTTTGCTCGGACAGAAGATCGTGCCTGCCGACATCGTGCCTTGCTCCGCAACGCTTAACTATGTGAGATGGGACAGCGAAAAGAACGCGGAGATACATTTTAAAAACGGTGACGTAAAGACCGTTCCCGTGGACGAGCTTTCGGATTACGTTACGAAGATAACGGAAGAATCCTCCAAAATGGCGGCAACTGTTGACCACGCAGTGGTGCATTATCCTTGTTCCTTCTGTCAGAACGGCGTACAGATTGTGGATACACCCGGACTTAACGATGACGAGCGTATGACGGCTATTTCCGAACAGGTAATTCCTACGCTCGATGCAATAATTATGGTTATCGTTCCCGACTCTCCCTTTAGCCAGAGCGAAGCGGATTTTGTTCGTAACAAGGTTATGGCGAGCGACCTTGGCAGAATTATTTTTGTTGTAAACAAAATAGACAATGTTGACGAGGATGACAGAGAGCGTTTGCTCGATTCCATCAAAGCAAAGATACAGACAAGTGTGCTTGAAAAGATGGAAGCTATCTACGGTAAGGATTCCGAAGAATATAAAAATACCAAAAATAAGCTTGGCGAAATAAAGCTCTTTCCCGTTTCTGCAAGAAACGCGCTTAAAGCTAAAACTAAAAACGATACAAAATTGCTTGAAGAAAGCGGATATCCCGAATTTGAAGCGGCGCTTTCCAAGCTTTTGACAGAGGATAGAGGTCTTCTTGAACTTATTCACCCCGTAAACAAGATGCTTTCTACAGCGAAAGAAGCGGCACAGACTATTGAAACAAGAAGAAACTCTATAAATATCAAAAACAGCGATTTTGCAAAAATACAGAAAGAATCTATGGAAAAGATCAAAATCGCAAGGAGCAAAAAGAAGGAAGAGATAAAAATGCTCAAAGCAAAGGGCAAAACGCTCTACGCGGATCTTCTTCCCGAGCTTGATAAAACGTATGATGATATCGAAGCGGACGTTACGGATTTCATTGAAAATTATCCTATCAGCGAAGATGATATCAAGGATCAGGCAGCGATAAACCGCTTCTCTGAAAGCATCAGCCCAAAAATAAATTCCAAAATGGAAGAGATTATGAGCATTCATACAGAAAGGCTTACGGTTCGTATTCAGAACCAGTTAAGCTCGGACGTAAAAGACCTTGAATCATTCGGTGCGGAATTTAATGCGGAGCTTATGGGAATACATAGCGAACTTAATTTTGCGGCAGAAGCGGGCGGAGTTAAAAAAACGAGTGCGTTTATACCGGGTTTGATAGACGGTGCGGTGCTTTTTGCCGGTGCAAATTTGTTTGATGCGTTTATTCCCGGTATCGGCGGTATTATTGCAGGATTCAGAGAACACGGCTTTAAGGGTGCTGCTGTGGGTGGTATTTCCGGCGCAGGAATCGGTTTAGCTACAACGCTTGCGTTGGGAGCGGCGGGCTTAGCCGGTTTGCCTCTTGCACTTATCGCGGGACTTGCTGCAACATTCGGAGGTAAAAGCATTACTAATCTTATCTTTGGCAAAAAGCAAGCTCAGCCGCAGCAGGTCAGCGTTTCTGCGGATAACATCCGTTCCCAGCTTATGGGTGCTGTCGATGATATGATAATGAATATCAAGAATGAGCGTGCGCTTGAAAAATGGCTGAAGGATGCGTGCGAAAAAGCGTATGACGGTATTTCTGAAAATATAGACGAAGAATGGGAAGCATCCCTTGCATCTATGGAAAATACACTTTCTCAGATCGAATTTGACATAAAGAAGAGCGAAATGGAAAAAGAACAGCTCGATAAGGAGCTTAACGGTTATATTGAGATAATTAACGGAATTGTTGAAGCGCTCAAACCCATCGATGAAAAGCTTTCTTCTGCGCTCAACGTATAATAAAATAAGGAGATAAAAATGAGTTATACAAGAATAGATATGCCATCCCCTCTTTCATCGTTTGATTGCAGCTTCGATTCCTACCTCAAAAAACGTAAAGCTATGCTTTCAAAGCATATGATGGGCAACGGCCTTCCCGATTACGCATATAAGGTTGACTACGAATACAGAAAGAAGCTTGATGCAGTTCCCGGTCTTTATAAAGCGGCAAAAGCCCTTTGCTCCACTTGGGTTTCGCAAGAGCTCCAAAAAGCGAATATTCAATATCTTTCCGTTGGGCCGACGCAGTTTCCCGAAGTTTACGATATTGCCTGTGATTGTGCAAAAAGACTTGGCATAGCCGTGCCTAACGTATATGTATCTCCAACCGGTGAGTTCAATGCATATGCATACGGCTATGATGACGTAGAACCTTTTATCGTTATTACTGAATTTATGTTGGAAAGATTACCTTTAAATGAGCTTAAGGCAATAATAGGTCACGAATGCGGTCATATTCAAAACTATCATAGCCTTTATACAACTCTTACAAATCTGCTTATAACAGCGGGAGCGCAAGCGCTTGGACCGGTAAATCAGCTTATAGCTATGGGTGTGAACGCAAGCGTAACTCTTCTGCTTAATATGTGGTCCAGAGCCGCAGAGGTCAGCGCCGACCGCGCAGGAATGATCTGTGCCGACAGCGTGGAAGATGCTATGAACGCAACGAAAAAGTTGCTTTACGGCGGTGTTAAGATAGATGATAAGGTGGACACCACGCTCGATATAGACTCGCTTCGCAAACAATTTGAAATAAGCGACAATACAGGTGCAAGATTTGTCGAACTTTTAAGCACACACCCCGCAACAATAAAACGTGTTTTGACGGATCTGGAATTTTCCGAGTGTGAAACATTTTACGAATGGCGTCCCGAGCTCAAAAAGCCGGATCAGATATTGAGAACAAAAGAAGAAACGGACAAGAGATGTAAAAAATACATTGACGTTATCGATAACAAAACAAGCAAAAAAAATAAGAAAGGGGCAAAATGATGGATATTCAAGGCAGAATCATATATGACGGCAACGACCTCTCTGATCTGATAGAATCTTATCTTGAAAAATTCGAGCGGTTTCGTTACGACTATAAATATAAAACGCTCCTTGGCGAAAGCATTATAAAAAAACTTGGAAATTGGAGCACGAATATCAAAAAGCAGAAGGAAAATCCGTTAACGCTCGTTGTTTGCGGCGAATTTAAGAGAGGTAAATCCAGCCTTATAAATGCGATACTCGGCGAAGATGTTGTAACAACAAATATTACCACGGAAACCATAACGGTGAACAAAATAAGCTATGGCGCACACAAGAACGAGATCATACTTCAAGGCGGAAAAAGACTTGTGCTTTCCGATGATGAGCTTAAATGCGATAACCTCAAAAACATTCTTGCCGATCTGCCCAATGACTCTATACAGCTAGAGCTCAAACGCCCTCTTGAAATCTTAAAAGACGTTACGATCATAGATACACCGGGATTGGGCGATGCTATGAAGGATTTTGAAGAAGACGTAAGAATGGCTCTTGCACAGGCGGATGCGGTTATCTACGTTTATTCCGTTGCATACCCTCTTTCTCTTAATGAACAGCTCTTTATAAAAACGGTTATCAAACCGCAGAAATATACGGATCTTTTCCTTTTGGGCAACTATGCGGATATGCTTGAGGATATTGAAAGCTGCGAAAGAGTACAAAACACGATCGATCAACGTCTTGCGAATGTTTTGCCCGATGAAAAAACAATTATGATAAGTGCGCTTGACGAAAGATGCAGACAAAAAGGCGCAAAACGCCCTAATGCGGAGCTTGAAGACTTTTTGACGCAGAATTTCGATAAATTCAGAGAAGAACTTAGACGTTTGCTCACAGAAAAGAGAGAATGCGTTTTGCCCGACAGAATGCACAGACTTCTTAACGGTATGATCGCGAATATAAAAGCGGATATTACCGCTATCGCAGAAGGACTTTCGATGGAGCAGGGAGAGATAGCGCAAAAGCTCAAAGAGCTTGATGCATATAAGGACGAGCAGATAGAAGAACAGAATAAGCTTTCAGAACACGTTGAAAATATGATAGATGTTTTCAAAGCGAATACTGTGGGCTGGATTGAAGAAGTTATCAATAAAATGGAAGCTGAAGCCGATACGCTTAATACATATCCTGCGGATGATGTAAAGAAGTTCTATTCTCTCTATTGCCTTGAAACTCTTCAAAATGCGCTAACGCTCTGTATGGATGAATGTATAGAGGCGCTTTACGATGAGCTTGACGATATATCATCTGACGTTTCAAAGAATATGGCTTTTGACACAAGCTCTGTTTCAACAAGGTTCTCGTTCGCGCTTCGCAACAAGACGTGGACTGCGGGCGACAATGTTGCTTTTGTTTCTGCAACTGTTTTGAATGGCTCATATTGGAGTTTGGCAACTGACCTTTTGGGCGGCCTTATGAGAGAGCGTGCAATAAAGAAGAGCGTTCCCGACCTTGTTTCGGAGATAAAGGCGCAGTATCTTGAACTGAGAATATCCATAAACAAGGCGATCTCGGAAGCGTACGATAACATTGGCGCAAAGGCGAAACAACAGCTTTCGGCGCATTTTGAATCCGAGCTTGCGGCTTGCGAAGAGCGTGTAACCCGTTCTGCTGCCGTTGCGAAGCAAGACGATGCGAAGAAAGAAGAGATCAAAAACGCGCTTTGCGAGCTTGAGGACGTTATAAAAGAAATTGAAGCCGAGCTCGGCTCAATTTAAATAAAAAAACGCAAGATAGAGGGGCATTTTCCCCCTCCATCTTGTTGATTTAAAAAAGGAGGATTTTTATGAAATGTAAATATTGCGGTTATGACATTGAGGCAAATGATTTATTTTGTACCAACTGCGGAAAACAGGTAGAAAAAACGCCGACACCGCCGCCTGCTCCGAAAAAGAAAACATCGGTGAGCACGATCCTTGCAATAATTTTCGGCTTTTTAAGCTTTTCGTTTTTTATAGGACTTATAATGATGTCCTCCGAGGCAAACTCCGATGGTACCGATTCCCCGAATAAGCTGTGGGGCGCGGATATTTCGATGGAGATCACGGGCTTTTCAAATACCGATGGTAACGGCAACCTGATAAGCGATGAATTGATCTCCGGAGAGATGCGATATCTTACTATTGATTATAAGCTGGAATGGATAGCGGAGAAGCCTGATTCGCCTCTCTATTTAGCCATATATAATTCAGAAGGAAATGTGGAAGATCAGTCAACCTCTGACGGGAGAAGGTGGTTTGTCAGAACAGACGGATATACGCTGGATATGCCGTTGGATGAAGGCTATCGTTGGGTCGCGTGGAATTGGATGTATGGTAAGAGTGAAACTCCGTACGGAAATTATAGGGTGGAATTCTGGTATGAGGGCGAAATAATTGCTACGGATACCGTGTATATATATCCTTAAAAGATTATGTTGTAAGGAGAAAAATTATGAAATGTAAATATTGTGGCTTTGAGCTTAAAGCAGAAGATTTATTTTGTACCAACTGCGGACATCAAGCAGATGATGACGTGCCGAAAAAAATTAAAAGATCTGCAAGCAAGATTTGGACCATAATTTTAAGTGCGATATGTGCAGTGTCTATTGTTGTTATCGTAATTCTAGGAATAAATTTAAATGAGGAGTCAGAATCTTCAGATAGATATTATCGGTTATGGAGAGATGCGAAGCAAAGTCTTGAAAAAGCGCAGGAGGATTCTGTTATAACGTTTTTGGATTCGGACATAGCGGTAAAAATAACAGGGTTTTATAATCAAAGCAAAACCGGAAGCATTCTGGATTACACATTGAATTCAAATAATATGCGGTATCTCAGCGTTCATTATGAGGTAAAATGGCTTGTTGAAAAACCTGATTCCAAGTTATATATTTCCATTTATGCCCCCGATGGTACTCTAAGATACAACTCATCTTCAAGCCCATCAGGGTACACTATGGAAGCTTCGCTATCCGAAGGTGCTAATGATTCGGGCTGGGGAAACAGTACAACGAGCACATATACATCCGGATATTACACGTTCTTGTTCACTTATGAGAACAAGATAATTGCTGCCGACCAAGTGTATATAAAGTGAGGTAAAATGTTATGAAAAAAACTTTTAATATATGCCCGAATTGCAAAGAAAATAACAAGCCAAGCGCAAAATTCTGTGCTTATTGCGGAGATAAGATCAAGAAAGATGCTCGCGTTGAAGAGCAAGGATCGAAAAAATTTTGCCCCAAATGCGGAAGACTTGCTACGGGAAAAAAATTTTGCGGATATTGCGGAACTCCGATTGAAAACTCGGAAATAAAACCGACACCGCCCGTTCTCCCTAATGTTGTCGAGAAAAAAGATGATGTGAAAATAACGCGCAACTCGCACTCCAATAAAGTCAAATGTCCCGTTTGCACGCTTTTGACTCCGAAAACTTCGGGTAAGTGTATATATTGCGATTCTGTTTTACCTCAAGAGGATATTTTAAGGAAAGATGATGGTCATTCGGAGGACGATAAAAAAGAACCGGAATGTCTTGCATCTGTTGTATCTAAAATCGAATATCAAAAGAAGATTTCTGAAGAAGAGAATGAAAAGACCGTTGTTGAAACGAATGTATCTAAAGATGATGCATATGTAACTGAGCAAAATATAACAGTGTGTACGTTTTGCGGTTCTGATATGCCTCTTAATTCCGCGTTTTGCGCGATTTGCGGAAAATCTGCTCATACGGTCAGCTTATTGAACAGAAAAAAATGTCCCTCTTGCAATGAAACGCTGCCGATAGATACAAAACATTTTTGCGTTTATTGCGGAGCTTCGTTAGAATAATATTTTAGCAGTCATATAAAAAATAATAGTACTTGGAGAACGGAATATACTTTATGAAAAAATGTAGAAATTGTAATAGAGAAATTGCGTCAGATGATGCAAAATTTTGTCCTTTTTGCGGCTCAAAATTATCTCCGCCGGAAAGATTTTGTACGGAATGCGGTTGTGAGATAGATCATTCATATAAATATTGCCGGCGTTGCGGCAATAAGATTGGTTCGTATGACGAACAGAATATTACTTTTAATACAGACCCTGATGAAGTCCTATTGCAAAATGAAATAAAGAATACTACGATAACGGAACAGCAGAATTCTTCAAACTTTCAATACGATAACAGCTCAAACGGGAACGCATCTTACACGAACCCACATAAGAATGAATCAACCGCGGGTTTTTCATATAAAATAACGGTAAATTATCGTTTGGGCAAAGGAAATACTGTTTTTAGTCAATCTATGGGGACGCTTACTTTTACACAAAATGAAGTTTCTTTTGCGGGCGGTATCGGAAGCGGGAATAATCACTCATATCCTCTGAGCAATATTGCCGGCACGGAGTTTAAAGTTGTTAGGCTTGGCTTAAGCCCCAATCCGGGATATGTTATAAAACTTAAAAACGGAGAAGAAAAGGTTTATATCTATTCTCCCTTTATAAAGGGACAGCTTATGCAAGCCGATCAAGCTATTAAAAATTTGCTTTAATATAATTGCCTATATCGTATAAAATTGCAAAAAAAGCGCACAGCATTGATCTACTGTGCGCTTTTGTCTATCTTAATTTAAGTTTTACAGCAAGCTCATCAAGATAGTCTATATGAGCGTGGCTTGCACCGTATAATATTACGTATCCGTTTTTTTCGGCGGTTATATCTTGTTCCATATAAACAACACGTTCGCCTTTTTTGAGATACTGCTTATGTCCGTTTGCCGTAAGATAATCATATTCATCCACGGCGGATTGATAATACAGATTAAACAGCTCTTTTGCTTTTTCCGTATTTCCAAGATGACCGTAGATCATACTTTCTTCCAATGATATAAGATGTTTGTTATATGTATCAAAGGTTGGGTATTGTCTTCGATAGGCAAGAATATTTTCACGGCTGTTCAAAATGTCAAAAACGGGAATAACTACCTCGGTAATTTCTTTTACTATTTGTTTTGTAAGCTTTTGTGTGTTTTTCTTTGTGTCAAACCAAGTTTCTTTTTTGCCGCTTACACCGCCCAATCTTGACCTTATATTGCACTCATATTCTTTATAGTAAATTTTTTCTTGCTTGGGTTGGAAATCTCTTTCGGTACATTCGGGTACACGGATACCGATATTAACACAAAAAAGTCCGTATAGTGCCTTTAGATATTGCCCGCTTTGAAAATTGATAACCTGAGAAATATCTCCCGATACAAAACGATGTAGCGTTCGACCGTATTTCTTGAAGCCGAGCGGCTTTAAATTGTAATATACTTCATTTTCTATCTCGTCGATAACTTTCGGTATATCGGGAGAATTTGTTTTTTTGAATAGATTTAGCATTTTTGCTTTCATATCTTTTCCTATCTGTCGGTATCAATTTGGTATCGCTTGCGGTATCAAATATTGAGATATTGCAAAAAGTGCCCGAAAAAACAAGGGTTTTCGGGCACTCGTAAGCCATATGGTATTATTCCCACTCGATAGTGCCTGTGGGTTTGGGGGTGATATCGTAGAGGACGCGGTTGACACCTTCAACTTCGGAGAGGATTCTGTCTGTGATGGTGTGAAGAACGCTGTAGGGGATCTCTTCGATGGTAGCCGTCATAGCATCCTTGGAGTTAACCGCGCGAAGAATAGCGGGCCAACCCTCATAGCGTTCGCCATTTTTAACGCCGACGCTCTTCATATCGGGAACTACAACGAAGAACTGCCATACCTTGTTTGCAAGGCCGCATTTGTCGAATTCATCGCGAAGGATAGCGTCAGCTTCGCGGAGCGCGTGGAGTCTGTCGCGCGTGATGGCGCCGAGGCAACGAACACCGAGGCCGGGACCGGGGAACGGCTGGCGGTCAACCATAGCGGAGGGAAGACCGAGCGCTCTGCCGACCATACGAACTTCGTCCTTGAAGAGAAGCTTTACGGGCTCAACGAGCTCGAACGTCATATATTCGGGCAAGCCGCCTACGTTGTGGTGGGATTTAACTGCTTTTTTACCGTTGCTTTCGAGAATGTCGGGGTAGATCGTACCCTGTGCAAGGAAGGAGATGCCTTCAAGCTTATGAGCTTCTTCGTCGAATACCTTGATGAATTCGCCGCCGATTATCTTGCGTTTCGTTTCGGGGTCGGATACACCCGCAAGAAGATCGAGGAAACGGTCCGTTGCGTCAACATAGACGAGGTTTGCGTCAAGCTGGTTACGGAAAACTTCGATAACCTGTTCGGATTCGCCTTTACGCATAAGACCGTGGTTTACGTGTACGCAAACGAGCTGTTTGCCGATGGCTTTGATAAGAAGGGCAGCAACAACAGAAGAGTCAACACCGCCGGAAAGGGCGAGAAGAACTTTTTTGTCGCCTACCTGCGCGCGTACCTCTTTTACCTGCTCTTCGATAAAAGCTTCCGCAAGTGCGATGGTAGTTATGCGTTCCATTGTTTCGGGACGTACGTCGTTTTGCATATGATATTCCTCCTGAATATTAAGCTTTCACGCTTAATTTTTGCGCGTGAAAAAAAGTATTTACAAATACAGTATAACCTATTATTACTCATTTTTCAAGTGACTTTGCAAATAAATTTGAAAAAAAAGGTAAAAAAACGCACTTTTTTGACTTGTCACAATTAAATGATTTTGGCAAGCGCAGCAATGTCTTCCTCTGTTGTTGACCAGCTTGTGGCAAAGCGAACAACCGTGTGTATTTCATCCGCTTTTTCCCAAAATTCAAAGCGCACCTGCTCGGAAAGCTTTTCCATATGTTTGTTTTCAAGTATTATGAACTGTTGGTTAGTTGGAGATTCAAGGTAGAAGCGATAGCCTTTTTCCCTGAATATTGCTTTAAGCTTTTCCGCCATTTCAATAGCGTGCGCGCTTATTTCAAAATAGAGCCCGTCCTCGAAAAGTGTATCAAACTGTACGCCGAGGAGCCTGCCTTTGGCAAGAAGCGCGCCGTGCTGTTTAACAATCGTTGTGAAGCGTTTCGGTGTGTTATTCCTTGTGAAAACAACGGCTTCGCCGCAGAGTGCGCCGACCTTTGTGCCGCCGATGTAAAATACGTCGCATATGCGCGCTATATCCGCAAGGGTAACGTCCGTCTGCTTGCTCATAATACCGTATCCGAGCCTTGCGCCGTCCAGGAAAAGCGGTATGCCGTATTCGCGGCAGACGGCAGAAAGAGCTTCCAGCTCCGCTTTTGCGTAGAGCGTGCCGTACTCTGTGGGGTGGGAAATATAAGCCATACCCGGATAGACCATATGGGAATTGCTTGCGTCCGCGTAAAAGGTTTCAAGATATGCGCGAAGCTCACGTGCGTCCATTTTTCCCGCGTGCGAGGGAAGAGTGAGGACTTTATGGCGCGTATATTCGATAGCGCCTGCCTCGTGTACGTTAACGTGACCTGTAGTTGCGGCGATAACGCCCTCCGTGTCGTGGAGCATTGAGGAAATAATAACTGAATTTGTCTGCGTACCGCCGACGAGGAAATGAACGTCTGCGTGAGGACATTTGCAAGCGGCTTTTATCTTTTCTTTGGCGGCGGTGCAGTAAACGTCCGCGCCGTAGCCGGGAAGAGCTTCAAGGTTTGTGCTTAAAAGGCGTTCCATTATTTTCGGGTGTGCGCCGCGGTTGTAATCACATTCAAAAGAAAGCATAAAATTCTCCTAAACTCTAAAAAATATATCGCTATTATGATAACATACGATGCACGGATTTGCAATATTTTCCGTAAAAGGCGGGCAAGAAAGTTTTTCTTATCTTTTGTTTAAAGTAAGGGTGAAAAAAGTTGACAATTCCGTTGCTGCGCGGTATAATTTATATATTAAAACAATAATAAAAAGGCTTTTCAAACATTATAAGGAGCTGCTATGGCAAAAATTACACGCCGCGCGGCACGCGAATGTGCTGTGCAATTACTTTACGGATACGATTTTCAGAAAGAATATGATAAAGAAGAATTTTTCGCTTTCACGTCCGAGGAAGCGGAAATAGAAACAAATGCATTTGCAAAAGATCTCTATACGGGAGTGCTGGAGAACCTTGCACAGATCGATGAGAAAATAAAAGAAAATCTTCGCTCTTGGTCTATCGAGCGCGTTTCCAAAATATCTCTTGCTGTTATGCGCGTTTGTGCATACGAGCTTATGTTTACGGACGTTCCCGTGCCGATCGCTATAAACGAAGCGATAGAGATAGACAAAAAGTTCGATAAGGACGATGCACCTTCGTTTATCAACGGTGTGCTTAACGCTATTGCGAAAGGTTGCAGAGCAGAATGACTATACTCGGTATCGATACGAGCAACTACACCACCTCGCTCTCGCTTGTGAGCGAGGAGGGCTTCTTGCACGTTCGCAAAATACTCGATGTAAAAAAAGGAGAGTGCGGGCTTCGACAGAGCGACGCACTTTTTTTACATACGGTGAACCTGCCGGAGCTCTTTCCCAAGCTTTACGAATCTTATTTTGAAAAATACGGTGAACACGCAAAGATAGATGCCGTTGCGTACAGCGCATACCCGAGGGATGCACAGGGCTCTTATATGCCTTGCTTCCTTGCCGGGGCAAGTGCTGCAAGCGCAGTTGCGTCCTCTCTGGGTGCGCCGCTTCTTAAATTTTCACATCAAGCGGGGCATATTATGGCGGCGCTCAAGACCTGCGGGGGAGAAAACGAGGTGGGCGATGAATTTTTGGCACTGCATCTTTCGGGCGGTACTACGGAGCTTGTGCGTGCAAAGGCGGACGAGCAGATAGGATTTAGTGCAAATATCGTTTGCGACACTGCGGATATTTCCGCAGGGCAGCTGATAGACCGCGCCGGCGTTATGCTGGGGCTTAAATTTCCCTGCGGGGGCGAGCTTGAAAAGCTTGCCGCATCTGCCGGCAACGCAAAGGGCATAAAGCCCATAAAGATCACCGTGCGCGGCGGCGAATGCAATATGTCGGGCGCGGAAAACAGAATACGCGAGCTTGTGTCCCGCGGAGAAGACCGCGGTAAGATAGCGTATTTCACGCTTGATTTCGTGGCAAAGAACGTGATAGCCCTTACCGAACAGGCAAGGGAAAAATACCCCGCGCTTCCCGTTATATTCGCAGGCGGTGTTATGCGAAACAAAATTATTCGCGAAAAGATAAAGGAAAAGATAGATAATATTTATTTTGCTTCCGAGGAGCTTTCCTCCGACAATGCTGTCGGCACGGCTTACTTGGGGCTTGAAATTATGAAAAAGGGGGCGGTAGTACGGAACGGCAGGTCATAACCGTATCGGAGCTTAACGAGTATATAAAAATGCTCATCGACCACGATCAGATACTTATGTCCGTTTCTGTTCGCGGTGAAATATCCAACTTCACCAATCACTATAAAACAGGGCATTTTTACCTTACCCTCAAGGATGAGGGAAGTCTTATAAAAGCCGTTATGTTCCGCGGAAACGCATCCAAACTTAAATTTATGCCCGAAAACGGGATGAAGGTCGTTGTGACGGGCAGAGTCAGCGCATACGTGCGCGATGGGCAATATCAGATATACATCGAAACTATGGAGCCCGACGGAGTCGGCGCGCTCTATATCGCTTATGAACAGCTTAAAAAGAAGCTGACGGCGGAGGGACTTTTCGACCGTTCAAGGAAAAAGCCCATTCCCAAGATACCAACAAAGGTCGGTATCGTTACCTCGCCTACGGGTGCTGCGGTAAGGGATATTATCAACATTCTGGGCAGAAGATTTCCTCTTTGCAAGCCCGTGCTCTATCCCTCGCTCGTTCAGGGCGACGGCGCCCCCGCACAGATAATGGCAGGCATAGATTATTTTAACGCGACAAAGAGCGTTGACGTGCTTATCGTCGGGCGCGGCGGCGGTTCTCTTGAAGACCTTTGGGCTTTCAACAACGAGGAGCTTTGCCGCAAGGTAGCCGCTTCGGAAATACCGATAATCTCCGCCGTGGGACACGAAACAGACTTCACACTCTGCGATTTTGCCGCTTCCGTGCGCGCTCCCACACCCAGTGCCGCGGCAGAGCTTGCCGTGCCGGAGAGCACGGAGCTTGCGCGCAAGATAGGCAACGTGCAAACAAGAATGGAGCTTCTTTGCACGCAGAAAATAAAGCTTTCGCGTGAAAAGCTCTCCCGTCTTGCAACCTCGCGCGCGCTTACAACGCCTATGAATTTTATAGACGATAAGCGAATGATGCTCGGTGTGGCGGCGGAAAAGCTCGATTCAAGGATGGAAAAAATATTGGAGCGTAAAAAAGCTATGCTTGGCGCAACCACGGCGAAGCTGGATGCGCTCAACCCGCTTGCGGTGGTTTCGCGCGGTTACAGCGCAGTGTTTGATACCGAAGGCAAGCTTGTGAAAAGCGTGGAGCAGACAAAGGTAGGTCAGACTGTTTCGTTTATGCTGACGGACGGCAAAATTTCCGCCGAGGTAAAAACGGTGGAAAAGGAAGAAAGGAAGAATTAAAATGGCTGAAAATAAAATGACGTTTGAAAGCGCACTTTCGCGCCTTGAGGAAATAGTTCGCGCTATGGAAAGCGGAAGCGCGGCATTGGATTCATCCCTTGCGCTTTTTGAAGAGGGAATAGGTCTTGTAAAATTCTGCACAAAGGCTCTTGATACCGCGGAGCAGAAGGTAAAAATACTTCAAAAAGACGAAAACGGCGAGATGACGGAAGCACCGTTTGCCGTGAGATCGGGTGATTGAGATGGATATTGCAAAGCTTCTTGCAGAAAATTCGGAAAAGATAGACGTATATCTTGAAAAGTATTTGCAAACGGACGAAAAAGAGCTTGAAACTCTTTATGAGGCTATGCGATACAGTACGCTTTCGGGCGGAAAGCGCATTCGGCCGTTCCTTGTTATGGAGTTTTGCCGTCTTTTCGGCGGATGTGAGGAAGCGGCAATACCTTTTGCCTGCGCTATAGAGTACGTTCACACCTCGTCCCTTATACACGATGATATGCCGTGTATGGACAACGATGCTCTTCGCCGCGGAAGACCCACGAATCACGTTGTGTTCGGAGAGGATATTGCGCTCCTTGCAGGAGATGCGCTCATTACACGCGGATATGAAATGGCGGCGCGTAATGCGGAAGTGGAGCCGAGTACTGCTCTTGCGGCAACGGCGATGCTTCTTTACCACGCGGGTGCTGTCGGTATGATGGGAGGACAGGAGATAGACCTTCTTTCCGAGGGCAAAAAGACGGATTTCTCAACGCTTATGAAGATGCACGAAAAGAAGACGGGTGCGCTTATCCGCGCGGCTTGCTTGCTTGGTGTTATGGCGGCCGGAATTACCGACGAGCGTGACGAGCGTTACAACGCGGCGGTAAAATACGCACGCGGCGTTGGGCTTACTTTCCAGATAATAGACGATATCCTCGACGTAGAGGGGGATGCCGCACTCCTCGGCAAGGCGACGCACGCGGACGCGGCGCTTGAAAAGACGACGTTCCTTTCGTTTATGAGCATAGACGAAGCGAAAGATTACGCGAAAAAGCTTACGGAAGAAGCAATCGCGGCTATCGCACCTTTCGATGGGAACGAAGCTCTTACAGAGCTTGCAAAGTTTTTGCTTACAAGAAAGAAATAACGAAAATGACAGAGCGAAAACTCTGTCATTTTTTATATAGGTTATTCGAGAATAGAAAAATCGGTATAGCACATAGTTTTTTCATCTGAAAGCACTACCACCAATTTATACTCCCCGGGAGAATACGTGTAATCTCCCCATAATATCTGTTCTTCCAAGTAAATCTTACCTGAACGCTTGCTTTCGGAAACTTTGTCGAGTTTTATTTTTCTTATTTTCGCTCCGCTAAAAACGCCTTTCTCTTCCAAAGCAAAAGGAGTCGCATCCCAACATTCATCGTATTCGTTAAATTTATATAGATAAATATAATCATAATCAACACGTTTGCCCGAAAGATTTTCGATAGTACATTCAATATATTCGGGTACACCGATATACTCTGCTTCGCTCAGATAAACTTTATATTCGGGGTTTTCGGAAAGTTGGTAAGGAAAATATGGTGAAACATCCCCGCAAGAGCAAAGGAAACACAGGCAAAATGACAGACACAAGATAAGACTTATAGTTTTTTTCATAAAAGAATTCACCTTTCTATATAGTTTGCAATGGCACGGTTGCTATGATATTATTCTACCAGAAGCAATATTTTCCGTCAACATATGCAAATTAGAGTTTAAACTATATTAACAATTCTATTTATTATACAATCGAAAACGCAAAAATCCTTGCAAAATGATAAAAATTTTTGATTATTTTACAAAAGATTTTACTCAGATGTCATAAACGGCATTATTATATTAGAATATCTTTGTCATCTGTCCATCGTGATCTTGGTTGAAAATTCAAAATCAACGAGCTTGTTTATAAAAACGGAGTCTCGCTGTATTCCTATTATTCTATCGTTATGTATAATTATATCGTTCGTTGTAGAAGCCGGCACGATAATCAAAAACGTAGCGGATTGATAAGACATTGCTGTGTTGTAGCGATAATATTCGCCTGCGTTGTCAAAGGTATTAAGATATATCATTTGTAGTTCTGCATAGTTTTGCGCCATATTGCCGCTGTCGTACACGATGGGAGAGCCGGGGACGTATGTACTTACATCCGAGCTCGTTTTTGGTGCATAATTTCTAAGATAAGCAGCACCGCCGGCATCGGGGGTAAACTGATAAATGATCTTATCTGTTCGGTAATCTGTTTTATCGGGGTTGGGTGTAATATAAGATTCGTTTATAAATGCATAATATTCGTTGTAAGACGAATCGGTAAGCTTATAAATAGTGCGCCATTCCGCGAAATCGCCGTAATATACGCCATCATCGCTCATAACGACAGAAACGTACCTTATATCGTATTCCTCCCAATCTCCCGTTACGTTGACAAACAGGGGATTTCGCGCGTTACTATTCACTTGGTAAGTACTAAGTATTTCGCCGTTTTCAATATTGGCTTGAAGTTCGTATATTTTCGAAGTGAGTTCGCTTTCCGATATATCGGGGGAAGTGTAAAGCTCGCCTGTAACAGTGATACCATTCATTTTAAAATAATAATAGGACGCGAGAACAAGCTTTGCACTTGAATACGTAAGAGAGCTTTTTTTGCTGTTTTGAATAACCGAATTACTGTTTGGTTTGCCACATAAAACAAATACGGAAGAATAAGAAGTTAAAAGCTCTTCTATTTCTTCGCCCGCCTTACTTTCGCAGAAACATACGCTGTTAATATCGTTTTTATATGTAAAGTCCTCATATTTTGATGCGCTTCCGCAGGATGATGCACAAATGCAGACGGCAAGAAACAGTAGCGTCGATTTAAAGATTTTGATAGTCTTCATTTGGCTTTTTTCTTTCTTTATAATAATAAATTAAAACCCCGAAAATGCAGGCAAGGCTAGGCAGAAAAAGACCGAATCGCCAAAGCACAGCTCCTTGACACCAATCCGCTATTATATATCCCATAATGTTTGGGATCCATTGATGAAATAATAAGCAAGAGTGCGGATTTAAAAAAGCGATCACGATGGAAACGATAAGCCCTATGCCGCCGACCAATATGAGCGCAGCGGGGATGAGATTTGCGCTTTGATGCGGTTTTGGGGCTATTTCTTCCTCACGCTTTTTGCTGTTATTTTGTGCGCTCTGTGCTTCGGCAAGCGTTTTGAGAGGGAGCGCTTCGTTTTTTTCATCGTTCAAAAGATAATCGAAGCTAACATCGAAAAGCTTTGATATTTCTTTTAAATTCTGAATATCGGGGTCGCATATTCCAAGCTCCCATTTGGAGATACTCTGGCGCGAAACGCCGAGCCGCAGGGCAAGGTCTTCCTGCGTCATATTTCGATCTTTTCTTAATTTTATAATCTTTTCGTTTAAGTACATACGCACCTCCTGCGTTTATTATACCAAAATAGAGAAAAAAATCCACCAATTTCGCTTGTCATTTGCAAAAAAACGCGCAACCTGTGGTTGCAAACGGGTTGCGCGCTCATTTTTCAATTATTTACCTCGATTTCAGCCCAATGGACAGTCGCTTTGCCTTCTTTTACGGAAAGCTCGCAGACTGTGACAGGAGGAAGGCCGCCGTCGTTTTCCATATCAAAGGCGAAATAAGACATATCGTCGTATTGAGGGTATTTGCGCTCTGTCCTGTACGCTTTTCCGCAGGGCTTTGCGTTTGCAAAGGCAAAAAGCGTGCTTTCGTCGGCGCTGCCCGAAATGCCCACGATAAGGCGGACGCTTGCGTCCTTCGGTATATTTCCCGTCGGCACGCGAAGGGCGGGGAAGCTGCTCTTTTCAAGCGTTACGGGAAGCTGCTTCGGCACTCCCGCACCGACCGCGCTCACGTCACAAAATGTTACGACGTGGCGGCGGTTGGAGGATACGAGGGCATTGTAATCTCCGACCTTGCAAAGAAAATCGTTTATTCCTCTCTCTATTATCGAAAAACGATCCTCGCCTTCAAACGGAGTGATGGAATCCATATGATTGAAGAGATAGATGCCGTCCGCACCCATACAGTGATACGCGCAGGCGCTGCCCGTATCCGTTTCAAGCGTGTTATAGCGGTAAACGCGGGGGCGGCGGTTGTATGCATCTATAATTATTTCAAGCCCTGCGAGTATTTTAACTCTGTCCCCGAAAATTTTCTTCCATATATCTACTGGCATATTGTTGTCGGAGCTTGCCCAACGCGGCGTTACCGTAATGTAATCCGCAAGCCCCTCGTCTACCCACGCGAAAACGTCAAAGCCCAGACGAAGCGCAAGCTCGGGGTTTGCGGGGACGCGGACGTTTATATCTATCTTGTGTCCGCGCTTTTTCTCTGCGCGCTTTACGGCGGCGTGAATACGGCGCAAAAAGGCGTTTATTACCTTTACACCCTCGTGCTCTCTGCCGATGCAAACGGAGTATATCTCGCGCATAAAGTCAAGCTCTATTCCGTCCGTGTCGAACGTTTCAAGCGCCTCCTCCGCGACGGCGGCGTAATATTCGCGCACCTCCTCTTGCATATAGTCGAGCGCGAAATCGTAGTAGCCCGCGGCGCCTCTGTGGGCGGCGCGGTTATATTCGGGGTGCTCCTCCACGAGAGCGCTGTTGAGAAAGTCACCGGGGTGGGAGGAGCCGTGTATATCGTTCATTCGTATGCTTATCCAGGGGCGTATGCCTATCTTGCGAAGCTCCTCTATCCATATCTTATGAAGCTCAAGGCCGCGCGCGTATATGTCCGCCATCATAGCGGCACCGAGGGAAACAGAGGAGCTTTTGTCCTTCGTTCTGTTCCATTTATCGATCACATTGTCCGTTCTTTTTGAGGGATACCAGCAGGAGCTTGCGTTAAGGCAGATAAGAAAATCCGTTATATCGGTGTTTTCGTATTGCTTTATAAAGGAAACGATGTCCTCGCGCGTGATCTGCTCTTTTCCCGCGCGTGTGCGCACGAATACGAAATGGTTGGGGTCCTCGTTAAAAAATACTTGTTTTTTCATAAAAAGCCTCCGCAAAAGCATTGTCTTATATAAAAATTATAGCGATACTCTCTTTTTTTGTCAAGCACGGGAAAGCGGGCTTCCCCATATAATAGTCTTGTGGGGTGATCTTATGGTATATATCAGAAAGAAAAAGAAAAATATATTTTACCGTATCGCGGCGGTGATTCTAGCGGTACTGATGCTTGCCGTTTTGATACTGCGCTTCCTGAACTCAAAGCTTGACGTTATCGTTGCTGATATGGTGGAGGAGGGGCTTAAAAACACCATAACGAAGATCATAAACGAATCTGTGGCGCAGGGTATGAGGGAAGGGGATTACAGAGATATTTTGAGCGTTTCTTATTCCTCCGACGGAAAAGTGCGCAGTATGGTTGCGGACAGCGTGAAAATAAATCTTCTCTGCGCGGACGTGGGTGCACGCATTTCCGAAAAGCTGGATGAGCTTACGCGCTTTTACGTTGAGGTGGATGTTGCAGACGTGCTTGATGACGTTATAGTGCTGGGCAAGTTTCCACACACGTTTTGTGCGGACGTTGTTCCCGTTGGCGGAATCGAAACGGATATAGAAAGCGAATTTCTGTCCGCGGGAATAAACCAGACGAATTACCGCCTGAACCTTAAAGTTGACGTAGGTATTACTGCGGTAATGCTTATCTCCACCGCCACAATAGACGTTTCAACAAGCGTAAGCATTGCCGAAATGCTGATAGTGGGTGACGTTCCGACAGTATATTGGGGCTGATTTTGCCCAAAATGACGAAAATCAGCCAATATCTCCCTTGAATTTTAACAATTTGTTAATTTCTTATTGACAAATCGGTAAAAAAATGATACAATATTTTTGTAAATAAGAGGGAGTAGTCGGCGGTGAAAACCGTATCCTTTGGCGTCATCGCAGGTGCGTTTGCATCTTGCCACGGATTTAAACGGCGAGACTTTTGTTGCACAGGGTGTAGCAAGAGTCTTTTTTTGTTGCCTGCGTTCCTCTAAAACAAAATAAAAAGAACAGGAGTGAATTTTTTTGGACTTTATCATTGACTTTTTGGCAGATCTTTTTGCTTCCTTCGGTGCTCTTACATGGAAGCAGGTAGTTATGTGGATCATAGGCGGCGTGCTTATTTTCCTCGCTATCAAAAAAGAGATGGAACCTACGCTTCTTCTCCCGATGGGCTTCGGTGCTATTCTCGTAAACATCCCTTTCTCCGGTGCTATCGGTGAACACGGCGCTCTTACAGAGCTTTTTGAAGCGGGTATCTCCAACGAACTCTTCCCGCTCATTCTCTTTATCGGTATCGGTGCGATGATCGATTTCGGTCCCCTGCTTTCCAACCCGAAGCTTATGTTCTTCGGCGCGGCAGCTCAGTTCGGTATCTTCTTCACGATGTTTATTGCATCCTTCTTCTTCCCCATCCTTGATGCTGCTTCCATCGGTATTATCGGTGCGGCAGACGGCCCCACGGCTATCGTCGTTTCCCAGCGTCTTGGTGCTTCCCCCGGTGTAAGAGCCGCTATTATGGTTGCGGCATATTCGTATATGGCTCTCGTTCCCGTTATCCAGCCCCCTGTTATCAAGGCTCTCACAACGAAAAAAGAACGTCAGATCCGTATGCCTTATGAACCCAAAGAGGTTACAAAGCTCACAAGAATCCTTTTCCCCATCGTTATCACGGTTATCGCAGGTCTTATCGCTCCCGACTCCGTATCTCTTGTCGGCTTCCTTATGTTCGGTAACCTTATCCGCGAATGCGGCGTACTTAACAGCCTTTCCGACACAGCACAGAACGTGCTTGCAAACCTTATTACAATATTCCTCGGCATCACTATCGCAACACAGATGGTTGCAGACCAGTTTATCAACTTCAGCACGCTCCTCATCATCGGCCTTGGCTTGTTCGCATTCGTATTCGATACAGCTGCAGGCGTATTGTTTGCAAAGCTTATCAACCTCTTCTCCAAGAAGAAGATCAACCCTATGATCGGTGCAACAGGTATCTCCGCGTTCCCGATGTCCGCGCGCGTTGTTCATAAGATGGGCCTTGAGGAAGACCCCCAGAACTTCCTTCTTATGCACACTATCGGCGTAAACGTATCCGGTCAGATCGCTTCCGTTATTGCGGGCGGTATGATCCTCAATATGTTCCTCTGATTTTTGAAAGGAGATCTTGAAAATGGATAAAATAATGGAATTTCTCGCGACTCAGGGTATCGAATGGCAGGGTACATCCCAGCTTATGGAAAGCCTTGGTGCTATGGCACAGGGTATGCTCGGTATATTCATCGTAATCGCAGCTATCGTTGGCGTTACGGTTCTTCTCAATACTGTTACAAGCAAAAAGGAAGATAAAGACGAATAATTTCAATAACATAAAAAACGCATCCGTAAAGCGTGGTTCTCATAAGGAAGTTTGATTTCTCCTTGTAGGGACCGGCGTCCTCGACGGTCCAAAAAGGCATAATTGTTCTGCAGAAGACAAAGATAACCCCGACAGATTTTATAATGTGCCCCCTGTCAAGTAGACAGTCTAAAAAACAAAAGAATTTACAAAATGAATAGATTCTTTCATCTCCCCCTGCTGCGCAGCAGGGGGAGATTTTCGTCACGCGGCGGTGGCGAAGTAAT
>SVRQ01000020.1 GCA_015064725.1 Oscillospiraceae bacterium | reverse complement strand
CTCCGAATATCTTGAAAAAATCAAATATTACTGTCTTATAATGAGTGAGGAATATATCAGAAATCACTTTTCTGACATAAAGAAATATGCAAACGTTATTGAAAATCGTTTGGACGATGAATGGTGTACAATGGAGAGTGTATTGTCAGAAAATGCACAGATGTTAGAATTTGCAAAAAAGTATAATGTGAACTATATACTCATTGAAGATAAGTACGAAATCAATATTGAGTTATAACGAAAATTCCAATTTATCGAACAGAATAAAAAAATCGCCGACAAATTTTCTGTCGGCGATAATTATTTTACAGCGTAACAAATCTACGTACTACAAGTAAACTTCCTTATGAGAACCAGCCTTTATCGGGAGGCTTTTTGCTTTTATTCTTCAAAACAACCGTATGCTTCAAGCATCTGTTTTCCGATGGAATAGAGATAAGTTTCCATTTGCAAACGGAGTTCGGGCGGCATCATGGAAAGCTTTTCCTGCGGTACGCCGTCTTTTACAAAAGGAACAGCGCCCGTGCGTCTTACGGGGTTATCCACCTCGAAGTTGAACGTGCCCTTATAGCCTATTTCAAGAAGCGCGGATATAACGCCGTCAAAGTTTACGTTGCCCCAATAAGGGAACTGATGCAGGTCGCAGCCCGGAGTGCGCTTACCGCCGTAATTATCGTGGACGTGAAGACCGCCAAGCCTTGAACCCAGCTTTTTCAGCTCCGCATATTGGTCAAGGTCGCAAAGGTTTGCGTGGCCCGTATCCCAGCATACGCCGAAAAGCGGATGATCTATTCTGTCAAGCAGCTCGTTAAGGTCGTCTGCGTCGGCAAGGTGGATGCCGTCCTTTTTCCAAGCCGTGTTCTCTATCAAAAGCTTCATACCGTATTTTTCCGCAACGGGAATGTGGCTTTTGAAAATTTCCACGGTCTTTTCCATATATTCCTCGCGCGACATAGGAGTTACCTCTAGTCCTGCGTGCAGCGTGATGGATGGGATACCTATTCTGCCTGCAAGGTCGAGGGCAAGCCCCGTCTTTTTATAATAGAATTTTCCGCCGTCTTCGCCCATAGAGTTACCGAAAGGCTCGTGGCTCTGAACGGGAATAAGCTCAAGCGTTTCTATCTCCCTTTTATACTCTTCCGCAAGGACCTCGTTGCTCGTTGTAAAATAGCGGGAGCCGGAAATATATCTTGACCATAATGAAAGGTCAACATACTTAAAGCCTGCTTTTTTAAGATGAACGAGCGTTGCGTGCAGATCGTCCCCGTAGAAATGGAAAAGCGGTCCGTTTGTTTGAGAAAGCTTCATATTTTTTACCTCCGTATATAATTTAAATTTTTTCAATATCTATATCCGCAAAGACGGGATAATGGTCGGAAAGGAATATACCGCAATGAACGTCATCCCATACGCCGACGTTCACAAGCGCCGCCTGCATTTCCTTTGTTCCGAGAATATAATCTATCTTTATTGCTTCCCTGCCAAAGCCGTGGCACGTTACGGGAATATCCGACGTAAGGTCCGAAAGCGCGGGATCTTCCAACGCTCTGCAATACCGCATAACCTCGCTTTCGGGATAAGAATTAAAATCTCCCACAATAAACGCAGGAACCTCGTGCTTGCCGTTGTAAGCACGGAGCATATCCGTTACACACTTTATGCCCTCCGTACGCGCGCTTTCCGAAATATGATCGAGATGAAGGTTAAGAACGCGGAATATCTTTCCGCTTTCATCGTGGCGAAGCTTCAGCACGTTGCAAATTCTCGGGCATTCGCTCTGTACCGGGAAGCGGGAGCCGGGAACATACGGCGTGGGGCTTATCCAAAAGGTCTCATACGCAAGAAGCTCAAGTGCTTCCTTTTTTATCGCAACGTAAAGCCCCTCTCCGTGAAAATCCGCATTTCTGCGCTGACCGTAGAAATCATAATCCGCAAGAAGTCTTCGCATCATAACCAGGTGTTGATACCAAAATTCCTGGAATGCTATAATATCAGGCTTTTCCTTGTTTATTTTGTCGTATATCATCCCTACGCGATGGACAAAGCCGTTTTCCCCGTCCTCGTAAAGCACGTTTCGGATATTGAACGTAACTATTTTAAGGTTTGCCATAAAAATCTCCTTTAAAAGCTTTTTTTCAGTATATCACAAAACGCGGCACTTTTCAAGACCGCGCAAAATTTCGATATATTGACAAATAATGTACCGTTATGATATACTTTACATATAATCGTTATGGGAGTCAGTTATGAAAATAAAGGAATTCATTGAAAAAAATTATCACCTGCGAAATTTTGCAACGCTTCTCTCTTATATGTTTTCCGCGCACCTTGTAAGCGCGGTCGTTTATATATTTTTTCTTGCCAACGCAGAGAAAAAATATGCGGATGCTCTGCGCTTTGAAGAAATACACATTCTGTTGCTTGTAATATTCGCAGCTGTCTTTTTCATCACGATGCCCTCAATGCTCGTTGTTCACTTTAAAAACAGCGAAAAAAAGATGAACTTTCTCAACGCGACCTATGACGGAGGCGATAACAAAATTGCGTTTATAACCGCGCTCAAGGAAAGCCTCACCGTTTTTGCCGCAAACCTTACGCTCCAGCTTCCGATGATAATAGCTTTTATGTTTATCGGGTACAGATACGCGGATGCATCCGTTTTTGAAACGCTATACATTTGCGATATGGGCGTGTATATCTTCTTTAAAAATTCCATCATCGGCGGACTTCTTATCGCGCTTCTTTGGTATATCGTCTATTTTCTCTGTGTTGCCTTTATCATCTGCCCGATGTGGGGGCTTGGCAGAATAAGGCGCAAGGGTGCGCCCTTAAAGCCCGATGAGCCGGAAAAGGACGTTTTTTACCGCCATATTTTTAAAAATCAATATAAGATATTCTACGTTCTCAAGGTCTTGCTAATATCGCTTCTCATTTCCTTTGCGGTAATGGCGGTCGGCGCGGTTATCCTCGGCGCGGTAATAAGTATCCTCGGGGACGTGGGCAGAGGCATTTTCTTCGGTCTTATCTATACTTTCGTTTTTTATAAGGTCCACGGACACCGCCGCGACAGCTCCTATTTTCCGCAGGAAAAGAAGTTCAGCTTTATAAAAGAAGCCGTTGCGTTTTGGAAAGAGGAAATGATATATTACCTTATCGTTTTCGGCGTACTTGCCGCAGTTTGCGAAATCTCGCTCTTTATTCCTTCGCTTCCGATAAAATTTATGGGAAATAATATAGTTACGTTTATCTGTATGTTCTTCTTCCCGTTTTACAGCACGGTTGGCGTACCCGTTTTGCGCTCCGTTTTAAATATTGCTTGGGCGCTCTGTGTGGTACTCCTCTGCGCTGTGATAAAAAGCTACCGCAGCCACAGAAAAGTTTCCCGTGCATCAAAATTCAGAAGATAAAAAAAAGCCTCTCACTACGGGAGAGATGCACGTAAAACGTGACGAAACCATATATCACCCTCTCACCCGCTACCGCAGGAGCTCTCCCATAGGGCGAGCCTTTCCCATTATTTTTGCATATATTTATCTAAAGCACAAAACCGCTCTTTCGAGCGGTTTTGTTGTTATATTATCATTTTCTTTCCCATTTATCGCAGAGAGATTCGATCTGGCTTGTGAATTTTGCAAGGTCCTTGTTCGCACCTCCGCGGTTCTGCTCTATAACGTGGAGCAAACGCTTGCCTGCAAACAAGAGCTTTTCAAAAATAACGCTCGCGCGCTTGCGTCCGGGCGAAACCTTTGCGGGGATGCGCACGACCTTTGCTTTTTCTATGCATTCTCCCGTTGCAAGGTCGAAAACGTCGCCGCTGTAGGGCGCTTCGGAAAAATAGCCGAGGTTTTCGTATATCTGATTTGCAAAATGATCGCAAACGCCGTCCGCGCCGTGGTTTACAAAAACCTTTTTCGGCGGATACGGAAGGTCCGCAAGCCACGAAAGCATCATATGCTTATCCGCGTGGCCGCTTATGCCGTTTATGGTCTGTATATTTGCATTGACAACGATCTCCTCTCCGAAAAGCCTAACGGACGCGGCCCCGTCGAGAAGCTTTCTGCCGATAGTTCCCTCCGTCTGGTAGCCGACGAAAAGTATCGTGCTGTCATACCTCCAAAGATTATGCTTCAAATGGTGGCGTATTCTGCCCGCCTCGCACATACCGGATGCTGAAAGGATAACTTTCGGGTATTTATCGTCGTTTATGGCTCTGGAATCATCGCTGGTGATGGAAAGCTTGAGACCCGGGAAGCGAATGGGGTCGATTCCCTTGGAAAGAAGCTCCAGCGTTTCTTTATCGTAATACTCCGTAAGGCCCGAAGAATATATGTTCGTTGCTTCAACAGCAAGCGGGCTATCCACGTAAACGGAAAAGCCATCGTGATATTTTATAAGCTTCTGCTCCTTTATTATACGGATCAGGTAAAGAAGCTCCTGCGTTCTGCCAACGGCAAAGGAGGGGATGACCACATTGCCGCCGCGGTCGAAAGTGTCCTGAATGATGCTCGTAAGCTGACCGATGTAATCGGGACGCTCACCGTGGAGCCTGTCGCCGTAGGTGGATTCGATCACAACGTAATCCGCGCCGATGGGCTTTTGCGGATCGCGTATAAGGGGACGGTCTATGTTTCCAAGGTCGCCGGAGAAAAGAAGCGTTGTTTTCTTCCCATCCTCCGTAAGAGTGAAATGTATGGAGGAAGAACCGAGCAAATGACCTGCATCAAGAAACTTGATCGTAACGCCTTCAAATATTTCTATATCCTCGCCGTAGGAGTGCGGCTCGAAAAGTTCCAGCGTGCGCATAGCGTCTTCCATCGTATAAAGCGGCTCGTATTCATCCGCGCCCGCGCGCTTTGCTTTGCGGTTGCGCCACTGCGCTTCAAACTCCTGGATATGTGCGGAATCGCGCAACATTATGTTACAAAGCGCATTCGTTGCCGCCGTTGCATAGATAGGCCCTTTGTATCCTGCGGCAACCATCGCAGGGAGCTTTCCCGAATGGTCTATGTGCGCGTGAGTAAGACAAATGGCATCTATTTCGGCAGGAGCGATGGGCAGTTCGCAGTTTTCATAAAGATCCTCCCCTTGCTCCATACCGCAGTCTATAAGAATTTGCTTGCCCAGCACCTCAAGAAGTGTGCAGGAACCCGTTACCTCGTGTGCAGCTCCCAAAAATGTCAATTTCACTCAAAACACCTCCTGTCAAAAATTCATATATATTCTGATATTATTCTACCACATTTTAGTTAATATGTCTATCTTTATTTTGTAAATAATGTGTTGCGAAAAAAGTTTCTTTAAATATAATATGATTATATAAAAAAACAATTCACACTTTGAACATTTTGTGATAGAATATAATGTAATACACAAAGCCGAAACGGAGAAAAGATGAATTTTCACAGAGTTTATGCAAAGATAGACCTTGATGCTATAGAACATAATATAAATATTTTAAAGAAAAAGCTTTCGGGAAAGGCAAAGCTCCTCCTCGTTGTGAAAGCGGACGCATACGGCCACGGTGCTTGCGAGATCTCGCGCGAGCTGGAAGAGCAAGCGGATTATTTCGGCGTTGCGGAAATAAACGAGGCACTTGAGCTTCGCAAAAACGGTATAAAAAAGCCTATACTGATACTTGGCTATACCGCACCGCAGTTTTTTGAGTGCGCTATTGAAAACGATATAACGCTTACGATGTTCCAGCTCCCAATGATAAAGGAGCTTTCGCGCACGGCAAGCCGTCTTTGCAAAAGCGCAAAGGTACATTTTGCCGTAGATACGGGAATGTCGCGTATCGGTTGGGACGTAAGCGAGAAAAGCGCGGACGAGGCGGCAGAGGCTTTTCGCTTGCCGTATATTGAAACAGAGGGTATATTCAGCCACTTTGCCACGGCGGACGAAGAAGAAAGCTCTTTTGCGGATACGCAAAAAGCGGAATTTGAAAGATTTTGCGCGCTTTTGAAAAAGCGCGGTGTAAGCATTCCCGTAAAGCATCTTAACAACAGCGCAGGCACGCTAAAATTTTCCCAAACGTACGATATGGTGCGTGCAGGCATCGTCATCTACGGGCTCTACCCCTCCGCGCAGATAAAAAATGCTTGCCAAAACGATTATCCGCTTATTCCCGCAATGGAATTTATAACGCACATCTCGCACATAAAAACGCTTCCCGCAGGAAAAAGCGTAAGCTACGGCGCTACGTTCACATCAGAACGCGATATGCTCGTTGCCACGCTTCCCGTCGGGTATGCAGACGGATATCCCCGTGCGCTTTCGGGCAAGGGAGAGGTGCTTATCCACGGGCGACGCTGCCCCATACTCGGCAGAGTTTGCATGGATCAGATGATGGTGGATATAAGCGAAGTTCCGGAAGCAAAAATAGGAGAGGCGGCAACGCTCGTGGGCAAAAACGGCGGCGAATTTATCTCGGCAGAGGACGTTGCGAACGCGGCGTATTCGTTTAATTACGAATTTATATGCGGAATATCCCGCAGAGTACCCAGGGTCTATTACAAAAACGGAGAAACGTATAAAACGGTCTTACACATAGACGTGTAAGACGAAAAATGACGAGAAAGATCTCGTCATTTTTGTTTTCGGAAGTAAAACTCACAAGGTTTAAGGAATTATTTATTATACACCGCTTTTTCTTGTTTAAAGAAAAGAGGAGTTAAAACGATAAATCGTTTTAACAAAATTATTTATTATACTCACTTTTTCTTTTTGAAAGAAAAAGTGACAAAAAGAAGCAAAAAGCCCTTCGCTTTATCCGCTTGTGCGGACTTTAACCTATAGCAATTTCGACTCCCCGAGCATTTTTCACTCGCAAGCTCGCAAAAAACGCACGGAACCACGTCGAAGAGTACCAATTTCAAAGTTTAGGCTGAAAACGCGAGAGAGCAAATATAAAATTTTTAATTTAGTTATCACGCGCTTTTGGTGAAAAGCAGAATTCGAATGAACTCCGCGGGATTCGGCATATTTTTTGCGAGCTTGCGAGTGAAAAATGTGGCGTAGCGGACAACGAACCATTCCTCCTTTTGCTAACGATAAACCGGAACGTTTTTTTATCTTTTTGCAACTTTTTCTTTAAATAAGAAAAAGTTGAATACAATAATTTTTTTAAAACGCTTGGGCGTTTTTACCTCTTTTTTAAAAGCGTTCTACCTGCGTTCGGGCTTTAGGATCTTTGAAGTCCGAACGTCACGTTTTGCAAAAGAAACCCTTGTGCAAAACGTCTCATAACATTCCAATATCCTCCGCCGCGAAATCCATATTCCTTTATAAGGTCAAACTTCGCTTGCATACTGCGTGCATCCTCGAACCAGACCTCGTGGGTAATGCCGCCATCGTAATACGTGAAATACGGCGTTTCCGACGTTTCGTCAAATTTTATCTCCGCCCCGAAACGCCGTGCTATATCCACAGCCTCATCGTTGCCGATGGATACGGCGCGGCTGTACCCTTGCTTATACGGCAATATCCAATCATATGCGTAATTGGGAAGCCCCATATATATCTTCTCCCTCGGTATGCGCGAAACGGCATAGTCAAGCACGCTCCTTACAGCGGAGATGGGCGATACAGCCATAGGAGGTCCGTATGTATATCCCCACTCATACGTCATAAGAAGCACCGCATCTGCCGCCTCCCCTATAAGAGAGTAATCGTGCCCCTCGTAAAGCACACCCGGTTGGTCATCTCGCGTCTTCGGCGCGAGCGCCGCAATTACCGTCTTACCGTCCGGCGCAAGAAGCGCGCGAAGCCTTCTTATAAAATCCGCATAATCCGCCGCCGCGCTTCCGGGAATAAACTCAAAATCTATATCCAGACCATCGTATCCTTTTTCATTTATGACTCGTTGCACGTTACGCGCAAGCGTATCCATCGCGGCGGGAGAAGAAAAAAGCGAAAGCGCAAGTTCGGAGGAAAAATTTCCGCCCTCCGTAAGCGTCGAAAGATGCATAAGCGAACCCGTGCCGCCGGAGCGCGCCGCGGAAAGTATGCGTTCATCGTCAAGCGGAACAAGAGAGCCGTCCGCCCTGAAGCCGTAAGTAAACGGTATGATCTGCGTAAGATACGGTAAAGAATAGTATAAGTTCGCCGTTTCTATAAACGGGTACGCATACCCCGTCATCTCGCAGGACGCGCCCGGCGTTTCCTCAAAGGAGATAACGAGCGTCTGCCCCGCGTAAAGAGGTGCCGTACCGCCCAAAAGGTTTGGGTTGTTGGCAAAAAGCTCTCTTGTTCCAACGCCCGTGCGTGCTGATATCGAAGAATAAGTATCCCCCGCGCGCACGGTATAGAGCGCGCTTGGCGTAAGGATAAGCAGGCATTGCCCGACAACCAGGGTATAAGGTGCGGGGATGGCGTTCCACACGGCTATAAGCCCTGCGGGAACGCCGAAGCTTTGCGAAACGGAATAGAGGGTATCCCCTCTTTCCACGGTGTATAATGTCAAAAAAAATCACCCTTTCATACTTTTTACCATTGTATGAAAGGGTGGTCTTATTTGCTAATCCGATCAGTCAACGAATGTGAACTGAATGTTCTTGTACTGGGAAAGGAATATGGATTTAAGCGTTGCTTCATCGTTGAAGGAGGAAGGCATAGTTACCTTTGTGAGAGATCTGCAGTTTGCAAAAGCTTCCTGACCGATAGTTGTAACGCTTGCGGGAATAACGAGCTCTTTGATAGCCGCGCCGTTGAATGCAGCAGGTCCGATAGTTGTAAGAGTTTCGGGAAGAGTAAGGGATTCAAGAGCAGAGCAACCGAAGAAAGCAAGGTCGCCAATGGTTTCAACGCCTTTACCGATGCGTACACCTACAAGAGCTGTGCAAAGCTGGAAAGAATAGCCTTCGATCTTTTTAATGTTACCATCGTTTACAACGAGGGATTCAAGGCTGTATGCATAGTCACCGCAAACCTTATAGCCTGCGCCGATACCAACGCTGTAAACGGAATATACCGTACCGTCTGTATCCGTATATGTGTCACCGATAACGAGGTTTTTGATGTTTTCTTTATAAAGTTTAATTGCTATGGCATTGTCCGTTGCGCTTGTAACGGGTTCGAACTCGATAGATCCGGGTGTCAAGCTGTCGGAAGGCTTAACGGTGCCGCCCGTTGTACCGGAAGGATCCGTTGTTCCTGCAGTAGTTGCTGCGGGATCCGTCGTTACGTTGGGGTCATCTCCGCAGGAAGCGAGAGCGAACATAAGGAATGTTGTTGCCAAGAGCAAAGAAATAACTTTTTTCATTTTATAATCATCCTCCGAATAAAAATAGCGATTTTTACATATTATAAATAATATCACAAAGAAGCAAATTTGTCAACCGAAACAAAAAAAGTTCTTGCTTTTCTTTAAAAATTGGAGGTAAAATGGAGCTTTTACCTAAAGAGCCATACAAAAAAGTATTCTGTTTGGTCCTTTACGCCGTACTTATATTTATTTTTTTATTTGTGTCATTCAAGTATGCTCTGCCCGTTCTTCTTCCTTTTATCATATCTTTCGGCATAGCGTGCGCCGTGCGCCGTCCCGCCGCTTTTCTCCACGAAAAGACGGGCGCGGGAAAGGGCCTTCTTTCGGTCTTGCTGGGTCTTGCGCTTTTGGCGTTATGCGGCTATCTTGCGGGGGTCTGCGTTTGGAAGCTCATATCGGAGCTTTCCTCCTTTGCCAAAGGTATCGTCGAAAGGCGTGAGGAAATACTTGCAAGCACGGCAGGCTTTTCCGAAAAGCTTGATGAATTCCTTGCGCATATCCTCCCCGGGTCGCACACAGGCGCACAAGAGCTTCGGCAGAAGCTTTCCGTTCTTATAAGCGATGGTGTTAAAAATATTGTTTCCGCCTTAACAACAAAAATACCCGCTTTTGTGGGCAGTATTTTTTCCACACTTCCCAAAATGCTCTTTTTCCTAGGAGCAACGGTGCTTTCCTGCTTTTATTTTTGCCTTGATTTTGATAAAATGTGCGATTTTATCAAAAACCACCTTTCCCGCGCGCCCCTTGCCGCGCTCACAAAATTCAAGAGAGCGTCTTTTTCCGCCGTCGGCAAATATATGAAAGCAAGCTTTATAATATTTGTGCTTACAGCGGCGGAGCTTACCGTGGGTTTTCTTTTTATAGGAGTGAAATATGCGCTTCTTTTGGCCGTTGTAACGGCGTTTATAGATATGCTGCCCGTGTTCGGAAGCGGAACCGTGCTTGTTCCTTATGCCGTTTACGGCTTTCTTAGCGGAAATTTTCGTATCGGTGCGGGAATGGTGATCCTGTATGCCGTTGTAACTCTTGTACGGCAGCTTGCAGAGCCAAGGATAATGGGCAAAAACCTCGGCGTTCACCCGATCGTATCTCTCGCCGCGGTCTATGCCGGATACAGCTTTTTCGGCGTTACGGGAATGATATTTTTGCCGATAACCGTAGTTGCCGTAAAAAATATCATTTTTACCAAAAGCGCGCCGTCCTCCCGATGACGGAAGACGGCACGCATATTCCTTGAAAGGAGCTTTATGAAAAAGCCTTCTTTTTACATAGAACCCCTCGCCCCCGCGGGGCTTTTCGTTTTGCTTTTCGTTTGCGAGCAGATGGTATGCGTTTCCATAATCACCTCCGTGCTGATTCATGAGGCGGCGCACCTTCTGGCGGCGCTTTTCTGCGGAGAGCGCACAAAAAGCGTCCGCATCACGCCGTTCGGCATAAGCCTTGGCTTTTCTCTTCCCAAAACCTACGGGGAGGAAGCGTTCGTGGCCCTCTGCGGACCTGCCGCAAGCCTTGTTTATGCCGCTTTCGGATATTTTCGCGGCGGAGCTTTCGGCACGGAGGTGCTGATCTTCTCCGCATTTTTGGGAATTATAAATCTTTTGCCGTTTCCCACGTTCGACGGATGGAGGATACTTCGCGCACTTCTCTGCCGCATCCTCGGCTTTGACACGGCGGAGCGAATTATGCACGCTATCTCTCTTATCTGCCTTTTCTTTGCTTGGATGATCTCCGTGTATATTCTCTTTTACAGCGGAGCGAATTTTGCGCTTCTTTTATTCTGTGCGTATATTTTTGCATTTACCGTGATAAAAAAGGATTGTATTCGGGAAAAGAAAATGGTATAATAATTAAAAATTTTTCATTAAGGAAGGTAAAATAAGATGAAAGCTATTATAGAAATGGAAAACGGCGGCAAAATGACGCTTGAGCTCTACCCCGAAAAAGCTCCTAAAACAGTTGCAAACTTTGTAGATCTTGCAAAAAAAGGCTTTTATAACGGTATCATATTCCACCGCGTTATTGCAGGCTTTATGATCCAGGGCGGCGACCCCACGGGAACGGGTATGGGCGGTCCCGGCCACACTATCGTAGGCGAATTTATGGCAAACGGTTTTGCAAACGACCTCAAGCACACACGCGGCGTTATCTCTATGGCGCGCGCATATGACCCCAACTCCGCAGGCTCTCAGTTCTTCATTATGCACGCAGACGCGCCCCATCTCGACGGTCAGTACGCGGCATTCGGCAAGATGACGGAAGGCTTCGAAACTCTCGACGAGATCGCTATGGTAAGAACGAACTTTAGCGATAAGCCCCTTCGCGAGCAGAAGATGAAGAGCGTTACTATCGAAGAATAACAAAGTTGCGCACGATTTCCCGTGTTATAACCAATACAAAAATATCGCCTCTTTCCGAGGCGATATTTTTTGTATTCAGGACTCAAGCTGACGTCCGAGGAATGAAGCCGCCGTTTGTATAAGCTTTGTTTCTATGTCACTTCCAAGGCTCTCTCCCTTTGCGCTCTCCCCCGCGACGGACATAACGCAGCCGATAACGTCCCCCTCCGTAAAGATGGGCATCGCGCAGGAAACGTGGCAGGAGGTGTTGTCATCCGTAAGATATACCTTTTCTCCGTTCTTATCGCCCGTATAGAGCGTGCGCGCCTCAATTATCTTTTCAAGCTCTGCGGAATTTTTCTTTTCCGCAAACTCCTTTTTGGAAATTCCCGCGCACGCGATGATGCAATCCCTGTCGCACACGGCAACGGGCATATTGCACGTCTTATAGAGCGTTTCCGCATACTCTGCGGCAAAATCCATAAGCTCACCTATGGGAGAGTATTTTTTGAAAATGACCTCTCCCTCCCTGTCCGTGTATATTTCAAGAGGGTCGCCCTCGCGGATACGCATCGTTCTTCTTATCTCTTTGGGAATAACGACTCTTCCAAGGTCATCTATTCTGCGAACTATTCCTGTTGCTTTCATATATATAAAATCTCCTTTATTATCACATACAATTTGCAGGACGCTCCATACATAATGATTTTACACAATTTAGTGAAAAATAAAACCGCCCTGCACAAAAATTTTCAAATTGTGATGTTATTATTTGTGATTTAAGAAGATTTATGCGTTTTTTTATTTTTTTGTTATATAAAGCTTACACCAAAAGCACCATAAGAGGTATTGTCAGTGCGGAAAGCCCTGTGCTGAGCAAAACGAAGTTTGCGGCATATTCCTGCCCCTCACCCAGCATTTCAGCAAAATTCAGTACAACGCTTGCCACGGGGCAGGCGAACATTATATAAACGGAGACCTTGAGGTTATGATCCACGGGAAGCGGCAAAAGGAGCAAAAGCACAAGAGCAGGCAGCACCATCTGCTTTGCAAAGCAGATGAGATATTGCGCCAATTTTCCGAAAACGGAACGGGGCGACGCTTTTGCAAGGCGCATTCCCATAATTATCATACAAAGCGGCGTTGTCATTCTTCCAAGCAGGGTTATCATATCGGTTATTACCGAGGGGAGCTTCGCGCCCGTTACAAACAGGGGAACTGCCACGATAAGAGCGAGCACTGCGGGATTCAGAACTATCTTCTTCGCGCTCATATATTTTCTGTCGTTCGTAATAATGGCGGAACCGAGCGTCCAACCGAGAATATTCATCGCAAGGGAAAACATAGCGGAAAACGCCACCGCCTGCGGATATTCTGGCAAGACCGCCTCAAGGATAGGCACGCCCATAAAAGCGCAGTTGGAAAAGCAGAGCGAAAGTATGTATATACGGTATTTTACGTCCTCTATCTTTTTGCGGAGCAGAAAGCGCGCCGCAAGAATCACCGCCGCAAGCACGGCAAGGACAAATACGAACACAAACAGCATATCGCAAAGGAGTTCTGCGGAAAACTCCGCCTGCATAAACGAATAGATTATAAGCGCGGGCTGGCAAACGTACATAAGCAGCTTTGCAAAGCTCGAGATCCCCTCTGCCGGAACGAGCCTCGTCTTTACCAGAAGGAAGCCCGGCAAGGCATAGAAAAGCATGACAAGAACCGTGGAAAGAGCTATGAGAAACATCAATATCACCTTCATTTTTTCTTATTACAACAATATTATCACAAAGAGCTTTGGATTTCAATAAAATTATCTTTCGATTTTCTTTTTGTCGGGGCTTTTATATTGAAATGCGGCCGCGTTTGTGCTAAAATGTAAGAGATAAGGCATCCTTTTAATAAATCGACGGAGGTAATTTTTATGTTCGAAAACGAATACGTTGAATGTGTGCTCCCCGCACAGAAGAGCATTGCACTCATTGCTCACGATAACAAGAAAAAAGATATGGTAGACTGGTGTATGCAGAACAAAAAGATCCTGGAGCACCACTTCCTTTGCGGAACGGGTACTACGGCAAAGCTCGTTTCCGATAAGACGGGGCTTCCCGTGCGCGGCTACAACAGCGGCCCTCTCGGCGGCGACCAGCAGATAGGTGCAAGGATAGTTGACAACAAGATAGACCTTGTCATCTTCTTTTCCGACCCGCTTCAGGCGCAGCCCCACGACCCGGACGTAAAGGCGCTTCTTCGCATAGCGCAGGTTTACGATATTCCGATCGCCAACAACCGTTCAACAGCGGATTTCATTATCACAAGCCCTTATATGGATGCGGAATACTCCCGTAAGCTCATCAATTTCCGTCATAACGTGGATATGCGCGTAAAGGAAATGTAAAATGGCGCAAAAAAAGAAGCTGCTTATAATCATTCTTGCCGCTTTTCTCTCCTTTTGCTTCATTGTTTTTGCCGCGGTTTGCGTGATAAATGCCGTTGTTATAGGCTCGGCAAAGGATAATATACGGGAAATTTCCCATGGGGATGGGTACGATACCGCAGTCGTTTTCGGTGCAAAGGTCCACCCGGGCGGCACGCTTTCCCATATGCTTCAGGACAGGATGGATACATCCATCGCGCTTTACAAAAGCGGAAGTATCAAAACGCTTCTTCTTTCGGGCGACGGCAGCGGAGAATGGAGCGAGGTAGTTTATATGAAAAAATACGCCGTGGAAAACGGCGTTTCGGAAGATGATATTCTCCTTGACGGAGAGGGCTTTTCCACGATAGAAACGGTAAGGCGCGCAAAAGACGTCTTCGGCGCGGAAAAATGCGTCCTTGTAACGCAGAAATACCATCTTTACCGCGCGATATACTCGGCAGAGAAGCTGGGTATGGACGTAGTGGGCGCAAGCGCGGACGTGCGAACGTACGCAGGTCAATTTTACCGTGACGTGCGCGAGGTCTTGGCAAGGGTAAAGGATTTTATAATGAGTAATTGAAAACGCAAGAACGGAAGGCTTTCGCCTTCCGTTCTTATTTGTTTTTTCATAAAAACTTCAAATTTTTAATCAAAAATCATTCCTCATACCGTAGTCCGCACAAATTCCGCAGGAGGGTTTGCACCTCTTGTTTTTTATCTATCCGAAAAATTACTCTATCCTTAAACTAACTTTTTCTTGTTTAAAGAAAAAGTTACAAAAAGATAAAAAAACCTGCAGTTTTATCGGCTATCGAAAATGAGAACGGTTCGTTGTCCGCTACCACGCAATTTTCACTCGCTAGCTCGCAAAAATCACGCGGAATCCCGCGGAGATCATTTGCTCTGCGATTTTTAACCAAGCGCGTAATAAAAAAGCAAAAAATTTTACTCCTTCGCACGCGATTAAATTGTTTTTTTGCAAAAACTTCAGATTTTTAATGAAAAATCATTCCACGCACCGTAGGGGCGAGCATCGCTCGTCCGCAAAAATGCCGCAAGAGAGGGGCTTACTCCTCTCAGTTCACCTCACACCTCAATGATATCGCCTGCGCCGATATATTCAAGGCGTTCTCCCATACGCTCCTTGAGAAAAGCAAACTGCGCCTCGCCCGTGCAGTGCGCGGTGTAATATTTCGCAGGGTGAAGAAGAAGCTCCCGCGCCGCGTGCTCAAGCACGGCTCTGCCATCTCCCTGTGTGTCAAGCTTCATAAAATGGAAGCCGCCCACAAGCACGTCGGGCGAAAACCACTTGCATATGTTGAGTATTCCTTTATGAGAGCAACCGCTGAACAGCACGCGCTTGCCGCCCTCCTCAATCAGAAGATACTGCTCGTGCAAAAAATCCTCATCGCACAAAACGCCGTTTTTCACACATTTCTGCCCTGCGGGGTCGGTCTTATATTTGCGCTCGCGCTCGTTGCAGGAGAAAAGAGTTATTCCCTTTTCTATCTCAAACACGTCATCCGTAAAGACGATGCGCTCGCTCCCCGAAAGGCGCACGTCAAGCCCTATATCCTTTTGCGCGGCGTTATAATGCGGCTCGAACGCGCGGCGATTTATATATACGGGCGCTTTTTCGTTTATTTTTAAAAACTCTGCAATACCGCCGCCGTGGTCGTAATGCCCGTGGGAAAGCACGGCTGTATCGACCGCGGATAAATCCGCGCCGAGCTTCTCTGCGTTGTGCGCGAAAAGAGAGCTTGCGCCCATATCGAAAAGTATCTTTCGCTCTTTCGTTTCTATATAGAGAGAAAGTCCGTGCTCCGCGCACACGTCCTCGCGGTGCGAGGTATTTTCGCTTAAAACCGTTATTTTCATAAGATCAACCTCTTTCGTCGGCTATGCCGCCGATAAAAAATCATTTCACTCTCTCAAATTCAGCCTCCGGGGAGGGTGCCCGAACGGGCGGGAGAGGCTCTTAAAGCAAAAATTCCGCGTTTTGCGGAATTTTTGCTTTTATTAACCTCTTCACCCGCGCACGCGGGAGCTTCCCCAAAGGGGACGCCTTTTATTTCTTGCCGAGAGAAACTTCAACAGTAAGAGTTTCGCCCTCTTTTGCGGGAACGATGTTGCCGTCGATAAGCTCGCCGTTTACCTTAACGGAGAGAACGTCGCTTCCCTCGCCGTTGCCCGTAAAGCTTACGTTATACGTGCAGCCGCGGAAAACCTTCTTAATGGAGCATTCCTTCCAGGAGAGAGGCAAGCAAGGCTCAATACGAAGGCCTTCCATCTCTGCGTGCATACCGAACACGTATTCCACCATAGATTTGAGCATCCAGGAGCTTGACGCCGTTCTCCAGCTCTGACCGGGCGTACCCATACGGTAGCCTGTTTCGGGAGCGAAGTAGGAGTTGAACATAGCGTAAGGCTCGCCGCAAGTTTCACCATATTCGTGGTTTGCAGGGAGCATCTTCTTAATACCCTCTTCAACTCTGTCGGGTCTATGAAGCATAGAGTCAACCGCAAGCTTCCAAGCGGAGGGATGGAGGTATATACCGCCGTTATCCTGAACGCCGGGCTCTTTTTCCGCCATAGAGCCGATGTAAGAGCGCTGGTAGGAGTATGCGGGGTAAGCAAGGCGGATACCGATGGGTGTTTCGAGGATCTCTTCCGCCTTATCCATAGCCTCTGCCGCGTTTTCAAGTCCGGCGAAGACGGACCAAAGCTGAGAAATGAGGAATATCTGACCCTCGTCACATTCGTGAGAGCCCATTATAATATCATCGTCCGTGCGGGCATAGATGTAATAGCCGGCTTCTTTATCTCTGCCGTATTCTTCGATGCGCTCCGCCATAATTTTGCCGCGCTCTTCGGAGAGCTTAACGTCTTCGTCCTTGCCAAGCATCTTTGCAAGCTCGCGGAAGCGCTTGTTTGCATAGCACCAAGCGATGGAGAGCCATACGGAAACACCTTTTCCTTTAAGACCTGCGAAGTTAACGCAGTCGTTCCAGTCGCCGCCCCAGATCTTGATAAGACCGTAAAGACCCTGGAAGTTGAAAAGGAAGTCAACGGAGCGTCTTATGTGCTCATAAACCGTGGCAACGGTGCCGTTGTTGAACGGAACTTCCTCGAAAAGAAGGTCTTTGTTGCCAAGCTCTTTGATTATCGTTGCAACCGCAGAAGCAAGCCAAACCGTGTTGTCCGCGAAGTTGCGGTCTTTTATCGCGCCGTCGATAAACGTGCGGGGCGCGTAACCCGTGTCATACTGGAAAGAAAGTATGCGTTTGATCCTTTCCCAAGCGTGCGCGGGGTTTACGCAAGCGTAGCATTCCGTGTCGCTTGTGAGGTCGCGGTAGCCGTTGTGGCGAACACGCGCCCAGCGGCTGCCCATATCCGCAGCATACTTGAGCCAGCCGTTTACAAGGTTGTCAAGGTCCTCCATAGGTGTCTTGATCTCAACACCGGAGAGGTCTTTTGCGTATTTTGCCTTCATAGCGGCAAACTCACCGTCCGCAAATTCCGCTGTGGGAGTTACGAACTCATCCATAGAAAGAGCCGCGCCAACGAGGTAATGGACCGTCTTCTTTTCACCGGGAGCAAGAGTTATCTTGTTTTCAAGAACGTAGCAAAGCTTTTCGGAGTTGCAATCGGAGTTTTGGCAGCCGAGCATCTTTGTGATAGCAACGGGGTGCTGATCATCTCCGTAAGGTCCGATAAATGCGTTGCGGCGCGAGTCATAGCCGTCTGCCTTTTCGGAGGAGGACATATATCCCCAAACGTCGCGGTTGCCCTTGGATTCAAAGGGAGCGTAAACGTGACCCCAAACAGCGTTCTTGTCCTCTGCAAAGCCGCCCTTGCCAAGGCTGTAGCACTGCGGTCTGTACGTGCCGTCTATCTCCGTTTTCGCATATGCGATAACGGAAAGCTCTTTTGCCTTATCCGTTACGTTTTCTGCCGTAACGCTCCAGATCTCGTATTTTCCCTCGTTGGGAACGAAAATGCGTACTGCGCTCTTAACGCCCTCATAGCAAAGGCTTATCGTGCTTGCGCCGTTTTCGTGCGCACAGGCGTAGTCCGTGTAGCCGTAGTTGATGGGAAGACCAAACGCGCTCCACGCTTTATCCGCGGATTTAAGGAACACGTTTCTTCCCGAAACGAGGAAGATTCTTCTGCCCATTCTGTCCTGCGCGAGGGCTTCGCCCACGCCGACCTGGGAAGTGAAGGAAACAAAATCGTTGTTGAAGAAATAGTTGTACCAATGTCTGGGAGTTTCAACGTCTGTTACAACGAACGTTTCGCCTTTCTTTTCAAAATGACCGTAGCTCTTTTTCTTTGAAATTTCTACCATTGAATATTATTCCTTTTCATAAAAAATATTCAGTTCCACCAAGGCAGGTAAAGCGTAGGATCCACCGTGCGGTAAACGCCGAGAGAGGCGTTGTACTTCCTTATCTCAAAGTGCAGGTGCGTGCCTGCGTAAGGTCCGCCCGCGCTGCTGTTGACGCGGCCCGTATTGCCGGAATAGCCGATGACCTGCCCCTTTTCCACCCTGTCGCCAACGGAAACCGTGCGGGAGCTCAGGTGTGCGTAATAGGTCTTGTAGCCATCGTGCTGTATCACAACGTACGTTCCGTACGTCCACAAAATATTGTCCTTGGAAATATCCCCTTCGTCATAAGCCGCAATGACCGTACCGCCCATTGCGGCACAGATCGGATCTCCGTAATATACGCCGAAATCGAGCGCCGTGTGCGAGGAGCTGAAGTACTGCGTTACGGAGTAATCCACGCCGCCGTGCGCCGCATCGATAAACGGCATACCGAAGGAGGTATCCTTCACAGGTTCTTTCGTGCCCACAAGAATTACCTCGTCCACGCGCTCGCTTATGCTTTCGGAAATAAGCTCCCTGCCGGTAAGCTCGCCGCGCTTATATGTATATCGGTATGTCCTTGTGGCAACGGAATCCTTGCCTTCTGTCTTTACTTTGGTTGTACCTACATCCATAGTATCACATTCTTCGTAAATTGTCGAGTATTTTTCTACAGTTTCCGTTACAGTTTTTTCTTCCGTAGTCACGGAGGGCTTCGTGCCGACGGTTATAACGCACGCTTGCGAAAAAGATACGGTTTCACGCTCGGAGCGAGAGGACGTCAGCACGCCGTCTGTATATGTAGAATAAACTGTTATTTTTACAGTTCCTTCCCTGCCCTTTGTCGTAACAACGCTTTCGTCATCGTACATATTCGGGTCCTTGGCGTAGAAAGTGCTGTAGGGTATTTTTTCAAAATGGATGCTCTGGCGCACCTCAACAACGGGTTCGGGTGCGGGTTCCGTTACAGGAGGCTCTGTTGCAGGAGGCTCTGTCGCAGGAGGCTCTGTCACGGAAGGCTGTGTTGCAGGAGCCTCTGTCGCAGGAGGCTGTGTCGCAGGAGGCTCTGTCGCAGGAGGCTCTGTCGCAGGAGGCTCTGTTGCAGGAGGCTCTGTCGCAGGAGGCTGTGTTCCATCGGGCGCATCGAGAATGCCGCCGTCTGTGAATATATCGGGCGGCGGCAAAAACGGAAGCGTGGTGCTTGCATAAGTTTCCTCCTGCGCCGTGCTTTGCGTTTGACTTGGCTCTTTTTGCGTTCTTTGCTGTGTCGTTTGTGCATTTTGCGCCACGTCCTCGCAGGAGGAGAGCGTAAGCGCAAAGGAAGCCGCCGCCGCAAGAGCCACGGCACTCTTTTGAAATTCGTTGAATTTGCGTATTTTTTGTTTTTTTACAATTTTGCTGTTATTTATTCTTCTGTTGTTCATAAAAAGTTTTCCCTTTCGGCAAATATTTTCAAGGCAAACAATCGTTGCCTTGTGTAAAATATTATATAGTGCCATATCCCGCCAATCAATAGGGGATGGTTGGCGGCAAAACCATATAAAACTTACCGTGGGAATATTTCGTAAAAATGAGAGGGTCCTGCCCTGTAATTCCAACTTTTGCTTGCAAAAGGGTAAAGAAAAAGCAGAGGTTGCCCTCTGCTTTTGTGTGTGGGTTATTCCGTTACTGTTTCCAATGCCGCTTCAAACTGTGCCAAAGCTTCACTTGCCGTATTGGGAGAGAGCAAACGGCTTATAAACGTATCCTTAAAATCCGCAGAATACAATACGTTATCCCCGTTTTCTCTGCCATATTCATATACTGATGCGCCAAAATCCCATATGCTAAAGGTATGCTCGTCTGTAGCCCATTCCATACAAAGAATCATATCGGCAACATATTCGTATCTTATGCCATCAATTTCAATACAACGGTTATCGTATTCTTCATCGGGATAATACAATGATCTTTTATTGATTTGCTCTTTTTGCATAGGTATAACTTCGTTCTCGGCACTGAGGAAACTATCCGGAGGAGATACTGTAAGACAAAATTCCGCACCGTTCTCATCTTTTAAGAAATATATATATTCCTCTTGAGTAATATGCAAAGATAAGAATCTTTGAAACTCTCCCATATAAGAGATTTGGTCGTAAAACACAAAGTTTTCGGGAGTGTTTTCTGTAAAATACGCCAAATACTCGTCATAATCATAAAAAGATTTTGTATATTCATCGCTGTGACTGCCAAAGTACAACGGAATTGTGGTTCCTATCGTTTTTATTGTTTCAACAGGCTCGTTATTGTTACTGCACGATGTGAGCAACAGCATTGATAAAGCAAGAATTATTGATATTATTGATATGAGTTTTTTCATATGAGCCTCCTTATGGGGTAGCAGAGGGAGTGCGCCCTCTGCTTTTGTTTTGCTTATTTTGCAAGAGCTATAACAAACTCTGCCGCCGCAGCTTTTGCCGTTGCAGGCGAGAGCAAACGGCTTATAAACGTGTCCTCGCCGTTTGTAGGGTAGTCCATCAAGTTACCGTCTAAAGTTATCTTAAAATTGCCATATTGAATATCTATAGAAAAAAGTTGCCCTTTTACATATACATATTTAACACCATTTGCGATAATAACCCCTTTTTCTTCAGTAGAAATATTTCTATAATCCAGTGGATTTTCATTCATTAAAACATTTTCAGTTGAAATAATATCTTCAATTCTCTCAACATATACACTTAAATTAAAATCGTTGTTATCTTTAACAAAATATACATAGTGACTGTAATCTCCCAAATCGGCATTACTCAAACAAACAAAATGACTAAATATGCCTATATCCGAAATTTGATCATACGTAATAAAATCTTTTGGAATATTATTTGAATTCAAAAAGCTCAAATACAATGAATAATTTTCTTTAGTTAATAAATATTGTTCTCCCATTGGATCTGTTGTAGCTATTGTTGTAGAATTTGGAATTGATGTTACCGTTGTTGAAACAGTGGTATTGGCAGCAGTCGTAGTTTCCGTTGTTATCTCTGTAACACTTGTACTGCTTGTACCATTTGTTACGGTTTCGTTCACGTTACCGCAAGACGTCATACAGCACATTGCAAGAATTATTGATATTATTGGTGTAACCTTTTTCATATATACCTCCTTATGGGGTAGCAGAGGGCAGACCACCACCGGCATAAAACTAATGATTTTTTTGAACTTCTTGTAATTTATTTTATCACACTATCGCAGTTTTTGCAAAAAAATTTTATTTTTTCTTTTTAAATGCAATATGCATCAAAAGTTAGCCTGCGATAAAAAATCTTTACGGTACCTAAAGATTTTTATTGACTAATGATTACTATGATGTTATAATTTTCTTGACAAATAAATTTTTTTCAGGAGGTACTCCTATGGGACCTATGATGGGACCGCCGCCCGGAGATGCGGCAGATAAACTCCGTGAACCAAAACCGAAAAATATCCGTGAAGTTCCCGGTTATCTTTCAAGACTTACTACAAAATTTTTCTCCCGACTTTTCTATATCTTCACCTTGGTTTGGGAAACACGCCCGTGGATCCTCTTTGCACTTTTGTTCTTTGCAATAATACAGGGTTTTATGCCCGTTATACGCTCGCTTGTTGCGGCAAGCATCCTCAATGAGCTGACAGCCATCGTTGTGGGACTCGGCAAAGGAGAGGCCGTTTCCTTTGACCCGACGATGAAATACCTTATCATTCAGTTTGCTCTTATATTCGCAACGAGCATCATCTCCAACGTGGAAACGATGATCGTGCGTATTTCGGGCGATCTTGTTGTAAACCACGTCAACGTAAAAATTATGAAAAAAGCAAAAGACGTGGATATTGCAAGCTATGACCGCCCCGAATTTTACGAAAAGCTGGAAAATGCTTCACGCGAAGCGGGCAACAGACCTATCCAGATACTTCGCTCCACGTTTTCCATTATGAGTACGCTCATAAGCATGATCTCCTACATAATCATCCTTTGGGCGGTAAGCCCCTTCGCGCCGCTTATCATCATCCTCCTTTCTATGCCCAGCGCGATAATCAGCTTCTCCTACCGTAAAAAGAACTTCAACTATCTTCGCCGCAACTCCAAATCCCGCCGCGAGCTTTCCTATTACTCCGGTCTTTCCACAAACAAGGATATGGCGAAGGAGCTTCGCATCTTCGGTCTTTACGACCATTTCCGCGACAGATACCAGAATATCTTCAAAAAATATTTCAAGGGTCTTAAATCCCTCTTTATAAAAGAAGGCTTGCTCAATATCTCCATCGCGGTAATATCCGCTATTGTAAATTGCGGACTTTTCCTCTATATAGCGCGCGGCGTTTATGACGGCAATATGCTCGTCGGCGACTACTCCCTCTATACGGGTGCGCTCAACTCCATCTCCGGAGGTATGGGCTCCTTCATCGCAACGATGGCGACGATCTACGAGGGTACGCTCTTTATAGATAACCTTATCGCTTTTATGAACGAAAAACAGACAGTCGTTCCCCTTATCTCCGCGCCGCGCAAGGTAGAACACCACGTAGGCCACAGAATCGAGCTTCGCAACGTGTCCTTCCGCTACCCCGGAACGGAGCGTTACGTTATCAAAAACTTTTCCGCCGTGCTTGAACCGGGCGACACAGTCGTTCTCGTCGGTCTTAACGGCGCGGGAAAAACGACCCTTATCAAGCTTATTACAAGACTTTATGACCCCACAGAGGGCGAGATCTTGCTTGATGGACACGATATCCGTGAATATGACCTGCGCGAGCTTTACTCCCTCTACGGCATCATCTTCCAAGACTTCGGTAAATACGCCGTTACAGTTAAGGAAAACATCACCCTCTCCCGCATAGATGCAGAGCCCAACGAGGATCACATCAAGGAAGCCGCAGAGAAGAGCTCTTGCTCTCAGTTTATAAGCAACCTTCCCGCGAAGTACGATACGCCCCTTATGCGTATTTTTGAAAAGGAAGGTTTGGAGCTTTCCATCGGTCAGTGGCAGAAGCTTTCTATAGCACGCGCTTTCTACAGCGATTCCGACATCCTCATCCTCGATGAGCCGACGGCAAGCCTTGACGCCATTGCGGAGCAGGAGATCTACAACCAGTTCGATACTCTCCGCAAGGATAAGACAACTATCTTCGTTTCCCACAGACTTTCCAGCGCAACCGTCGCGGACAAGATACTCGTTATCGACGGCGGCGTGCTTACGGAGCAGGGCTCCCACGCAGAGCTTATGCAGAAACGCGGCACTTACTACGAGCTTTTCTCCACACAGGCTAAACGCTATATGGAAAATCCCGACGAAGCTTTCCCCGACGATGAAAAACCGCCGATGCCCCCTCACGCAAAACCTCCTAGAAAATAAAACGCAAAAGCGATTTGCGTAGCAAAAGACGGAAGAGGTTTTTACCTGTTTCGGAGCAATTTCCTATGTTATAAAGAAAACCACGCGATAATGATATGCACCCCAAAAGTTAGACGCTTTTGGAGGTGCATATTTTTATGGGTAAAACAGGACGAGAAAACAGGAGATACTCGACAGAATTTAAGATGTGTGTTATAATGGACATGCGAGAACACA
>SVRQ01000019.1 GCA_015064725.1 Oscillospiraceae bacterium | reverse complement strand
CTTTTACTGCTTTTAATTTTAGTTCTACAGGGTACTTCTTCAACTTTTGCATAAAAATATTCCCCTTAAAGTAGTCTTGAATACTTTTTTGTTTTTCAAGTGTCTACTCTAAGGGGATTATATCATTAAAAACTGTCGGGGCTAATTATTTGTTTACTGCAGAGCAAAGCTGTAATATTGTAATTTATCCGCTAAGAACATCACGCTTTGGCATAAGCTGTTTTTTATATACCGTAAATTCTCATTGTTCAAAACAAAAAGGCGGCTCGATATCAAGCCGCCCTACGCTGCACAAATAATTTTCTATTATCCGATCGGCAAAAAAGCAACTATTACCATATACGAAACCGTACCGACCCCGATGCTCAGGAGCGAATTGCGTTTCCATATGTGAAGCCCTGCCGTTACCGCGCAGGCGGCAAGCTCGGGAAGTCCGTGCGGCGCACTTACGAATGAAACGTCCTTCATACAGTAAACGAGTAGCATACCCATCACAGCGTAAGGAAGGACCTTGCCAAGCCACGCAACGAACTGCGGCGTTTTGCGCTTTCCGCCGAATATTATAAACGGTGCGCCGCGAAGCGCGAGAGTCACGATGCTTACTACGGCGATTATCAGAATGGAATGTATTATTTTTTCAGTTGTCATTTTTCTTATCCTTTCTGATAAATTTAAGAACGGAAAGAGATGCGATTATCGCAAGCATAGACGGGATGAGAAAATTTTCGCTTCCGAATATCACAAGGCACACCGCCGTGGAAACAGCACCGATAAGGGCGGGAACGTGATCATTTGTGGAAAGCCATTGCTCCGTAAAGATGGAAACAAAAAGTGCCGTCAGCACAAATTCAACTCCCTTGAACTCAAACGGAACCACCGTTCCGATAACCGCGCCGAGCACACAGCCCGTTATCCAATAAAAATGGTCAAAAAGCGTTACAAAAAAGCTGTATGTATGCCTGTCCACATCGTCCGGCACCTTCGCCTCGCAAAGGAGAGAATACGTTTCGTCCGTAAGACCGAATATCATATAAAATTTCTTTGCGCCCGCACCGCGGTATTTGTCTATCATAGAAATGCCGTAGAAAAGATGGCGCGCATTGACAAGCACCGTCATAACCGCACTTGAGATAAGGCTTGCTCCGCTTGCAAGCAGATCCACGCCCACGTACTGCATAGAGCCGGCAAACATAAATATACTCATAAAGAGCGCCCAAACAGGACCGTATCCTTTTTCGGAAAGAAGTATGCCAAAACCAATTCCAAGCATTATATATCCCGCGAAGATCGGGATGGTAGAAACAAAAGCCATCTTCATAGCTTTTGCGGTATTTTTGTTGCCGTTTTTCAAAACAGAGCCTTCCTTATAAAATAATCATTAAATATGATTGTATCACCGAAAGCGCAACTTTTCAACACCAAAAAAAATTTTTATTAAATTTAATATACATATTGACAATTATATCGGCTCACGATATAATAAGTATATCGGAGGACGATATATCGTCAAGCGAAACAATTTAAAGGAGGCGTCTATGCCAAATCCCCCTCTTACGGAAGCTGTATATTACATCCTGCTTTCGCTCATTACACCGATGCACGGCTACGGAATTATGCAAAATGCGGAAGCTCTCTCGCACGGCAGAGTGCGCCTTGCCGCAGGCACGCTGTACGGCGCGCTAAATACACTTGTCGAAAAAGGGCTTATCATATCCCTGCCGGAAGAAAGCGGCCGAAAAAAGGAATACGTTATAACGGAGCTTGGAAAAAAAGCTTTGCAAAGCGAAATACAAAGACTTCGAGAACTTTTGGAAAACGGAACTAACATTTTGGGAGGCTGATATTATGAAAAAAGTTGTACATAAATGGTTTTGGGCGTGGAGCTTTGAAAAAGAAGAAAAATGGCTCAACGAAATGGCGGCAAAGGGGCTTGTCCTCTCCTCCGTCGGCTTTTGCAAATACGTTTTCGAGGATTCCCTGCCCGATACATACAGCGTGCGCCTTGAGCTTTTGGAAAACGCACCGACACACCCCGAAAGCGAAAAATACATTCGTTTTCTTGAGGAAACGGGCGCGGAGCACGTTGGAAACTATATGCGTTGGACTTATTTCCGTAAAAAAAGAGCTGACGGCGCGTTCGACCTTTTCTCCGACATACCCTCGCGCATAAAGCACCTTAACAGAATACTTGCACTTCTTCTGCCTTTGACAATATTCAATACGGCGATAGGTATTCAGAACGTGATCCTGTTTTTCGCCAAATTTGCGGGAGATTTCAGCAATTTAAACGCGATAGGCTTTGTAAACCTTGCGATCTCTGCCCTTGTAACCATAGGAATTATAAAGCTTTTCGCAAAAAGAAGAAAACTGAAAAAAGAACAGAGAATATTTGAGTGAGCAAAAAGCTGACGAACACTAAATTCGTCAGCTTTTTAATTATTATCCCGTTATAAACTCTGCCAGGCGTTCAAGCTCCTTTTGAGCCCTTTCCCTGTGTCGGGATGCCTCGAACCCGAGGGTATCGCGTATATTCGCACGGTTTTCGAGTATCTTCCTCACGGCAACGCAAACGTCCTCGCCGGATACGTCTGCGGGGAAAAATGCACACTCGGCAGAACCTATGGAGGATATGAACGAAGACACCTTGCCATCGTCCGAAATCGCTATCATCGGGCATTTCTCCATAAGAGCGAAAATGACCGCGTGCAAACGCATACAAACGGAAAACTCCGCCCCGCGGAAAAGCAGCGCAAGCTCTTCTTTCCTTGGACACACGCATTTTCCGCCCGTTCTTGCGGCAAGAGATGCACACAAAACGTCATCCTCTCTTTCGTGCATCGGCACGAATACGGGCGAAAGCGCGTATTTTTCGCGCATTTCCGCGCAAAGATCGGCAACCGTTTCCGTGTTGAAGCCCCTTATCTTTTTGGGACAAATCACAAAATATTTTTCTTGTTCAAGGTTTACCACGCTCTTTCCGCCGTATTCAGAAGCGCAAACAAGATCGCTTGTTGAATAAATATCGTTTCTTCCCGTAAGCTCGCGTGCAAACATAAGCGAAGCCTCATCTCGTATTGAGATATAATCCGCAAGCATAAGAGCGTTTTGCAGGCGCTCCGTATTTTTCTCGCGTACAATAGGTCCAAGCCCGTTCGCGCAAAGCGCGATGCGGCAAGCGTGATTTTTCGCCATACGCAATACCTGAATATAGTAAAGCAGAGATTTCGTGCTCGTCTTATCCTGTAAAATATTGCCGCCGCCGAATATCATAACGTCCGCTTTTGCAAGCTCTTCCGACACCTTGGAAAAATTAAACCTGTCCACCGCGCACACGCCGTATTCCTGCGCGGTCTTTTTCGGCGTTGCGCTCATAACGCAGATGTTGCCTATCTTTTTATTCTCGGAAAGATAAGTAACAAGGCTTGCAAGCATTTCCTCATCACCCGCGTTTCCGTAACCGTAATATCCGCAGATAATGATATTTTTCTTTTTTTCCGCAAGCAGATCACGGTATTTTTCCTCGCAAACGTCGCACATAGCGCGAACGGAGTAATATTTTTCAATAAAGCTTCTGCCGTAAAGCACAAGCTCGCGTTTTTCTCTTTCATCCATCGAAAGCACGCGCAAAACACATTCGGTTATTTTCTGTGCCGTTGGAAGCTCGCTTCCGCGGCAGCAGAAGTTGGTGCGCGCCGCCTCATCCGCAATTTCGGGCGAAAAAACTCCCAGCATACCGAAATTCCCCGCTATCACGGTGGGCTTTCCGGATGCAAGTGCCTCCATTGCGGAACGCGAGGGGGCAACGAAAACGTCGCTCGCCGCGATATAAGAAGCGACTTGTGCCGTACCGCCGGGCAGGATAGCAATTTCCCGTCCCGCAGCGTCATTTATTTCTGCGGCGCGTTTTCGCATATCTTCAAGAAGCTTTCCGTTTCCCACGATAAGCACGCGCACATCGGGATCGGCGCGGCAGAGCGAAGATGCGCTTTCAAGAAGAGCCTTTGCTCCAAGAGAGCTGTCCTCGTCAAGTCTTCCAAGGTACATAACGACCTTTTTTCCTATTAGTCCGTGTTTTTCTCGCACGGCATCTCCATTATTTTCAGGGCAAAAGCGCGCGGTATCTATGCCGTTATTGACAAGAGTTATGCGTTCTCTCGGGTAAGCGTAATTCTTCACTATATTATCGGCAATATCCGCACTAACGGAGAGGATATGGTCGCCCCAATTTGTAATTCGCGCGAGAAGCGGAGTCACTTTAAAATCAAAATGCGCCGTAGTGATAAAAGCAAAGCCGAATTTTTCACGCAGCTTTCCGCAAATAAACGCAGGTATGCGCGCGTGCGCGTGGACTATATCAAATCGTTCTTCGCGCATAAGACGCGAAAGCACCTTCGTTGCCTCCGCAACGCACACAGGCTTCTTCGAAGCAAGGGGAGCGCAAAGGTGCCTTACACCGCCTGCTTCCAGCGCGCTTACATATACGCCGCCGCAGGAAGCAACGGTCACGTTGTGACCCCTCCTTGCAAGCTCCAACGCAAGCTCCAAAACGTGCGTTTCCGCACCGCCCAAGCCCATAGACATCGCAGCCATAAGTATCTTCAAAAATATCACCCCTCTCCCCCTACTTTCTTGAAAGAAAGCAGGCAAAGAACTTTACTCAACAACAATTTTTATTTTGTGCAGATTTTCTGATTTCCCGCTTGAAAGAAAGTAGGCAAAGAACAGCAGTTAAATCGTTTTTTCAAACGTGGAGGCGTTCCGACTCCCGCTTTTTCATAAAAAAATCCCGTATTATAAAACTTCGCCGTTAGTTTACCCAACGGCGAAGAAAAATATTACATTTTTAAACTACATCAACCTTTGTTTTTAAGAGCAATAGCTTTTTTAGCGTTTGCAATGATGTTTTCCGTTGTAAGACCGTATTCGGAAAGAAGTTCGGGAACCTTACCGCTCATACCGAATCTGTCTTCAACACCAACGCGGACAACGGGAACGGGGCAAGCTTCTGCAAGAGCTTCGCAAACCGCACCGCCGAGGCCGCCGATAACGCTGTGTTCTTCCGCTGTTACAACAGCACCTGTTTTAGCTGCGGAAGAAGCGATAATATCTTTATCAAGAGGTTTGATCGTGTGGATATTGATAACTTCTGCACAAATACCCTCTGCCTTGAGCGCTTCTGCCGCTTCAAGAGCAAGGTGAACCATAAGACCCGTTGCTACGATAGTAACGTCAGTACCCTCAAGAAGCTTCACACCCTTGCCAAGCTCGAACTTATAGCCTTCGGGGCAAACGTTCGGAACGGCAGCTCTGCCGAAACGGAGGTAGAAAGGACCGTAAGTTGTGATAGCCGCTTCAACAGCCGCCTGTGCTTCGATAGCATCTGCGGGGTTTACGATAGTCATACCGGGGATAGTACGCATAAGCGCGATATCCTCGTTGCACTGGTGTGTTGCGCCGTCTTCGCCAACGGAGATACCTGCGTGTGTTGCGCCGATCTTAACGTTGAGCTTGGGATAACCAACGGAGTTTCTGATCTGCTCGAAAGCTCTGCCGGCGGCGAACATAGCAAAGGAGGACGCAAAAACGGTTTTGCCGGAAGCGGCAAGACCTGCCGCAACGCCTACCATATTGCCCTCTGCGATACCGCAGTCAAAAAATCTTTCGGGGAATTTCTTTTTGAATGTGCCTGTCTTTGTAGCCGCCGCAAGGTCTGCGTCGAGAACTACGAAATCTGTGTATTTTTCACCGAGAGAAGCAAGCGCGTTGCCGTACGCTTCTCTTGTTGCGATCTTATCTGCCATATTATTCACACTCCTTATAATTAAGCATTTGCCTTGAGCTCTGCAACAGCCTGCTCATACTGGTCATCCTTGGGAGCAGAACCGTGCCAGCCAACCTGGTCTTCCATATAGGAAACGCCCTTGCCCTTTACGCACTTAGCGATAATTGCCGTGGGCTTGCCCTTAACCGCACGAGCGCACGCAAGCGCATCTGCGATCTGGTCGAAGTCGTGGCCGTCGATGTTGATGACGTTCCAGCCGAAAGCCGCGAATTTTTCATCAAGAGGAGTGGGGTTCATAACTTCCGTTACCTTGCCGTCGATCTGAAGACCGTTGTTATCCACGATGGCAACGAGGTTGTCGAGCTTGTAGTGTGCGCCGAACATAGCCGCTTCCCAGATCTGACCCTCTTCGCTTTCGCCGTCGCCGAGAATGGAGTAAACGCGGTAATCCTTGCCGTCTATCTTACCTGCAAGGGCGATACCGCAAGCGGCGGAGAAGCCCTGACCGAGAGAGCCTGTGGACATATCGATACCGGGGATATGCTTCATATCGGGGTGACCCTGAAGGATAGAGCCGAATTTACGAAGCGTTTTGAGAATGTCTTTGTCGAAAAATCCCTTTTCGGCAAGAGCCGCATAAAGTGCGGGAGCCGTGTGACCCTTGGAAAGAACGAGTCTGTCGCGGTTTTCATCCTTGGGGTTTGCGGGGTCAACGTTCATCTCTGCAAAATAGAGATATGCAAGAATATCCGCAATGGCAAGAGAGCCGCCGGGATGACCGGAAGACGCCGCGTGAATACCTTCAAGCGCGCCGAGTCTGATATTGAGTGCTTTTTCTTTTAACATTTCGAGTTTTGTTGTTTCCACGAAATATTCACCTCCGAAATTACTTTGCAAGACTTTTCGCCCTGCAAAAGCGATTTTTAATCGTCTTACTAATAAAATTATACAATTTTTCGCGCCCGATGTCAATATGTCAATATACCAAATTTCCCTGCATCGAGCCCAAATGTGCGAAGCGTGTTGAGAAATACCTCTTTTTCCACCGTTTCCCTGCTTTCTGCGCGAATATTTGCAATAGTGTCAAGCACCGTGGGAAGTATGAGCGAGGTATTCCTCGTTTTGTTTCTCTGGCTTTGGCTTCTGCCAAGATGCCCGATATCGGGCTTGATGTACGGCACGTCCGTTTCTAAAATTATTGAGGAAAGCGGCACGCGCCGAACGGTATCGCGAAGCATCCGTCCTTCCTCGCCCGCATCCAAAATCTTTCCGCCGATGCCAAGCGCAAAGCCAAGGTCGATAAGTGCCCTCGCCGCATCAAAGTCACCGCGAAAGCAGTGCGCCGCACCGCCCAAGAGAATGCCGCGCCGTTTTCGAAGCATTTCTATCGCGTCCCCGTAAGCGTCGCGTATGTGCAATATCAGCGGAAGATGCGCCTCGTGCGAAAGCTCTGTCTGCATAGCAAACCAAAGTTTTTGCTTTGCTATATCGTCCTCCGCCGCCTCCACGCTGTAGTCAAGCCCCGTTTCGCCCACGGCAACGGCGTTTCCGCCCAAAACGTACCTGCGAAGCTCCGAAAATCTTTCAATATCCGTTTGCATCGCACGCTTGGGGTGAACGCCGAACGCCGTAAGGAAACGCCCCTTGAACCTTTCCTCAAGCGCGGTCTGCCGCGGTATTTCGTCAAGACCTATGGACGGCTCTATGCAAAGGGGAATTCCCTGTTTCTCCATATCGGAAAGCACGTCGGGAAGCTCCCCTCGAGAGATGCAAAGCCGACCCGCGTCAAGTCCCAGATAATAAAACTCCCCCTCGTAGAGCCTGTGGCAGTAATGTGTGTGCGTGTCAATTATCATCCGCGCACCACTCTTTCACACATTCAAGCACCGCCCGTGCGATAGTCTGCATACCGTTTGCCGTGGGGTGCCACCCGTCGAGCGACTCATACGCATCAAAAAGGTGCAGGCGCACCGTGCGGCACCCTGCGCTTTCGGCGCAGGACTCTATAACACGGGAATATTCGTCTATATGATAGCCGCAGCAAACGGGGCTTGCCTTTCTGCCGTTTCCGCGCTCAAACCCTGTGGGAAGCGTGAAACACCATATCTCCGAATTCGGGTAGTTTGCCCGTATCTTTTCAAGCATAACCCCGTATGCCACGGAAAAAACGTCAAGTCCGTCCTTGCCCGGCACGGGCAAGGGGCGCATAGCGTGCCCGAAATCGTTAAGTCCCATAAACACCATAACAACGTCTGGCGCTCTGCCGCCCTCGGAAAGTGCCGAGGTGCGCGCCGTGCTGCATCCGTAAGACTCTATCTCGCTTTGCGGATGCTTGCACACAAGGCTTCCCGACCACGAAGCGTTTACAAGCATTTGACCTGCGAGCGCCTCTGTCACAATGCCCCACCACGTGTCCGCGGGGGAGTGAATGTCTGCAAGCCGCTTCTTTTCCCAATTATAGAATACCTCATACCCATCGGGGTTGTACCCCGCAAGGGTGCTTACGGAATCCCCCAGAACGGAGAAATATTTTCCTTTGTATAGTTTTGTCATATGCATCATCCTCCGTTAAAATTTTATGTAGGCAAGGTATCAATAGCCGTGTTCTTTAAGCCAGTCTTTTGCTTCCAAGCTATACTCCGCCGCTTTGCGTATCCACCTTAAAGCCTCGGTAACGTCCTTATTAACTCCCTTGCCTTCATAATAGCAAAGACCAAGGCGATATTTTGCGTCATCGTGCCCTTTTTCCGCGCCCTTGCAATAAAGCCTTACCGCTTCGGTATAATCCTGTTTTACACCGCGACCATAATAGTAGCAGTTTGCAAGACCTTGCCTTGCACTCCAATTATCCTGTTCTTCCGCTTTGCGGTACCATTTTACTGCCTCTGCGTAGTTTTGGGCTATACCCCTACCATTATAATAACGCCATCCAAGACAATATTGTGCATACACGTGTCCCTGCTCCGCCGCCTTGCGGTACCATTTTACAGCCTCGGCTTCATCTTCATCTACCCCTCTGCCAAAATGGTAGCATTCGCCAAGCACATACTGCGCCTTGGCATAACCTTGCTCTGCCGCCTTGCGGTACCATTTTACCGCTTCCGCTTTGTCTTCCCTTACACCGTAGCTATGATAGTAGCATTCGCCAAGCTCATACTGCGCCTCGGCATAACCTTGCTCCGCCGCCTTGCGGTACCATTTTACAGCCTCTGCGCGGTTTTTGTCTATACCCCTACCCTCATAATAGCATTCGCCAAGCCAATATTGCGCCTCGGCGTGTCCCTGCTCCGCTGCCTTACGAAATCCTTCTACCGCCTTGCGGTACCATTTTACTGCCTCGGCTTCATCTTCATCGACACCTCTGCCACAATAGTAGCAGTGGCCAAGCCTATACTGCGCCTCGGCGTGTCCCTGCTCCGCTGCCTTACGAAATCCTTCTACCGCCTTGCGGTACCATTTTACCGCCTCGGTTTTATCTTCATTGACACCTCTGCCATAATAGTAGCATACGCCAAGCCAATATTGCGCCTCGGCGTGTCCCTGCTCCGCCGCCTTGCGGAAATATTCTGCTGCCTCCTTGTAATTTCTATTATCATAATAACGTTTGCCTGTCTCATACCATTCGCGGCACTGCTTTTCAAGCTCTGCTTTGCGCTTGCGTTCCGCTTCTTCCGCTTCTCTACGTTTGCGCTCTGCTTCTTCCGCTTCTCTGCGTGCACGCTCGGCTTCCTCTGCCGCTTTGCGTTTTTCAAGTAGTGTGTTCGCAAAAGCATCATTTCCCACGCGCGCTCTTTCGGGTGCTTCCACGTCAAGATTCACACAGCCGGCAAACGCCTCGTTTCCTATCATTCTAAGGCTCTTGGGAAACTCAATTTCAGTAAGCTCCGTGCAATCTGCAAAAGCGCGGTTGCCTATTTTCATAAGACCCTCCGGCAGTTCTACACGGAACACGCCGCTTCCCTCAAAAGCTCCGTTTTCTATTGCCTCCACACCTGCAGGCACCGTAACGTCCATCTCCATCTTGTCTTTCAAAGAAAGGATGGCGTATTTGCCGTTCTGATGCTTTGTCCATTCAAACGCCGCAAGCGCATCTGCCTCCTGCTGCGCTTCCACATCGCGCGTGCGCGCCTGCGCCGCGCCGCCCCAATCAAAATCGTCTATACCGCCGCCAAAAAAATCATTTTTGGCAAACGTATCTGTGCCAAACGTACCGCCGAAGATATCGTCGGTCTTCGGTGCGCTCGCCGCGGCGGTTTCACCGCCCGTAAGTTTGTAACCACATTCGGGGCAGAATTTAAAGCCCTCCGCCCTTGTTCCGCATTCCGGACAAAATTTCATATGTACCTCTCTCCTTTTATTATATAGTCTTTTTCATCAATATTTGTCAACCTCGGCTTTATGTTCTTTAAGCCATTTTTCCGCTTCCCAGCTATACCCATTCGCCGCCTCGCGTATCCACCTTAAAGCCTCGGTAACGTCCTTATTCACTCCCTTGCCTTCATAATAGCAAAGACCAAGGAGATATTTTGCGTTAGAGATCCCTTTTTCCGCACCCTTGCGATAAAGCCTTACCGCTTCGGTATAATCCTGTTTTACACCGTGACCATAATAGTAGCATTTTGCAAGTTGTTTCCTTGCATGCCAATCATTTTGTTCTTCCGCTTTGCGGTACCATTTTACTGCCTCGGCGTAGTTTTGGTCTATACCCCTACCCTCATAATAATACCCTCCAAGCCGAGATTGTGCATACACGTGACCCTGCTCCGCCGCCTTGCGGTACCATTTTACTGCCTCGGCATCATCTTCATTAACTCCAAAGCCCATAAAGTAGCATTCGCCAAGCTCATACTGCGCTTTGATATGCCCTTGTTCTGCCGCCTTGCGGTACCATTTTACCGCCTCGGTTTCATCTTCATCGACACCTCTGCACCAATGGTAGCAGTAGCCAAGCTCATACTGCGCCTCGGCATAACCTTGCTCCGCCGCCTTACGGTACCACTTTACAGCCTCTGCGTAGTTTAGGGCTATACCCATACCCACATAATAACACAAGCCAAGCCTATACTGCGCATCGGCATGTCCCTGCTCCGCCGCCTTGCGGTACCATTTTACTGCCTCGGTTTTATCTTCATCTACTCCTCTGCCCCACCAGTAGCAGTCGCCAAGCATATACTGCGCCTCGGCATAACCTTGCTCCGCCGCCTTGCGGAATCCTTCTACCGCCTTGCAGTACCATTTTACTGCCTCGGCATCATCTTTATTAACTCCCAAACCCCAAAAGTAGCAGCAACCAAGCATATACTGAGCCTCGGCGTTTCCCTCTTCTGCAGCCTTGCAAAGTCGAGTCACCTCTTCCGCTTCACATTCGGGACAAAATTTCATATGTATCTCTCTCCTTTTATTATATAGTCTTTATTATATAGTCTTTTTAATCAATATTTGTCAACCTCGGCTTTGTGTTCTTTAAGCCATTTTTCCGCATAAGCGCTTCCTTGAGCCGCCGCCTTGCGAAACCACTTTACAGCCTCGGCTTTGTCTTGCTTTGCATCAAAGCCCCAATAGTAGCAGTCGCCAAGCCGACATTGCGCCTCCGCATACCCCCGCTCTGCCGCTTTATGCCACCATTTCAGGGCTTCGGCTTCGTCTTCAGCCACGCCCTCGCCGTGATGGTAACACCATCCAAGCTGATATTGTGCTTCGGAGAGGTCTTGCTCTGCCGCCTTGCGGAAATATTCTGCGGCTTTGGCGAGGTCCTGCTCTGCACCGTGCCCCCAATAATGGCAAACACCAAGCTCATACTGCGCTTGCGCGTTTCCCTCATCAGCCGCCTTGCAAAGCCGAGATATCGCTTCCGCTTCACATTCGGAACAAAATTTCATATTTCTCTCCTTTTATTATATATAACTTTTTTATGGTTGAACCGTTGCACGCTTACCAACCCCATTGGTTCATGTCGTTAAGCCAGCTTTTTGCAAGAGCGTGTCCTTGCTCCGCCGCCTTTCGGAACCACCTTTTCGCCTCTGCCGAATTATAGCCTACACCCTGTGCACTGATGTAGCTGTAACCAAGAATATATTGTGCATCTGCGTATCCTTGCTCCGCCGCTTCGCGAAGGTATTCTAACGCCTCGCCGTAATCCCCGTTATCATAGAGTCGCTTGCCCTTATTATAAAGTTCTCTGAGCCGCGCAGTATGTGCCGCTTCCTCCGCCTCTCTGCGTCTGCGTTCCGCTTTCTCGGCTTCTCTGCGCTTGCGCTCCGCTTCTTCCGCCGCTTTGCGCCTGCGCTCCGCTTCCTCGGCTTCTCTGCGTGCACGCTCTGCTTCTTCTGCCGCTTTGCGCCTGCGCTCCGCTTCTTCCGCTTCTCTGCGTGTGCGCTCTGCCGCCTCCGCCTGCTCGCGCATACGTTTCTCACCAAGCGTACCTACAAAAGCCTTATAACCTACGCGCGCTCTTTCGGGTGCTTCAACGTCAAGGTTCACGCAATAGGCAAACGCCTCGTTTCCGATAAACTTCAAGCTTCTCGGAAAACGTATCTTCGTAAGCTCACGGCAGTTTGCAAAAGCGCGGTTGCCTATTTTGACAAGCCCCTCGGAAAGCGTCACCTCTAAAAGGTCGCTGCCCTCGAAAGCCCCGTCCGCTATAGCCTCCACGCACGCGGGCACAGTTATCGACATCTCCATTGCATTTTTCAAGGACAGAATGGCATACTTCCCGTTTTGGTGCTTTTCGCATTCGAATACGGAAAGCGCGTCCATCTCCTGCTGTATCTCCACGTCGCGCGTGCGCGCCTGTGCCGCGCCGCCCCAATCAAAATCATCTATACCGCCGCCAAAAAAGTCGTTTTTGGCAAACGTATCTGTGCCAAACGCACCGCCGAAAATATCGTCGGTCTTCGGTGCGCCCGCCGCGGCGGTTTCACCGCCCGTAAGCTTGTATCCGCACTCGGGGCAGAATTTAAAGCCCTCCGCCCTCGTTCCGCATTCCGGACAAAATTTCATATGTACCTCTCCTTTTATTCCATTCCTTCGTATTCTTCTGCCAATCGGCGCATTTCTCCCACGGCAAGTATCACGCCCTCAAGCATTGCCAATGATCTGTTCAATTTATCAATGTATCCATTAAGTTCAATTCTCGTTCTTTCGGACACCATATCGTTCCATTCCGCATTATGGTATGCCGCATCGAGCCTCTGCGCATCCTCCGAAAGCTCATCCAGATGCTTGCCAAGCTTTCGTTCAAAATCTGCAAGGCAAGCGGCACTCGTTTTTGCTTCAACGTCTCGCGCCACGGTTTACCACCCCTCCTTCTGCCTGATGTGCGGCACTGTCCGTCCTCCGACAGGTCTTACCTCCGCCTCGTCATACCTTTCCATCAGCTCCGATATCTTTTTTATATCGGGAATGACCTCATTGCATCTATATTCCGCTTCACGGTAAGCTGTTTCAAGGCGCATATCGGCTTCTTTTGCGGTATTCAAATATCCCTCGACCCTGTCTATCCCGCTTCTGAGCGTATCCATATCTTTCTGTAAAGGGGCTAATTTTGCTTGCAATTCTTTAATGCGCTGTTCGGCACGCGCCTCCTGCGCCTTGCACTGCGCTATCTCGCTTTTGAGCCTTCCTATCTCCTCCACGTTGGCGGGCACTTGCTTTGGGCGTGCGCCCTTTGCCGCTTCTTCTTTGGAGGGATACACGGTTTTTTGAGTCGGCGTGGACGCGAGCTTCGCGTTTGCCTGAGCAGCACGCATCTGCGCTTGCCTTGCCGCCTGCTGTGCCTGCCCTATCTGCATCTGGATATTGCGTATTCCATCCTCCAGCGCTCTTATACATCGGCTCAGCTCCTCGTAAAGCTCACCCAGCTCAAAGCAGAGTTCTTTTGCTACAGACCAAGCCGTTTTTATATCCGCAAGATGCTCCTCTCCCTCAAGTATGCGGAGCAGCACGTCCTTTTCTCGGGAAAGATATTCTATTTTATACCTCATATACCCTCCTTACGAGCGAAGGTGCGCCCATGCAAGAGCAAGCGCCGCTTCAATATCCTCTGTCTTTATATTGTTAAGATCTTGTGCGTAGTAGTGCCTTGCTTCGTCCATAGCGTTTTCCACAATATGCTCTATCCTGCCTTTTACGCTTTTTCCCACGTCATCGTTCCAAAGGCTTTGGCTGAGCGCGCCCGCGGTTTCTCCGCCGCGGTAATAGTAAAGCTTTCCTGCGGTGCTCTCTATCTTTGACATAGCTTTCTCCTTTTACAGCTTTCAGCCAAGCTTTCTTCCAACATTATCAGCTTCTTCGAGCTTCTTTCTTCTTTTTATTATTTCGTTCAGCATTTCGGAAAGGTCATCAAGATTTTCTCTCATATCATCTTGGAAATCCAAAACATACTCCTCTATCTTGCGGAAATTGGCATCGTTCCAATACTCGCTCACGATATCCAATTCTCGAACAACGCTTTGCACGTTTTTATCCGTGTCCTCTATATATTTTTCGAGCGCCCTTTCAAAGTTCATTATTCCCTCTACTTTAGTTCCGAGAATTGCCCTTACCATACGATCTGCCTCCAAATTCAATTTTACTTCCAGCTCTCTGTTTGTGAATTTTCCGTTCCATTCCGCATATCCTGCATACTCGCAGTTGATACGGTAACCGTATTCATTCAGTATATCCATCTTTTCGCTGAGAAAATAGCCTACGTCTTCTATTTTATCCCCCGCCGCAAACAGGGCGCCGCCCGTATAGATGAAGACCTTATCGTTCCAATCGTCCACCCTGTTGTATGCCGCGTTAACTTCATTCTGGGACAGATATATCATTCCCATAAGTGCATCGATATTGTTTATAAACTCCTCTAATTTCCCCAGATCTTTTATATATATCGCATTGCTCATTATCTTTACTCCCATTCATAAGGTATAAATTGTTTATAATTTTTGTCTATAACGTGATAGCATCTTACAAGCTCGCTGCGTGTAAAGCTGTTCTTTTTCAAAAGATCCGCCGTTCCCAACATATCAAGCGCACGAAGCAGATTGCCCTTGGCATATATAGCCTCGCCTCTCAAAGACGGTATAGCGATAAAATTTTTGAATTGCTCGGAAACAGACGTACCGAACATCTCTTTAGCGCCGGGTATTCCGTCGTAATCACAGGCAAATACCGTGCAGATTCCGTATCTTACGCCTTCTTTTGTAAGCTCACGCAGTATTTGCACAAGCTCGGTATCCCGATATTTGCTTCTTTGCCTGCGTTCTGTCCCGCTTCTGCCGGGCGAAGCATATTTTTCCGCCCATTTTGCCACAAGATCTTCTTCGTCAAAGCCCGGCAAGGCTTGCGTCCTTACGGGTGCAGCCTCTTCTTTGTCAGAGGCAAGGGGCTTCGGCTTCTTTAAAATAAGCTTTTCTCCCTGCCCGAAATCGTGAAAAATCATAAGCACGGGCGTTTGCTCCGCACCCTGCTTGCGCTCTTGATACATAGAATAAACCTTGCGCAAAGCTTCCTCTATGGCATCCTCATTATCATTCACCTCGGCAATGCCGCGGAACGCTTCGTTCGCGCGTCCGCCGAAGGAAAGGTAATACTTGCGCGCATCCTTTGCCGCACACAGCAAGGAATACTCTATGCTTTGCGCTCGGCGCAGATCCCCTATCAGAAGCAGATTTTTTGTTTGATGAGATTCTGCTCCAAACTCAATACGTTCTTCCGTGCCGAACGTACCTCTGCCTATATTGGCAGCAAATACCGCATCGTCATACTCCGAAGCCGCCGTTCGTTCAGCCGCGCTTTCGCGGGGCTTCAGCATCTGCTTGCTGTCGCCGATGATTATCGCATCCTCTGCCTCGTGATTGGCATATTTCGCATTGATAAGCTCTATAAATTCCGCCTGCTGTGCGGGCTTCATATAAGCGGCGCGGAAATGGCTGATCTTGTCTGACTCCGTTATAGAAGAGATACAGTTGCCGACACGGCCTATCAAAAACATCCTGTCGGATGAGTGTACTCTTGCCGAGCTGTAAGAATCTATCAGTGCGCCTGCCGTGTCATTTTTGAATTCCACCAAATTACCAACGTTATTTGTCAATATCTTGCTGTTTCCCTTATCCAAAGAAGAAAGCACAAGGCTTATACCGGCGGAACGTCCCTGTCTTGCGATTCGTGTCAAAGCATCCACGCTGTCGGGATCTGTGATCTGGGTATATTCATCTATAACGATGACCGTTCGCTTCATCTTGTCCTTCCCCGTATGAAGCTTATTGTACTCTATAATATCCGTAGTCGGTCCGGCATTGTTAAAAGAAAGCTTGGTCTTTACAATATGGGCAATAAAATCCTTCAGGTCCTTTTCGCTGCACCCTGCCGCAAGCATTTTAACGTGCTTGAGCTTGCTGTATTCCACAACGTCCTTTTTGTAAAATGCGTCGCCGCCCTTCATATCTATCAGGTAAAATTCCAGCTCGTCGGGAGAGTAATAATATGCGCCGCCCAAAACTATCGCCTGCAAAACAGAGCTTTTGCCCGAACCGGTCTTACCTATCATTGCAAGGTGTGCCGTGGAACTAAGCGAACTGAAAGACAGCAGCTTGACATCTCCGTTTTCTTCCCTGCCCACGGGAATATGTAACACCTTGGAAAAATCAGCGGAGCCGCGTTTATATTCCGAAAACAGATTTTCTAAGCGCAGCGGCTTTTTATATTGCTCCAACACCATATTTTGAAAATTTCCGGTAAAACTTTTCATATCGAAGCGTTCCGACGGGGTTGCCAAACGGTAAGAGCCGCCCTCATATTCCGCGTTAAGATCTCCCGCGGCCGCGGACGTCAAGCGTAAGGTCATCATATCACGCAGCTGTGCAACCGATATTTTTTCATCCGCAAAATATCTTTTATCTTCTTCGTGTTTACTCTCTTCCTCAACGATAAGCAGATACACGCCGTGACGTCCGGCATTTCCTATCAGATTTGCTTTTTCCTTATCAATGCGGAAGGAAGAAGGACAACCGTATATTACAAACAGCACGATCGGCTGAAAAGAATCCGTATGAGTGCAATTAAACTCCGTCAAATTTTGAGTTTTACTGCTTGCCAGCATATCGTAGATCTCTTCAAACGCGCAAGCAACGGCAGAATTGAATCTTTGTTCATTATCCGAACTTCCCTTGTAAATAACGGCGTCTTCAATCGACTTTTTGTCGGTTTCATCTTGTATGCTGTCATCAGGCTCTGTCAGCTCCGCACACAGCTTTTCAAGCCGGAGCATCTTGCAGGCATCGAACACGGCAAGCCTTGCAGCACCTGCGGGATAAGCGCGCAAAAAATGCAATACAGCATTCTCCGCAATGCGGCATACGGAAGGATCGCGTCCCTCGATTCGTTCTGCGGGTACAACTATTCTCACACCGTTAAAATCATTCAAACGCCAATCAAGCTCGCCGCAATTTTCCGTGCTGTAGCCAAGCGGCAAGCTCAGATCGGCGCGGAATTCGGTTTCCTGCACTATATCATTGGAAAAATCCGTTTTCAAGCGTATCTTGTCCGCGTTTTTTGCAATACGGTCGTGCTGCTCCCGAGCAAGCCTTATCTTTTCCGACAGATCTTTTTCTTCCTGCAGGAGCGCATTCCGCTGCTCGTTCAGCTCCTTTAAAACGCGGACCTTTTTTTCCTGTGACAGCACGGGGATCTCTTGATATATCGCCAAAAACGTATTAAACATACTTGCAAGCTCTCCAAACAGACGCAAGCTGTCCGCAGAGCGTCGAAAACGATCCCAAAGTGCGGGATCGGAAAACAGATTTTTGCATCTTCCGAAAAACGTATCCCTTGCCTGCTTATACACCTCGGCACAGTTGTCCGCATTAAAGGAGATGGGCGCCGCCGCTTGTCCGTATATTGTAATATACCCGTTGTCAATAGCCACCGCAGAGCCAAAGAGCCTTGCAAAAGGGTTCAAAAGGCTCTTTTCTTTTATCATTCCTATCTTGGTCTTTATATCATATGCAAGCATTGCAAAGCGTTCTTCGCATTCCTTGCCGGCTTTATCTATCTTACTGTCTGTCTGCTGTAGCTGAAGTACGCATTCCTCAAGCTGTGTTTGAAGCTGCTGTAAATTCTTCACGTTAGATACGTTAGCCATAATAATACCTCTCCGTCATATATGCACTTTTCATAATCATAATTATATATTATTATATTATTATATTATTATATATCAATCTGCATCAAATGTCATCATTTTTCGTTTAAATATTTACTGTTTTACGCTTACGCAAAGCAGACTTTACGCAGGATGCCGCATTGCCGTGCATTTTTTCCGAAAGTTAAATAAATATCTCATTTTATTATTGAATTTTCACATCATATAATGTATAATATTTTATTATATATACTTTTGCAAAGCTTAACCTTTTTGCAAAAGTCAAGACGAAATAAAAGGAAGAACTTTATTATGAAAAGAACCACAGTTAAAGAGATCTTCGCCTCTCCCGAAGCGTTCGCAGATAAAGAAGTTACCGTTGCGGGCTGGGCTAAGACTATCCGTTCCAGCAACGTTTTCGGTTTTATCGAGCTTAACGACGGCAGTACGTTTTCCCGTATCCAGGTAGTTATCGAAGCGGACAAGCTTGCAAACTACACGGAGATCGCAAAGCAGAACGTGGGCGCGGCTCTTGTTATTAAAGGCACGCTCGTTCTCACACCGGAAGCAAAACAGCCCTTTGAAATAAAAGCAAGCGAAGTTTTGGTAGAGGGTCCCTCCACGCCCGACTTCCCCATGCAGAAAAAGAAAACGTCTCTTGAATTTTTGCGCACTATCCCGCATTTGCGCCCCAGAGCGAATATATACACAGCGGTATTCCGCGTTCGCTCCGAAGCGGCTTATGCTATACACAACTTTTTCCACGAACGCGGCTTCCTCTACGCGCACACACCTCTCATCACAACGAGCGACTGCGAGGGTGCGGGCGAAATGTTCCACGTAACAAGCCTTGACCTTGAAAACCTTCCCAAGACGGAAACAGGCGAGGTTGACTACACGAAGGACTTCTTCGGCAAGCACACAAGCCTTACCGTTTCCGGTCAGCTCCACGCAGAATGCTTTGCACAGGCTTTTGCAAACGTTTACACGTTCGGTCCCACGTTCCGCGCAGAACGCTCCTATACGCAAAGACACGCGGCGGAATTCTGGATGATAGAGCCCGAAATAGCTTTCTCCGACCTTGAAGACGATATGGAGCTTGCGGAAGCTATGACGAAATACGTCATCAACCACCTGCTCAACAGCTGCAAGCCCGAGCTTGAATTCTTCAACAAATTCGTTGACAACACGGTGCTTGAAAGACTTAACAACATCGTTTCCAACGATTTTGCACGCGTTGAATACACGGATGCCGTTAAGCTTCTCGAAGAAAGCGGTATGAAGTTCGATTTCAAACCCTATTGGGGCTGCGATCTTCAGACAGAACACGAAAGATACCTCTGCGAACAAGTTTTCAAAAAACCTGTTTTCGTCATAAACTATCCCAGAGAGATCAAAGCTTTCTATATGCGTCTTAACGATGACGGTAAGACTGTTGCCGCAATGGATATGCTCGTTCCCGGCGTTGGCGAGCTCATCGGCGGTTCTCAGCGTGAAGAAAGAATGGATTATCTCGAAAACGCATATAAAAACTTCGGTATCAACGAAGAAGATTATTGGTGGTACACAGAGCTCCGCAAATACGGCGGCACTCACCACGCAGGCTTCGGTCTTGGCTTTGAACGCCTTATTATGTACGTAACGGGCGTTTCCAATATCCGCGACGTAGAGCTCTTCCCCAGAACGACAGGCAACGCAGATATTTAATTTTCCCTATTTTCAACCCATCTCAAGGAGCATTAAACATTTATGAACAAACCCATTTCCCAAATGACACGCGCAGAGCTCGTTTTTGAATACAGCGAGCTTCTTGCGGTATATGAACAAGTAAAAGCAGAGGGACTTTCCCTTGATATGTCACGCGGCAAGCCCTGCAAAAAGCAGCTCGACCTTTCAGACGGTCTTCTTACCGTTCTTCAAACAGGAGAGGATTGCTCCAACGCATTCGGTATGGATATGCGTAACTACGGTATGACCATCGGCGTTCCCGCCGCACGCAAGCTCTTTGCGGAGCTTTGCGGCGTTGAGTTTGACAACGTCTTCCTCGGCGGCAACGCAAGCCTTGAGCTTATGTTCGATGCCGTTGCACGTGCAGAGCTTTTCGGCGTTGCCCCGGGTATGAAGCCCTGGTCGCAGTGCGAAAAGGTAAAATTCCTTTGCCCCTGCCCCGGTTACGACAGACACTTCAGAATTTGCGAAACCTTCGGCATAGAAATGATCCCCGTTGAAATGCGCGAGGACGGTCCCGATATGGATACTGTCGAAAAGCTCGTTTCCGAGGATGAAGCCATCAAGGGTATCTGGTGCGTACCGAAATTCTCCAACCCCACGGGCGCTATTTACAGCGATGACGTAGTAAGACGCTTTGCCGCCCTCAAGCCCGCAGCAAAGGATTTCCGTATCTTTTGGGATAACGCATATATGGTACACGATCTTTATGACGGCGTACCCGATATACTTAATATCTTCGAACTTACGCAGGGCACGGAAAACGAAGACCTTGTGTATATGTTCACATCCACGTCCAAGATAACCTATGCAGGCAGCGGTATCTCCGTATTTATCACGAGCGACAGAAATATGAAGCACGCTATGAAATACATCGGTGCGCAGATCATCTCCTATGATAAGCTCAACCAGTACCGCCACGCCATCTTCTTCAAGGATGCAAACGGCATCCGCAAGCATATGAAAAAGCACGCGGAGATCCTCCGCCCACGCTTTGAAACGGTCATTTCCGCTTTGGATAAGGAGCTTGGCGGCAGAGAGATGGCGGAATGGAGCAAGCCCCTCGGCGGCTACTTCATAAGCCTCGATCTTCAGGCAGCAAGCGCAAAGAGAGTTTACGAGCTTTGCCTTGACGCAGGTATGAAGCTTACGGAAGCCGGCGCGACCTTCCCCTACGGAAAGGACCCCAAGGACGCAAACCTTCGCATTGCTCCCTCCTATCCCACACTTCACGAGCTTCGCCTTGCATCCCAGGTGCTTTGCCTTTGCATAAAGCTTGCAACGATGGAAAAGCTTCTTTCCGATATGGGCTTTTTTGAAAACGGCACGACCATATCTCTCAATATCGGCAAATAACACAAATACCGCAGGAATACGCTCCTGCGGTATATCCAATTAAAGTATAAAACAGAAAGGGACATAAAAATGAACAGACAGAAATATGAAAGCGCCTTCTCCGGAAGATACGCAAGCAAGGAAATGCAGTATCTCTTTTCACAAGATATGAAATTCACAACTTGGCGTAAGCTTTGGATATCCCTTGCGAAAGCGGAAAAAGCGCTCGGTCTTTCTATCACGGATGAGCAAATAGCGGAGCTTGAAGCTCACGCGGATGACGTAAACTACGATACCGCGGAGGCTTACGAAAAAAAGCTTCGCCATGACGTTATGTCCCACGTTCACGCATACGGTGACCAATGCCCGAAAGCGCGCGGTATCATCCACCTCGGTGCAACATCCTGCTACGTTGGCGACAACACGGATATGATAGTTAACAAAAAAGCGCTTGAGCTGGTTCGCAACAAGCTCAAGGCAGTTCTTGCCAACCTGCGTGAATTTGCGCTCAAATATAAGGCGCTTCCCTGTCTTGCTTATACACACCTCCAGCCTGCACAGCTTACCACCGTCGGCAAGCGTGCAACGCTTTGGATGTATGACCTTTACCTTGACCTTTGCGATCTTGATTTCGTTATCGATTCCCTTGCTCTGCTCGGTCAAAAAGGCACAACAGGCACGCAGGCAAGCTTTATGGAGCTTTTTGACGGTGACGAAGCAAAGATCAAGGAGCTTGAAGCGCGCATTGCCGCCGACTTCGGCTTCTCCAAGGTGGTTCCCGTTGCAGGTCAGACTTACACGAGAAAATTCGACTCCCGTGTGACGAACGTGCTTGCAAGCATCGCGCAGAGTGCCGCAAAATTTGCAACGGATATGCGCCTGCTCCAATCCTTCAAGGAAATGGAAGAGCCCTTTGAAAAGAACCAGATCGGCTCCTCCGCAATGCCTTATAAGCGCAATCCTATGAGATGCGAGCGCATTTGCGCTCTTTCGCGCTACGTTGTTGCGGATATGATAAACCCCGCAATGACAGCCTCCACACAGTGGCTTGAACGCACGCTTGACGACAGCGCAAACAGACGTATCGCCATCAGCGAAGCTTTCCTTGCAGTAGATGCTATCCTCGGCATCTTCCTCAACGTAACTTCCGACCTTGTCGTTTACCCAAAGGTAATCGAAGCACGCGTTATGGCGGAGCTTCCCTTTATCGCTTCTGAAAATATTATGATGGACCTCGTTCGCCGCGGCGGCGACAGACAGGAGATTCACGAAAAGATCCGTGTTCATTCCATCGCCGCAGGAAAGATGGTAAAGGAAATGGGCGAAAAGAACGATATGCTCGAGCGTATCGCCGCAGACCCATCCTTCAACATCACGTTGGAAGAACTTAAAGACATCCTCGTCCCCTCCCTCTATGTCGGCAGAAGCGAGCATCAGGTTGAAGAATTCATCGCGGATTACATAGACCCTGTTCTCGGAGAAGCGAAAGTATCCTCCGTTGAGCTTTCGGTTTGATACGTTATAATAAAAAACGTAAAGAGCAAGCATTGCTCATCCGCAAAATCACAATACTATAGCCCACGTATTCCTTTAAGGAGTTCTCTTTATGAAAATAGCAGTTTTAGCCGGCGGTCTTTCCCCCGAACGCGAGGTTTCCCTTTCCTCCGGCTCTCTTATTGCAAACGCGCTTGCAGAGCGCGGTTACGAAGTTGCTCTTGCCGACGTATATCTTGGCACGGGCGGCAAAACGCCCGATGAGCTCTTCTCCTCAAACGGCAAATATTCCCACACAATACCCGAAGATCCGCCCGACCTTGACGCGCTTGAAAAGCAAGCTGACATCGGCAGACGCCTTATAGGACACGGCATTGCCGCGCTTGTGAATGCTGCTGACGTCGTCTTTCTGGCTATGCACGGAGGTATGGGTGAAAACGGTCAGCTTCAGGCTTATCTCGATTGCCTTGGCATAAAATACACTGGCAGCGGATATGCCGCTTGCCTTGCCGCTATGGATAAAAACCTTTCAAAAACCATATTCCGCGCCGCGGGCGTTCCCACGGCGGATTGGATATACACAAGCACGCAAGAAGCTTTTTCACGTAGGAACGAAATTAAATTTCCCTGCGTCATAAAGCCCTGCTCCTGCGGCTCCAGCGTAGGCGTTACTATGGTGGACACGGCAGATATGCTTGAAAGCGCGCTTGTTGCGGCAGAAAAATACGAAAAAAGCATACTTATAGAAGATAAGCTCTGCGGACGCGAATTTTCCGTAGGCATACTCGGCGGTAAGGCTCTGCCGCCTATCGAGATAAAACCGATTGGCGAGGGCTTCTATGATTTCACGAAGAAATACCAAGCCGGTATGACGCTTGAGATCTGCCCCGCACCATTGACGAAAGACGAATGTGCGCGCCTTTCCTTCCTCGCCGAAAAAGCTCACGCCGCGCTCGGTCTCGGAGATTACAGCAGAATAGATTTTATACTCGACGAAGAGAAAAAAGATTTCTTCTGCCTTGAAGCAAACACTCTTCCGGGTATGACCCCTATGAGCCTTCTTCCGCAGGAAGCCGCCGCCGCAGGAATTTCCTATGGCGAGCTTTGCGAAAAGATCGCTCTCACGGCTCTTAACAAATAACAAAACAAGCGGGAGGAGCAAGCCCCTCCCCTACATTTTTACGATATTCTGTGAAAATTCCATTACGTTAAGTAGGGGACGTGCATTGCACGTCCGCAACTCTCTCAAATTTCTATGATTTATAAAAAAGAGGTGCTTAAAAGTGAAAGTAATAATTGGTATAGACGTTGGCGGAAGTACCACAAAGATCGTTGGTTTCCGCGGTTCAAAAGTTCTCGGTGCGACATTCGTTCACGCCGCCGATCCTATAACCTCGCTCTACGGTGCGTTCGGTAAATTTACCGTAGATCACGGTATTGAGCTTGGTGACATTGAAAAGGTCATCGTAACGGGAGCAGGCTCTTCCTATGTAAAAGGTCCTCTCTATGGGCTTCCCTGCGTACACGAATCCGAGTTTTCCTGCGTTGGCAGGGGCGGTCTTTACCTTTCGGGACTTTCAGAGGCAGTCATCATCAGTATGGGTACGGGAACCGCGCTCGTTCACGCTAAAAAAGACGGTGACAACGTTGATATTAACTACCTTGGCGGTACGGGCGTTGGCGGCGGCACGCTTATCGGACTTTCAAAAAAGCTCATCGGTATGGAGAATATAGACCACATCGTTGAAGCCGCAAAAACAGGCAACCTCGACAATATCGACCTTCGCATTTCCGATATTGCTAAAAAGACGTCGAGAAATATGCCATTGCCTAACGATATGACTGCGGCAAACTTCGGAAAGGTCTCCGACATTGCAACATCCGGCGACATAGCCCTTGGAGTTATCAATATGGTTTTTGAAACCATTGGTATGATAGGAATGTTCGCCTCCCGCAACGCAGGCACAAAAAATATCGTTCTCACAGGCAATATGACGAGCCTACCCCAAGCAAAAGAAATTTTTGAAAATCTCAACAAACTTTTCGACCTCAACTTCATAATTCCCGAAAACGCTGTTTTCGCAACCGCACACGGTGCCGCCCTCTCCAAATAACCTACTTTTTCTTTCGGAGAAAAAGTAGGCAAAAAGAACTTCACCAGAAAGCACAAATAATGTTGTGCAGATTTCGATAACAGTAAAACAACAGTTTGCTCATACCGCAAAAGTAGGGGCGACCATCGGTCGTCCGCCAAAAAGAACTTCACCAGAAAGCCATTATACACTTTGTTATGAATCCAAAACTTTCAAAATTTATCTTCTATTTTCTCACGTTTACTTGGGGTCTTCCCTTCACGCTGATAGGCTGTTTTACCGCACTTTTTCTCTATATGAGAGGACACCGCCCGAAAAAGCACGGCTATTGCTTCTGCTTTGAAATAGGAGAAAATTGGGGCGGTATCAATCTCGGGCTTTTCTTTATCGTGAATAAGGATGCCGCAAGATCCATTAAAAATCACGAACACGGCCACGCGGTTCAAAATTGCTTCCTTGGTCCGTTTATGATATTTGCCGTTGCGCTCCCCTCTCTTATCCGTTCACGCTACAGAGTATATCTCACGGATAAAAAAGGAGTTTCCCCATCATCGCTCCCGCCTTACGACAGCATTTGGTTTGAAGGCAGCGCAACAAGACTTGGAAACGAGATAATAGAATTTATTGAAAACAAATAAACGCAAAAAACGCATCCTTAGGAGCGTTCTCATAAGGATGTTTACAAAATTGTAGGGACCGGCGTCCTCGACGGTCCTTAATACACACATAAAATCGGCAGATAACTTGTTTTCTCTGCCGATTTGTGCTATAATGGGACTAAGAAAAAGCCTCTCCCTTTGGGAGAGGTGGCGGCAAAGCCGACGGAGAGGGTTAGATTATGGAATGAAACGCCCTCTCACCCGCTATCGCGGGAGCTCTCCCAAAGGGAGAGCCTTTGGATGCGCTCATGCATCTTTAGGGGTATGGGCTTAGCCCTGTGCCTTTGTAATACAAAGGCGAAACTGGTGATAAAATAGAAAGGAATTTATGATAAAATAGAAAGGAATTTATCTATGAAAAACCAATACAAAATCACAAAAGATTTAATGCAAACATGGGCAAAGGAATATCATTTACACGGTGCTGCGAATGTAATATTATTTATCATTTGGTGTGTTTTAGGCGTTATCGGAATATCGGGACTTATTTTTTCCATCGCACTACATAGCGAGTGGATGGCTATTTATATCTATGCACTTTTAACCATCATTGCTGTTTTTAAGTTGTTTCT
>SVRQ01000018.1 GCA_015064725.1 Oscillospiraceae bacterium | reverse complement strand
AATTTTCAAGGACCGTTCGCGCCGCTTCCTCAACAGCGCTCCACTAGTATATCACAAGCCTTTCACTTTGTCAACACTTTTTTTGAATTTTTTTCGAGTTTTTTTGCATTTGGAGCTTTTGTCTATACCTGACTGTTTTGCATCATTGCATTTGTGCAGGTTTGCTATTATTTTTATCTAAAAATGTCGAAAAATTCTGTTTTCATTGACATCAAACGCTTATTGTGTTAGAATATTTTTGAGATTTTTACAAAAAGTTTTTTTGAGAAAGGATGATTTTATTGAAATTTTTGCCTCCGTTAAAACCGCTAAAATATGAAATTATTTCAAGTAAAACGCCTCTTGAAATTTACAATATTCTTCAAGCGCACACAAAAGCCATAGCTAGCTCATTCGATAGTTGTGATTTTGTCGGCAAAATAAATTTTTCCGATTTTCAGATAAAACCTCACGCACCTTTTATGAAAGCTTCCTCAACCCCAACATTAAACGGAAAAATATTTAAGCAAAATGATAAGGCTACTGTTTTTTTAACCGTAGATCCAAATGCAACGGTTATTCTGGTGTTGGGATATATTATGGCGCTAATTGCTCTGTTTTCCTGCATCACTATCGCCATCAATGACGGATTTGGCAGAGATTTTTCCAATATGCTACCAATACCTTTTGTATTAACAGCCGTTTCCTTTGCACTAACGCAATTTTGTTTTTATATTCCGGTAAATTCTGCAATAAACAAACTTAAAAGTTGGATAACATAAAGAAATGCACCCTTTTCGGGTGCATTTCTTTACGTTTATTTCTTTATGACCGTAAGCTTATATTCATTTCTGCTCATAACTATTCCGCGGACTTCCATATTATAATTAAGAGTTATATTTCCTCCGTCGAAAGTAAGAGTGTTTTTCAGCGCTTTTGTCACAATGCAAAAATCAAGGACAAGCCCGCCCATATTATATGAGCAAGCATAGCGTTCGCCCGCCGTAAAAGAGCAGACCGTGCTGACCTCACCGGAACGGATAAGAGAAACCGTTTCCGGCTTGTTTTTGGAAAAGACCAATTTGGAATGCGTTACGCCGCCATCATCGGAAAGATGTTCTTCATATTCTATATATATATTATCTCCATCATCCGTAAGATCGGCCTCGCATATAACGTTCATCGTAACAGGTTCGGCGTTATAGCCCTCCCCGCCTTCCGTTTGCTTTGCGGATATTCCGATTTTGACTTTTCTCGTTTCCATTGTTACTCCGATTATTTTATATCGATAAGGCTTTCGCACCACATTTCGGGAGCTTTGTAGCCAAGGAGTTCAGCCGTTGTAGCAGCTACGTTGGCAAGGCCGAAAGCGCCTTCTTTTACCGTATATTTATCTGCTGTGAAGTTGTCATAGATGATGCAGGGAACGGGGTTGAGAGTATGGCTTGTCTTAGCCTTGTAAGAGCCGTCTTTGTTTGTCTTAGCGTTGCCCTTTTTGTCAACTTCGTACATTTCGTCCGCGTTACCGTGGTCTGCCGTTATAATAGCAACACCCTTTGCAGCGTCAACCGCAGAAAGGATTCTCGCAAGCTGAATGTCGAGTGCTTCCATAGAAACGATAGTTGCAAGGTAGTTACCTGTGTGGCCAACCATATCGCCATTGGGGAAGTTAGCGCGGATGTACTGGTAATTGCCGCTCTTAATAGCATCGATAACCGCATCTGCAACGAGAGCGCACTGCATCCAAGGTCTCTGTTCAAAAGGAACAACGTCGGAGGGGATCTCAAGGTACGTTTCCGTAGCGTCATCGAACTTGCCGCTTCTGTTACCGTTCCAGAAGTACGTTACGTGACCGTATTTCTGCGTTTCGGAAACAGCAAACTGTGTAACGCCCGTGCCTGCGAGATATTCGCCCATCGTGTTTGTAATAGCAGGGGGAGCAACGAGGTAACGGGAAGGAATATGAAGGTCGCCGTCATATTCGAGCATACCTGCATACACCACCTTGGGAGAGCGAACTTTATCGAATTTATCAAATTCAATGCCGCTGTCGAAAGCCTTGGAAATTTCAATAGCGCGGTCGCCGCGGAAGTTATAGAATACTACGCTGTCGCCGTCTTCGATAGTGCCGACGGGTTTGCCGTCCTTAGCGATAACGAACGCAGGAAGATCCTGGTCGATAACGCCTGTTTCGGCACGGTAAGCTGTGATAGCTTCTTCTGCGGAAGCAAACTGTCTGCCTTCGCCGAGGACGTGTGTCTTCCAGCCCTCTTCAACCATCTTCCAGTTAGCTTCGTATCTGTCCATTGTGATCTGCATTCTGCCGCCGCCGGATGCGATCATAACGTCAAAGCTTTCGTCGCGCAGATCCGCAAGAAATGCTTCAAAGGGATTTACGTAGTCGAGCGCGGACGTTTCGCCAACGTCACGGCCGTCGAGGAGGATGTGAACGCGAACTTTTGCAACGCCGTCCGCTTTAGCGCGCTTGATCATTTCACGAAGGTGATTGATGTGGGAGTGTACGTTACCGTCGGAGAAAAGACCGATGAAGTGGAGCGTGGAAGAGTTTGCCTTTGCATTGTCTGCAAGAGCTTTCCAAGCTTCGCCTTCAAATATCTTGCCTGTTTCGATGGACTCGGTTACGAGCTTTGCGCCCTGCGCAAATACCTGACCGGAGCCAAGAGCGTTGTGACCTACCTCGGAGTTACCCATATCGTCATCGCTCATAAGGCCAACGGCTTTGCCGTGCGCCTGAAGCTTGACCCAAGGATATTTCTCCATAAGCATATCGAGTGTGGGAGTGTATGCGTTTTTAACCGCGTTGCCCGCACCGTCGGGAGCAATACCGACACCGTCCATAACGATAGTTACAACAGGGCCCTGTACGCCGACTTTGTTTGTGAGTTGTTCAAGTTTGTTTGCCATAGCTTTATAATTCCTTTCAATGGTTGGACTTGATTTTTATCTATACTATTATATTATAGCATAGATTTCAAAGAAAGTCTATACCATCAAATAAAACTCTGATATTTTTTGATCCGATCGTTTTAATAAAAACAATAACTGTATTTTATTTTTTATTGATTTTATCGTCAAAATGTGATACAATAAAAATGTATATTTATTTTTACTAATTTAAAAAAGCACCTTCGGGTGCGGAAAGGACCAAAAATGTCCAAATACAGACGCACAAGGATAAACGATGAAGTTATGCGTGTTATGGCGGAAGCTGTTCGTACCGTCAAGGACCCGCGAGTTGCAGACTCCATCGTTACAATAACAAAAGCGGACGTTTCCGGCGACCTCAAGTTTGCAAAGATATATTTTTCCTCTTTCGGTGCGGATCACGAAACCGCGAAGCAGATAACAAAAGGTCTTTACAGCGCGCAGGGCTACCTGCGTTCATATATCGCGCGCGAGCTCAATCTCCGCATAACGCCCGAGCTTTCTTTTGAATATGACAACGCTATGGAGCACGGTCAAGACATTATGAGACTTCTCAAGAAGATCGAACAGACGGAAAAATCCTCGCCCGCTGAAGAAGAAGCGGAGGAAGAAACAAATGAATAACATTACCGTTATGGGCATTTGCAAAATGCTCCAACAAAAAAATAATTTTCTCGTATTTATGCACGAAAATCCCGATGCGGACGCCGTGGGCTCTTGCTTTGCGCTCGTTTATACGCTCCGCAAGCTCGGCAAAACGGCTTACCCCGTTTGTTGCGACAAAGTGCCCTCCTCCCTCTCGTTTATGACGGGCGGAGCGAGGGAGTTCGCTCTTGACGATCTGCCAAAGGATTTCACGCCGGAATTTCTCGTAAGCACGGACGTTGCCTCCCCCGGGCAGTTCGGCGCGCTCAAGGCTTACGCACCAAAGGTAAACCTTGCTCTCGACCACCACGCAACGCACGACCGCTTTGCGAAATACCTCTACGTAGAGCCCAAAGCAGGTGCCTGCGCGGAAATAGTTTACAAGATCATAAACAATCTCCTCTCCGGCAATATTTCCGAAGAGATCGCTTCCCTGCTTTACGCAGGTCTTGCGGCGGACACGGGCGGCTTCCGCTATGCAAACACAACGCCCATCACGCACAAGGTTGCGGCAAAGCTCATCGAAAACGGAGCAAACCACGCGCAGATATGCAGAAACCTCTTTGAATGTAAGAGCAAGAGCGCGCTCGCTGCGGAAGCTTTCGCTATGGAGCACGTCAAATACCTCTCCGGCGGCAAGATCACTTACGTAAAAATAACCCTCGCAGACAAACGCTCCCACAGCTTTGAAGACGAGGACACATACGATGTTATCAACGTCATCCGCCGTGCGGACGGTGTCAAGATCGCCATTTTCGCGCGCGAAAAGGACGATGGCTCCTACAAGATCTCCACGCGCAGCTCCTGCGAGATAGACGTTGCGAAAATATGCGGAATATTCGGCGGCGGCGGACACTCCGGTGCCGCAGGCTGCAGCGTCCCCCCGGATATGGTAGATACCGCCGTGGAACGCATCGTAAAGGAATGTGGATTTAATGACTGATAGAGAAATCTCGGGAGTCCTTCCCGTAAACAAGCCTGCGGGTATGACCTCGCATGACGTTGTATATAAGATAAGAAAGCTTTACGGCACAAAAAAAGTGGGCCACACAGGCACGCTCGACCCCGACGCACGCGGACTGCTCATAATTCTTATCGGCAGGGCGGCAAAAGCCGCAGAATTCGTCGTTGCGGGCAAAAAATTCTACCGTGCCGGGCTTCGCCTCGGAATCACGACGGATACAGAGGATACAAGCGGTACGGTGCTTACGGAATGCGAAAACATTCCCGACAAGAGCGCACTTCTTGCCGCTGTTGAAAAATTCAAGGGCGATATTATGCAGATCCCGCCAATGTATTCCGCGCTCAAGGTAAATGGGCAAAAGCTTTGCGACCTTGCGCGAAAGGGCATCACAGTGGAACGTGAGCCGCGTCCCGTTACGATATATTCGCTGGAAGCGGACGGCGGCGGATGCGATTACACGCTAGACGTTTGCTGTTCCGCCGGAACGTACATCCGAACTCTTTGCGCCGATATAGGCGCAGAGCTTGGGTGCGGCGGCGCGATGAGCTCCCTTTTCCGTACTCAAACAGGCGGCTTCGATATTTCGCAAGCGCACACGCTTGACGAGCTTGCAGAAATGAGCCAAGAAGAACGCGACACCCTCCTTATCCCAACAGAATCACTCTTTTCCGAACTGCCGAAGGTAACGCTTCCCTCGTTTTACGAGCGTCTTGCAAAAAACGGCGCGGAAATATATCAGAAAAAAATAGGTACGCACTTCCCCGTCGGCACGCTTGTGCGCGTTCACGGCAAGGGCGGATTCTTCGGCATTGCAAAAGCCGAGGACTACGAAAACGGAAGTGCCCTCAAAATTATAAAATTCCTTTAATATCTAAGAGGAACACATATGAAAAAGAAACTTTTATCAATTTTCACGGTTTTCTGCACGCTTCTTTGCCTTTGTTCCTGTAAAGGCGACCGTACCCCCAGCAAGGGCCTCGAATTCGAGCTCAACGAGGACGGAAGCTCCTATTTCCTTCTCTCTTACGGAGATTGCAAGGACAGCTCCGTTGTAATACCCGAGGAGCACAAGGGACTTCCCGTCACCGCAATCGGCTCTTACGCCTTCAAAAAAAGCGGCGTGACGGAAGTTATCATTCCGGAAAGCATCACGAGCATCGCATATGACGCTTTTGAAAACTGCCCCAAGCTTGCCTACAACGAATATGACGGGGGCAAGTATCTTGGCAATGACAAAAACCCGTATCTTGTTCTCATCGATATAACGGACGATGCGGAAAACATCTTTAAAACGCACAAAGACACGAAGATCATCGCGGAATGCGCCCTTTGGGACGCCTCTACGGAGCGTATTGCTCTCGGCGGCAGCGTAACGCATATCGGAAACGCCGCATTTTACGGTTGCAGCGCCCTTGAAACGGTAGTTCTGCCCGACAGTCTTGTAAGCATTTCAAGCGAAGTTTTTGGAAATTGCAAAAGTCTTACGAATCTTACCGTTCCCGAAGGCATAGCCGTTATTGAAGACGAAACCTTTGCATATTGCTCCGCACTTACTTCCCTCACGCTCCCGAAAACGGTGGAAAAGATAGGTGCCTGTGTCATTTCCAACTGCGAGGTGCTGCGCGATGTCTATTTTGAAGGCACTGCGGCAGAGTGGCGCTCGATCGAAAAAGACGAGCAATGGGATGCTTTCTCCGCAAACTACACGGTTCATTGCAGCGACGAGGATATAAAGAAATAAGAATAAAGTGCTATATATCACCGCTTGCGCCGTTTTTTATAAGGACCGATGTCCCCGACGGTCCTTTATTTCTCACAAATTCGCGAATAAAAAATCCACCTCTCGGTGGATTTTTTATTTCATATTTCAGTTTCTTCCGCTTCTATATCCGCGTAAATATCGTAAAATCCTTCGATAAAATAATCGGAAACGGAATAAAGCACTCCGTCTATGGAAAGATGCGGCACGTTTTCTTCATAAACGATGCTTACCGCTGTTCCGTTTGAAAGCGAAACAGTAAATACCTTACCGCCGCCGCTTGCCAAAGCATCATCCTTATCATTATATACGGAATATTTCTTTTCGGCAGAGTTGATATAGTCTATTATCCTTTTCATTTCCGCTTCATCGGAGGTGTTTTTTCTTGCGGGCGTCATCTCGCCGCTTTCAAATTCACGAAAGCGCGTTACGGTAATGCTTTCGCACAAGGAAAGAACGGGAGCTTCTTTTTCTGTGTCCGCGCAGGCACAAAGCGGCAGTGCAAGCATCAGCAAAGCCGTAAGGCATAGCAGTATCTTTTTAAAAATATTTTTCATATGAACCTCCTTGGATATTATTTTCATATTTATTTTACCATAAAATTCCCAATATGTCAACGGGGCAATTTTATGCGCAAAAAAATCCACCTTTCGGTGGATTTTTCGTTATTATTTTTACTCCGTCATATCGAGTATATCGTCGATAGCTTCGCGCAGGAGAGAAAGTGCTTCCTTCATAGAAACGCCCTTGAGCTGTGCGCCCGCCGCATCGAAGTGACCGCCGCCGCCGAGCTTTTCAAGTATGCGCTGTACGTTTACGGAACCGTCCGAGCGCGCGGAGATATGGATAGCATCGTCAAGCGAGCAGAGCGTGAACGCGGCGCAAATCCCCTCAACGTGAAGGAGTCTGTCCGCAGCCTTCGCCGCCGTTACGCGGATACCCGGGTTCTCGCTGTTCGTTTCGTTAAGTGCGATGGCGATGACGTTTTTATAAACGGAGACGTTGCTCTCAAACTTTGCTTCGTTAAGGAAATCGTAAATATCGGTCTTAAAGAGCGCTTGTGCATCGATGGGGGATGCGCCCTCGCTGCGAAGATAAAGTGCCGAGCCAAAGGTACGAACGCCCGCATTGTGCGTAAACTGCTTCGTATCGAGAAGCATACCCGCAAAGAGCAGATCCGCCTCTGTCTTTGTAAGCGTTCCCTGGGGAAGGATAAGCTCCAAAAGCTCTGACATAAGCTCCGATGCGCTGGATGCGCTGGGCTCGATATAAACGATATTCGGTTTCTTAACAAATTCGGAAGTTTTTCTGTGGTGGTCGATAATAACCACGTTGTATGCGCCGTTAACAACGTCGGGCGCTTCGCAGAAATTGATATTGTTTACGTCAACCACAACAACGAGCGTTTCGCTCATAATAAGATCCTGCGCCTGTGCGCGGTCAACGAACATTCCGTTGTATTCGGGGCTTTCATCCACAAGGCGGAACGCGCTCTTGAGGTTCTTATCGTTTTTATCCACGATGATGTGGGAGGTAGCTCCGCAGAATTTCGCTATCCTCGCAACCGCAATGCAGGAAGCGAAGGAGTCCATATCTGGGAACTTATGACCCATAATAAGCACGTTGTCGCTTCGGGAGATAAGAGCGATAAGCTCGTTTGCGATAACGCGGGAGCGCACCTTTGTACGCTTCTGCACGGATTTCGTTTTACCGCCGTAAAATTCCGTGCCCTCCGGCGTTTTGATTACCACCTGGTCGCCGCCGCGCTGAAGTGCCATATCAAGAGCTGCCTGCGTTGCGCGCTCTTTTTCGTAAAGAGTGCCGCCCGTCTTGGCAATACCCACGGAAATAGTCACGGGCAATGTAGAGTCGCCCACGCGGATCTCTCTCACCTCGTCCAAAAGGGAGAATTTATCCTTTTCAAATTCAGGCAGATATTTCGCCGCGAACATACAGATAAAACGGTTGTTGCCGTATTCGCGTACAAAGCCGCCAACGCGCTCGAAGTAAGCCTCCAGCTTTTGCTCTACCTCCTTGGAGGCATTTGCGTAAAGCTCCTGAACGTACTGCAAAAGCTCGTCCAGGTTGTCTATCATCGCATAAGCGATGACGGTGTCTTCCTCGTGCAGGCGTTTTTCCGCCTCCTTGAGCGCGGTTATATCGGTAAACACAGCCATATAATAACACTTGCTGTCAAGCGTTATTTCCTCTCCGATCGCGCTGTAAACAGAGGTCTCGCTATCGTCCGCATTTTCAATGGAGGAAAAGCGCACCTCTGTCCCCGTTTTGGGGTCGCTTTTAACAATACGCTCTATAGTCGCATCGCAAATGTTGTCTATGTATTTGTTGTAAAGCACACCGCCTGTTTTGCAGCAATCTTTCATATGCTGGTTGTACCAGATGATCTTGCCCTTTTCGTCGCAAATGACAACGGGCTTTTTGATCTTTTGAAGGAACTGAACCGATATTCCCTGCGTTACGGAAAGTGCCATACCCGCAGAGCCCGCGCGCGAAACGGCGCAGACTATTATATAGATAACGAGCATAAGTACCATAAGCGCCACGTACAGCGCAAGGTAAAACAGCGTTATCTTTTCTGCGGAATAGTCCGTGTATATTATCGAGATGACGCACGCCGCAAGAGCGAGCGCGCCAAAGCACGCGCAGAGAATGCCGCCAAGCGGCACACGCCCGAAACCGGAAGATGTTTTTTTCTTATCAGGCATATGTTGATCCTCTTTCTTATAGAATTGTTGATTTATTGTTTTGTTTCCGTCTTTTTAAGAAAATCTCTGCGGCGCAAAGTTTCGTGTGCGCCGAAGAAGCACAGCAGGTTGAGCGCAAGCGGACCTATAAATATAAATGCCGCCACAAAAATCGCAACCATCATTCCGTGATTTCTTTTGGATGCTATCCATTTAACACCCATAAGAAGCATTATCGGTGTAAATATTGCAACGATGCTGTTTGCCGCAACTCCGAAAACACCGATCCTCGGAGAAAACGAGGTGAAGATATATATAGTATAAGCTACGATATATACCCAGGCGCACACTGAGGAAGGGAGGGTCTCCCATCTCGGATCGGGAAGAATTATTTCGCAATCCAGAAGCTTTGCCAAAAATTTAAAGATGCACGCCGTTATATAGCCAAGTACCGCCATTATCGCCACAAAATACGCGGGGAGCATAACCTTAATGTAATCGAAGGAAGAGGCAAGAAGCTGCTTATATTCCTGTGCCGTAACTCCCTCGGACTTTGCCACTTGATCGATAACGGGTTCAAGATTTACAACAGCTATCTCATATACCTCGTCCACGATATCGGAAAAATACTGTGCTATAGCGGAAACGGAAAGTTCAAAGCCCGCAAGCGCATATATTATCACGAACACGCCCACGAAAAGCACCGTATAAAGCGAGAGCATTGCAAGGCTTACGGAGATCTTCGTCTGCTTTTTCTTTATCATCGCGGAAAGCACGATGCCGGTTATAACGGAGCAAAGGCAGAGCGCCAGGGGATATATTCCGCCGACCATAAAACAAATGCAAAGGCAAAGAGCCGTTACGAAAACGTACCAATAGCTCCTTGCGACCCTTATCTGAATGGCAAGCGCCGCCGTCATAACGGCAATGCCGAGCACGCCGATATGTAAAAAGCCGAATCTTGCAGAAAGCGCAAGCAAGAGTGCCGCCAGCACCTGCGTTATCGCGGCAGGAAGCGTTGATATCTTCCTCGGATTTATTGTATTACTGTTCATTTGACCTCACCTTACTTTACTCATCAGAAAAGGGGCATACCCTTGCCGTTGAGCATAAATTCCGTAAGACGCTCCGTAAAATGTTCAGCCGTGTTGTAACCCAAACGTCTTTGCTTATTGTTCATAGCCGCAACCTCGATGATGACCGCAAGGTTTCTGCCCGAGCTTACGGGGATGGTCGTCGTTGCGATCTCTATGCCGAGAATGTTAGTTGTCTGCATTTCAAGACCTATTCTGTCATAGAATTTGTCCTTATCCCAATGCTCAAGCTTGAGCACCATATTGATCTTTTCCGTTTCTTTTACAGCACCGATACCGAACGTTCTGCGAACGTCAACGATGCCGATACCGCGAAGCTCCGTGAAATGGCGCAGCACCTCGGGAGCAGAGCCGACGATGGTCTTTGCGGAAACTCTTTTAAGCTCTACCGCGTCGTCCGCAACAAGACGGTGTCCGCGCTTAACGAGCTCGATAGCCGTTTCGCTCTTACCGATGCCGCTGTCGCCGAGGATGAGAACGCCCTCGCCGTAAACCTCAACAAGAACGCCGTGGCGCGTGATACGGGGCGCAAGCTCTACGTTGAGGTAAGAGATGAGCGCGTAATGTATCTCCGTTGTGCTTTCAACGGTGCGGAAAACGGGGATGCCGTATTTCTTTGCCGCGTCAACAAGACCGTCCAGCACGGGAAGTCCCCAAGTAATTATCACTGCGGGAATATCCTTTGCAAAAAGATCTTCGTATTTACGGATCCTCTCATCGAGGGGGAACGTTTCCATATATTCGTGCTCCGCTTTTCCGAGGATCTCAAGGCGCGTAGCATCGAAGCAATCGAAAAAGCCGGAAAGCGCAAGACCGGGACGGCTTACGTCGGAGCAGATGACCTTTCGGTCCTCCCATCCCTCGGGTCCGTATATCGTTTCAAGCTTGAACTCTTTGGAGATCGCGGAAAGAGGCGTTTCGTAGATGACGTTGGAATCATCTTCCATAACTTCTGTTTTATTTACGTCTATACTCATATTATTTTCCTTTCATTAAGCATTTTATATTGATTTGTGTAAAAATCCATACCTGTACATAGTAATTATACCCTAATGCTCAAAATTTTTCAACCGATATTGCAAATAAACTTGTAAATAATAATTAAACAAGGATAAAATTTTAAGGAGATTTTTATTTTGGCAGCTATATTTATACGAACACTTGTAATTTACGCGGGGCTTTGCGCGCTTATGCGATTCTCCGGAAAAAGACAGATAGGGCAGATGCAGGTTTCGGAGCTTGTAACTACGTTCCTTCTTTCAAACCTCGCAAGCGCGCCGCTTTCCGGCGCGGACATCCCCGTGCTGTACGCCGCCATCCCGATACTCACGCTCATATGCCTTGAGGTGCTCTTCTCTTTCCTCACAACGAAGGTGACGTTTATAAAGAAGCTTCTGGACGGCAAGCCGAGCATAATAATAAATAAGGGACAAATAGACGTAAGCCAAATGAGCAAGATGCGCCTGACTTTGGAGGACCTTCTCTGTGAGCTTCGCATAGCGGGATACAGCTCTGCCTCGGAGATAGATTATGCAATACTCGAATCCAACGGCAAGCTTTCCTTCTTTCCCTCGCAGCAATCGTCCCCAATATGCGGTATAGCCCACCCCGTTATCATAGACGGCGTTTTTGTAAAATATGCTCTTGCCGATAGCGGCAAAAGCGAAAAATGGGTGCTTGATACGCTTAAAAAGAAAAAAACACCGCTTTCCTCGGTATTTCTTATGACTGTCGATGATTCGGACAAGGTGGAAATAATAGAAAAGGAGGAATGCGCCGTATGAAGACATTCGTAAGCTGTCTTATTATATTCGCACTTTTGTGTACGTTCGTCTTTACGGATTCCTTTTTCAAGGGCGAAAGCATCGCCCGCCTTCTGGAAATGGCAGAAGCGCTTCCCGAGGATGACGAAAGCTTTGAAAACAACAAAGAGGAACTTTCCGAAAAAGCGGAAAAGATATATTCATTATGGAAAAAAAGCCGAAAAAAGCTCGAATACGTTGCAAGCTACGCCCTTATCGAAGCCGCAGACGAAGCAATGGGAGAGCTTTACGGTGCATATAAAGCGAATGATGCGGACGGATTTTTGCCGGCAGCGGTAAAATTCCGCGACTCGCTTGAAAGGCTTGCCGTTTTATTCGGAGTAAGCTTTCAAAGCCTTGCGTGATTTTATTTTCAAATATAATCCGTTATTGACAACGCGGAATTTTCCAATTATAATATAATCAGTAAATGCAGAAAAAATAACCTTAACGGAGGAAAAATAAATGTACACAATAGGTATCGACCTCGGCGGCACAAATATCGCCGTTGGTCTTGTTGATGAAAATTACAATATCGTAAAAAAGATCTCTACACCTACGCTTGCAAGCCGCGGTCCGGAAGAGATCACAAAGGATATGGCGGCTCTTTCCAAAAGAGTTTGCGCAGAATGCGGAGTTGACCTTGTACGCGACGGTATAAAGGTCGGCATTGCCTCCCCCGGCACCGTAAACCCCAAAACAGGTCTTATCGAATATGCAAACAACATCAAAATGCGCGATTTCCCCGTAGTTAAGGTGTTCTGTGAAAATTCCGGCGTTGCACAAGAAAACGTGGCTATCGGAAACGATGCGAACCTTGCCGCCCTCGGCGAAGCTACAAAAGGTGCTGCGAAGGACGCAGAGATCGCAGTTATGATAACGCTCGGCACGGGCGTTGGCGGTGGTGTCGTTATCGACGGCAAGGTCCTCACGGGCTGTGCTTTCGGCGGCGCGGAGCTTGGACATATGGTCATCGAATACGGCGGCAGAGCTTGCTCCTGCGGCAGAAAAGGCTGCTTTGAAGCGTACAGCTCCGCAACAGCCCTCGTTGCCCTCACAAGAGAAAAATTCGCACAGACAAACTCCCCCATTATGGCAGAAATGTGCGAAGGCGATATAAACAAGATCGGCGGCAAAACAGCTTTCGCCGCTATGCGCAAAGGTGATGCGGCAGGTGCCGAGGTAGTTGATTATTATATCAAGCACCTTGCCTGCGGTGTTGCAAACCTTGTGAACATCTTCCAGCCCGACGTTCTTCTTATCGGCGGCGGCGTTTGTAACGAAGGCGACCCGCTTCTCCTGCCCCTCAAGGCGGAGGTTGCAAAAGAGGTTTATTCCGCAGACGACAAGCTCAAAACGGATATCCGCATAGCTACGCTCGGAAACGATGCGGGCATCATCGGTGCGGCGGCTCTTGTAAACACGGCAAAATAAGCGCGTGTACGGGAGAAAGGCTATGAAATTTTTAAATTCATTAAAGAAAAACCCCCGTGCAATAATTTGCATCGTTTTCGCTTTCGTATTCGTCATCGGTATGGTCTTCGCCACGATATTCGATCTTAAAATATCCGCTTCCCTCACCCGCCTTGACGAAAGCGTGCCTTCCATCACCGTTCCGATCTTCGCGCTCATCGTGGAGATAATCGGCGAATGGCCCTCCAACATACTCGGTGCATTCTGCGCGGCTGTCGTTATGCGCGCATTTATAAAAGTGAAAAAGCCTTGGAACTACGTCGGCGTGGCAGTACTCGGTGCAGTTTCCGTATATTTCGTTTACAGCTCCGTGGAAGCTTCCGTGGAAGGTATCGTGGAGCTTGCGGACAAGGCGTTTTCTTCCGCACATCTCTTGATCGTAATACCAATTGCAGTTATACTTTCTTTTGCGCTCTTCATCGGCGTGTTTATGCTCTCCGAAAAGACGGCGAAAAGGCTTCTTGTTCCCTGCATAGTTTGCGGTGCAATGCTCGCGCTTATGTTTGTGGGAATACAGGCAGGCAAGCTTCTCTGGGGCAGGATACGTATGCGCCAGCTTGTAGCAGAGTTTGGGGACGTTTCCCTTTTCACCCCTTGGTACAAACTGCAGCCCTTTTCGGGTTACCGTTCATTTCCATCGGGACATACGGCAAACGCCGTGTCCTTGGGTCTTTTGCCCCTCCTGTTCGGCAGCAGCATAGAGAAAAAGTTCCCTTACGCCAAGAAAGCAACGTATATTGCCGTTGCGGTATGGAGCGCGTTTATGGCACTTACGAGGATCCTTGTGGGAGCGCACTTCCTTTCGGACGTGCTCTGCGGCGCGGCTATCGCTTTTGTCTGCGTTATCCTCGGTCATTACTTTATGGATAAGATACGCAATTCTTAGATCAAAGCCCGAAATAAGTCAATATACCATTGTAGATCCCGCGTGATATAAGCGCGGGATCTTCTGCCATCAGGGCGGCGTCGCCCGCATTTGTGATAAAACCGACCTCAAGAAGGAGCGCAGGCATCTGCGTTCTTCGCAGCACGTAGAGCGTGGGACGGGCAAAAACGCCGCGGTCGGAAAGTCCCGTAGCTTCGGAAAGTCCCGTAAGTATATCCTGTGCAAGGTCATACGCAGGGGAGCCTTCGCTGTAAACGTAAGCCTCGCTTCCCGAGGCGGAAACTATATCGGAAGCGTTCGCGTGTATGCTTATAAAGTAATCCGCCCCCCAAGAATTCGCCGCGTTAACGCGCGCGGCAAGGCTTGAAGAAAGGCTTGTGCCGAGCTGTTCCGTGGGCGACCCGCGCGAGGTCAACGCTTCAAAGTTCGGGTCCGCGTTAAGGAGAGCTTCCAACTCTTTTCCTATGTAATATACAAGGTCCTGCTCGCGGTAACCGTTTCCCTCCGCACCTGCATTCGGGTTTATGGGATTATGCCCCTGATCTATAAATATCTTTATTGCCATATGTTCCTCCTTCTGCAATCGTATTTACATCATATGCTATGCAACAAGGAGAGAAAACGTGAAAAACGGAGCGCGGCGCGCTCCGTTTTCGTTTATGGAAGATTTACGTTTTTGGAAAGGATGATTCGAGTTCCGATATAACAGCCAACAAGCTCTGCTGCGGCAAGCACCGTGGACACAGCGCTTGTTATCGTCAAAGCAAGATCCACGTTATCAAAGTTATATGTAATGGGAATCATAATAAGCGAAGTTGCCATATTGCCGATAAAAGACACCGCTCCGCTTACCACAAAGTAGCAAAGCACGCAAGAAATAAAGCGGTGCTTCTTTGCGACCATACAGCCGAAAGATATTGCAAAATAGATAAGGAAGAGAGAAGCAAATGATGAAACGATATAATTTATCCCCATAAATATTACGCTTTCGCCGAATATATCGCCAAGCTCACTTCCCAAATTACCAACAATATGTCCCGCATCTCCGGCGCCTTCCGAAGGACCTATACCTATAACAGCGCCGATCGCAACAATAAGAGCAGAGATACACGTAACAACGCCGTACCCCACATACCAGATAACCGTTGCAACCGTCTTGGTCATAATATGGCAATCCACGGAAACGGGGAGAGTAAAAGTGAGATAAGCTTCATCCGTAAAGAATGATGTATAGAAACGTCGAACCATAATAACGAATACGGCAACCGCCGTTACTATCAGCAAAATAGCAAAAGCCATGATCAAAAGACTTACAACGGCCCCTCCGATAACCTCGAAGGTTTGAGAAAATTTGCTTTCCGCATTTCCTTCCCCGAAATACATATTTCCGAACAAGCCAAGGCCCACGGAAATAAATACGCTCAACGCAAGAGAGCATATAAAAAGAGGTATTAAAATACGCGAAGACGCGCGAAGCTCATATTTTAAGCTTTTTCCGAACATTTATATACCTCCCTGAATATCTCATCAAGAGTTTTTCCGTATTCCTCGCGCGCTTTTGCAACGCTGTCCTGCATAATGACCTTGCCGTCGCGCACGAAAATAAAATCATCCAGCACCTTTTCCACGTCCGTTATAAGATGCGTGGAGATAATTACCGTCGCCTCTTTATTATAATTTGAAACTATCGTATCGAGTATATACTCTCTTGCAACGGGGTCAACGCCCGCGATAGGCTCATCGAGAAGGTAAAGCTTTGCATTTCTCGCCATAACAAGTACGAGCTGGACCTTCTCCTTCGTACCCTTAGAAAGAGTTTTGAGCTTGCGGCTTGGCTCAACGTTGAGGCTTGCAAGCATTTCAAAAGCCTTTGCGCTGTCGAAATCCTCATAAAAATCGTCAAAATATTCCACAATATCCGAAACGCGCATCCAATCGTTTAGATACGTTCTTTCGGGCAGGTACGAAACCATACTTTTCGTTGCAAGACCCACGCGCTCTCCGCAAACAAGCACCTCTCCCGCCGTAGGCGTAAGGATGCCCGCAACAAGCTTTAAAAACGTGGTCTTTCCGCTGCCGTTTGAGCCGAGAAGCCCTACTATCCTGCCCTTGGGCAAAGATATATCCGCACCAAGCAGACCCACGCCGCCGCCATAATCCTTGGCAAGCGCAGAAGCTTTCAATATATCAGCCATATATTTCCTCCTTTGATAAAAATAATCTTGTTTAATTATACTACAAATTCTTCTATAAGTCAATATCGCGCCTCGGAGGAAAAAAATATGCCATACCTCACAAAAAAATACACGTTTTTTTAGTTATTTCGGAATTAAAAACGAAAAATATACTTGACAATACCCCCTTTTTATGTGTATAATGTACTTTGTAAATTATAAGCGGCATACCGTCGTCCGGCGGCAGCCGGTCGTTAACTTAAGGAGGTGCGAAAACAATGCTTAGAACATACCAGCCCAAGAAGCTTCAGAGACAGAAAGAACACGGCTTCAGAAAAAGAATGAGTACCGCCAACGGTCGCAAAGTTTTGAAGAGAAGACGTGCAAAAGGCAGAGCAAGACTCTCCTATTGATTTGCGAAAAAGCAAATAAGAACGCAAAGCCTGTGTTATATTTCATAGGCTTTGATTTTTTGTAAGGCGAAAAACCGCACTAAAAGCGTTTCGCCGCGCGCGCTGTACGGACGGGCAGACTGCGTAATTTTTTTAAAAGAGAGGAAACTGTGTGAAAAACATCGCCATTTCCGAAGACCATCTTTTCAGAAAAGTCTATGCAAAAGGACAGAAAATTTTTTGCAAACATATTGCGGTATATGTATTGACCGATTACCGCGCTTCGCGCTTAGCCCGCGAAAACCCGCTGAAAACGAGAATAAACCGTGTGGGACTCACGGTTACGAAAAAGCTCGGTCACGCGGTGGTGCGCACGAGAACACGCAGGATTCTCCGCGCCGCATACCAGCAGCTTGAAAAAGATAATAATATCAAAAAAGGATTCCTTGTGGTCATCGTCGCGCGCGACGCAGCCACAACGGCAAAAACGCAGGATATATACGGCGACCTTTTGTACGCTTTCAAAAAGCTCGGGCTGCTGCTCCCCCACAACGCTGAATAACTATGAAAAAGATATGCATCTTCCTTATTAAATTATACAGGAAATATATCTCTCCGCTAAAGCCTCCCTGTTGCCGCTTCACGCCGACTTGTTCGCAATATGCGCTGGACGCTTTTTCCGAATGGGGCTTCTTCCGCGGAGCTTGGCTTACTCTTTTAAGGATACTGCGTTGCCACCCATTTTGCCGCGGCGGGAATGATCCCGTTCCCGAAAACCCGAAAAAACGCGGCAAAAAACAAATCGAAGGAGAAAATAAATAAATGAACGCCATATACAAATTTTTCGGAATGATACTTTCATTCTTTTCCGACATCACAGGCGGCTATTATCTCTTTGGCCTTTTCCTTTTTGCCCTGCTCGTTAAGCTCATCCTTCTGCCCTTTGGTATCAAACAGCAGAAAACTTCCATCAAGCAGGCAAAAATGCGCCCCAAGGAAATGGCTATCCGTAAAAAATATAAGGGCCGCACGGATAAAGTTACACAGCAGAAGATGCAGGAAGAGGTTATGGAGCTCTATCAGAAAGAGGGCTACAACCCTATGGCAGGCTGCCTCCCCCTCCTCATCCAGATGCCCGTTATCATCATCCTTTACAACGTTATCATCAATCCCCTCAAGCACATCTGCGGCTGGACTGCCGAGCAGATAACGACCATCGCAACGCATCTCGGTCTTTTGGAAAACAACATAAAGGCACTTGCTTCGCGCGACATCAGTCTTATCGAATTTTTGACACCCGACAGATACGCTTCCATCAACGAAGCACTCACAGCAGCAGGGCTTGAAACAGTTAATTTTGCGGACATCCCCACCTTCAAGATGGGCTTGTTCGACCTTTCTGCAATGCCCGCATTCTGGAACCTGCTCCTGATCGTTCCCGTGCTCACGTTCGTGTTCCAGTTCCTTGCTTCCAAAATACAGAGAAAATTCACCTATCAGCCCGGTGTTTCTCCCGAGCAGGCAGAGCAGACGAAAAAAACAATGATGGTTATGGACATTATGCTCCCCGCTATGACAACGCTCATCGCGTTCAGAGTTCCCGCCGCTATCGGTATTTACTGGATGTTCAATAACATTCTCGGCGTTATCCAGACCATAATACTCCAAAAAGCTATGCCTCTGCCCACTTGCACGGAAGAGGATATCAAGGCCGCCGAAAGAGAGCTTGCGGGCAAAGCCCCCAAGAACGTAAAGGCAAGCGCAAACCGCGCCCCCATCCGTTCGCTCCACAGCATCGATTTTACGGATGAAGAGGTTGAGGCCGACCTTGGCGAATACGTTTCCGTTTACGACAAAGAAGCAAAAGAAGAAAAACCGCAGGCAGACGGCAAGCCCGCATCCGAAAGCAAGAAAAAGCTTTTCGGCAAACCCGAAATGAAAGACGACGAATAATTTTTTAAAAGGACTTTCAAAAATGAAACAGGAACTTATCAAAACAGCTAAATCCACGGAAGAAGCTCTTGCCCTTGCGGCAGAAGAGCTTGGAGTTGCGGTAGAAAGCCTTGAATACGAGGTTTTGGAAGAAGCTAAAAAAGGCTTCCTCGGTATCGGCGCAACACCCGCAAAAGTTAAAATAACTTATATATTCAAGCCTCTTGAGGCTGCAAGAAGCTTCGCAGAAACGCTTATTGCGGATATGGGTCTTGAAGCAACGGTAACCATCCACGATGACGGCAACGGCGAAGCACTTCTTACCATCTCCGGTGAGGGCGCAGGTTCTCTCATCGGCCATCACGGCGACACGCTCGACGCGCTCCAGTATCTTATCAACCTCACGGCAAATAAGAAAGAAGCCGACGAACGTAAATACACACGCATCACGGTTGACATCGAAAATTACCGTGAAAAGAGAGCAGAAACGCTCAAAAAGCTCGCTCGTCATATGGCGGACAAGGTTAAGAGAACGGGCAGAAACGTAGTTCTCGAGCCTATGAACGCATACGAGCGCCGCATCATCCACTCCGAGGTTCAGAATATCGAAGGCGTTTCCACAAACTCCGTTGGTGCGGAGGGCAACCGCCGCGTTATCCTCTTCCCCGAAGGCGTTGAAAAGCCCACAAGCGTAAGATTCGACCGCAGAGGCGGCAACAAAGGCGGCAGAAACAAGGGCAGACGCGGCGGCAGAAATGACCGTCAGGATCGTGCAGAACGCACAAACGATGCTCCCGCAAAGGAAGCGGCACAGGAAAAGCGTGAAAAGCCCCAGCAGAGCGAATACACGCCCCGTCCCCGCAGAACAAGCGACGCTCCCCGTCCCGCGCCCCGCAAAATAGAAAAAGCCAAAGACCTTGACAGCTACTTTGCACGTCTTAAGGAATTCGGCAGCTCTATCAACGCGCAGAACGAAGAAGACAAGAAATGATCCATACGGCGCACCCTCGGGTGCGCCCGCTTTCTTTCCGGGAAAGAGGGAGCAAGAGCTTTCCTCGAAATTCCCAGTTTTTATAACGAAACCATCTAATATTTCGGAGTCTTAGTTTATGTACACAATGTTTTCAGATACGATAGCCGCAATATCCACGCCCCGCGGCAAGGGCGGTGTGGCGGTGATACGCATTTCCGGCGAAGACGCTTTCGCCATCGCAGAAAAATTTATTTTCCCGAAAAGCAAAAAAAGCTTCGCGGAAATAAAGGCAAACTCCGTTTTCCTCGCGGACGTTAAAACGCCCGAAGGAAAGCTTCTTGATGAATCTCTTATAACAATTTTCCGCGCTCCGCGCTCCTACACGGGCGAGGACGTTGTGGAAATAAGCTGCCACGGCGGTATTTTGCTCACTCAGAACATACTTTCCGCCGCTTTTTCCGCAGGCGCCGTGCAGGCAGGCCCCGGCGAATTTACGCGCCGTGCCTTTTCCGCAGGTAAGCTCTCCCTCACGGAGGCGGAATCCGTGATCGGTATGATAGACGCGAAAACAAACGCAGCTCTCACGCTCGCGCAGAGGGGCATTTCCGGCTCGCTTCGCAAAAAAACGGAGAAGATATATACGGACATCACCTCCGTCATCGGAAACATATATGCGATAATAGATTTTCCCGACGAAGACCTTGAGCAAATGACAAGGCTCGATATGGAAAACGCTATGGACTCCATCATCGCAGAGCTTGATGCTCTCAAAAGCTCCTACCGAACGGGCCGCGCGGTATGCGAGGGTATCCCCACCGTTATCTGCGGCAAGCCGAACACGGGCAAATCCACTATACTCAACCTCCTTGCAGAAAACGAACGCGCCATCGTTACGGACATCGCGGGAACGACGCGCGACGTTATTTCGGAAACCGTTGTTTGCGGAAGCGCACTTTTGCGCCTTTCCGACACCGCGGGCATCCGCGAAAGCTCCGACGTTGTGGAGCAGATGGGCGTGGAGCGCTCCAGAAAAGAGATCGAAAGCTCCGAGCTTATCCTTGCCGTGTTCGATACCTCCCGCCCATTTGACGAAGAGGACAAGGAAGTTCTCGGTCTTGTCAAAAGTGCAGAGGAGGACGGAAAGACCGTTATTATCGTGCTAAACAAGCAGGATAAGGAAAAACTTTTCTCGGAAGAGCTTTTCGGCGGCTTCGACGTTATCTCCATTTCCGCAAAAGAGGACAGCAAAAAGGCACTTTCGGATAAAATAGAGAGCAAATTTATAAGCGGCGATATTGAAAATTCGGGCGAGGAGATACTCACAAACGCGCGTCAGTACAGCGCAGTGTGCGATTGCCTTGCATGCGTCATATCCGCAAAATATGCGCTTTCCTCCTTTGGCGACGATATCGCCGGAACAGAGCTTGAGCGCGCAGCCTCCGCCATTTCCGAGCTTGACGGACGCGAGGTCTCCGTGGACGTTGTGGACCATATATTCCACAAATTCTGTGTGGGAAAATAAATTTGCGAAAAAGTGAATAAATCACAAAAAAATTCAAAAAAAGTATTGACAATATACAAAAAATGTGGTATTATACCTCAGTAATCCGAAGACAGCAGGTTTATGTAAAAGCAAAGCTTTCCTGCCGAGGAGATATGAAAATGAATTTTTTCTGTCTTTCTGCGCCTTTGGGTTGCGGAAAGACTTTTTATTTTGTGCCCTATCGCACGAAAAAAAGCTTAGCTTTTTATTTTTTAGAAGGGTGGTGAAAAAATGCCTAGCGCACAGGTTGTTGAAAGAAAACAGCAGATCGTTAATGATCTTTCTGACAAGTTCAAAAACGCACAAGCGTGTGTTATCGTTAACTACGCAGGCATCACAGTCGAGAATGACACAGCTCTCAGAAAAGAGCTCACAGCTGCAGGTGTTAATTATGCCGTAATTAAGAACACTCTTATCAAAAGAGCTTGCGAAAATTCCGGTTACGAAGACCTCACAAACGTTCTCGAAGGAATGACAGCAGTTGCAACAAGCGAAAAAGATCCCGTTGCAGCAGCAAAAATTCTCAGCAAGTATGCTGAAAAGATCGACACGTTCGAAATCAAAGCAGGTTTTGTTGATGGCAAGATCCTTGATAAAGACGGTATCGACCAGCTCGCAAAACTTCCCTCCAAGGAAGTCCTCATCGGCAAGGTTCTCGGAAGCCTCCAGTCTTCCCTCTACAGTCTTGCTTACGTACTTCAGGCTTACGTTGATAAAGAAAACGGCACTGAAGCAAACGCGTGATCGCGTAACAATTCAAATCTAACTTTATTTTATTAAAAAATCGTTTTAACGGAGGATAATTAAAATGGCTAGCGAAAAAATCACAGCTATAATCGAAGAAATCAAAACTCTTACAATACTTGAAGTAGCAGACCTTGTTAAGGCTCTCGAAGAAGAATTCGGCGTATCCGCAGCTCCCGTAGCAGTTGCAGGCGCAGCAGCTCCCGCAGCAGCAGCAGCTGAAGAAAAGACAGAATTCGACGTTGAACTCAAGAGCTTCGGCGCTAAGAAGCTTGACGTTATCAAGGCTGTTCGTGAACTTCTCGGTCTCGGCCTCAAGGAAGCAAAGGAACTCGTTGAATCCGCTCCTAAGGTTATCAAAGAAGGCGTTTCCAAGGAAGAAGCTGAAAAGATCAAAGCTACTCTCGAACCCACAGGCGCTGAAATCGAAATCAAATAATTATAGTTTCGACAAACAAAAACAGACGGTTTTATACCGTCTGTTTTTTTGTTCTTTATAAAACTTTAAACTCTGCCTTTTCAAAAGCGCGAAGCTCCACCGTCTTTTCTTCCGTGGGAGTTTTCACGCATACCGTATGCGAAAAAGGGGATCTGAGCGAAAACGAAGTAAGCTTTCCTTTTTCCCAAGAGAGGTCCACGTCAATATTCCCCTTTGCCTTCAAGCCCTTCAAGGAGCCGTTTTCAAGCTCTGTGGGAAGCGCGGGAAGAAGGCATATCTTTCCGTCCTCACACTGCATAAACAGCTGTGCAATACCCGCGCAAACGCCGAAATTACCGTCTATCTGGAACGGCGGATGTGCGTCGAAAAGATTCGGGTACGTTCCGCCGCCGCGCCAGCTCCTCTTTTCCTCCGGAGAAACGTAGGTAAGCTGATTTTTGATAAGAGAGAGCGCGTGGTCACCGTCCTTGAGCTTCGCCCAAAGGTTAACGCGCCAGCCCATGCTCCATCCCGTGCTTACGTCACCGCGGCGAAGAAGTGTATTTCTGCACGCTTCTGCAAGCTCCGGTGTCCTGCCCACGGTTATGCTCTCCCCGGGGTAAAGACCGTACAGGTGCGAAGTGTGGCGGTGGTGTATATCCTGCTCCTCAAAATCCCTGTCATATTCCAAAAGCTGCCCATGCGAGCCGATCTCATAGGTGTTAAGCCGCGGGAGCTTTTCCCGTATCTGCCCGACAAAATCATCTTCGATATTTAAAACATATGCCGCACGGCTGATATTTTCAAAAAGATCCATAACTATCGCCTGCGACATAGCTGTGTAACGCGCAAGTGCCGCCACCTTTCCCTTGCTATGGTAATATCTGTTTTCCGGTGAGGTGGAGGGGCAGATCACAAGATTTCCGTCAACCTCCTTCAATACCGAAAGATAGAAAAGCGCCGCGCCCCTCATAAGCGGATATGCGGTATTTTCAAGATATTCTCTGTCAAGCGTATATTCGTAATGCTCCCAAACGTGGCGGCAGAGCCAGCCTGCGGACATATTCCAAAATGCGTAGGAGATACAGCCATCGCTGCCTGCTCCGACAGGGGTGGAAAGCCCCCAGAGGTCGATGTTGTGGTGGGCGCAATACCCGTCCGCCCCGTAAAAATCTCGCGCAGTATCGGCTCCCGTAACGCTTATCTTTTTGACAAGCTCAATAATAGGCATATCCATTCCCGCAAGTCCGCACATAAGAACGGGCCAATAATTCATCTGGGTATTTATATTAACGGTGTAATTGGATGACCAAGGGGCAAAAAGCTCCTCGTTCCATATTCCCTGCAGGTTCGCCGCCTGCGAGCCCTCTCTGGAGGAAGCGATGACAAGATACCGCCCGAAGTTGAAAAGCAGCTCCAAAAGTCCAAGGTCGTCGGATTTATCTGAGCGCTTTATGCGCTCATCCGTAAAAAGCGCAGGGCTTTCAAAGCCAAGCTCAAGGCGCACCTTGTTGTAAAAATAAGAAAAATCCGCTATATGAGAAGCGCGAAGCTCCTCATATGTTTTTCCGCACACGGAAAGCATACGCGCACGGCAAGCCTCATAATGCTCCTTTTCGGGAAGCTTATCGAAAGATATAAAGCTTGTTTCGGCACAAAAACGCAGGCAAAGATACGTACAATTCTTCACAACGATCGTTGAAGTGTCCGCGTATATCTCGCCGTCGGAGTTCACGGAGCACAGCGCGGAAAACTTTATCCCCCTGCCGTCATATACGGTAGGAACGATATCTTTGGCATATGACGGCGCGATGGAAACGGGACATTCCCCCGAAAGGCAAATATCATTTCCCTCTGTGCGGACGGTATATTCAAGCTGACAATCCATAGAAACGGTATAGCTTGCAGGTCTTTCGGAAGAAAAGCGAACAACAAGGCTGTCCGCAGGATGCGAAACGAAATATTCCCTTTCAAAGCGATTGCCGCCGCGCGTATATTCAACTCTTGCTATGCCCTTTTCCATATCAAGCTCGCGGTAGTAGCCCAAGACCTCCCCGCCATCATTACATTCGATAAAAAGATTACAAAGAGGAAGATACGATTGCCCAAAGCTTGAGGTAAATTCGTTTTGCAAAAGCATTTCCGCCTGCTCAATATCATCCTCAAGCGCAAGCTTCCGGGCCTTTAAGTATATTTCGGAAGCATTTTCGCGCGTATATCTTCGCGGAATTCCGGACCAGAGCGTGTCGTGGTTAAGAGAGATCTTTTCTTTATCGCACCTTCCGTAAACCATCGCACCGAGCGTTCCGTTGCCAAGAGGCAAAGCCTCCTCAAAATATTCTGCTCCTTGACAAAACCTTAGCTTATTTTCCATATTACATCCTCCTCCAAGCTTTGTCGTTTTTTTGTTTATTATACCCTTTTGTGACGCCTTTTGTCAACATAAATTGGCAATTTTCTCCAAAACATTGACATAGGACGATAATTGTGGTATGATATGGAATATAAAAACAACAAAAAGAGAAAAGAATGATATAAAAATGGAAGAACACGGTAAAATAATACGGCGAAAGCTTTCGCACATCCAGGTCATATCCCTCGGATATTTACTGATGATAGCCATCGGCACGCTGCTGCTTATGCTCCCCGTTTCCACCGCATCCGGGGAAGGTGCGTCCTTTACCGATGCACTGTTCACCACGACGAGCGCATCCTGCGTTACGGGACTTGTACTGCGCGATACGGCTACATATTGGTCACTCTTCGGGCAAGCAGTTATACTTACGCTTATCCAGATAGGCGGTCTTGGTTTTATGACTATCTCGATGATGTTTATGCTGTTTTTACGCAAGCGCGTGGGTCTGCGCCGCAGAGAAATTATGGCTGAAAGCATCGGTGCCTTCGAGGTACGCGGCATAATGGGTCTTTCAAAGAAGATAATCCTCGGCACAGCCCTTTTTGAAGCACTTGGCGCAATACTTCTTTCCTTCCGCTTCGTTCCGCTTTTCGGAACGGCAAAAGGCATATATTACTCCGTATTTCACGCTATATCCGCCTTTTGCAACGCGGGATTTGACCTTATGGGCAGCGAATACGGCGAATTTTCCTCTCTTGTTTATTTTTACGATGATCCGCTTGTATCTCTTACGATATGCGCCCTCATCATCATAGGCGGTATAGGCTTTTGGGTGTGGGATGATATATGTGAAAAGAAATGGCGCGTACACCGCTATACCCTGCACACAAAAATAGTCCTTTGTACAACGGCAATACTGCTTTTCGGCGGCACGCTCATCATCTATTTCTTTGAGCTTTATGCAACGGGAAAGGATATGGAAACGGGAGAAAGGCTTCTCACAGCGTTTTTCTCGTCTTGTACGGCAAGAACAGCAGGCTTCAATACAGTTGACACAGCCTCGCTTTCCGATGGTTCTAAGCTCGTTACAATACTTCTTATGTTCATCGGCGGCAGCCCCGGCTCCACCGCAGGCGGTATCAAAACGACTACTATCGTCGTTATGCTTCTTCAAACTCTTGCGGGTGTAACGCACCGCCAATACGTCGGCATATTCGGCAGAAGGCTGGATAACGATTCCCTGCAAAAGGCAACGTCCGTCCTCTTTACGAACCTCACGCTTGCAATAGGCGGCGTTATAATCATCTGCATAACGCAAAGCTCGCTTGGGCTTGTGGACGTTATGTTTGAGGCATTTTCCGCAATCGGAACAGTAGGTATGACAACGGGCATCACGCGGTCGCTGGGAACTGTTTCACAGTACGTTATAATATTCCTTATGTACCTTGGCAGGATAGGAAGCGTTTCGTTCGCGCTCGCCCTTATGGAGCGCAGAACGAGGGCAGCAATACTTCCGCCGGAGGAAAAAATAGTAATCGGTTAAAAGGTTTGAATAAAAATCGGAAAGGATCAAATTATGAAATCATTTTTGATAATAGGTATGGGTTCCTTCGGTCATCACCTCTGCCGCAAGCTTTGCGAGCAGAAGTGCGAGATTATGATAGTTGACGAGCGCGCAGAAGCGCTTGAAGATATGCTTCCATACGTCACCAGTGCCAAAATAGGTGATTGTACGAACGTGGACGTTTTAAAGTCATTCGGTATAGATCATTTTGACGCTTGCTTCGTTTGTGTGGCATCCAAGTTTCAGGACAGTCTTGAAATCACAAGCCTGCTTAAAGAGCTTGGCGCAAAGAAGGTATTCAGCAAAGCAGAAGAAGACCTGCAAGCGAAGTTCCTGCTCCGCAACGGCGCGGATGAGGTAATATATCCGGAACGCGACTCCGCGATAAAGATAGCTCTGCGCGAAAGCTATGACAATATCTTTGATTGCATCGAGCTTACGAAGGACTATGCGATATATGAAATACAGCCGCTGAAAAAATGGCTTGGAAAAAGCATCAAGGAGTTAAACTTCCGTTCACGATATAACCTCAATATCCTCGCGATCAAAAAGGGTGATACGATGCTCCCTCTTCCCACTCCGGATTATACGTTTAAGGAAGACGAGCACACACTTGTATTCGGCAAAACCGAGGATATTTACAAAATCATAAAATAATCCAAAAAAACTTAAAAAACTTTCAAAAAACTCTTGACACGGCAGGTTCATTGTGCTATAATGGTTCCTGCCGATGGCAAGAATAACATATGTCTGGGTGTGGCGCAGCTGGTAGCGCGCTACCTTGGGGTGGTAGAGGCCGCAAGTTCAAGTCTTGTCACTCAGACCAGCATTTTGAATAAAATGCACAAAAAAACGAGCTAAATCGAAGGATTTTA
>SVRQ01000017.1 GCA_015064725.1 Oscillospiraceae bacterium | reverse complement strand
AGCCTTGCTTGAGTTGCTCTTTGACGGACCCGAGTGGCAGTTTGAAAGATTTGTAAGAGACCACGATTTAGACGAGTAATGAAAGGAGGGATTCAATGACAGGAGTAATATACGCTCGCTATTCCTCGGACAATCAGCGAGAGGAATCCATTGAAGGTCAGCTTCGTGAGTGTCAAGCTTTTGCGAGAAAGAATGACATCACCTTGCTTGAACCGTATATCGACAGAGCCTTGTCGGCAAAGACGGACAACCGTCCGAACTTCCAAAAGATGATCAAAGATAGCGCGGCGAAAAAGTTTGACATTGTTATAGTGTGGAAGTTGGATAGATTTGCCCGCAATCGTTTCGATTCGGCACACTACAAAAGTGTTCTCCGCAAGAATGGCGTGAAGGTCGTATCCGCAACCGAAGCGATCTACGAAGGCGCAGAAGGTATCCTTCTTGAGTCAATGCTTGAAGGCATGGCTGAATACTACTCTGCTGAGTTCTCTGAGAAAGTGGTACGAGGTCTGACCGAAAACGCGCTCAAATGCAAATACAACGGCGGAACACTTCCTATCGGATACACTGTTGACGAAAATCAATTCTTCCAAATTGATCCCGCAACCGCACCTGCCGTACTCGATGCGTTCAAGAAATACGCCAAAGGCGCAACTATGCAGGAAATCAAGGATGAGTTAAATATCAAAGGCATACGCACATCAAAAGGAACAAAAATTACTCTTAATACGGTAACACGAATGTTGCATAATCGCAGATATATCGGAGAGTATCAATACAGAGATGTAGTAGTTCCCAATGGAGTTCCCGCTATCATCCCGCCAAGTTATTTGAGCAAGTACAAGAGCGAGCCGCCGCGAATAAGAAAGCTCCCGCAAAGCAACTAAATAAAATCCGACCGAAAAACTTAAAACGGCGGTTCTCAAAAGCAGAGGACCGCCGTTTTTTGAATAAAATAAACATTGTAAAGTGAAAAAACTTATGGCATATGGCTTTTTCCAACCAAACGGAGAATTTGCATCTTTGAATTATCAATTTGTTATGTTTACAAAAGATTTTTTCTATATTATAATGAAATTACAAAAAGCTTTTTGATTTTATTTTTAAGGAGAAATATATGTCTATTGGAAAAAATATTGCCGCGCTCCGCAAAGCGAAGGGGTGGACACAAAGCGAGCTTGGAGAGATGCTCGGCGTTTCCAACCAAGCCGTTTCCAAATGGGAATCAGAAATGACGATGCCCGATGTAATGCTTTTGCCCGATATTGCAAAGGTCTTCGGCGTAACGATGGAAGAACTGTATAGTAAATATGACAGGGAAATGCTTGAAGTAAAAGATACTGAGTTTGAAGATAACCGCGTACTGCGCGTCTGCGTTGAAAACAAGAACGAAAAGGTAAAAACGAGCTTGCCCGTGGCGGCACTCCGCACTCTTTTTGAAGCAATGGCGACACCTGACCTTGACACGGAAGAAAAAATGTTATTTCAAGCTTTGGAAAGGATGTTTGATTCAAACGGTACTCTTGTGGACGTTGATTCCGAAGATGAAAAGGTGAAGATAACAATAGAAAACTATGAAGATCAAAATTACTAAAAACGGTATCTTATACGAAAATGAGCTGGAGAGAGGGTTTATTTGCGGAGTGCGCTTGGGTGACACAAATATTTTAAAATTATTTGACGGAACGGACGGGAAGCGTACCGAAATAAACATCAACCTTGGCGACGGATTTTTTGAATTTGCGGAAAATACCGATAAAAATAAGTTAAAGTGTGCAATGGGCGGTTCTTCTGTTTTAACTGTGAGTTTTATGGATTCACCCTTGCTTGAAAAAGCGTACCGTGTTTTCGATAGATTCAAAAACCTAAAAATGGTTGAGGCTGAAACGAAAGATATTAAAGTGGAAATTGAATGGTAATGCAAAAACGGCAGGAAACTCTTGTTCTCTGCCGTTTTTACGTTATCAAACCATTATAAAATTTTTCAAACCCCTTGACTCTCACCTTAACGTAAGGTTTATAATGAACGTGTAAGGTACCTTAAATAAAAATGGAGATGAGATTATGAAAATAGGAGAATTTGCAAAAATTTGTGAAACGAAAATATCCGTTTTGCGCCATTATGACAGTGAAGGCTTGATAAAACCAATATATATAGACCGTTTTACGGGCTACAGATATTACGCGAAAGAGCAAGTTCCGTTGTTTTTCCGAATTTCTGAGCTTAAACAAGCGGGATTTTCCCTTGCCGAAATAAAATCTTTGCTTGCCTGTATGGAAGATAGCGAAAAAGCGGAACAAATTTTTGAAAAGAAAAAAACGGAGCTCCAAAAATCTCTTCAAAATCTCGAAAAAATTCAAAAAACAATGAAAGGAGAAATTTTAATGAAACCGTGTTATATACCTGTTAAAGAAAATATAAACCTCCCGTTTGTAAACGACGAAGCGGTCGTTGGAAGATGGAGGGTTATTAATGATGGTGAATTTGCGAAAAACGGCATAAGAGAACTTTATTTTTTGCCGCGCGGAGCGAAATATTGGTGCTTCAGCTGGACAAAAGACAAGCTGCTTTATGATAACGGAATGAATGCTTTCGCAAACGATTACACTCTTGAAGAGCAAAAAGACGGACTTTATATGCATCTTGATATGAAAACCGGCGATTTTGTTGAAAACGGCACGATAAAGCACCTGCTTCTTCGCAAGCTCGACGGAAAGCATTATACAAAAGAAGAAATTGCCCGTAAAGATAATTTGGAATATCCGTTTGTGAACGACCCCTGCGTGATTGGAAAATGGAGGTCGGTTGCTTATCTTTTGCACAAGGAGGAATTTGTGGCAGACGGAAGTGCGGAGCCCGAAAAAGATCTTTTTTTTAAAGAGATGGAGTTTTTTGAAAATGGACATATAAACGCCGTTTACGGCGAGGAGCTTATCGGCGGTGATGAAAAGCAAGTCTGGACAAAGGGTTTCGTTTTAAGAAAATTTAACAGCACAGCCTGCGCGTATGAGATACGCAGGGCGTGCGGTATAGATTATTTGATAATAGAGTGGAAAAGCGGCGATTACCGCTGGGGCGGCTTTGACACCGATTATTACGTATTTGTAAGAGCATAAATTTATATGCAAAGATAGGCGGAGGATTGTTTCTCCGCCTATTTTATGTTAGAATATACTTAAAACATAAAAAGGAGAAAAATATGTTATTTCACGTTTTTGCTTCACAAGAGGAAAGAAGAGTGTTCGGCGGTTCTTACTTTATTGAAATGCAGTTTTGCGCTTTGCCGCACGGAACGCTTGAAAAGGATATAGTTGCGGTGGATAATATAAAAAATTGGGAAAACGATTCTCTTTATATAAACGATGACGAGCTGTTTTACAAAGAATACAGCCGTATTTTTAATGGCGGTATATATAACAACGGGAAAAGAGGAACGGTGGATGTTTTCGGTATCAACTACTATCCTCCGTCTTTAACTGAGGATATAATAAAAAAGATCTCGGAGGAAAAGCCCGCGGACTTCGAGGTCTTGCTTGCTTGGCTTAACAGGGCAAGAGCATATAACGGTTTTTACATTCTGGGAATATAAGATAATTTTCCTTGTTGCTTTTTCTCTTATCGGTGATATAATTAAAATAAAAAGACTTTAATTTTTTAGGCAGGGGAGAACAATGAAGACCATTTTAAAAACAGTATCGCTAATACTTTGCATCATCATTTCGCTGCTTGCGCTGTGCTCTTGCGGCGAACAGAGCGAACCGCATAAAGAGGGAACTTTGCCCGGGCATACAACGGCGGGAGGTACTGCGGGGCAGGACGGAACTCTTTCTTCCACCGCCGGTTCATCCTGCATTCACGTTGAAGAAACTATTATCGGAAAAGCTGCCACTTGTACTGAGGACGGACTTACGGACGGCGTAAAATGCTCCGTCTGCAACGAGGTGTTGAAAGAGCAAGAGGTTATAAAAGCCACGGGTCACGTGGAACAGGTGCTTCCCGGCCGCGAGGCAACGAGAACGGAGGACGGCTATACGGAGATGGTGAAATGCTCCGTTTGCGGCAAAACGCTCGTTCCGCGCTATCAGATTCCCGCAACGGGTATTTGGAGCGGTTCTGCGGCAACGTCTTTTGCGGGCGGTACGGGTACGGAAGCGGACCCCTACCTTATTTCCAACGGAGAACAGCTTGCGCTTTTGGCAAAATCCATAAACGGCAGCGATAATAACGCGTATTACAATAAGCATTATAAGCTTACGGACGATATCGACCTCGGCGGTAAGGAATGGGACCCTATCGGATGTATGATGAGCGCCGAAAATTATAAATCAAGAACGAGAACTTTCCGCGGCGTATTCGACGGAAACGGCTTTACCATATCTAATTTTAAGATAACGTCACCGAAAAAAACATATTACGGATACTTTGGCTTATTCGGATGCATTTCGGGCGCTACGGTGAAAGACCTCGGTGTCACGGATTTCAATATAGATGTAAATGCCGCGGAATCAAGCGTGCAGGCGGGCGGTATTACCGGTCTGTGCGGAGAAAAATCCGTAATTATCGATTGCTATGCGGCAGGTACGGTGAACGCAAAAACCTCTGCCAAGGATGGGCATATGTACGCAGGCGGTATCGCCGGATATATGTCTTACGGTGTTCAGATCAAGAATTGCTATACGGACGTTAACGTGAGCGCATACAAGGGAGCTATGACCAATGGAGCCGGAGGTGCATTCATAGGCGGTATTGTGGGTTATGCTTACTGGGGCTCTTCTAATTCGGTAAGCGTTATATCCGATTGCGCGTCCGTGGGCGAGGTATCCTCAAATCCCGTTTGTACGGTTACTGCGGGCGGTATCGTCGGAAGTTTGCAATCGTATTGCAATATAAAAAATTGTTATTCCTCAAGCAATGTTACCGTGAGATCGCCTATGCCAGTAAAAGTCGGCGGAATTGCAGGGGATATTGACAAAAATACAAGCGTCACGAATTGCGTATATACGGGCAATGCTAGTGCTGTCGGAACAGGAAGCAACTCTGTTGCTGTAGGTGATATTGCCGGAAATAAATATAGGAAGGAAAGTGTAATGAATTGTTATCGCCTCAAAGGGCAGAGCATTATTGCGAAAAATGAAGTGTCAAATCCTTTCTATGAACCGGAATATGCTGTTGTCGGAACTGCTTGTGAGCTTATAACGCTTAACAGCGGCGACTTTTACACATCCACGTTGGGCTGGGATGAGTCCGTATGGGAGCTTTCCTCGCTCAATGTTTTGGACGGCAAGCACCCGAAAATGAAAGCTTGGAATTAAAAATATATCGGAGAAAAATATTATGAAGGTTACACACGATTTTCACATTCATACAAACCTTTCCATTTGCGCAAACGAAACGGCGACCGTGGAAAACTATATTGCCAACGCCAAGCGTTTGGGGCTTAAAAAGATAGGCTTTTCAGACCATTTCGGAGCTAAAGATATTCCCGGGGCGAGGGGCTTTTACGCGGCGCACCCATTTGAACATAACGCCGAGCTTAAAAACACGCTTGCAAAGATAAACGAACCGGATATAAAATTCTATTTCGGCTGTGAAACGGAATATCATACTCCGAAGCGCGATATTGCTCTTACGGAGGAGGAAGCGGAAAAATTCGATTTTATCGTTGTTCCAAATTCCCACACGCATATGATTATGCCGAAGGAATATATTCCGTCCTATGAAAAGCATAGAGATTTTATGATACAGGCGTACGAGGATATTCTGAACAGTCCCCTCAGCCGCTACGTTACGGCGATGGCGCATCCCTTTGATGCGGTGTGCTGTCCGTATGACTATAAGATACTCATAAATATGATAACGGATGATACTTTCAAACGCCTTTTCGATAAGACTGCGGAAAAAAATATTGCTTTTGAGATAAACGTGTCATACTCCAAAAATATGACGCCACAAGAGCTTGCGGATGATTGCCACATCCGTATGTTTCGCATAGCGAAAGAATGCGGATGCAAATTCACGTTCGGAAGCGATTCCCACAGCAGTGCTTATCACGATTTTTACGAAAACGCATCCATCCTTTCCGATATTTTGGAGCTTAAAGAAGACGACCTTGCAGAAATTTGCAGATAAGGATAGAAAAAACGAGAGGTTTTTTCCTCTCGTTTTTATATTGATATGCAATTAGTCTTCGCAGGGAGCTGTTGCTGCATCGAAAATGGCTTCAACCTCTGCGGAGGGCTTTTTGTCAAGAAGCGTAACGATAACCGCAACGAGCATACTTACAATAAAGCCGGGGATGATCTCATAAATACCCGTAGCGTAGATGCAAGTGCTGAAGTTCGCACCGAACATACCGTCAAGAGCATTTGTAAAGAGTGCGAGCCAAAGAACGTCCGTAAGAGCGCCCGCGATAACGCCTGCAAGAGCACCCTTGTATGTAAAGCGCTTCCAGAAGAGAGAAAGGATAACTACAGAACCGAAAGCGGAACCGAAGCCTGCCCAAGCGTTGGAAACGAGGTTCATAATAGCCTGCGCGCCCTGACCTTCGCTGCTTGCAATGAAGTAAGCTATAACTGCGATGATGAGAACAACGACACGGCCCACCCAAAGAGTTTCCTTGTCGGAAGCGTTCTTTCTGATGATGGGCTTGTAGATGTCGGATGTGAAGGAGGAGGAGGCAACGAGGAGCTGGCTGTCCGCCGTGGACATAGAAGCCGCGATGATAGCCGCGAGAAGAACACCGGAGATCGCAGGGGGGAAGATATCTCTTGCAAGCTCGATGAATACCATACTCTGTTTACCATTCGCAAGAAGCTCTTCACCGATGAGCATTCTGCCGAATACCGCGATGAAGATTACCGCACAAAGAGCGATAACTACCCAAGAGATAGCAACGATAGCGGATTTTTTAACCATAGAGGGCTTTTTGATAGCCATAAAGCGAACGAGGATGTGGGGCATACCGAAGTAGCCGAGACCCCAAGCAAGACCGCTTATTATTTCCGTAACGGGAGCTTTGAAGGGATTTGCGATAAAACCGTAAGACGTACCGTCCGCACTTGTGATAACGTTGTTGAGGATATTGCCGTCAAGGTCCTTTGTCATAACGATGATGATCGGAACTGCAAGGACTGCAACGAGCATAAGAAGACCCTGGAAGAAGTCCGTCCAGCAAACGGCTTTGTAGCCGCCCAAGAACGTGTAGATAATAAGAATTGCGGCAAAGATGAGCATTGCCACGCTTCTTTCAACGCTGGGGAAGAGAGATGTGAAAACGTCCGCGCCCGCAACGAAAGCGGAAGCAACGTAAACCGTGAAGCAAACGAGGAATACTGCGGCGCAGGTTATCTGCAATGCTTTACCCTTTGTAAGGAAGCGGTTGGAGAGGTACTGCGGAAGTGTGATGGAGTCGTTAGCTGCCTGAGAGAAACGGCGAAGGCGGCGTGCGATAAGTATCCAGTTGAGTGCTGTGCCGATGGCAAGACCGATGCCTATCCAGGCCTGACCCAAGCCGAATGCGAGAATACTGCCGGGAAGTCCCATAAGGAGCCACGCACTCATATCGGATGCCTGCGCGCTCATAGCAGTTACCCAAGGACCCATGGATCTTCCGCCAAGGAAATAATCCTTATCCGAAGAGCTTTTTGATTTAAAGAAAAATACGATGCCGATTGCGAGCATAGCGGCAAAGTAAAGTATCAGAACAATAAGTTCCCAGTTCAAAATGAAAACCTCACTTTCAAAAGTTATAATAAAGCATTTTACTATATATTTTTGAAATAAGCAATAGTTATTGAATATTTTTTAAACAATATTTGTCGAAAAAATTTGAATCTGTTATAGTTGACAATGCAATCTTCCGAATATATAATTATTAAAAAAACGGTTTCGGAGGTTTTTATGTATCGAACAGGGCTTTCCACCTGCGGAAAAATTATAAATGAAGAGCTTTTTGCAAATTACCGAAAAGCAGGTATCGACTTTATGGAGATAAGCGTTTCGGCAGAAAAATACGCGCTTCTCGATTATGCCGAAATGGCGGCTCTTTCGGAAAAATACGGTGTCGGACTTTGGTCGTTCCATTTGCCGTTCGGCCCTTTCGACGTTATCGATATTTCAAAAAAGGAACTTGCGAAGAAGAGCGTGGCGCATCTTTTGGAGATCATAAAAAAAGCTGCCGATATAGGCATAGATAAATTCGTGATACATCCAAGCGCAGAGCCTATCTGCGAAAACGAGCGCGGGGAAAGATTGCGCTGTTCTTGCGAAAGCCTTGCCAAGCTTGCCGAGGCTGCGAAAAAAGAGGGCGCGGTTATTGCCGTGGAGGATCTGCCGCGTACCTGCCTTGGAAACTGCTGTGCGGAGATACTTGAGCTTGTAAGCGCACACGAGGACCTTCGCATTTGCTTTGATACGAACCATCTTCTTTTTGAGGATCCTGTTGATTTTGTAAAAAGGGCCGGAGAAAAAATAATTACGGTTCATGTTTCGGATTTCGATTTCGTAAACGAACGCCATTGGCTGCCCGGAGAGGGAAAAATAGATTGGCAAGCCCTTATCCGCACGCTTGAAAGTATAAATTACAACGGTCCTTGGCTTTATGAGGTTGAATTTGGATGTCCGCGGACCATTCTTCGGGAAAGAGCACTTACCTGCGAGGATATTGTAAAAAACGCATCTGCAATCTTTGCAAACGAAAAGCCTCCCGTATTGTCTTCTCCCAAGCCGGGGCTCGGTTGGTGGGAATAAGGGAAAGCGGCGTAAAGCAAGCTTTAAAAGTGTTTTACCTATTGACAAATCCTCAAAAATAATGTAAAATTAAAATACGTTCTAAGTTTAGAAAAAATAAGGAGGGGAGAATGGCTAATTTAACAAGAGGAAAAAATTTTGAAGCCCAGAAATCAAAGGTGCTTCACATAGTTGCGCGAAAATTTCTTGAAAAAGGCTACCACGAAACTACGATGAAGCAGATCGCTTCGGACTCCGAAATGGCGCTCGGCTCGCTTGTTAATATCTTCAAAAATAAAGAGGGGATACTTGCCGAGCTTGTGGCGTACGTTCTGGAATGTCAGTATGAAACCGTGCAAAAGCTTTTGGACGGTAAAACGGACGACAAAATATTTTTCTATGCTGCGGAAACAGTGCTTCAGCTCCATATGGCGGAGTCGAGCGAGCATATGAGAGAGATGTATTCCGTTTCATACACCCTTCCCGAAACCTCAAGAGTTATATACCAGACGATCACCAAAAAGCTCGAATATATTTTTGCAGAGCATCTCCCCACGCTTGAAACAAAGGATTTTTATTGCTTGGAGCTTGCGGCGGGGGGCATTACGCGCTCGTTTATGACGGTTCCCTGCGACGTTTTCTTCACTATGGAGATGAAAACGGAAAAATTTTTGCAGGCACTTTTGCGAATATACCTCGTTCCCGAGGACAAGATAGCAGAGACGGTGGAGTTTTTGAAGCAGTTCGATTTTGTGAGTCTTGCGGGAGAAACAATAGACAATATGCTATCGTACCTTGAAAGCAAGGTGTGATTATGAAAAGGTGTATTTGTGCTTTTGCAGTCTTGCTGATCGCGCTTGCGTTTTCTTCCTGCACGAATACGGGAAGCACGGAAAGCTTGGCAAGCACAGCTCTTACGGAGATCCTTACGGAATATAAATATACTGTGACACTGCACGGTCGGCTGCCGAATGCGGAACGGGATTCCGTAATAGTGATCCGCACGAATGATGAAAGCATAACATTCGACTACGTTGCAGAACGTATTTTGGACAGTAGATATACGGGAACTTTAACGCCCGAATTTTCCATCGTTTCCATTGAAACGATAGAATGATAAAAATAAAATTTGAAAAACCGCGAAAGCGGTTTTTTCTATTGCAAACTATTATTGTTTATGATAAAATATAATATGTCAAAGAAAAGCTTTTTCATAGTAATTTTATTTAGAGAGAAGGTATAATTTTGAAATACGGAAGAAAATTTTTTTCTTTTTTGGGCATAATTTTAGCGATTTGTTTTGCCTTTGATCCGATTGCGGTATGCGCTGTAAGTTTCGGTAATGCACCTTCCGCTATAGCTTTGCTTGGGTCTGCGGCAGATACCCCTGTGGGTGATATTGACGGCGACGGCAAAGCCGCAACGAAGGATGACTTGGTTTATCTTGAACGCTATTTTGCGGGATGGTCCGAGTATCAAAATATAAATCTCGATGCGGCGGATATCGACGGTGACGGTGAGCCTGCAAAAATGTGGGATATTATTTGTCTTGCGCGCCACATAAACGGTGTGTCGGGATATGAAAAGATACCGCTTGCCCAGCCGCTGAAGGACACGCGAATAGTCGTGGACGGAGTTGTAAATTATGCTGACGTATATATTTCCGCAAATTCTTGGCTTATTTCATCGGAGGATGCGGAGCGTATTTTCGGTGTTAAAGAGGATGGCCCCCGAGTATCTCTTGAAAGATACGCAAAATCGGCGGATATTCATTATGAGATGGATACCGTTTTGAATGCCGCTTATTTCCATACCTATAAAGATTTATACGGTACTGTAAAATCCGAATACCGTATTGCAGACAAATATATTACGGAAAAAACGATTTCCGTGGAAGACCCAAAGGCGACTGAACCAAATCCTCTGATAGAAACGCTTCTGAGCGATCCTTCACGTGAAATTCCCGAGGTTACGGCAGACTCGCACCCCAAGTGGTCCGGAATGGTTCTGTATGCCGAGGACAAGGAAAGCTACGATCTTTTGCCCGGCTATATAGGTGACATTGCCGACTGGGGCTTTAATATTGTGCGAATTCAGTTTGATTACAGAAGCGTTTTCAGTGACGATGTGACTTCTATTGATGCGCAAATTCTAACGAAGCTCGATGCCGTTGTGGCTGCGGCGATTATGAACAATATTAACCTTAATATATGCTCAAATATGATTCCGGGACATTGCACGGTGTATAATTTTGAAACGGAAACAGAGGTTAGTGAATGGGATCTCGTTATAAATCCCGAGAAGCAAGAGCTTACAGACAGAATATGGCGCATTTTGAGCGAGCGCTATGAAAACGTGCCGAGCGCATATCTTTCCTTTACGCCTACAACGGAGCTGCATAACCACGGTGACGAATATACGGACGACGATATCGGTAAGTACCTTTCGCATTTGATAGACCTGATAACGGAGATAGATCCCGACCGTCTTGTAATAGCGGAAATGGGAAATAATTCACGTCTTGAAACTATACAACGCGAATGTAACACTACTTACAAATACGTTTCAAAAGATAAGAATGTATCACTTACAAATAATTTCGGACTTGGACCGTTTATTAATGCGGGAATGAACGCTTCGGGCTTACATATCGACCATCAAAACACAGGCGGCGAAATAGTTGAATACCCAACGGTCTATTATGGCGTGAAACAGCATGTTTATGATGGCTCTCCTCTTACCATCGATGGCTTCCTTCCCGCGGGGACCAAGATAAACGTTTACGTTGGATCCAGCTGGGGCAACGGGAGCGTGTCTCTTTGCGCGGACGGTAAGGAGCTTTGCAGAGAAGTTATGAGTGACGGAGACTATAACCAAACGCCGTATATGTCCCAATATCGTCTCTATGCGACGAGCGATAAGTGCTTGAGCGCTACTCTTGAAGCGGATGCTGACGAGGTAAAGCTTTTGCCAAGCGGCTTGGGAATGCTTATTTGCGGAATAGACGTTATTCTTCCCGATGAATACGCTGTTAAAAAAACGTTCTTCTACACCGACTATGACGTGCGTGAATTTTTTGCGGATTTCGCAGGCCCGTATAAAAAGAAAACGTCCCATATTTTCATCTGCCCGAATAACGGCGATAACGGTGACCGCGTTACCATCAAAGAGGACGTGACATATGTGAGCAACAGTATCTGGGAGGAGCGCGCTGATGCTGCGTGTATGGACGAGATGGCGAAGGAATTTGCTAAGATATCGGGCGATTGGTTGCTTCGTTATGAACATATTTGCGGAACGTCATGGGAATCGATGCAACTTTACTATACCGATTTTTATGAAATGTGTGATAAATACGGCTTTGGCTTTCTTTCAAACGATTGGTGGTACCTGACGGATGCACAATGGAGAAATTCGAGAGTTTACGAATGCCCCAAGGGCGTTGCCTACAAGGGATATAAGAGCTTTAGTGTCGAGCTGTTGAAGCTCCTTCAAAAATATCAAGGAGAATGAGGAGAAAAAACGTGAAAAAAACGAAGATTTTTTGCACCGTACTGGTCTTGACGTTGATATTCGGTTCGTTTACAAGTGTTTTTGCCGCTACCCAAGGTCAAATAAAGCTTGCGAGCAAAAGCGCGGGCGTTAAGCAAGGCGATACCTTTACGGTGGAGGTCAATATAACCAAAAACCCCGGTATTATCTCGATAAGTCTGCTTCTCGATCATTCGGACGGTCTGGAGCTTATAGGCGCGGAGGACAAAAAGGTCCTTCCCGGCGGAGTTTTGTCGAATAATTACAGTAATGAGAATTATAAGCTTACGTGGATAAACCATTCCGCTTCTGCGGATTCAAAATCGACGGGCACCGTGGCGGTGCTTACGTTCAAGGTAAAGGAAGACGCGCCCGTTGGCAAGCAAACGATTTCTCTTTCGACGGAGCTTGATACCGTTTATAACATTTCGGGAGATCAAATTGAATTTATTTGCGAAAGCACGGAGATAACCGTTCAATGCGCACATTCCTATGGCGAATGGCTTCCCTATAACGATGGGAGTCATAAGCGTATTTGCAGCGAATGCGGACATATAGATTACGGCGCTCATACGAAAAACAATATGAGCGTTATAAAAGAACCCACTCATCTTGAGGAGGGTATCGGTAAGTACGAATGTGACGTTTGCAAAGCAACATTTGAATCCTCCGTGCCTAAGACGGAGGAACACTCCTTTGGAGAGTGGCATACGGTTAAAGAGCCTGCTTCGGATGAAGAGGGAGTTGCAGAACGCATCTGCGAGCTTTGCGGTTATAAGGAAAGCAAGGCGCTGGATATGACCGATGGTTCTATCGGTATTATTGTTGCAGCTGCCGTAGGCGTTATTGCCGTTATTGCTGTTGCGATAGTGATAGTAATCAAAAAGAAGAAACGAGCTTAAACAAAATAGCTTGCAACAAAAAATGTTTTTTTGTTGCAAGCTATTATTGTTTATGATAAAATATATATAATACATACCGTGAGAGGACTTTTGAATATGAAAAACAACAATTCCGCTAAAAGCAGTAATATCCTCGGCACTTTAAAAGAATATTTTCTTATGACGGTCGGCGTCATCGTAATGACTGCCGGCATCTACTTTTTCAAGATACCGAACGGCTTTGCAACGGGCGGCGTCAGCGGTATCAGCACGGTTCTGGGCAAGCTTACACCCTTTATTTCCACGGGCCTTTGGATATTGATACTCAACTCCCTTTTGCTTGTTCTCGGTTTTATCTTTCTCGGCAAGGCAAACAGCATAAAAACGGTGTATTGCAGTCTTCTTTACTCGGCACTGACATATATTTTGGAATGGATAGTTCCCGTTACCGCACCGCTTACGGACGAGCCCCTTATGGAGCTTGTCTATGCGATGCTTCTTACGGCTTTCGGTTCTGCGATACTCTTTAACGTGGGTGCGTCCTCCGGAGGCACGGATATAGTTGCTCTTATTCTTAAAAAATACACCAATCTTGACGAGGGCAAGGCTCTTCTCGTTTCGGACAGCCTTATCGCGGCGTCCTCCTTCTTCGTTTTCGGTATGGAAGCAGGGCTTCTCTCTATGCTCGGCCTTTTTACAAAGGCGTTCCTTGTTGACTCCATTATTGAAAGCATCAACGCCTGCAAATACTTTGTGGTTATCACGGACAAGGGTGCAGAGATAAATGAATTTATTATAAAAGAGCTTAACCGCAGCACCACGTTTACGGGCGCTGTCGGCGGCTATACGAACAAAGAAAAGACCATCATCCACACGGTCTGCAAGCGCATACAGGCATACAGGCTTCGCTCCTACATAAGACAGATAGACCCCAATGCTTTTATTATCATCACAACGACAAGCGAGATCATCGGCAGAGGTTTTCGAAGCGTATAATATTAAAGGACAGAGATTTTTCTCTGTCCTTTTTGATGTTTCGGGAATTTGCGTAAAATCGATTTTTCCGTTTTGCGGCGTTTTTCAAATTTCTACGGTATATCTTCCCGCGCTGTATTCGATAGTCTTTTCCCCAATATAAAGCGTACCTTTGCAAGAGGAGGGAACGGTGATATTAACTATTGTTTTGCCGTCCTTTTTCTCAAAGCCGCATTCCGCCTTGCCGTACGGCGTGTTTACGCTTGCGTGCGCGTGCGTAAGGGAGCTTTCTACCGCGGGACGGAAATCTATCTTCCTGTAGGCGGGGGCGGCGGCGGAAATGCCCGCAACGTATTTATAAAAGAACGCGGAAACGCAGGAGAACATATGATGGTTGCGGGAACCGCCGCCGTTCCAACATTCAAGAAGCGTTGTTGTGCCCATATCAAGCCAATGCTTCATACTCGGATAAGTGGGATTTGTGAGAAGCTTCATAGCATTTTCTGCATATCCGTATCTGCCAAGCGACTCCATAACCGCCTTGCATCCCAGCACGCCGAAATCAAGGTGACCGTTATCTCGCTCTATCTGCAAGAGAAGCTTTTCCAAAAGATGCGGTATTTCATCCTCTTCGGCAAGTCCGTGGAATATCATCATAGCGGTTGCGCTCTGGCAATCGCCCTTGACGGTGTATGTGTCTTTATCGAAAAATTCACGTCTGAACGCTTGCTTAACGCTTTTTGCAAGTTCGGCATAAGCTTTTTCGTCTTCTTCAAAGCCAAGTAGCGCGGCGCACTTTTCTGCCATTTTTACAGCGCTGTGGAAATATGCCGTGTCGCTCACGGGGACGGGGCATTTGAATGATTCCATATTCACGCTTACCGCCGCACCCTCAAAGGGAGCGCACCAATCTCCAAGACCGTAGCTTGCAATATAACCGTTTGCCATAGAGGAAATATAGGAAACATGCGCTTTAAGAGCGTTGTAGTTTTGGCGCAATACCTCGATATCGCCGTACTCGTTGTATAGATGCCACGGTACGTCCACCATCGGGTGCGACCAATCGGGACCGTTGAGGCTGTTGTATCCCCAGCCTGCAGAGGGAACTATGCAGGGAAGGCAACCGCCTATGCGTTGCGCGTCGCGCAGGTCCTGCTGCCATTTCCGCATAAGGCTTTCCGCGCCGAAATTTATCATTATCTGTTCTGCGGAAAGACCCGTGTCGCCCGTCCAGGAGCTTTTTTCGCGCACCGTGTCGGAGGACACCGTATTTACAAAGCAACAAACGGAGGATTCTATGCAAAGATGCTGTATAGCGTTTATATCCTCGTCGGAGCAGGAAAAATACGATTTTCTTTCAAGCTCGTTTGAAAGTGCGAGGGCTTTTATATCTGAAAGCGCGGGAGGTTCCTCGCAACCCGAAATTTCGATATATTGGAACCCGTGATATGTGAATATAGCATTCCACTCTTCCGCTTCGTCAGACCTCTTTGTGTAGAAATCCGTCTGAAAGAAGTGGTTCTTTATAAAGCCCGAAAGCGCCTCCTGGTCAAGCTCACCGTCGGGATAGAGCCTGTCGCAATATCGTATCTTATATCGCGTGCCTGCTTTGCCGCGGAAGGTTATGCGCGCAACGCCTGCGGTGTTCTGTGAAAATTCATAGAGCCAGCCGTTTTTCACCTTGCGGCAAAGCACGGGGGAAAGCACCTCGCGAACGCGTATGGGCTCCATCTCCATAACGGAAAGAGAAGCTCCGGGGCTTTTTATATAGTTCGCGGGGAAGGCCTCGCCTGTGTATCCGGGCTTATCCCAGCCGTCTTTTTCAAGGCGTGCATCATATTCTTCGCCGTGGCGTATGCCGTTGAAGATGATCGGACCTTCTATATAGCTCCAGCCGGCGTCGGAGAGTATCTTCTGCGTTCCGTCTTCATATTCGAGGTGCAGTTCCAAAAGAAGTTTGGGAAAATCTCGCCACGGGGCGGTGCTTGTTTGCCACGGGTCTTGCGTAAAGCAGTTGTAAAATCCGTTGCCTAGAATAACGCCGATGGCATTTGCGCCGTTTTCTATCATATGCGTTACGTCAAAGGCGCGGTAAAGTATGTTTTTATCGTAAGAGGTAAATGCCGTGGAAAGAAAATCGTCCCCGACCTTTTCTCCGTTTATACGCGCCTCGAAATATCCGAGCCCCGCGATATAGAGTACGGCACGCTTTGGCGTTTTTGCAAGGAATTCGCGGCGCAGATACATTGCCGCAAGAGCGTCATCGCGGTTTTTTATTTTTTTGCCCGTGATAAAGCGCGCCTGCCAGGGGGTTCCCATAAAGCAAGTGGAAAAATGAGTTTCTGCGGTATATTCCTTTCCGCTTTCAAGCGCGGAGCGCACTTTCACAAAATATTTTGTAAGCGGAGAAAGTGTGGTATTGGGATAGATATTTACGCGCTCGTCCGTCTTTTCCGTGGTTTGAAAAACGATGTTTTCAAAATCTTCGTCTGCCGCAACGGTCAGCGTATATTCGGTCTGCGCGGAAAATTCATCGTCGGGAAAGGTCCAGGAGAAGCGGGGAGCCGTGTCTATAAACGGTGTAAAAAGAGAGTTTACTTTTATCTTCATAACAATACCTCGTGTTTTTGGGCACAACGGCCCTTACTGATTAAAGGATACTATATTGCGGTGCGGTTTGTCAACCGAAAATGATGTTTTCGGAAGGCGTAAAGCATATGGACATCTTTTTATATTTATGTTATAATTTTTACAGAATAATAAAGAGAAGGTGGTTTTATGCTTACAGTAAGACTTGGAAAAACAGAGACAATATCCCCGAAGAACGCTTTCGGCGCGCTCCCGTGCAGAGGGTGGATGACGAATATGCCGCTATGCTCCTTCGCAAGGCATATGACGCGGGCTTCAGCTTTTTCGATACGGCGCGTATGTACTCCGACAGCGAGCACAAGATAGGGCTTGCGCTTTCCGACGTGCGCGAAAAAATATATATCGCAACAAAAACGGGCGCACTTACGGCAGAGGATTTTTGGCGCGACCTTGAAACGAGCCTTTCTATGCTGAAAACGGACTACGTTGATATATATCAGTTCCACAATCCGCCTTTTTGCCCCAAGCCCGGCGACGGCACGGGCCTTTACGAGGCTATGCTTGAAGCAAAGGCCGAAGGTAAGGTACGCCACATCGGTATCACCAACCACAGGCTCCACGTTGCAAAGGAAGCCATAGAATCGGGACTTTACGAAACGCTCCAATTCCCATTTTGCTATCTTGCAACGGAAAAGGATGAGGAAATAGTTCGTCTTTGCAAGGAGCACGATATGGGATTTATTGCGATGAAAGCTCTTTCGGGCGGACTTATCAATAATTCCGCGGCGGCTTACGCTTTTATGGAGCAGTACGATAACGTGCTTCCCATCTGGGGAATACAGCGCGAGAGCGAGCTTGACGAATTTATAAGCTATATGCAGACACCTCCCGGTATGACGGAGGAGATAAAAGAAGTTATCGCGCGCGACCGCGCAGAGCTTTTGGGCAATTTCTGCCGCGGCTGCGGTTACTGTATGCCTTGCCCAAAGGGAATTGAGATAAACAACTGTGCGCGAATGTCACAGCTCATACGCCGTTCGCCCTCCAAAAATTGGCTCACGGAAAAGAGCGTTGCTATGATGATGCAGATAGAGGAATGCATAAACTGCGGTAAATGCAAATCAAAATGCCCCTACGGGCTTGACACGCCGGAGCTTCTTCGCCGTAATCTTGAGGATTACAAAAACATTCTTGCGGGAAAGGCGAAGGTTTGATGTATATACATAAGGTTCAATATTACGAAACGGATAAGATGGGCATCACGCACCATTCAAACTATATCCGTTTTATGGAGGAAGCAAGAACGGACTTCCTTGAAAAGATGGGATACGGATATGACAGGATGGAGCGCGAGGGCGTTATCTCTCCCGTTACTTCCGTTTCGTGCGATTTCAAAAAGTCCACGACTTATGCGGACGAAATAGCCATCGAAGTGTGCGTGTGCGAGCTTTCCGCCGTGCGAATATCGCTTATCTATGAGATGAAGCGCGGGGAAGATACCGTCTGCATCGGCAAAAGCAGCCATTGCTTTTTGAATGCAGAGGGAAAGATAATCTCCCTCAAGCGCGATCTTCCGGATTTTTACGCAAAAATGCAGGAGATACTTATAAAAGAGTAAAAATCGGGTTCACGCAATTTTGCAATATATCGGTATGGTGCTGTAAATGGAAGAAAATAAAAATCGAAAAACAACGAGGTTGTCGGGTGCGGATTATAATGGCACAGGAGCATTTTTCTTAACAATATGTACGCAAAACAGACGTTGCTTGCTCTCTCGCATTGTAGGGACCGGCGTCCTCGACGGTCCAAAGGTAGAGTTAACAAAATATGGTCAAATTGCCGATAAATACATCAAACAATTAGATGGTTTTTATGACAATCTATCGGTGAAAAGTTACGTTATTATGCCAAATCATATTCATATAATGTTATTTATAAAAGCAGACCGTAATGGACCGTCGGGGACGCCGGTCCCTACAACGGTGCAAAATACGCTCACCGCCCGTTTTCTGTCAACAATCTTACAATGGAATATATTCTATAACACAAAAAACCGATAAGACGGAATTTTTTCCGACTTATCGGTTTTTTTATTGAATTTTTAAACTTTCAATACGCCGAGGGCTTCAAGCACGGAGAACACAAGGATAGCGAATATGCAAATGGGAGCGATGTACTTTATCATAACGGAGAAAAGCTTTTTCGCTTTGAATTTTGTGCCGCCAATTTCAACCTCTTCGATAACGGCCTTGGGCTTGATGATGAAGCCGACAAGGACACAGGTGATTATCGCAACGATAGGCATAATTACGCTGTTTGTGATGAAATCGAAGAAATCAAGGAATACGAATCCGAGTACACGGATGTTGCTCCAGACACCGTTGCCAAGGGACGTTACCACGCCGAGGGCTACGGAGAAGCCGAGGACCGCAAGGCACGCGGGAATTCTCTTCCATTTGAGCTTATCCATAACGATGGAAACAACGGTTTCCATAAGAGAGATGGAGGATGTGAGGGCCGCAAAAAGAACGAGAAGGAAAAATACCGCGCCGATGATGTCGCCTGCGGGCATAGAGTCGAATACCTTGGGAAGTGTTTCAAACATAAGGGAAGGACCCTTTGTAAGGTTTTCCTCGCTGCCGCCGGAGAATGCGAACACTGCGGGGATTATCATAAGACCTGCGAAGAACGCGATACCCGTATCGAATATCTCGATATGTCTTACGGAGCTTTCAATGCTTACGTCCTTCTTCATATAGGAACCGTACGTTATCATAATACCCATAGCAAGGGACATAGAGTAGAAGAGCTGACCGAGAGCCGCAAGAACCGTCATAAACGAGAACTGAGAGAAATCGGGCTTAACGTAATAGATAAGACCGTCGATAGCACCCGGCATAAAGAGCGTATATACCGCGATGAATACCGTGAGGAGTACGAGCACGGGCATCATTATCTTGCTTACTTTTTCAATGCCCTTTTCAACGCCGAGAAGAACGACGAGCGCCGTAATTCCTATAAATATAAGGAACCAGATAACGGGTTCGCCCGCTTCTGCGATGAATTCGCCAAAATAGCCGTCCGTTGCGGCATTTGTGCCTTGACCCGTTGTAAAGGAAACGAGGTATTTTGTTACCCAGCCGCCGATAACGGAGTAATAGGGAAGTATGAGCGCGGGGACGATTGCCGCAAGGTAACCGAGAAATGCAAATTTTTTGTTGAGCGCTTTAAATGCGCCGATCGCACTCAAGCCCGTTTTTCTGCCGATCGCGATCTCCGCCATCATAAGCGTAAAACCGAACGTAACTGCAAGGATTATGTAAACGAGCAAGAATATACCGCCGCCGTACTGTGCGGCGAGATAAGGAAAACGCCAGATGTTGCCAAGGCCGACAGCAGAGCCTGCCGCGGCAAGGATGAAGCCGAGTTTTCCCGTGAAAGAGCTTCTTTTCTGTTCCACGAAATATCTCCTTAAAATTATACTTGAATTTTTGCCCGGGCAATGCTCGGACAAATGTCAGGTAATTATATCACGCTTTCTTACAAAAAGCAACAATAAATGAACTTTTTATGAATTTTTTTGTTCGGGATAGACGCGCCTCGCTTTAAAAACGCGCACCTTTCTGCCGATCTTTCTGCAATTTTCGATAACAAAGCCCGTGCCGCCGGATCTCCCGTCCCAAAAGGCATAGACAACGTCCGCGTATTCGATTATCTGAAGATTGCGTTTAAGCGGAGCATATTTTCCGTAAGTATCGTAATCGGGTAAAAACTCCGTAAGCTTGAGCCCTTTTTGCTGTGCATACTTTCGGGCGCTTCTGTCGACCCCGACAGCACCGCCGGAAACTATCTCCGTAGTTTCTTCGGGCAGGTATTTTTCAAGGTCGCTTACGTAAAGACTGCGCGAGCCTATAACGGCAACTTTCATATTTTTCGCTCCTTTCAGATCCGGTTGAGACCATTATACAACATTTTTCTCGGTAAATCAATTATTTTTGCGCTGCGCGGACATAATAAATAAAAAAGAAATAAAGAGGTTTTATTTATGTACCGACCCGTAACGGACCTTGCCGCAGAGGCAAGGAGCGAATATATGAGCAGATATGCCGAAAATAACGAAGGGAAGATAGACGGCGTGGAATATTATGAGCGTGCGGAGGATGGGTTTTCCGTCAGCACGATAGATATACTTGACGAAAAGGGAGCGCGCGCCGTGGGCAAGCCCTGCGGACGGTATATAACGCTTTCCTTTTCCGATATAAGTGTGATGGCAAGCGAAGATTTTTCGCGTCTTTGCACGCTGCTTTCGCATCTTATCAGAGAGCTTTGCGATCATATTGCAAAGGGGGCGAAGAGCGTTCTTGTCTGCGGACTTGGAAACGAATGCCTTTCGGCGGATGCCTTCGGCAGGAAGACGGCAAAAAACGTGATAGTAACGCGGCATTTAAAGGAAGAAGCAAACGATGTTTTTACCTCGGCGGGCTTTTTCGACGTATGCGCTTTTTATCCGGACGTAAGCGCGCACACGGGGCTTGATTCCTCCCGCCTGCTCCTTTCCGCGGTAAAAGAGGCAAAGCCCGACGTTATTATTGCCGCAGACGCGCTTTGCGCAAGGGGCGCGGAGCGCATCTGCAAAACGGTACAGCTATGCACGGCGGGGATCTCCCCCGGGTCCGGCGTGGGAAACGCAAAGGGCGCAATAAACGCGCAAAGTATGGGGGTTCCCGTTATCGCGCTCGGCGTGCCGACGGTCATAGATGCCGCGACTCTTGCGCGCGATATTGCCGGGGAGAAAACGGCGGAAGATGTCTGCGGCTCTTTTTTCGTATGTCCGAAGGATATAGATTTGCTTACGGATAAGCTTGCACTGCTTTCCGGTTTCGCGCTCAACCGCGCTTTTCACGGCGGGATTTCTCTTGAAGAAATGATGTTTATATGAATTAAAACGGCACACGGTCAATATATATCTATAAACAACGATATTTTTGGGGGAGACAGGCGTGAACACCGACACACAGGGAAACGATATAATGCCGTATTTAAAGAAAAGAAAAAAACAAAAAGGAAATGCAAAATCGTTTTTGGTTATATTGATCTTCTGCGCGATAATTATGCTTGCGGCTGTTATATACGGAAGCGGACGGGAGCTGTTTTCTTTTTTCGCAGAGGGCGCGAAAACGGACGGTAGCACCGCCACCACGGAAAGTACGCAGGATGCAAGGCAGACCTCCGATTCACCGTCAATACCGGAAATACCGCAGGGCGCCCGCAAGATAATAAAAACGGATATGAGCGCTGCGGCGCAGGGAAAGCTTTACGAAAATGAAACGGACCGTGAAGTCTTTGCTTCCCGGCACGGGCTGGCTTCGCTTTCCGCGGATGATATATACGTGCTTATTATATGCTCACGCGGGTTTGAAACGTACCTTGCCGAAGAAGCCTTTTATCTTGACGGCGACTATCCTGCGGGTATGGGCACGGCAAGCGTTTGCGTATGTGCGCGCAGTATAGCCGCCAACCTTACGCTTTCGGGCGTGGGTGCGCTTTACATAGATGTTGGCAATACGGCGGCGTACGGCTCTCTTGAAAACGCAGAGCGAATGATAGCGCAGAGCCTTTCGGTTTATCCGAATATAAAATACGTTATCGACGTGCGCCGCGGCGTGTACTATGACGAAGAGGGAAATCTTCTTTCTCCCTCATATACGGAAGGCGGAAAGGATACTGCGCAGATGCGCTTTTCCGTCGGAAGCGGAAGCAGCGAGTTTGAAACGGAGCTTGGCGCTGCGAATACGCTCTTTTCCGCTTTGCAGAAGAGAGAGGCTTATTCCGTTATGCCTACGCGTATAAAGAACGGAAGCCTTGTCTTTGGCAGCGGTGTTCCCGTTATAACGCTTGAGATAGGAAGCGCCGTAACCCCCTGCGGGGAAGCTCTTTTGGCGGCGGAAATGTTTGCCAAAACATTTGCAGAACTTACAAAATGGTAAAGAACGAGGCTTTCGAAAAAGTCAAGATAAAAAATGCACAAAATTTTAAAAAAGTGCTTGACTTTTGTTGTGAAATGTGCTATACTAAAGACACAAAGAAGAAGGAGTGATAAAAATGATTACTTTATATAGAAAACTCCCGACAAGAAAGAACGTTCTTCTTTTCAGACTATAACGGAGAACGGAGAGGAGTAAGCCGTTCTCGCAACCGCCATCAAACTAAATGTCCTTGAAAATCAGAGGAGGTTATGATGAAAACATTATTGAAGAGAAACGGAGTTATCCTGTTCATATTATGAGAGTGAACAAACTATGTTTGTTCAGGCAAAATAATAGGAAAGAGGGAACTCAAATGAAAATTCGAAAACAACTCAGGAGGCACGTACTTCTGATCCCTTAAATAAAACAGGCACATAGGTGAAAGATATGTGACCTGCCAAAAGCCATCAAACCTATAAGACCCAAACAGGAGGTTATGATGAAAACATTGCTTAAAAGAAACGGAATTCTCGCATTCAAACTATGAAGCGAACAAATGAAAGTTTGTTCAAAAAATCATAGCGAGAATGATGGGAGAGCAAATATGAAAATAAGAAATAACCGCAGGAGCTACGCACTCCTGATCCTTTAAATAAAATAGGCAAATAGGTGAAAGATATGTGACCTGCCAAAAGCCATCAAACCTATAGACCCAAGCAGGAGGTTATGATGAAAACATTATTTAAAAGAAACGGAGTTCTCCTTTTCAGAATATGAAATAAGGCAAATGAAAATTTGTCAGGAAAAAATTTCATAGTTCTGTAGTGGGGGGAGAACAAATGAAAAAAAGAATAAATATCGGGAGAATACTCCTGATCCGCTAAATAAAACAGGCGCGTAGGTGAAAGATGCGTGACCTGCCAAAAGCCATCAAACCTATAGACAAACCAAGGAGGTTATGATGAAAAACTTTTTGAACCGTAAGAGGGTAACACTTCTGATCCTTTCGTAAAGGAGAATGGGGCTGATCACCTTATTCTCGAAAAAAATCTGAATTCAGAATAATAAAGCAAAGAGAATCCCGCCTTAAAGAAGCGGGATTTTTTATTCACTTTCAAAAAGAAAAATCGTTTTAACGGGAATAAAAAACAGAACAGGATCAGAGCGTGATCCTGTTCTGTTTTTTTTTATTATTCTGCTTTTATTTTTATCGATTCTATCCAGCGTGTGGCATCGTTGAACCACTGTGCAATGGCAGGTCTGTTGTATCCGACTACGGGCGTTGCAAGGGAAAGGCCGTGACCGCCGTAGGGGTAGATGTGCATTTCAAAGGGGATATTGTTTTTTGCAAGAGCAGCGGAAAGCATAATGGAGTTCTCAACGGGAACCGTTGTGTCCTCTCTTGTGTGCCAGATGAACGCGGGAACTGTATTTTCGTCAACGCATTTTTCAAGGGATACCTTGTCAAGGGCTGCCGCATCTTCGCTTTCGTCGTGAAGAATATTGTTAATAGATCCGCGGTGTGCGTATTCTCCGCTTGTGATAACGGGGTATGCAAGCACCATACCTGCGGGGCGTGCATAATTTTCGGGCATATCGATAGCATCCGTAACGTATTTGCTGTTATAGAGGATGCCGAGGGAAGCGGCAAGGTGACCGCCTGCGGAATAACCGGAAACGAATACGTAGTTGGGGTCGATATTGAATTTATCCGCGTTGTCCTTGATAAATTTCATTGCAAGGGCTGCTTCGATAAGCTGACCGGGGAATTTTTTGCCGGGATTTTCGCGGTTTTTAACGGAGTAATCGAGAACGAAAGCGTTGTAGCCTGCCGCGAGGAAGCACGTTGCAATGGGCTCTGCCTCTCTGTTGGAGCAGAAGGAGTATGCGCCGCCGGGGCAGATGAGCACAGCTTTTCTCTTATAATTGAACGGCATATCCTCTGCCGTTCCTGCGATATAGGCTGTAAGAGTGATCTCTTTTACGGATGTTTCTGTGAGCTTGAAAACTTCAATAGAAGGATGTATCAACATATGTAAAACTTCCTTTAAAAATTATTTTATGCTTTTATCATATCACAGCACTTGGCAAAAGTCAAGCGTCCGCGCAAACGATACCGCCGTAATCGAAGAGCGCGGAGTGTCCAAGGCTTATTATTTGGGTATCGTGTTTTTTTGCAAAACCGAGGATATTTTCTCCGTCGGGGTGTTTTTCGATATTGCCGAAAACGGCAACTTTCCCCTCTGCTATTTTGGCGGAAGCACCGCCGATAAAGCCTGTATCGTATTTTTCTATGCCGATATTGCCGTGGGAAATAAGCAGTGCATCTATTCCGCGCTCCTTTGCGGCACGGTAAATGCGGGTATCTGCGGTGATCACTGCCTCATCAAGCAGTAGGGTAGAGCATTTTGCATATCCTTGAGCCACGTTTACAAGCTCATATTCGCAAAGGCGCGCATATTCCAGAACGTCCGCGCTTGCGTGCGCCACGTTTGCAAAAAGATATTTTTTTACCGTGAAAAGATTAAGCGCGATATCTTGCGGATATTTTGCGCCGACGGGTGCCTGCGAAAGCGAAAATGGTATATTTTGCTTTGAGAGCGCGGCGGCAAGGTGTATATCATCCGCATGGATAAAAAGCTTCCCGCCGATATTCACTGCGAGCATATCCGGGTGAGCGTTTACGGGCTCATCGAGTTTATGAAAAGGGCGGATGGGGATGCAAAACCCGTATGGAGCGAGCTGCTTTGCAAAAAAATCCGGGAAAGCGGGATTTGTGAGGAAATATTTCATTTTGACCTCCTTGCAGGGTGGATAAAAAACAAAGAAGCTCCTTCTTAACGAAGGAGCTTTTAGTGCAACTTTCAAGCCGTGAGGCGTTGTTTGTCAGCTTCTTTCAACCTTACCCGAACGAAGGCAACGGGAGCAAACAGCAACGGTCTTGTGTTCACCGTTGATGACAGCGCTGACCTTTCTGATATTAGCCTTCCAAGTTCTGCCTGTTTTACGGTTAGAGTGAGAAACGTTGTGACCGAATGTAACACCCTTGTTGCAGTACATGCATTTTGCCATATCTACACACCTCCAATTTAAAATTTCGTTTACAAAAAATAAATCGCAAAGAACGATTTATGAATCTGTTGCAGCATAGCGTTATAGATTATATCATAGTGATTTAAAAAAATCAAGAGTTTTTTTTCTTTTTACGCATAAAGAAGCAAAAAAAGTTTAATTTTTTGCTTTAAAGCCCTCTAAACGGTTGATCTTGAAGCCTTTTGCAGAGAAATTTCGCTCATATTCTGTCTGAATATTGCTCTCTGCAAGCTCACTTGCGTGAAGATCGAAGCAGACGTTACGCATTTCAAAGCCTGCTTTGGGAAATTCTTCAAGTGAAAATTCAAAAAGACCGATGTTGTCAGTTTTAAATTCTATCTTGCCGTCGTCCGAAAGAAGCTTTTTGAAAAGGGAAAGGAAGCCCTCGCTCGTGAGTCTGCGCTTGGCGTGGCGCGCCTTGGGCCACGGGTCGCAGAAGTTTATGTATATCGTTTCGAGCGCACCCTCGTCTATCATAGCGGAAAGCGCCGCTGCATCGCCGCAGATAAAGCGGACGTTGGGAAGCTCTGCCTCTTTGACTTTTTCGGAGGCGAAGATAACTACATCGCGCACCTTTTCCACGGCAAGGAAAGCTACGTCCGGGTTTCTTTTTGCCATTTCGGTGATGAACGTGCCTTTACCGCAGCCGATCTCCGCGCGAAAATGCGTATATCCCGGGAAGATCTCGGAAAGGTTTAATTTTTGGGGTTCGTTTTTGTCGAATTCTATATACAGGTCCTTGCAGGCATCAAACCTTGCGTCCCCGTTTTTCTTTTTTCTAACACGCATAGTAAAAAAATTCCTTTAAAAAATATTTCTAATATATTTTATCACATATATTTTATTTTTTCAAGATTAAATATATTTTCAAAACGCCGTGTATAAAAAATTTTAACGGGGCAAAAATAAACTCAGACCGTAAATATAAATTTAAATTCACAATATATATAAATAAAGAGGTAAAAAATATGATAGACAGAATAGCACTCCTTCTTGTTATCATCGGTGCTTTCAACTGGGGAAGCATCGGACTTTTCGGCTTTGACATCGTTGGTTGGATCTTCGGCGGAACGGGCGCGCTTGCATCCAGAATAATTTTTACGCTGGTAGCTCTTGCGGGCGTTTGGTGCATCTCGCTCCTCTTCCGTTCCCGCGAGGAGATAACGGCAGGAGATAAGGAATAAATAAAAGCGCCCGAAAGGGCGTTTTTATTTGCGAAGATAAAGCCTTGTTTTTAAGAGGCATATTTAATAATAAGTCCGGGAGATTTACTCTTTAATTTTTTCAAATCTCTTTACAAAACGGTAAAAAAAATGATATACTGAATATGCCAAACAAATCGAATATTCAGTATATGGGGATATTTTGCCTTTATGGGCATACTATACCCTTTTTTCCGTGCGCCCGGTTATATGAATTTGGTAAAAAAGCAAATTCCTCGAACCGGGTTATGCGGATTTATGCCCATATCTATTCGATTTGTTTGGCGACAATCGGGGTTGCGTTTTTCGGTGCGCTGGCTTCGGTTGCACACACTTTTTATATTCAGGAGGAAAAGACAATGAAAAGAATCTTAGCACTACACCTTGTATTGATTATGCTGATGTCGCTGACTGCTTGCGGCAGTGGA
>SVRQ01000034.1 GCA_015064725.1 Oscillospiraceae bacterium | reverse complement strand
GCCCGAAATGCATCTATAAAATTTCGAAAAACTTCAGAGTCGAAAAAAGCGGAGAAATCTCTCGAAATCTCCGCTTTTCTCGTTTTTTCGTGCCTGCATCTAAATCAGACACTCATGATGGCTGGGGTAGTTGGACTCGAACCAACGAAATGCAAGAGTCAAAGTCTTGTGCCTTAACCGACTTGGCTATACCCCATAACGGTAATATTATACACATTTTTTTGACTCTTGTCAATAGAAAAACGAGTTATTCTTTTTCTGTAAATTTAAAAATCGAATAAAGAATTTCGACGGCATCTGCGCGGCAGATATTTTCTTCCGCCTTGGCTCTTTCCAGAATACCTGCATTAGCAAGTACCGCAAGCGCATCGTAGGAATCGTCCTCCATTACAGATACTGCAATGTCGGAGGGAACAAGCTCCAGCCCCTCGAGCGCGGATATGCGGCAGGCGATAAGAGCCGCTTCCTCTGCGGTTATGCCGCGGTCGGCGCAGAAGCAAAGCCCGTTTTCCGTTTCGATCCCAACGGTAATGCCAAGGCTTTTTGCCGTGGCGATATACTTCTTTTCATAAGGAGAAAACTCTGCCTCATCCGAGAACCCGCTTTCGCCGCTTGCCGCATGAATGCCTGCGGCATCCATAGCCATAATGAGAAAATCGGAGCGTGTTACCGTGCCGTCGGGCTTGAACACGCGCGTTTTGCCATCATAGCTTCCGAGCATTATATCGTTTTCAAAAAGTACCGCCGCGGCAAGGTGGAGCTCGTCACCGACCATATCGGAATAGATGATGTTTTTTTCGTTCTTTTCCACGTTGACCGTGACCTTGGACACGTTGGATGTGTTTCCACCGTCATCCGTCACGCAGAACGTAAAAGAATCTTTGCCGTAAAAACCTTTTGCGGGGGTATAGCGGTATTCACCCGTGCTTACGTCAAGTATTTCCACGGTGCCGTGTTCTGCACCCGAAACAACGGAAAAATGAAGGCTTTTGCTATCCTCATCGTCTGCGGACAGCACGGAAAATACAGTGATACCTGCCATATCGGAGATCGTTCCGTCTTTTGTTGTCGGCGCAAGGTTTAGTGCTTGCTCCGTCATAGATATAACGCAGGAGAAATCCTCCTTGTACGCGCTTTCGCACGGAATAAATCCGAACTCGGAACAAACTCCATTGTCGGCGGGGAGAAAGCAAAGGTGATTTAACATATCGCTTTTGATAACGTCGCCTGCGGCAACGCTTTTGCCGTCAAGCACAAGAGTTCCCGTTTCGGGGGATGGCAGGGAGGTGATCTTGATAGCATCGATTTTTTCCATACCGAGCGCTTCTTCAAAATCCTCTGAGGAAAATGCGACAGCGTTTTTTGCAACGCCTTTCTTTTCCATCGTCACGCTTTTTTGTATCACGGAAAGCCCGGGAGAGAGCAGAGAAGCCTGCGCCCCTATGGAAAAGGAGAGCAAAATGGCTGCGAAAATTGCAGAAATAAACAGCTTTTTCATTAAAAATATCCTTTCTTTGGCAAATTTTTTGCCTGAATTTGAATATATTGTAGCCTTTTCGGTTTTTATTTATTCACAAGAAAAAGGATAAGCATTATTAAATGGAAGAAAGAAACATAGGAAAAAATTTCCTGTTTTTCGTTTTCTGCGTATAAAAGAGAGAAAAATGCACCATAATACAGGCATAAAGAAAAACACGCGGATGCGTGTCTTAAAGGAGATATAAAAATGAAGGGTATTACAATATTTACAAGCCTTGTTTTGGCTGTCTTGGCACTTTGCTCGTTTATGCCGCTTGCTGATGAAGCAGAAATTTACGATAACACGGTACGTTTGCACGTTCTTGCAAATTCCGATTCCGCGCACGACCAGGAGGTCAAGCTTTGTGTGCGCGATGCGGTGCTGGAAACGATAACGGAAATTACAAAGAATGCCGAAAACGCTGAAGAAGCGGAAGCACTTATAGCAGATAATATCCGCGCTGTTTGCGACGCGGCAAAAGAAACGCTTTGCAAGCTGGGCGAGGACAAAGAGGTGAGCGTTACGCTTTCCGATGAATATTATCCTACGCGAGAGTATGAGGATTTTAAGCTTCCTTCGGGCAAATACACCTCTCTTCGCGTTATGATAGGCGAGGCACAGGGGCAGAATTGGTGGTGTGTGCTTTATCCGCAGCTTTGCACAAGCACGGCAAAAACAGGCGAAACGCTTGTGAAAACAGGTTTTTCTAAGGATCAGATCGATATACTCACGGGCGGGGAAGAACCGAAATACCGCTTAAAGTTTAAAATTCTTGAGATCTTTGAGAAAAGCTTTGGTTGATGAAACGAAGGAGATAACCCTCGCGCACGCCGCAGGCGGAAACCGTTGCCAGCTTTGAACCGAGAAAGGCGAATATCTGCTCATACGCGATTATGCCGGGGAGTATTGTCGTTATGCGGTCGGAGAGCAGCTTTCTTATGATCGGTGCGCCATCACGCACGTCTTTTTCGGCGAAATCGCGTATGCTTTTAATATCGTGCGCGGAGAACGTGTAGCCGTCAAAGTTTTTGACGTTCACGCCGTTCATAACGGCGTGAAGCTTTGCTATGGCTCTGCCCGTGCCGCCGATAAGATATATGCTTTCTCCTTTTGCGCGAAAGCTTTCGTTTTGTGAAAGAGTTTTTTTTGTGTAATTTATGATATCCTCGCTCTCTGCTTCGTTCGGGAACGGGGATCTTTTTATATCGGAAATGAATTTTTTACCAAGCATAACGCAGCCAAGGTTCATACTTACAAGGCTTGTTGCGCGCTCGTTTTCAAATTCTATCATCTCTGTGCTGCCGCCGCCCATATCGATAACAACTCCGCGAGGAAAGACCTCGCGTCCGAAACGGTAACGGATGGCGTCAAAATCGTATGCGGCTTCGTCCTCTCCGCTGATTATGTCTATATCAACACCGAATTTGCGCTTTATGGAAGCGATAAACTGTGCAGAGTTGGAAAGACCGCGAAGGCTTGCCGTGGCAAATGCGGAAAATTTATCGCAGGGATAGCTGTTAGCGCGAGCAAGGTAATCGCGTATGATGGCTGTAAGCTTTCCCGCACCGTCGGGGGTGAGCGCACCTGCCTCCTTATACGCGGCAAGCCCCATCATATTTCTTACGGAATCAACCGTGAAAAACTCTCCTGTCTTTGGGTCTATATCGTATATTATCATACGAACGCTGTTTGCGCCTATATCAACGATAGCATATTTAAAAAAATCCATACTTATCTCCGGTGATCTGCAAATAGATCAAAATACTTGTTCTAAAATATTATACATAAAAATATTTACTTGTACAATATTTTTTCGCAAAAATAATATTTATATTGATTTTTATTTTTGCGAAAAAATACAAGCTTTCTCGAATATACTGTAAAAAACGACCGTACGGGAGGTTTATATGTTCGGTTTTATTTCCTTCCTGATGAACAATTTTCTGTATTTGTTCCTGAAGGTTTCATACACTCAGTCTTTTCCCCCTCCGCTTCCGCCGAAGGAAGAGGCGGAGCTTTTTGCGAAAATGAGGGATGGGGACAAAAAAGCGCGCGAAAAGCTTATAGAGCATAATTTGAGGCTTGTGGCGCACATTGTAAAAAAATATTACACGGCAAACCAAAATCAAGAGGACCTTATATCCATCGGCACGATAGGGCTTATAAAAGCGATAGATTCTTTTAAGCCCGAAAACGGCGCACGCTTTGCAACGTATGCGGGAAAGTGCCTGCAAAATGCTATCCTATCATAACGGCTACATTTGGAGCATACGGTGAAAATCAAGCTCCCTCCGATGAAAAATGGCGCGTATTTCGCCGCTTGAGTAGCCGTTCTTATTTGATGGTGCAAAACAT
>SVRQ01000002.1 GCA_015064725.1 Oscillospiraceae bacterium | reverse complement strand
GAGGAATAGCGAGCGTATATTACTCCTGTCATTGAATCCCTCCTTTCATTACTCGTCTAAATCGTGGTCTCTTACAAATCTTTCAAACTGCCACTCGGGTCCGTCAAAGAGCAACTCAAGCAAGGCTTGCTGAAGCTCGTTCTTTTTCATATGTCCAACGTATTCCTGCACTCTATCGTAGAGTTTTTCCTCGTATTGCTCGGCTTCCTCTTGCGCTTTCAAATACTCTCGGTAAAATCTAACTGCCTCTTCTGGATAAGCGGTAAAATATGTTGCCACCATATGCTTGCAGACAATGCGCTTGCCGTCAGCATGCGGACAGTTGCAAGTTGATTTTCTCGGATGCGCAACGTCGACTTCAACAACGTAAGGCTCACTTGCCGTTCCAATAACATCAGCAGTGAATACTCCCGAAGCAGTCTCCGTTAGGTTCTTAACTTTTTTCTCGTTGTAATAGTCATAGCCGCGCCAAACAGATACGCCGCTTGCACATTCAAGCAATCCCATTTTCGGTCTCCTTCTTTTTCGCTAATACTTCTTGCTCCTTCTTCCAAGCTTCAAGCTCGGCGCGCCACTCGTCAGAGGAGAAGAATTTAATAACACCCGGCAGTAGCACGTCCGCAAACGCTTCGATTTCATCATCGGGAATATCCAATTCCTTTCCGATGCCGCCTTGCTTATCCTTTTAAGATAGCTATGATTTTTTTACGCAACGCTTCTTTGTTTATTGTGGGAAGCTCCACGCAAACCAACGTGGTTGAGGATGTCTATCATTCTATTTAACATTTCTTTGATCTTCAAATTACATTTACCTCCTAAGGTTTTGTCTGTCATGACAAAAGCAGTGCTTGCTGCGACTGATGTATTTTCTTTCGATTGGCTTTGGGCGTCCAACCGCGATGCTTGCTAAGACCAACGGACATATTAGCGAAAATGGCTTTTGGATGCCCAAAAGCAGTGCTTGCTAAGACTGACAGACAAGCAGAGCGTTGTCAAAGTTTCTTTATAACTTGTGTAGCAATTCCTTGAATTTGAACATTGCGCTCAATACGATCATCGTAATTGGGATTCTCGGCGTGAAGTAAATATGCTTTCTTGCCGGGAAGATAGGTGATCGTTTTGAGCAACGTTTCAGTTCCATTTACAAGGACAACGGCATAGTCACCGTCCCTGCAATTGTTCTGCTCTCGCACGATAACAAGATCACCGTCGTCAACTCCGATGCCCGTCATCGAGTCGCCTTTGGCTGTGAGAATGAAAAATTTTCCGTCGCCAACAAGCGCGGTAGGAAGGGGAATAACGTCAGCTTCCTCCATGTTTGGTTCACTTGGCAATCCACAGGACACGGTAGAATCGTAGCGGATTGCGGGTGTTGTTTCAAACATATTTCGTGAAAGATTTGTGCCGATACTGCGGCGACCATTGTACTCGATTTCGCCTTGTTCTTTCATATCGGTGAGGTATCTCTGTACCGAAGTTTTGGAGATACCCGTACCTGCCGCGATGTCGCGCACCGTCGGAGACTTGCGGTTCTCCATAAAATATTCGTCTATAAATTTGCGGATTGCCTCCGCTCTTTCGGGACTCCACTTATTCATAAATACCTCCAAACCGCCAAAGGTACAAATGTACCGTATATAAATTATAGCATATAAGAGAAAGTTTGTCAAGGAAATCTACAAGATTTTCCTCGATAGAAAAACAAGGTTGTGATTGGAGATACAACCTTGTTTTTGTAACAGGAAAAAGTAGTTCTATCACATTCAATATCGCGATAGCTTTTTTTGATTTTAATTCACGCACCTCTTGCGAGGTGCGACTTTGTCAACGCTTTTCGGCTAATTTCAGACAGGAATTTCAATCCACGCACCTCTTGCGAGGTGCGACTTGCCGCCTTTGTGTCCGCTTGTTCCCTTTGCATATTTCAATCCACGCACCTCTTGCGAGGTGCGACTCCGCGTTTTTTTGCTATAATCTTAGTGTCTGATATTTCAATCCACGCACCTCTTGCGAGGTGCGACGAAAGCAGACATCAAAAAAGAGTCCGAGTCTTCAATTTCAATCCACGCACCTCTTGCGAGGTGCGACACCGCCTTGACACAGGCGGCTTTTTATGTTATAAATTTCAATCCACGCACCTCTTGCGAGGTGCGACAAACAACGATAACGGCGATAAACGCCAAAACAACATTTCAATCCACGCACCTCTTGCGAGGTGCGACGGCGCACGCACTGAAATGCCATCTAGGATATGTAATTTCAATCCACGCACCTCTTGCGAGGTGCGACTCCACAGCCGAATTTATTTGCAAATACTTCAGAAATTTCAATCCACGCACCTCTTGCGAGGTGCGACGGACCACTTTAATTCATACGGCAAATACCCTATTATTTCAATCCACGCACCTCTTGCGAGGTGCGACTAAGGCTTGGTTTTGCGGGCACTGGCACATCGATATTTCAATCCACGCACCTCTTGCGAGGTGCGACTGTCTTGAATGACCTGTTCAATAATCTTATCCATATTTCAATCCACGCACCTCTTGCGAGGTGCGACGCCGCCGGATACGTTGTAGCCGGTTGTGTATTCTATTTCAATCCACGCACCTCTTGCGAGGTGCGACCTATTTCACTGCTTAAAAGGTCAGACACGTTCTATTTCAATCCACGCACCTCTTGCGAGGTGCGACTCAAGACGAGAGAAAATAAGCATCGCTTCATCATATTTCAATCCACGCACCTCTTGCGAGGTGCGACATTATCCTTTTCCGGTTTCTTCGCAGATTTTTCGATTTCAATCCACGCACCTCTTGCGAGGTGCGACGTAAACTCTCGCGTTCGACACGCAGGCTGCTAAAATTTCAATCCACGCACCTCTTGCGAGGTGCGACTGAATAGAAGAATTGGTCAATGGAAGACCAGCAAATTTCAATCCACGCACCTCTTGCGAGGTGCGACTATAATCGTCATATTCGGGAGTAAGAATGTATTTATTTCAATCCACGCACCTCTTGCGAGGTGCGACAAGTGGATACGGCGCATATAATCGTCATATTCGGATTTCAATCCACGCACCTCTTGCGAGGTGCGACTCAACTTCGTTTCCGGCTTCAATAGCTTTTATAGATTTCAATCCACGCACCTCTTGCGAGGTGCGACGCAGAAAAAGGCGAATCCGTCGCGCTGTACATAAATTTCAATCCACGCACCTCTTGCGAGGTGCGACGTATATTCGTTTGAAGAATTAAAAGCCTCCATAAATTTCAATCCACGCACCTCTTGCGAGGTGCGACTAATTTTTTCTGATCAATATCACTACACAAAACAATTTCAATCCACGCACCTCTTGCGAGGTGCGACTCGCTCTACGCCTCATATCCCCCATTGATAAATCATTTCAATCCACGCACCTCTTGCGAGGTGCGACTGAATCAAGCGATCCCAAATACATGGAATTCCAAATTTCAATCCACGCACCTCTTGCGAGGTGCGACTAAATGAAAAAAGCTGTAATTTATTTTTTTATTATTTCAATCCACGCACCTCTTGCGAGGTGCGACCTATCTGCTCACGATAATATGATATATGCTCGTTATTTCAATCCACGCACCTCTTGCGAGGTGCGACTAATTAAATGTAATATTTTGCGTGTTTAATCCCAATTTCAATCCACGCACCTCTTGCGAGGTGCGACTCTGCAATATGAATTGCTTTATCAATACAATTTAATTTCAATCCACGCACCTCTTGCGAGGTGCGACTTAAATATCCGAAATAGAGTCCTGACATATGTAAATTTCAATCCACGCACCTCTTGCGAGGTGCGACCACTTTGCGTTAAATTTGTTAAAGACGCTACTAAATTTCAATCCACGCACCTCTTGCGAGGTGCGACCAGTACCATCTTCATTGATAATACCTGCATTGATATTTCAATCCACGCACCTCTTGCGAGGTGCGACTCTATATTTTGTGTAAATAAAGAGCTACCCTCACAAGAAGTGGACAATATATAAAAAGTCATAAAACTTTTATATCAAATTTTAGGTTCATTTTTAGATAATCATCCGCGAACCAAACGGATTTTTTATATCATTTGGGGTTCGCGCTAAATAATCAGCACTCCTTCGCTATTATATCCGGGTTTAGCCCCGATGTGTTCGATGCGTTTTTCCCATTTATCTCCGAGGTAATAGAAACGCAAACTATCGGTTTCTTTGTCTATCAGCTTTATGAGCCGTTCTTTTAGCAAAACAAATTTTCCGTAATCGATATTAACTTCAAATACAGAATTTTGTACTCTTTGACCGTAATTTACACACTCTTTGGCAACTCGTCGCAGTCGTGTTTTTCCCGTTTTATCCGTTGTATTAACGTCATAAGCAATAATAACAAACAAAATATCACCCCCATATAAACGGATAATATTCTTGGTTTTCTCCGCGGATATATTTTGCCATCAGAGTTGCCTGCACGTAGGGGAAGAGTCCTATGGCAACCTTCTCCCTTAAAAACGGGTGAAGTATAATTTCTTTCTTTTTGTTTTGCCAAGCTGTGATGACCTTTTTTCTGCCGCTATCGTTCAAAAGAACGGCTCCGCTTATTTGTACATCAAAGTCATCTGCCTGTATGGTTTTGAGATTTATAAGAGAAATAGTCAATCTTTCAATCATAGCTCGGAATTCCTCCATCATATCGCAAGCCAAAGAAACACGTCCCGGACGCAACGTATGGAATACACCTATATATGGGTCCAATCCAACGCACTCAAGCGCGGAAGCGATATCATTGGTGCAAACCGTATACAAAAAAGACAGTATAGCATTCACGCGGTCGAGAGGAGGTCTTTTACTACGATCAAGCATAGTGAAATCTTCCTTTTGCTTTGTTATTAAGCGGTTAAACACGTTAAAATATGTTTTTGCACTATGGCCTTCAATTCCACGCAAAACTTCAAAATCCGTTTCGACATTTATATTCTCAATATTTCTTTGCAACATATTCAAGGTATGTGATATAAATCCGTCTTCATCTGTTTCAGGATTATCGCGTCTGCTTCGAAGCATTAAGTTTCGCGTGTTTTTTAGTTTTGCTGTGAGAATAGCTCGAACTATACTTAGACGAATGCCGTCATCTTCAAAAATACGGACTTGCTCTCTGCGCAGCAACACATTGCCCTTTATCGGTCCCGTTACACGCGCAAGAAACCTTCCGTGAGGAGAAACAAAGCAAAGCCCAACTTGTTCTTCCGCGCATTTTCCCATAAGTGCTGGGCTGCAACCGGGATAATTTATACACACGATACTTTCTATATTCGAAAACGGCAGTCGGATAGCTTCTTTTCCATCAATGCTTAAAACAAGGTTTTCACCATCCAACGAAAGATATCCGTCTTCCTTTGTAACGTACAAAGTGTTCAAAAGTTTTCTCATGTTTTGCTCCTTTTGGGCGGCAAGCATATATCTTTCATAGAACAACCGCCGCAGTATTGGTCGTCTTTTATAGGAGGAATAGTGCCGTTTTGTTTTATTTGGCGAATTTGTTTCAGTGTTTCCGCAAAGAAGGTGTAGTCTTCCTTGCAAAATTCTATTTTTTCGCGTTTGCGAGTATCGCTATAGTAAAAATACGTTTGAGAATCACACCCAAAAAGAGAATCTACGCAAATTTTTTGCCCCAGAAGTTGCATATGCTCGTCTTTTCGTATATTTCCGTTTTTAGGTGCGGTTACTTTGTATTCAACTATGCTTACGACATAAGTTCCACCATATGCGGGAATATACGTGCCGTATTCGCTTTTTTTGAACTCCAAACTATCCAAAACTCCGAAAAGTCCCCATTCATCGTTATAAATCCGAATGGAACGTTCTTGCAACACTCCTTTTGAAGAAGAAAAGTCGCCCTCGGAAACATGCTTATGCGCCAAATTCCCTTTATTTACAAATATGTTTTCCGCCCAAGAGCAATTATTTTCCATCAACCCAAAGCGGTGAGGGCAATACAAATATTGCTGTATTGAACGTAAATCTACAGTTTCATCAAAGCTTTTCAATAAGCTCAACACCTTCCGGCATATCGTCAATTATTATTGAGTAATCTGCAAATTTGCGAGGAACTTCAACATCCTCTTTTTTCTCTATAACAACCTTATCAAACAAAACGTGGGAGGGCGCGTTGCCAAGCATTGTTTCGTGCTTGAATACGATAAGCTTTCTCATACAGAGCTTTCCGCGTGCCGCGCTGTGGTCAAGCTCGAACATATTTGCAATGGACTCCCAAAGAAGCTCAAGATCCTCTTCCGAAAAGTTAGTTTTTCTTGCGAGGAGGGCGGAAACGTAACCCTCTGCACGGTACAAGCCGTAAGGAATAAACGTTTTTTTGCCCATCTCAGTTTCTTTTGACGCCATATCTTTCTCTTTCGTGATAGCTTGGCGTGTTATTGTGATTTCTTGTGGAAATACCTTATCTATACTGCGTGCAAAATTTACCTGGACAGGACCTTTAACAGTTCCAGCGCGGTTTCCCCCAGTATTCATTACCGCACCAAATGTTCTAACATCATAATAATTTGCTAATAAGTATTCTTGCGCTTTTTCGGCTTCATCAGGGTCAGGTTTTTTGTCAGCGTCGATTTTTGCAGTTTTCAATCCGCATGCCTCATATGCTTCTTTGAATTTTCTATTTAAGGATTTATCTGTTTTTATGAGAATGTTTTTTCCCGCTTCGCCTTCGTAAATCTCATCTATATAATTTCTGATTTTGCGCTTTAAACAAACATCTGTAACTATTCCATATCCGGTTTCCGCATCAACACGAGGCATATTTCCCGCATCGGGGTCCCCGTTGGGATTACCGTTTTCCACGTCGAAAATCATTATAAATTCATATCTGTTATTAAGCTGTGACATCATTCATCTTCTCCTTCTGTTTTGTTTTTAGATATAAAGAAAGTCTGTTTTTGTTGATAATAGCCAAGTACAAAATCACCTTGCTGTTTTAGAGAAAGCACTTCGGGAAATCCTGTCATATCAACCATAATATCCTGCAATAATTTTTCATAGGCAATGTATTTTCCCATATTTAATTTAGAAAGATGATGCTGTGAAAGATTTATAAGTCTGCCCAGTATCACTTTGGGTGTTGAACAAGCGGAAGTAAAAAATCTCTCCCTAATAGTTGAATTTATAGTCGAGTCAGTATCTTTTTCGCTTGTATCATTGTGTTGCTGTTTTGCTTTTAGTGATTCTATCTGTATTCTTTCCAAGACCGCAAAAAGTCTACCGCAACGGAAAGCATCTGTTTGATTTTTAGAGTCTATCATATATTCATCTCCTTTATAATATTTTGAACGCACAAGGCAAGCTTTTATGATTCTTGCCCGTTTTTCGCTAATAGAATAAATTTTTATTTTTTGCGGATTATTTTCATCCCTAATATCCTTGTCCACTTTTACACGCCGTACTACTGTTTGCAAAAGATATTCCGGGTAAGGACGGTTATTCAAAATGGCCGTAAGCAACTTTGATGATAAATCCGGCGATATAATATCATTATTTTTATCTTTTTTTATTTTTTTGTTGCTTCTGGATACTGTAGATTTTAACTCATTTATAATTTGATTTAGAGAAATCTGCCTGTCATCTTCGCCAAGGCGCATATCCTCCTGATGCTTTGCTATGCGTGACATAATATTGCCAAAGCTGTCTTTTTCAAATATTTTTATTGCAAGGCGGCTGGAGTTGGGCTTGACACCCAATATGCAGAATTCTATATTTTCGTCGATATTGCCAAGTATGTCGATTGTTTTCCCCTTGCCTATTTTTTTGGAATTTTTTTCGAGTTCTACATCCGCTTCAAAAAGCTCGCAAAGAAAATCTTCAAGATATGGTGCTTCTTTTTCCTTGGTGTTCGCCCAAAAGAAAAGAGTCATATCATCAGCATCATCAATAGTGAGGTGATTTTTTTGAGAGAAATTCAAATAATTAAATGCCTGTACATATTTTTTCATTGTTTCGAGAGAGATGGAACTATTTATTGATTCTTTTTTTCCGTAAGACCAAAAAGCATCCTTTTTGAAACTTACAAGCTTTGAGCCTGAGTTTCCACCTACACTGGTTAAATTAAAATGAATGTTTGGAATCTTTCCTCTTTTCCCCGATACGGAGCAATACCCTTCGGGAAAGTTTTCGTTTTTTTGAAAATACGTATCTAGAGACCAGATTTCCTCCCATTTTTTCTTTACGATAGCATCTCTATGAAGCACATACTTACTGGATTCAAATCCTTCCACTACAACACAAAAGCTTTTTGAAAAATTCTTTCCCAATGATAACAATACGGGATTTTCTAATTCATTTTCGGGATTCCAATTTTGTAAAAATAATTTATATGCATTTGCAATTGGGGTATCTATATCCGAAAGAAAATGCAAATTTACTTCTTTGTTTTTCTCAAACGCCTCGATAGAAAGCTTAAAAGAGTTTTGCTTACTGTTCCATTCTACGCCAAAGATGTATTTTCCTCTATGATCGATATATTCTGCTGATGTAGATGATACCGAAAATCTGAAAGGGAAAATTTCGTGGTTATTATAAGGAAGTATGTCCTTTAATGTGCCATCGTTTCTTAAAACGATTTTATATTCAATGTTGGCAATATGGCTATATCCATCATAAAAATCACTTTCACTGTTATCTATATGCGAATTTAACTGTGTTCGTTCTACCGCACACTCGTAATACTCCACTAACTCTTTTAACACCGCAGGCTCACCTCCGCCCATTTTTGCACGTCAATAACACCGTTTTCAACGTGCGGCCTGTAGAAGCGAGGTTCGCCACTGTCGAGCGCTTTTCCATTTTTATCTTTTGCATATTGGAGATCGTAGAGCATATAACCGAGATCCGCATTATAGTTGAGCGTGCTCTGCGGCAAAGCCTCTACCCATTCCACTTTTGCCGGGAACTCTCGGCAGCCCAAGAACGGTTGCGAAAAGCATTGCCCCTTTTTCAATCTACGTGAAAGTATGGCGTAAACCTTGTCTTCAGATTGTTCTTCGTCTTTTTCTTTCGTCAGCTCAAAGTGCGCGGAAACTCCGTAGTAAACGTCCTTCAAAAGCAAGGAAGCGCGCTGGCTTATGCTTTCTTTTGTATATATTCCCAAATCTTTTGCTTTGCCTGACATTTTATCGGTTATAGATTTGATGGGAATCTTATCGGACACTTCGTTTCGCCTTATATTCACAAAATTTACGGGGTTATATATGCGAATCTCATCTATTAAATACTTTACACCCGGATGCCAATAAACAGAGGATATAAGCCCCACAAGAGCCGATGGCGTGGGAACATCGTAGCTTACGCGCTCAACGCCAAATTCCGGGCGGGTAAAAAGCGCATAATCGCCTTTTACGGTAAAATTAAATCCAAAAGCCATTTTATTTCTCCTTTCTAAAAAATATAGTCTGTGTTATCTTCAAAACGGATCCCTGTTTCTTTATTGTAGTAGTTTTCATTGGCAAGACAGTCGATCCCTTCGCGCGTTTGAATAACGCCTGCTTCCATAAGCTTTTCCAATTCATAATGACGCAATGATACGATATATTTTTGAAGCTTTCTTCGTATCATTCTGCCTGAAACAGCATATTTGAGTTCGTCAAACAGCATTTCTACTTCCGCCCTGTTTCGTTTGTCTATGATTAAAAGAGGGTAGTTGAACTCATCTATCAGTTTGAAGCTTTTTGCATATCCGGCAAAATTGAAATATGAAATACCTTTTTCTTCAAGACTTCGGTATATTTTATTGATGTCAAATCCTTCGGCTCGCCTTGAATAGTCCGTGTGCATTCCCTCCGCTTTGGCATAGAGAAAATCGTTTTTCTCCATATTTTCCTGCTCGATTTCATAAAGTTTATTAAAATAGAAGCGTATTGCTTCCGGAGAGGCTACATTCTCAAATTTATCGAAAACATCTTTTGCGGAATATCTCTCGTTTTTATTTTTCATAGCGTGAGATTCAAGTTCAAAAGAATATGTGATACATTTATCGGCGTTTTTTCTGCCGCTTCTGTTGCAACGGCCTGCCGTTTGCAGAAGGTTATCCAACCCGGAAAGCTCTCGGAAAACAATATCAAAATCAAGGTCGACACCGGCTTCTATCAGCGAAGTGGAAAAAAGGCAAAAATGCTCGTCCGATTCAATCGATCGTTTGACCTCACTGATAACCCTATCTCTATCAAAATGATTCATATACGTAGAAAGATGATATTTCTTTATGGGGCACTTTTCGTAGAGTTCTTTCGCTGTTTGACGCTTATTAACAACGATGAGCGCATTTTTAGCCGACACGGCTTTTTCTAAAACAAACTCGTCGCTCACCTCTCCGAGATTTTCTATTTTACATCTTTCAAAAGCATCAAAGCAGGAAGTATCGTCTATCAGATCACACGTTTTCAGCCCGGAACACTTGAATTTTTCCAGCCATTCATCGAAATCCGGCATTGTTGCCGTTAAGAATACGGCTTCACAGCCGTATTTCTGTGTGAGTATTTTTATTGCTTCCAAGCAAGGCTGAAAAAAACCTTTAGGCAGCATATGTACTTCATCAAAAACTATTATACTGTCTGCGATATTGTGTAGCTTTCGTAATTTGCTTGTTTTATTACCGTATATGGATTCAAAAAGCTGTACATTTGTTGTGACGATAATTGAGGAATCCCAGTTTTCCGATGAACGGCACATTTTTTCGCGTGTGGATTCGTTTTCGTATGATTCATAGTCAAAATTACAATGGTGTTCCAGAACAGCGTCATTCCCGAACATATTTTTGAAAACCTTTGCATTCTGGTCTATAATGCTTGTATAAGGTATAACGTAAATAATTCGCTTTTTACCCGTATGAATAGCTCTTTCCAAAGCGAAATTCATACTCGCCAGCGTTTTACCGCTGCCGGTAGGCATATTCATATAATAAATATTTGCATCATCTTGCGTATGGGATAAAACTTGTTCAGTCAATACCTTGCGCGCTATTTCGGTTTTTGTAGAGGCTTTTTCTTGAAGAGTAGTCACAAGATTTTTCAAATTTTTCAAGCATTTCTTGAAATCCGTTTCTATTCCGCGCTCAACTTTCCCCTTACTGCAAAAAGCCTCGGTATCAAGAAAATCGGCATCGACAAGACAGGAAAACATCATTCGTATCCAGAAAGCGTATTCTTTCCAAGCGATTTCCCCTTTTTCTGAAACTGTGTTTTTATAGGGCTTTGCTTTTTTTGAGCAAGCAGGAATAGTAAGCTCTGATTTGTATGAACCATAAAATTCTGTCTTTTCTTTCAAGTGCTCGCAAAGAACACATTTGTCCGGAAGACCTGCGTGGTGGCCTGATATTATATATGCCGCGGCATCTGGTAAGTTATATTCGGCAAATTCTTTTGCTCCACAAATAGCATGGGGAACAGAAACTTTTGCTCCGCAAATTCTTTTTTGAAATGTCGGCTGATATTTTCCTATATCATGCAAAAAGGATATTGCTTCTGCGAAATTCCGTTCACACCAATTATATGAAAATTTGCTTACCAATTCCGCAACTCCCGCTGCATGATCTTTTATGGTTTGGTATTCTTTTGAATTTTCCTCTTCACGGCTATGGGCATAAAATTGTTTATCAGGCATTTTCCTTCTCCTGCTTCGAATTCATTTTTTCAGAAAGCTTTTTGATCTTAGCATTACTTTTTTCTATCATATCATCGGGATATATGATAGTTATATTTCCTTCAAATTGGAATAGCCATCCCCAGAACGGAGGGCTTTCCTGTATTTTTACCGTAGCGATATATTTATTTTCGGAGACTTTGTTTATCTTAATATCCTCACCGAATTTATCATAGATAGCTCCCATACGCTGTTTATCAAAGACAAGTGTTACAGTCGTAGACTCGCCCTCATACATTCGGAACGATTGAGCGGTGTATGAATCAACATCGGAACGCATAGCCGAAGCAGAATTGCTTATATCATCATCTAGAACACACACTTGCTTCATTTTGTCTATTCTGTATGTTTTTAATTTTTTCTCAGAAGCATCATATGATATCAAATAGTAATTATCATCGTCAAGCTTCATTTCCATCGGCTCACAAATGTAGATCTGCCCGTTTCTTCTGTATTCAATTTCGCCGTTTTCATCAAAATCAAAATACCTAAATGAAGCTTTTTTGCGTGATTGCATAGCTTTTTCCAATAAATCTATATTATAATATACCTGTTCGTTTGAGTGCTTTTTTATATTATAGCGAATATCGCAATTTGTTAACAATTCGGCACAGTGCTTTCCTCCAAGCGCGGCTATCTTATCAATAAGCACCTCTGTTTTCTTGTTTGTAATAAAAGCCGCTGACTGTACTGCGTCTATCAAAATTTTTATTTCAGGTACACTAAAGCTTCTGTCTTCCACGTAATATGCTTTTTCATGTCCAATCATTTTGGAAAGCACCTCATAGCCAAAATCATTCAGTGTTTTTATATCTTTGCTTAAGGTCCTTCTGTCACACAAAATCCCGTATTTATTTAATATTTTGCAGATATTTTTGGCTGTTACAGGATGTGCTTCATCGCTGTTATGTTGTAAAAATTCAAACAACTTCAAGAGTTTTATTTTATTGGTATTTTCCATAATGTACCTCATAGATAAACTATATTTCAAATTATATCATGTACGAGCAAAAAAATAAACCAAAAAGAGTAATAATTTTGTTACTCTTTTGAGTTTGTATTCATTATAGGTAACAGCGGATTGACATCACAGGTCACCGAACAAAAAACAAATCCGAACCCTTCGCCTACCGGCTTTGGGTTCGGATCATACCTTTTGTCTATAGCTGCAAAAAAGATATTATTGCGTTTTTGCGCGTGGATTCGAGCTCTTGCATAATCGTTTGTTTAGTGATATTCCGTCTTCGATGGAGTGATATTTTTGCTTTGCAAAAGTTATATTGCTGCTACGCAGCAGTTATATTATATTCTTATATTCGCCTCCAAAACTGCCCAGAGGGCAATATAACTCGGCGAAGGCGAATATAACTGAAAACGACCAAAAGTATTGTAGCAGCGCTGTTCGAAAAATGGGATTTGTCGGTGATATATTGACTTTTCCTGAACGATTGTGCTATAATAATTAAGATTTCGGAGGCAATGTAAATCGTAATTACAACGCCGGATAAGATTTCCCATACATCCGTCTTATGGAGGCTGTCGCAGCGTAATGCGAACGCCGGATAAATTTGACGACCATGTGTGGCAGATCTTATCCGGCGTTTTCTGTTACAGCATATTTTATTTTCTAAATTAACCGGGAGGTTACTATGGATAAAGATTTGACGCAAGGCAGTATCAAAAAGCATTATTTTCATTATCTTGGAGCCGCTCTTGGCAGCGCAATGATTTCTTGTATCTACGGTTTGGTAGATGCGGCAGTCGTTGGTCAATACCAAGGTCCGCAAGGAACGGCGGCACTATCTATTGTAATGCCGATTTGGACGATTCTGTATAGCTTGGGCTTATTGTTCGGTATTGGCGGGTCGGTCAATTATTCTTATTATAAAGCACAGGGAAAAACAGATAAGGCAAATGCTTATTTTACGCTGTCCTTGGTTCTGACTTCCGTTGTTGCAATTATTTGTTGGTTTGGTTTGACAGCATTTGATGATGCGTTGCTACGTTTTTTCGGTGCTGACGATGTGCTTTTACCTTTAGCAAAAAATTACCTGCGTCCGGTTCAGTATGTGATCCCTGCATATCCCTTTACACAGATGCTTGCTGCATTTCTGCGAAATGATAACGCACCGGGACTGGCAACTTTTGCAACATTATTCGGCGGTATCTTTAATGTGTTCGGTGATATTTATTTTGTGTTCAGACTTGATTTGGGAATGTTTGGTGCCGGTCTTGCAACCGCCCTTGGCGCAACGATGTCCATTGTAATCATGGTTACGCACTTCTTCACAAAGAAGAATTCAATTAAACTGTCACGAATTTACGGTCATATTCATAAAACAAAAGTATTGTCGATTAACGGTTTTTCTTCCTTTGTTTCCGATATTGCAATGGGAGTCATTGCAATGCTGTTTAATCGCCAAATCATGCACTACTATAGTGCAGATGCCCTTGCAGTATTTGGTGTGATTGTTCAGGTTTCCGGCGTTGTTCAATGTTCGACATACGGTGTCGGACAGGCATCTCAGCCGATTATCTCTGCAAATTATGGTGCAAACAAGTGGGAACGTATTGAGGAAACAAAAAAATATGCACTTTGGACAGTTGTTATATTTGGTTTACTTTGGACGGGGGCCGTCCTTATGTTCCCGAATTCCTTTGTAAAACTTTTTATGGCACCTACTGACAGTGTATTACAGATCGCACCCGGTATTATGCGTGTTTATTGTTTTGCATACTTGTTCCTGCCTTTGAATATCTTCGCAACGTATTACTTCCAATCTGTCATGTTGCCAAGAAAAGCATTGATCGTTTCGCTGACACGAGGAATTGTTTTGTGTGGTATCTTGGTATTTCTGCTTCCGGTACTGTTTGGAGCAGAACTTCTGTGGTGGGTTATGCCGATTACTGAGTTGGCAGTTGCGGTGTATTCTGGTTTTCATATTGCCAAAAGTAGCAACAAGCTCGATCAGTTCCAAACGAACAAATAGTGCGAAAATTTCAGATGAATATTTTAACCGATCGCTACAAACGCCCTCGACAACCGTTCTGGCTGCCGAGGGCGTTTGTGTTACATGTATTTTTGATGGAACAAATCAAGGCGAAGCCTTGTATATCATCCGCAACTTGTTGCGGTATATCATCAACACGCAGTGTTGCATCTCATCAAGCCGCAGGGAAAATACACGCTGGCGCGTGATGAGATACAGCCCCAAAGGGGCTGATAATATGCACCGCACTTTGTGCGGCGATGATATGCCAAGCCTGCGGCTTGGATAAAAAAAGAAGTAACTTTTGGTAGACAAAAGTTACTTCTTTTTTGGTGCGGCTGAAGGGACTTGAACCCCCACGTCGAAGACACCAGATCCTAAGTCTGGCGCGTCTGCCAATTTCGCCACAGCCGCAAAATCACGCTTTTATTATTGTAGCACACATCGGGCAAACTGTCAACCGAAAAGTAAGTTTTTGTTGCAAATGATTGCATATTTTATTCAGACAAATAAAATATCTCATCGTATTCAGCACCCAAAATTTCTTTTATGTGCATTATCTCATCGGGGTAAAGATGTCTTTGCCCCACTTCTATTTTTGCAACGGCACTGCGCGTTATATCGCAGCCGCGCAGCTGCAGCTTTGCCGCCATAGTTTCCTGTGTAAGTCCTGAGCGTTCGCGCAGGGCGCGTATGTTCTTTCCTATATGTTTTTCTATTTTTTCATCCATAATAATATCACCTTTATTCAATCCGACAAGAAATTCTTGACATTATTATATTTTTAGAATATAATATATTTGTACTCATATAAGTGCAATTATGAAGAACATTCTTATTTTACCAATATTTTATAAAATAAGGAAACATTATTCAATTCTCATAATTTATGAAAATGATATATTTTTCCAATTCAATCCTTAACGTATCTTTTATATCCTGTAAAGTTTTAATACGATTAAATACCGCGGGCGGTTTACCGTCCGAGGTACTTAATATTTTCCGATCTGTTTGCAAAAGAAAAAAGCGTCCTTGCGGGCGCTTTTTTCCTGTTTATCATATTTATTTACATTTTTCCCATTGCATTATATCGCAAAATAGAGTAGAATATTATATTATATATTTACGTAAATCATACCAATATCGGAGGGAATAATGCAAATATCAAGAAAAGATATTTTTGACGGCATTGCACTTACCACAGTCAAGACAGGCAAATTCAAATTTAACAGAATATTTATAGATCTCATTCTCCCCCTGGAGCGCGAGCACGCGGCAGAAAACGCGCTGTTTACCTCCGTGCTCCTTCGCGGTACAAATAACCACCAAAATCTTCTTTCCATACAAAAAGAGCTTGCTTCCCTTTACGGCGCGGAAATAGACAGCTACGTCGGAACAAACGGAGAAGCACACGTTATTACGATCTACGCAAAGCTCCTCTCAAACAGATACGCTCTTAACGGCGAGGATATTACCGGCGGTGTTACCTCCCTGCTTACGGAAATAATCAAATCACCCAAAACAGAGAACGGCGTCTTCGATAAAGCTTACGTTGAAAGCGAAAAGGACAAGCTTATTACGGATATTGAAGCACAGATAAACGATAAAGACTCGTTCGCGCTCAAACGCTGCACGGAAATAATGTGCACAAACGAAGCGTGGGGCATTTCCGAAATAGGCAAAGCGGAAGACGTGGCAAAGATCACTCCCGCTTCTCTTTTTGAAAGATACAAATATATCCTTTCACACGCAAAAACAGAGGTTTGGGTTATAGGCGATATCGAAGAAGCTGTTTCCGAAGCTTTTGTACGCAATACGTTCGCGGACGTTGCACGCGGCGAGATACCCGATTATTCCACGGACGTTGTAAAAGAAGCAAACGAAGTGAAAAAAGTATGCGAACACCAAACGCTCAACCAGGGCAAGCTCGTCCTCGGCTTCCGCACGGGCATCGGCGGCTATGAGGAGGATTACAACGTGCTTCGCGTGCTGAACGGTGTTTTCGGCTCCGGAACGCAGTCCAAGCTTTTCCGCAACGTGCGCGAAAAGCTCTCCCTGTGCTATCACTGCTCTTCCCGAATATATACAAAGGGCGTTATGATGGTAACAAGCGGTATTGAAGTTGCCAACCGCGAAAAGGCGAGAAACGAAATACTTTTCCAGCTTGAAGAGATCAAGAAAGGCAACGTCACGGAAGAAGAGCTCGTAAGCGCGAAAAAGCGTCTTCGCAACGCTTTCCTTTCCGTGGATGACAGCGCGGATGCAATACATTCCCACTATGCCTCGTCAAGAATATTCGGCTCAGAGGACTCCCCTGCCGACCTTATTGAAAAAACAGAGCGCGTGACCATAGAGCAAGTGGTTGCCGCGGCTAAAAATATACAGCTCGATACAGAATATTTCCTTTGCGGAACGGAGGGTGCGCAATGAATATCATAACGAAAGAAAACGCCCTCATCGGCGAAAAATACTATTACACAAAACACAAAAGCGGGCTTGACATCTACCTTATTCCAAAGGAGCTTTCCGCGTCTTACGCGCTTTTCTGCACACGATACGGCGCGGTGGACAACTGCTTCAAGCTTGAGGGGGAGGAAGAGTTCACTCGCGTTCCCGACGGCATTGCACACTACCTTGAGCACAAGATGTTCGAGAACGAGGACGGTGTGGATACCTTCTCCCGCTTTGCAAAATACGGCGCAAGCGCAAACGCATTTACATCCACAGAGGTAACTGCATACCTCTTCAAATGCACGGAAAACTTTCCGGAAAATCTCGGTGTCCTCCTCGATTACGTTACGCATCCCTATTTCACTCCCGAAAACGTGGAAAAGGAACAGGGCATCATCGGTCAGGAGATACGCGGCAGAGAGGATCACCCCGATTTCGCCGTATATATGAACCTCATCCGCGCGCTTTATAAAGATTCCCAGATAAATATCGACGTTGCCGGCACTGTGGAATCCATCGCAGAAATAAATGCGGACACGCTCTACAAATGCTACGAGGTGTTCTATCACCTTTCAAATATGTTCCTTTGCGTTGCGGGCAACGTAACGATGGAAGAGATACTCGCCGTTGCAGACAAAATGCTCCCCGCGGGCGAAGTGAAAAACATCGTCCGTTCCTATAACGAGGAAAGCCGCGAGGTCGCAGAAAAGTTCGTAAGCGCAAGATTTGAGGTTGCAAAGCCTATGTTCCTTATGGGCGTTAAGGATATTTATAAGCCGCTTAACGCACACGATAAGATGAAGCGCACCATCGCGCTCCAGCTTGCAACGGAAACACTCTTCGGAGATGCTTCCGAATTTGCCGTTGACGTTTACGAAAGCGCGCTCATCGACGAAATGGAAGCCGGTTATTCCGCAGGTAAGATAAGCGCACATTTCATCTTCGGCGGAGAAACGGACGATATCGATGCGGCAACGCAAAAGTTCATCTCCTATATGGAGGACGTAAAGAAAAACGGCATAGATCCCGAAGCCTTCGAAAATGCACGCCGCGCAAAATATGCGGAGTATATCCGCAGCTTTGAAAGCGTCAATATCGCGGAGGTATTTGCTATGTCGCTTATAAAGGAAACAGATTGGTTTGAGATAGGCGATATTATCGCCAAGGTAACCGTAGAGGAAGCAAACGCGCTCGTTCGCGAGCTCTTTGATGAAAAATATTACGCAACAAGCGTAGTTTACCCCCTTGAAAAGGAGGACAAGTAATGAAATCCACAATATCCTTCCCCGGTCTTGGCATCGGAGAATTTGAAATAAGCCGCACGGCTTTTAAAATAGGAGATATACAGGTCACATGGTACGGTATGATAATCTGCCTTGGTATAATCCTTGCTTTTTCCTATTTTGCTTGGCGTGCAACAAAAGAGGGCATCGTTTTCGATACGCTGCTCGATTACGCGCTCATAACCGTTCCAACGGCGATCGTCGGCGCGCGCCTTTACTATATCATCTTCAATCCCGAAGGGTATGACACGTTTTATGAGATAATTGCCGTTTGGAACGGCGGTCTTGCCATATACGGCGGCATTATCGGCGGTGCGCTTGCCGTGTTCCTTGTATCCAGATTCAAAAAGATAAACTTCTTCACCATCGCGGACGCGCTTATGCCCGGCGTAATGCTCGGTCAGCTCATAGGCAGATGGGGCAACTTTATGAACGGAGAAGCCTTCGGCGGCGTAACAACGCTTCCCTGGCGTATGCGCCTTTGCAACCATCTTACAGATTACCAGACGATGGACGTTCACCCCACGTTCCTTTACGAATCGCTTTGGAACGTTCTCGGTTTTACGCTCATCAACGTATTCTACAAAAAGAGAAAATTCCGCGGCGAGGTTATGCTCTGGTATTTCGCCTGGTACGGTCTTGGCAGATTTTTCATAGAAAATCTGCGCACAGATTCGCTGTATCTTGGCAATACGAACATTCGCGTTTCCGCGCTTCTCGGTCTTGTATGCTTCGCGCTTGCGCTTCCGCTTATCATCATCGGAAGAGTAAGACACGCAAAGCTTTGCAAGGAAGGTATTTGGGAAAAGGATGCCATTGCAGATTTCGGCTTGGTGTTCGGTCTTAAAAAGGCAGAAGAAAAGAGCCGCGAAGAAATGATGGAGCTGCTCAATTCCATGATAAGCACGGATGAAATAAACACAGCTGAAGCAGAGGAAGAGGAAGAAGCAGAAGTAGAAGCAGAAGCTGAAGCTGAAACCGAAACGGAAGCTGAAACCGAAACGGAAGCTGAAGCCGAAACGGAAGCTGAAGCCGAAACGGAAGCTGAAACCAAAACCGAAACGGAAGCTGAAGCTGAAGCTGAAGCCGAAACGGAAGCTGAAGCCGAAACGGAAGCTGAAACCAAAACCGAAACGGAAGCTGAAGCTGAAGCCAAAGCTGAAACCAAAACTGAAACAGAAACAACGGAAGAAGAAAATAAGGAAGAAAAAGAGGTAAAAGAAAATGGCACAGATAATTGACGGAAAGAAAATATCCGCACAAATAAGAGAAGAGATCGCAGCGGAAGTAGCGCAGATGAAAGCGGAAGGCACGGTTCCCGGTCTTGCGGTGATCATCGTGGGCGAAAATCCCGCTTCCAAGGTTTACGTCCGCAACAAGGGCAAGGGCTGCGCTGAGGTCGGAATGTACTCCGAGATCATCGAAATGGCAGAGGAAACAACACAGGCAGAGCTCCTTGCCAAGATAGACGAGCTCAATGCAAGACGCGATATTCACGGCATACTCGTTCAGCTCCCCCTTCCCAAGCAGATAGACGAGAGAGCAGTTATTGCCGCGATCTCCCCTTCCAAGGACGTTGACGCATTCTGCGTAGAAAATATCGGTGAAATGATGCTCGGTACGGCGGACTTCCTCCCCTGCACGCCTGCCGGAATTATGCAGCTCCTTGCAAGAAGCGGCATTGAGGTTGCCGGCAAGGAATGCGTCGTTATCGGCAGAAGCAACATCGTGGGCAAGCCCATCTCTCAGCTTCTTCTTGCAGAAAACGGCACTGTAACGATTTGTCACTCCAAGACAAAAAACCTCGCAGAAGTGACAAGACGTGCTGATATCCTCGTTGTGGCTATCGGCCGTGCAGATTTCGTAACGGGCGATATGGTCAAAGACGGCGCAGTCGTTATCGACGTTGGTATGAACCGCCGCGCGGACGGCAAGCTCACGGGCGACGTTGACTATGCCTCCGTTGAGCCCAAGGCAAGCTTTATCACCCCCGTTCCCGGCGGTGTTGGTCCTATGACTATAACAATGCTCCTCAAAAATACGCTCACAGCGGCAAAAAAACAGAAATAAATGCAAAAAGAACAGGCAAAAGCCTGTTCTTTTGTTTTATTCTACAGCTGAAGAGCTCCGACTTCAAAGTTTAAGTTTAAAACGCGGGATGGCATATGTAAAAATTTTTTGCGTTGCTATCACGCGCTTTCATTAAAAAGCAGAATTTTAATGACCTCCGCGTTACGCCTTCAAATTCGCAGAATTTGAATTTGGCTACATTAAAAAATTTTTGCGAAATAAAAATGGCAATAGATTTGTTAGCACTATGGGATTCCACGTGATTTTTGCGAGCCTGTGAGTGAAAAATGTGCGGTATTCGCCCTTCGAGCACAGCGAGAATTATACTACAGTAAAAAATCTGCACAAAGCAAAGAAGGGTATAGATATGTTTGCACTAAGCGGACAACGAACCATTCTCATTTTCGATAGCCGATAAACCTGCAGGGTTTTTTATCTTTTTGCTAGCTTTTTCTTTAAATAAGAAAAAGCGATATAAAATAATTTCAAAAAACGCTTGAGCGTTTTTTACCTCTTTTTTCTTTTAAAAAGAAAATCAAGACCCCACTCTTGTCGGTCTTGACTTATCTGTTTATTTCCGGCTTGTCCGTTCTTCCAAGCAGATAATCAATTGACACATCAAAATAATCCGCAAGCTTTATAAGCGTTGCATAATCCGCTTCGCGCTCGCCGTTTTCATAACGGCTTATACTGTTTTGATTCATATTCAGGTCCATCGCCAATTTAAGCTGCGATATTCCCCTTTTTTTCCGCAATTCAGAAAGCCGCATACCAATACCTCAAAAATTCTCTTGACAATATTATACCAAAGCGGTATAACATAAATATCCCATATTGGTATAATTGCATCGTTTTAATTCACAGATGATTTTTGACTTTTTTATGCTTACATAAACTTGCTATTTACAAATTTAAGGAAATATGGTATTATTAAATTGTAATATTATATTTCAAATATACAAAGGAGGTTTTTATGGATCAAATTATGCCGTATATCTGGATAGCGGTCATAGTATTTTCCGTTCTGGCGGAAGCGCTGACTTCCTCTCTGGTTGCCATTTGGTTCGTGCCGCCCGCACTGATATCTATGATACTCGCTTTCTGCAAGGTACCACTCGCCTTGCAAATAATCGTTTTCTTGGTCTGCGCCGTACTTTTTATCGTATTTTCGCGCATAATATTCAAGAATACGCTTCTTAAAAAGAACCCCACCCCAACAAACGCGGACGCCGTTATAGGAGAACAAGCCATCATAACGGAGCGCGTTTGCAATATCGAAAACAAGGGACTTGCAAAGGTCCGCGGTCAGATCTGGAGCGCACGCAGCGCAGACGGAGAGGATCTTGAGGTCGGAGAGATCGTCAGCGTTATCTCCATCCAAGGTGTGAAGCTGATCTGCCGTAAAATAAACACAGACGAAAATAAATAACAAATAAACAGGAGGACACATTATGGTTTGGATCATTCTCGGCATTATATTGCTCGTCATCATCGTACTTGCAATAGCGAACATCTGCATCGTGCCTCAGGCGCAGGCATACATCATCGAACGCCTCGGCACTTATCACACGACCTGGCACACGGGTCTTCACTTCAAGCTTCCCTTCTTCGACAGGATAAGAAGCAAGATCTCCCTTATGGAAAAAATAGCGGACTTCGATCCGCAGGACGTTATTACAAAGGATAACGTAAAAATGCGCATCGACACAGTCGTTTTCTATCAGATAACGGACTGCAAGCTTTACACATACGGTGTGGAAAAACCCAGAATGGCTATTGAAAATCTCACCGCAACAACACTTCGTAACATCATCGGTGAGCTTGAGCTTGACAACACACTTACCTCCCGCGACCTTATCAATGCGCGTATGCGTACAACGCTTGACGAAGCAACGGACCCCTGGGGCATCAAGGTAAACCGCGTAGAGCTTAAAAACATCATCCCGCCCAAGGAAATTCAGGATGCGATGGAAAAACAGATGAAGGCAGAACGCGAACGCCGCGAAAAGATCCTCATCGCAGAGGGTACAAAAGCGGCAGACATCCTCACGGCAGAGGGCAAAAAACAGTCTATGATCCTCAATGCGGAAGCGCAGAAGCAGGAACAGATACTCCTTGCAGAGGCCGAAAAAGAAGCCCGTATCCGCCGTGCAGAGGGTGAAGCGGAAGCTATCCTCCAGGTGCAGAAAGCAACGGCAGAGGGTATCCGCCTTATCAACGAAGCAAATCCCTCCCAATCCGTTATCGCCATCAAGAGCCTTGAAGCGTTTGAAAAGGCGGCAGACGGAAAAGCAACGAAGATCATTATCCCCAGCGAAATTCAATCTCTTGCAGGTCTTGCAACAAGCGTAAAAGAATTTATCTCCACAGATACGCCCACGGAATAATTTTTAGAGGTGAGAAAAATTCTCACCTCTATTTGTAAAGGAATAACATTATGAAAAAGATAATCTCTGTATTTTTGACACTTTCAATTATAATATGTCTTACCGCGTGCTTCGGCGGAAAGCCCGGCGAAACCACACAAACAACGCAGACCACACAGACCACAACGGAAGCCACCACGGCAACAACCGAAGCCACAACGGCAGTTACAACATACCCCGGTATGCAGAAGCCTTCCACAAAAGGCGGTGCGGCTTTCCTTATCACAAACGCGAAAAATAAATCCGTGAACCAAAAAACCTACTGCGCGGAAATATTCGAGGAAATTACCGTTACAAGCAATAAAAGCGACCTCAATTACAGCGGCGTTTTTGAAGCGGATTTCAACGTGCTTTCAAAATCGGAATATTCCGTTAACACAAAGGAATCCATCGGAATTAACGGAGAAACTATGACGTTAAACTCAAAGCTTTATGCCAAGGACGGCTTTTATTACCTTTCCGAGGCAGGCATTAACGCAAAATATGAAAGTAGCGAAGAAACAGACGAGGAATTCAACGTACTTTCCGAAATTTCCGAAAGAATAAAGAGCATCCCCGAAAAATCCATTTCCGAAATAACGGAAGACGAAAAACACATATACATCACAGTTGACCTTAAAAAAGACGATTCTTACTCTATTTTTAACGATATACTTTCCTCTATGGAGGAAAGCATTGCGGCAATGTCTGAAATCTTCTCCATACAAACGCAGCGCATCATAACCTCTGCAAAGGTGGATATCGCCATCGACCGCGACGGTTACCTTAGCTCCTATACCCCCTCCATCACGTTCTCCTATATGACACCCACAGACGGTGTTTCCTCCGTTACGAAAATATCCTACGTTTACAGCGTAAGCTTCTTCCGTGATAAAGAGGTAACTCTCGATATACCCGAAGGGTACGAAAGCTTCCCTCTCTACTCCGAGGAGGGTATCGCGTTTGAAACGCTGTCCGCGGCCATTGCCAAAACTCTTGCGCTTACGGATTATAACGTAACGGAGTTCGGCTCCATCAATATGGAATTTGTGGGTCTTAGCACGGAAATACTTTACAGATCGGATATGTCCGTAAAGGGTGAAAATACGGGCAATATCGTATTTCGTGAAACGCTTCAATTCCAAGCCTTCAATAACCTTTTGTATTCCGATATTTATTATGAAAACGGATATTATTATATGACGTCGGGTACGGAAACAGGAAAGATACCTCAGTCGCAAATGGAAGACGATCCGAACGAGCTTATAAAGAATATGCTTAAAGAATCCCTCGTTATCGTTTCCGAGGCCGGCACAACACAGGTCGAGATACAGCCCGACCCGACCGAGGAAAATATGACAGAGCTTCATTTCGTGCTTGACGAAACGTATTTCCGCCTCAACTTCAGCGCGCAGATAGATGCGTATATAGAGCTCCTCGGTCTTGATATTGAAAATATGGTAATTTCCGAGCCGGAGCTTTACGCCTACGTTACGGAAGACGGATATATCGATTATTATGAAGTTTCCTATTATCTTGACGGTACTATGGTTTCCGAAGGTCAGGAAATAGCCGTAAGCCTTCTCATCTATGACAGCTTTGAATTTACCGCCATCGGCGATAACGCAACCGTTACACCGCCCGAAGGATACAAAGCTTTCCCTCCCGCAAACGCAAATACATAAACAAAAGTGATTCCTCTTAATGTGTGATGTCCTTATCGGAGAAATAAGATAGGGGTATGGGCGCAGCCCGATGCATTTGTAAAACAAATGCGAAACTTGCAATAAAAACAGAAGAGAGAGTGTTTCGGAAGCAAAATTCCGTAAGACTCTCTCTTTTTCTGCTGTCTATGAGTGATATTCTTTGCTTTCGCAAAGAGTGATATTGCCCTTGCGAGCAGTGATATTGTTCGGCTACGCCTCACAGTGATATTCTATTCGCCCATAAACTCGCGAAGCGAATAACACTCGGCGTAAGCCGAATATCACTGCGTAGCAATATCACTCGCCGGGAGGCGAATAGAACTGGCGTGATACTCCGTTAAGAGTATCACGCCAAAGGGGAAGCACTTTTTGCGCTTATTAAACTATAAGTTCGTATTCTACCGTGCCGTCGGGCTTGTAGATGATATCCTTTATATGATTTCCGTTTTCATCGTAAACGCGCTCGGACCAAGAGGTTATCTTTCCCTTGGTATTGTACATCTTAACAACCGTTATCTGATCGTTGGCGTTATAAGAGGTCTCCTGGTAGAGCTTTCCGTCGGAATCGTAATTTATAATCTTTGTGCGCTTGCCGTTCTCGTCATATTCAACGCCGAGAACAGGCTTTTTGCCGGAATACGTTGTGTGAAGTCTGCAATTGCCGTCCTTGTCATATTCGGAAACGGAACCGTCGTCATTATACTTTACACGTTTGATCACGTCTCCGTTATCATCATATTCCGCATAGGAAGAGATAACGCCGTTTTCTTTATAAAAAGTATCCTTTTGGTGTATGCCGTTTTCCGTATAATCGGAAACGCTCTTCACGGTGCCGTCCGCGTTATAATAAGTTATCTTCAAATAATTTCCGTTATCTCTGTATTCGGAAACAGCCGTTACAACGCCGTTTTCATCCTTGTGAGTATGCTTTCCGAAATACGTTGTTTTATCTGCCGTAACAACGGAATAGCCAAGTCCGTCCTCCGTGTAATACGTTGTTTTCACAACGGCCGCGCCGGCGTTGTCATATTCCTGAATGATGCGTATTTCGCCGTTGTCATAATATTTCGTATGCTTGATAAGCTTGAGCTCGCCGTTATATTCGCGCACGGCAATGAGCTTTTCCGCTTCGTTATAATCGTTTACCTTGCAGACCTTGCCGTCCGGGCCGTATTCGCGAACCTCGCAAGAAACGAAAGCTCCGTCCGTATCATATTTAACACGCTTTGTAAGCTTGCCGTCCTTATCGAATTCTTCAACAGAAGCCACTTTGCCGTTTGCGGCATACGTAGTTCTCTTTTCCGCGCCAACCTCGTCAAATTCCTTGAGCACCTTTGTACCGTCATCGTTTGCAACGGTAAAAGAAGTCGTTATGTAGGCATCTGGCTCGTTGCTCGGCATAAGAGCGCAGGAGCACGCCGCAAATATGCAGGCAAGTGCTAAAAATATTGCCAAAATCTTTTTCATAATGATATTCTCCATTATCTTTTTTATTTAATTTTAGCACAATTCCGGTCCATCATCAAGCAAAAACTCCCACAAAAAATCGGGAGTTTTTTATTGTTTATACACAAACCTCTTCCTTTTCCCAAAGGTCCTTGGGATAGTTACCTATGGCTTTCTGCTCGCGGATAAACTCGCGGAAAGGCTCGCTGTCCTCTATATAGGTCACGCCCTTCCAAACAGATTCCGTTGGGATCACGCGAACGTCGCATTTACCGCTGTCTATAAGCATTTTCACCGTTGTCGGAACAAGCAGCTCGCAGGAGGAAAGGTCATCCTTATTATGCTCCAGAAATTCTTCAAACAAAGGCCTCATATATTCAAGAACGGACGGAGTAAAACCGAAGCAGTTCATCGATGCAGTGCAGCTTTCGGGTATGAGCGCCACGCTTCCGTCCGGGTAGGTGTTTATCATCTTTCCGGAGGGAAGACGCTCAACACGCTTGTTTTCCTCTATAAAATCGAGCATACCGTCTTCGCTTACGCGGCAGATACCGCGGCATACCGTGCCGTGGTCGCTGAGTGTATTTTCTATCTTGTAGCCTATCATACAGTAATGGGCCTTGTCCGTGTCGCGCGCAGTTTCCAAAAAATCGTGCAGCTTTTTAAGCGTATCGTAACCGTAAAAATCGTCCGCATTGAGCACGCCGAAGTTTTCGTTCATTTTTCCGAGAGAAAGGATGGCGTGCGTCGTACCCCAAGGCTTCTTGCGCTCTGCGGGAACGGCGTAACCTGCGCCCAGCTCCTGCTTTTGAAAAGCGTAGCCAACGTCAATGCCGCTTCTTCTGACACGCGCACCGATGGTCTCTTCAAAAAGCTCCAGATTTTCTTCCTTTATAATGAATACGATCTTATCAAATCCCGCGCGGATAGCATCGTAAACCGTAAAATCGATAATAAATTCATTATCATCCGTAAGGGGGGTGAGCTGCTTCAAGCCGCCAAAGCGGCTGCCCATACCTGCCGCCATAACAACAAGTGTCAAAATATCATCTCCTTTTTTATTTTATGTTTACCAATATATTCTTTAGCTATTCATTCCGTTTTTATATATTTTATCATAGATATGCAAATTTTACAACAAGCTTCATAAAAGCTTAACAATTCATAAAACGTATTTTCACGTAATATAATTAAATATCATTTTTTCGGAGGTGGCAAATTTGAAGCGTATGCTGTGCCTTATAATGATATTATTTGGATTTTTCGGGCTTTCCTCATGCTCTGCGGGAACGAATATGGAAAAGCTCACGGATTATCAAAACAAGGATTTCAAAGCCGCCGCGTACATCACGCTGGACGGTGTAAAATACAAAGCCGAGGTAAGCAAGCAAGGCAGCGCCGTTTATTTTTCGTTCAACGAGCCAAAGAACCTTGCAAACTTCGTCTTCATCGTAAATGACGGCAAAATTTCCGTAAAAGCAGGTACTCTCACCGTGCCGATCGATGCAGGGGAAGATCTTCTGAGCATCTCAAAGCTTTCCTCTCTTTTCAGGATACCCGTATCCGGCACTTGGAAGATAAACAAGGAAGCTCTCGGCGGAGTTGCCGTTTACGTCTGCCGGAATGAAAACGAGGATACCGTTATGTATATAGACGCAGGCTCCCGCTGTCCGCTTAAAATAATCTGCCGCGGAACAGAAGCGAATATAATTTCATTCGCGCAATAGCGCATCTCGTTTTCAAAACTATTATACAAGTTTTTTGCAATTATGTCAAGTGATATTTTCTGCCCAAAAATATCACTTTATTATTGATTTCATAAAAAATATATGTTAAAATAGATCAGAACGGTCTTATCTCAAATTCAAGGAGCTGTCTTTATGGAAAACGAAAAAATATTTTTGGATAAAATAAATACATTCAACAACTTTCATATGCCCCGTTGGAAGGACCTGCCCGAAATAGATCTGTATATGGACCAGGTAATTTCCGTGACCGATAAATATCTGAGCGTTATGGCGGTATCGGATGACCCCGTTCTAACACCGTCTATGATAAACAACTATGTTAAAAACCGCATACTCCCCCCTCCCGTTAAGAAAAAGTACAGCCGCGAGCATCTTGCCAAGCTGCTCGTCATATGTATTCTCAAGCCCGTTATGGAGATCTCTGCCATTGCTGATATTATGGAGCGAAGCGAAAAGCTTTTCGGCATAGAAAGGATGCTGGACGATTTTTCCGCAATGTTTGAAACGCGCCTTTCTTCCCTTTCGCACGATATTTCCGAAGCTTTTGAAAAAGAAGAAAAAACGGAGGAGATGCTCTGCGCCATAACGATAGAAAACGCGGTACGCTCCGGCACGGAAAAGATAATTGCAAACTTCGCCTACTCCGCTTTCGGCAAAAAAGAAACGGATGAGAAGGAGAAGGAGAAAGAGAAAGCCGAAAAGAAAAAAGAAGAAAAGCCGGAAAAAGAATAATTCTGCTGTAATAAAAGCAAAGACCCCCGAATAAAATTCAAATGAGAATTTTATTTCGGAGGTTTTTTATGTTTATAACCACTTTACGCTCAAACACAATAAAATTTACAGCCATCACGCTATGCTCCGTGCTTATAGTTGCCGCGCTCGTCATTTTCGTGCCGAAATATGAAAGTGCAAACGCAAAAAACAGCGTGAATTACCAAAACGTATATTCCAACAGCGACAGGATAGATTTTATCGCTCAGTTCGGTTGGAACGTAAACCAAACGCCCATAGAAGAGATAGAAGTGACTATCCCCTCGGAATTTGACAGCGTTTACGTTGGCTATAACGATATTCAAAAGGAGCAAGGGCTCAACCTTGCAAAATACAAGGGCAAGGATGTTGTGCGCTATACATATGAGGTGACAAATTACGAGGATTATGAGGGCGTTGTGTACGTCAACTTGCTCGTTTACCGCAACAAGATAGTCGGCGGAGACGTCTGCTCCGCAGATTCCGCAGGATTTATCCACGGTTTTGAAAAGGAAGCGGAAGTTATATAAATTCAGCTAACCGTTACAAAGAAATAGTGTGAATATACGATGCAATCCTCTGCATATATTCCCGTGCCGAAATTTTTAGCATCGAAAACGATGATATATCTGCCAGCGCCGAATTGAGCTTTTATATTTTCAGCGGCGTTTTCCGTATCGACAGTACCGATTATGCCGTGCGTTACGGCATCCCGTACTGTAACAGACGGTTTATCCACCCCGTCTATGGTTATTTTCAAATCTTTTTTTAGCTCATATTCGGGAAATTCGTTATACGGCGGATCCATAAACATTATATATCCGTCCGCAACGATGCCGTCATAGCGTGAATACAAAAGAGAGTTCCACGGCTCTATTCTCTCGCCGTCAAGAAGCACGTTGACATAGGCGTTCTTGGCTTTCCTGTTTGCAGGGTCTTCAAAATAGCATATTTGCGCTGTAGTAGTGGTAAAGTCCGCCGTCCCGGTAGTTACGGCGGCAGTTGTCTTGACCGTTGTTGATGTGATCACCGTGATCGGCGCGGTCGTTGCCGCATCGAAAAGTACGGTTGTCTGCCCCTCGTCGGGCGCGCCCGCGCACGAGCAAAGCAAAATGCAAAAAGATAAAACAGCGGATAAAAAAATATATTTTTTCATAATAGACACCTTTCCTAAACTATATATCATTTTATGGTTTAGTCGGAAAAAGTGTCTTGTTTTCTCACCTTTTTAAGCATTATTTTCGGAGTACAAACAAACGATCTTATTTGTAGACCTTATGGGTTGATAACGTATTCATCCTTGTCAAGATCTACCTCTATCACAGTTCCGTCGGAAAAGGTCGTTCTTTGCCTTCTCAGATCATCGGAGATAAATTCGTGCTTTACCATTTCACACAGAGCAAGCCTTTCCGATAATTCGCAGGCAAATTTTATCTCTTTTATTTGTTCCTCTGTTGCATCTATGGGGCAATATACAGGATCTGCGTTAAGTATCGCATAAGAATACGCGCTGTCGTTTTTGGGGATACCGGAGCCGCCGCGCTCCCCTTTCAAGCCTATCCAAGGAATAACAACGCAATCGTGATAAACGAGATTCAAAAGAGGTATCGGTATGCCGCTTGCTTGCGAAGCGTTGCTGCCTATGTCCGCCGTATAGAACGGAGCGTGGTGGCAAAGCACCTGCGAAGGAAGCACGCAATCTATTATTTCTTCGGAGGAAGGGATGATCCCCTTGTCCGTCAATATATCGAAGCAGCGCATTCTGTTTACGGCGCATTGCTCTCTTGTCGTTGGGTGGTCGGGAGAATAGCACTCATCCAAGTCAGCCAGCGAAAACACGTCCAGATACGCAGAATCTATCTTTATGCCAAGACGTTCAAACTCCGCATAATTTCTTCTTACGTAATCCACGGCCCTTTCGGAGCAAAGATACGAATGTGCGCCGCCCTGCCACATAGTTTTGTACGGATATGAACCGTTAAGCTTAAGAGTTGCTTCATCATATGAAAAATCGGGGCAATCGAGATAATAATCCCTGTACTGATCGTGAACTCCGAAAATATATCCCATCTCTCTTACGGTATTGCAAAGCTTTCGCATACCTTCCGTTCCGCCGGCTTCCTCGCTCGGAGGGAACGGGGATGGGTGAAGATTGTCATATCCTCTTACGCCCCATCCGTCAAAATGCGTATATGCTTTGTCAAGACCCTTTGCCTTCAGAGCCTTCAGCTCTTCTTCCCTTTGGGCAAACGAAAAGAAATAATCGTTTTTTTCCGGATGTTCACGGTTATAGCTGTCGGACGTAGGCTGTCTGTGCGTGGATATGCTCGTATGTATTATCGGGCAGCCGAACAGTGACGCCACGTTGGGGTTTTTGCATATTTTTTCTTTAAGCGTTATCAATCTTCCGTTTTCTTTTACATAGGCTCTGTAGCATTTTGCTATAACGTTATAATCGCACTGTTCGCAAAAACGAAAGATCATCTTTCTTATATATGACATCCTTCCCATAGAGGGACGGAACAAGGGAACGACCCTGTCATCGCGGAATTTGTATTTGGCATCATACGGTGTTGCGAAAATAGCGGTATAACCCGAATTATTTCTCACTTGCCCATAAAAAGGCATATATGCATCTCTTCCGAAGATATCTCCTATCGGAACGTTTATTGCCGTTCCCGCCGGCACAAGAGTTCCCTGCATTCGCGGAAGTACAGTGTACCCTTCCCCCTCCTTTGCTCCGAAATCAAAAGGCGCAGGATAGGAAACTACCTCGATATCTCCTTTTTTGTCCCCGTCCACACGCAGCTCGAAAACAATATCCTGCGTTGTTCTGTCCACATAAGTATGTGTCATTATGGATATTTCTTCATCCGTCAGCTCGTAATACGCTCTTACACCGTCAAAAGTGCCCGTTGACGTAATTTTTATTTCTTTAGGGGAAGGAAATTCCGCCACTTTGCCGGAAGCAAAGCGGACGTACGGTCTTTTTGTTACAGTCCAGACCGCGCCAGAATTCAAAACTACCGTATATTTGATGTTTTCCGCATCGATCTTAAAAAGGAAGCTCTTTGTTTTTATTTCGTGTATCTGCATATTTCCTCCGATTTATGCTACCGTTCATTTGATAAAGGCAAAAACTTTTTATAATTATATCATACCTTCTTTAGCTTTGCAACACGAAAAAACAGCAGACCATACGGTCTGCTGTTTTGTATATACAGAATAAATTAGTCTGTAACGAAAGGAAGAAGCGCTACGTGGCGAGCACGTTTGATAGCTTCTGTAAGCGCACGCTGGTGTGCAGCACAAGTACCTGTAACTCTTCTGGGAAGAATCTTGGAACGTTCGGAAATGAATTTGTGGAGCTTTGCTACGTCCTTGTAGTCGATAGCAGTTGCTTTTTCAGCGCAGAACACACAAACTTTTTTTCTTCTGTGCATATTGCCGCCTCTTGCGGGTCTCTGTTCTCTATTTTCCATTGTAAAAAACCTCCTATATTATTTTTTCGCCGTTAAATACGAACGGCATCAGAACGGGAGATCATCGTCTGCCGCAACCTCTTCAAACTTGGGAGCGCTTCCCATATCGGAAGAAAATGCGGGAGCCTGAAAATCGTCTCCGCGAGAGCTTTCGCTCTTCTTTTCAACGAAAGTAGCTTCGTCAGCCACGACTTCCGTTGCATAGCGCTTGGAACCGTCGTTTGCAGTCCAAGTTCTTGTCTGGAGGGAACCGCAAATGCAGATAGCATTGCCTTTTCTGAAATATTTAGTAATAAATTCAGCGGTATTTCTCCACGCAACGATATTGATAAAGTCGCTCTGCGCCTGCTCGCCCGCTCTTGTAAATCTGCGGGTAACGCCGATAGAAAAGGATGTAACGCTTACACCGGAGGGAGTCTGCTTGAGCTCGGGATCCGCTGTAAGGTGTCCGATAAGAATTACCTTGTTAAGACTTGCCATTTCTTGTTCTCTCCTTTGTAAAATTACGCTACGCTGATTGTCATGGAGCGCATAATATCTTCGGAAATGTTGAAGTTACGTTCAAGTTCAGCAACAAAGCTTGTTTCAGCCTTGTAGTTTACGAGAACATAATAGCCTTCCGTAAGATCATTGATGGGGTATGCGAGCTTGCGTTTGCCCCATTCGTTGAAAGATTCAACTTCACCGTTAGCTTCGATAAGAGCTTTGAACTTAGCAACAACAGCTGCAACTGCTTCTTCACCCTTTGTCATATCAACGATGAACATTGTTTCATAGGATGCTTTGATGTTTTCCATTTAAGTACACCTCCTTTTGGACATAAGGCCGCGAACACTTTGATTTTTCGCAGCAAGGAGAAAGTTGCCGTTTCGGCACTTTTCCGAATTGATATTTTATCACATATATATAGATTTGTCAATATTTTTTTGGAAAATAGATATAAATTTAAGACATTTTTATTTAAGTTTCAAAAAAACACTTGCATTTTTGTTTTTGTTGTGGTATGATTAAATACAAGTGTTTATAGGGGTGCTTTGCGCCTTGCTCTAACGAAAAAATTTCGGCGGGTTGTCCCTGCCAAATCGGAGGTTTTATTAAGATGACAGTCCTTGCTTATGTTCTCGGCAGCGTTCTTATGCTCGTTTCCGTATTGCTCATTGTTCTCGTTCTTTTCCAGAACTCCAAGAAGCACGGTCTTTCCGGTGCTATCGGCGGTACGACCGGCGATTCCTACTTCGGCAAAAACCAGGGTCAGACAAAAGAGAAGAAGCTTTCTCGCTATACAACGATCGCTTGCGCAGTTTTCGCTGTTGTTGCTATCGCTGCTTACATCGTTTGCTCTCTCTAATTTAAACAAAAACGAAAAAAAGCCGCCGAATTTGACGGCTTTTTTCTTTTTTTCACTTTATTTATTAACAATTATGTTGTATAATATCTTTGTTATAATATTTTAACCCAAGAAAGGCTTTTACAATGAGTAAAGATAAAAAGCAGAAATGCTGTTACATACCCGAACGCCGAGGCAAGGTCGGCGGTCAAGCGGTGCTGGAGGGCGTTATGATGAAAAGCGGCGAAAGAGTCGCCCTCACCGTGCGTAAAGACGACGGCACCAAGGAAACGAAAATTTCCAAATTTGTTTCCATCAGAAAAAAGAATAAATTTTTCAATCTTCCCATCGTGCGCGGCGTTGTGAACTTTATAGAGATGATGAAGCTCTCCTTCAGCACGCTCAACGATTCCGCGGAAATGCTCGGCATAGACGAGGAGATGGAAGAAACCAAATTTGAAAAATGGCTCAAAAAGCACTTCGGCAAGAGCGTTATGGATTTTATTATGCTCGTTGCAATGGTGCTCGGTATCGCACTTGCTCTCTTCCTCTTTATGTTCCTGCCCACGTTCTTCACGGGGCTTATAGAACGCTTTACGGGCGACCTCGGTCTTTGGAAAAGCGTTATCGAGGGCGGATTCAAGGTTGCCATATTCGTTGGCTATATGCTCCTCGTTTCCCTTATGAAGGATATACGCAGAACGTTCGAGTTCCACGGTGCGGAGCATAAATCAATCTTCTGCTACGAAGCAGGAGAGGAGCTTACGGTCGAAAACGTAAAAAAGCACTCCCGTTTCCACCCCCGTTGCGGCACAAGCTTTATGTTCGTTATGATACTGCTTACAATAGTCGTAGGTCTTTTCATAACCTGGGAAAACAAGCTTTTGCGCGTTGCCATAAAGATACTTCTTATGCCCATCGTTATGGGTGTCGGATATGAATTTCTTATGTACGCAGGCAAGCACGATAATTTCCTCATCCGCGCTCTCTCCGCGCCCGGTCTTTGGATGCAGCGCATCACAACAAAGGAGCCCGATGAAGAGCAGATAGAATGTGCGATAATGTCGCTCAAAGCGGCCCTTCCCGATGAATTTCCTCCGGAAGAAACGGGAGCCTGCACAGAAGAAGACGGCAAAGACGGCGAAAACAACACGGACGCTACAGAGTAAAATGACGTATTTTCAAATCAAAAAGCATATAAAAGAAGCCTTGCTCCCCGTTTGCGGGGAGTATGCTTCCTATGAAGCCGAAAAGATCGTTTGCCATATCTTCGGGCTTGATAAGCGCACGCTTACGCTTATCTCCCACGAAGAAGCCCCCGACAAAACGGAAGAAACAGAAAATACAGTAGCTCGCCGCAAAAACGGCGAGCCTCTTGCATATATACTCGGGAACACGGACTTTTTCAGCCTTAATTTTCTGGTAAGCCCCGCTTGCCTTACTCCGCGCGCGGACACGGAGGTCATTGTGGAACGTGCGCTTGAATTTTTGGGCGAAAAGCGCGCGAACGTTCTCGATATATGCACGGGAAGCGGCTGCATTGCCCTCGCCATCGCCGCGAATTCGCACGCAAAGGTTCGCGCCCTCGATATTTCCGAAGAGGCTCTCGATATAGCAAAAAAAAATGCCGTGCGCCTTTCCCTTTCCGATAAAGTCACGCTTGAATACTGCGATGCACTTTCCGAGGATTTTGCAAAAGAATGCGAAAAATACGATCTTATCGTTTCAAATCCGCCGTATATCCCGACAAAGGATATAGCGGCTCTATCCGAAGAAGTCCGCCGCGAGCCGTTCGGCGCGCTTGACGGAGGCGAGGACGGCCTTGTTTTTTACAAAAGATTTATTGAGGTTTTACCCGCAAAATTAAATACGGACGGAATAATTATCTTTGAAATAGGATACGACCAAGAAGAAGCGATACGCGCTCTTTGCGAAAATGCAGGTCTTTACTGCGAAATCTTCCGTGATTACGGCGGAAACGTTCGCGGCGCACTCATAAAAATCGATCAAAACGAATATAAATAAGTTGTTATTAGGTGGGCGAGCATTGCTCGTCCGCAATTCCCTGTATTAGAAAAAAACATAAAGGAGCTTTTTATGTCCCAAAACAGCGCTATAGGCGTTTTCGACAGCGGTCTTGGCGGACTTTGCGCCGTGCGCGAGCTTTCGCGCCTGCTGCCGAACGAAAACATCATATATTTCGGTGACACAGGCAGAGTCCCCTACGGAACAAAATCGCGTGAAACTATTCGCAAATATACTAAAGAGGATGCACGTTTTCTTCTCTCTCACGGCGTAAAAGCGATCCTTGCCGCGTGCGGCACGGTAAGCTCCAACGCATTGGAGTGCATAAGGGATATAACGGACGTTCCCGTTTTCGGCGTTGTAGAGGACGCGGCAAAAGCCGCATACAATGCCTCGCGAACAAAGCGCATCGGCGTTATCGGCACACAAGCCACGGTAAATTCGGGCATATTCAAGCGCAAGATAGAAGCGATAGACCCGAATGCGGTCGTTTTGCAGAAAGCCTGCCCGCTTTTCGTGTCCCTTGTGGAATACGGCTTTACGGCGGACGGTGACGAGGTAACACGCCTTGCCTGCGAGCGTTACCTTGCAGAGTTCGAGGGCGAGATAGACACCCTCATTATGGGCTGCACTCACTTCCCAATAATAAAAGAGCATATTGCAAAAGCACTTCCCGGCGTTACGCTCATAAACCCCGCAAAGGAAGCGGCAAAGGCGATGGCGGCGGAATTTAACGCAAAAGGGCTTCTTTCCTCCTCCCGCGAAAAGGGAGAGGTACGCTACTTTGTTTCCGATGACCCAACGGGCTTTGCGGCATCGGCAAGCATCTTCCTTGGCGAAAGCGAAGGAATTTTTGCAGAAAAAGTAGATATAGATAAACTTTGAATCAAAAACGGGCGAACCGCAGTTCGCCCGTTTTTTAATTTATTCATTCCAAAATTTATAATTCAAATACCATTCATAAATGCGGTTGCTTTCATTAACAGAATCATTTGCATAGCGTGTTGCGCGCATTTCGGAAAGCATTTCCGATTGCATAGCCGCATTATTGTCCTGCGATCTCCGCATTTGCCGTATCTCATTTCCCATATTGGAAATATCCCTGCGAATATCATATAGATCGTCGGATAAATCGTCGATCATATCGCCTATGCGTTTTATACTTTTTATAACCTCTCCTCTGAACACTCTGGTTTCATATATTGCAATGGCTTCACGCATATTATCCGCCAAATTGTTTTTGAAAATTTTATAAAGTTCCGAAAGACACCCCACATTCCTGTAATCTGTGGGAATAACATTAAAGCTATGCATTTTCTGTATTATTTTATCTATCTCTAAAGCTTGATTTTTAAGATTTTTCGCTGTCATCAAATAATTTTGTATTTGATTTTCTTTTTTTGCGACCGTAACGCTTAAATTTGCATCTATTTTCTCCATACTTTTCTTTAATTCGGCTTCAATTCCAACAAAATCAGGCAACACGTTAAAACTGCCTTTGGTTTCTTTTGTTGCGGGCTTTTTGACTACAGGATTTATTTTAACATATATCAAATTTATCAATAATGTCAAAGAGGGCGGTACAATCAACATCAATAAAATACTCAACAAAATAATAGAGCCCATCGAAGCATCAAGCCCTGATACTAAAAGTTCTGCCAATCCGTAAACGACCAGAAGACTCGCAAATAAAGCAAATATCCAAATACATAAAAGCCTTGGAATGGAGAAAAATTTATTTTCTTCATACACATAGTATTCTTCGGGATAAGTTCCGTCTTTATTTTTTAAGCTTTCCAATTCGCTTATTTTTTTTCTATTCTCAAGCCAATCGTCATCCGCACTTTCGTTATCCCTTTCGATGATTGCGTTTAACTTATCCGCTTCCGCCTCACTGTCACGAGCCAACTGCCGCAAGCCGTACGCTTTGTACTCCAGCTTCAGTATATCGTGAATAAAATTTGCCAAAACTGCATTTTTGGGTTGTTTTTCTTCCATATTAGCCTCCGTGGTCTATTTATAGTCCATATTGTATCATATATAGCCCGCATTGTCAAGTTTAAAAGGCTATAATTAGTCCAAAATATTTTGGAGGTAATTATGGACACATATACAGCAGTAAAAAACAGAATCCTCGTTCTTTGCGAAGAAAAGAAATTTTCAATACACAAATTGGCTTTGGAATCAGGTGTTGCGCCGTCCACAATAAAAAATATACTGTACGGCAAAAGCAAAAATCCCGGAATCGTCACGATAAAAATGCTTTGCGATGGTTTGGGAATCTCCATTACAGACTTTTTTAATACTTCCGATTTTGAAAAATTAGAACAAGAAATGGTTTGAAATATAAGCAAAAAACGCAGGAAAATTCCTGCGTTTTTTAATTCAATTTCATTTTCCAACGTAGCCTTGCTCCACGTTTTCCTCTATAAGTTCAAGTATAGTAGGCCAAAGCGCAGGTATGCCCTTTTCCACGGGAGCCATGCGCGCAAGGATAGCTTCCTTGCCAACGCCTCCGGCAAACCAGGTGTCGCCCTTGTTAAGGCAGTTTGCAAGAAACGGCTGGAGCCTGTCAAGACTGATGGCATAGAGCGCATCGGGCGTTTGCATATCGTCAAACTCCTCCCAAAGTGCACGAAGCTCCGCCCCGTTCTCTATCATAGAAAAGAGCCTGTCCGCCGCCGCGCTTTCGCGCTCTTTTTTGGAAAGATTGGCGTTTTTATCGTAGGCGAAGGTGTCGCCCGCGTCAATTTCCACAATATCGTGGACGATAAGCATTTTAAGCACGCGAAGAAGGTCCACACCCTCGGGCGCGAATTTTTCAAAAGCAAGCGCCATCGCGCAAATGTGGTAGGAATGTTCCGCGTCATTCTCTCTTCTTGAACCATCGAAAATGGATGAACGGCGAAAAATGCTTTTCATCTTGTCCATTTCAATGGTAAATTCGAGTGCGCGGGAAAGATCTGCATCTTTTGGAAATATCATACGCCGGAGTAAGCGGCAAAACCGCCGTCGATCGGCACAACAACGCCGTTTACAAAGCCGGAAGCGTTGTTATCGCAGAGCCAAAGGAGCGTACCTGTAAGATCTTCGGGTGTGCCGAAGCGTCCCATAGGAGTGTGGGAAAGGATCTTGTTGCTTCTTTCCGTATATGTGCCGTCGGGGTTCATAAGAAGCGCGTGGTTCTGGTTTGTAAGGAAGAAACCGGGAGCCATAGCGTTAACTCTTATGCCGACCTTGGAGAAGTGAACTGCAAGCCACTGTGTAAAATTGGAGATAGCGGCTTTAGCACCGGAGTACGCAGGAATCTTTGTAAGGGGACGGAAGCTGTTCATACTGGAAATATTGATGATGCTCGTGCCCTCTTTCTTTGCCATATCGCGCGCAAATACCTGTGTGGGGATAAGCGTACCGAGGAAGTTGAGGTTGAATACGAATTCAACACCCTTGGGGTCAAGGTCAAAGAAAGTTGTAATACCTTCGATACCGTCAACGTCTTCGGGGAAGAGATATTCTTTTGTTGTTGTACCGCGGGGATTGTTGCCGCCCGCACCGTTGATAAGGATGTCGCAAGTGCCGAACGCATCGAGAACGGCCTGTCTTGCTGCTTCAACGCTTTCGCGCTCAAGAACGTTTGTCTTAACACCGATAGCCTTGCCGCCGTCGGCTACGATATCGTCCGCAACTTTTTTTGCCATTTCTTCGTTGAGGTCGAGGATAGCAACGCTTGCGCCGCAAGCTGCAACAGTTTTTGCAAAGCCGGCGCAAAGAACGCCTGCACCGCCTGTAACAACGCAAACTTTATTTGTAAGGTCAATATTGAAAGGAAGTTTCATTTTTGTTTCTCCTTGTTTTTTATTTCATTATAATATTATTGTATCACAAAAAATTAAATAGTACAATATATTTTTTCCTCTTTGTGTAAAGAGGAAAAGCTTTTTATTATTTTAGAGGAGTTAAAACACGTTGTGTTTTAAAAAATTTATTCTATTCAACTTTTTCTTTAAATAAGAAAAAGTGAGTTAAATAATTTCGTTAAAACGACTTATCGTTTTAACTCAAATTCAAAACCGCCCTTGTTCCCAAGGGCGGTTTTACTTATGCCAATTTTTCGAGAAGCTCAAGAAGCTCGGGTCTTGTGTCAACGATGTAATGTGCGCCTGCCGCCGCAAGGTCTTCTCTTGCGGTAAAGCCCCAAGAAACGCCTATAGTGTGCATTCCTGCCGCAAGCCCCGTTTTCATATCCGTTACGGAGTCGCCGACGTAAGCGATCTCAGAAGGGTCGATGCCCCATTTTCCGGCAACGATAAGAGCCCCCATAGGGTCCGGCTTGGGAGTAATGCCGTCCGGTCCCATAAGTATATCGAACGTATCCTCGCCGTAAAGCTTTAAGCATATTTTTTTAACGTAATCCGCCATTTTGTTGGAGTAAACAGCAAGTCTTGCACCGCCATCTTTAAGTTTCTGCAAAACTTCGGGAAGTCCTTCGTAAATGCAGGTCTTTTCGAGATAGTGTACCGCATAAGCGTCAACGTATATCTTCATAGCTTTTTCAAGCTCTTCCTCCGTGCGCTCGCCGCCGAGTCCGCCTTCAGCAAATCCGCGAAGAGATGCGTTTATAAATGACGTCATCTGTTCCAGGGAGATAGGTCCCATTCCGAAAGCCGCACGCATATCGTCTATTGAGGAGCGAAGATCGTCAAACGTGTTTGCAAGAGTACCGTCAAGGTCAAATATAACTGCTTTTATCATTTTCGTGTCATCCTTTTCTTTCTGTTTGATTATATTGTACACTTTTTTTGTCCGTGTGTCAATAAGGGGCTTTTAAAGCACTTAAAATAGGTGCGCTTTCTTGACTTTCATCCTTATTTATGTTATCATTTTACTACAAGATTATAATTATAACACGGAGATAAAATGAGTCATTTCGCTAAAACCTTTTTTTCAGATACAGATAAATTTTACAACGCCGCAACGGACGAGCTCTCTCCCCTTTTCGAGGAAAAGCTTGCTTCCGTTTCCGATGCCCGCCGTGCGCGCATAGAGCGTGCACGCAACAACGTCACAAAAGCGGAGCTTCTTTGTGCTGAACTTTTGAGAGATTACGCACTTTCCACCGTTTTCGGCATTAAAAATCCCGAAATAACGCTTAACGAATACGAAAAGCCTTACCTTGCAGGCGAAACGGATAAATTTTTCAACATTTCTCACAGCGGCAGGATCGTTGTTTGCACCGTTTCCGACGTGGAATGCGGTGTTGACGTTGAAAACGCAACGCGCCCCCACGATCTTATGGGTATCGCGGGAAGATTCTTCTCCACAATGGAGCAGAATGCTATTTTGATGTCGCAAAACCCCACGGAAGCTTTCTGCCGTCTTTGGACTATCAGAGAGAGCTACGTTAAAATGCGCGGCACGGGATTTTCTATGGGTCTTAAAGCGCTCCGTTGCGATTTTCACCGCGGCAAAGCTTCTATGATAGAAAACAACGTACCCCAAACGGACGCTTTCTTTGATGAATTCAAGCACATCTACGGCTACCGTGCGTGCATCTGCACAAAAGAGCCCGTAGAACACGAAGTTAAAAAAATAGAGCTTGCATAAGTAAAAAATCCACTCGTGAGAGTGGATTTTTTGATTCCTATTAAAGCAATTCTTTGCGAAGCTCTGCGCCTGTTTTAGGGGAGAGATACGCGGGAGCTACGTCGAACACCGTCTTACAACCGTTCATACCCTCTTTATTCATTCTGTAAGCCGCACGCGCATACGCCACGAGCACGGAGGAAGTAAATTCGGGGTTGGAATCAAGCTTCAGGCTGTATTCGATAATATGGTTGTTCTCAAGCTCAAAGCCCGTCTTGCCGCTGCGGATAACAAAGCCGCCGTGCGGAATACCGCCGTGCTTTTCATTAAGCTCTTCCTGAGAGATGAAATGCACCGTTGTGTCATAATCCGCAAAATAGTTGGGCATAGTTTTTATCTCGTTCTCAATGCGAGCCTTGTCTGCACCGTCTTTTGCAACAACGAAACATTCGCGCGTGTGCTTTTCACGCGTGGTAAGCTCGGGGTTTGCACCGCTTCTTACCGCTTCAAGTGCGCTTTCAACGGGAATTGTGTACTGTCTTGCATCTGCAACGCCCTCAATACGGCGGATGGCATCGGAATGGCCCTGGCTTACGCCCTTGCCCCAGAAAGTATAAGTTGCACCGTTTGCAAGAATAGCCTCTCCGAAAAGGCGGTTGAGGGAGAACATACCGGGATCCCAGCCAACGGAGATAATGCCGATCTTGCCGCTTTCCTTAGCAGCAGCATCAACATCCTCAAAATGCTCCGGAATTTTTGCGTGTGTATCAAAGCTGTCAATTACGTTAAAATATTTAACCATTTCGGGTGTCTGACGGGGAAGGTCAGTTGCGCTGCCTCCGCAAAGGATCATAACGTCGATCTTATCCGCCATCTCTGCGGCTTTATCCGCGTGATATACGGGAACTCCTTCCGTTCTAAGCTTTACGCTTTCGGGGGCGCGGCGCGTGAAAACAGCCGCGAGCTCCATATCGCTGTTCTGGCGGATAGCGCTTTCAACGCCTCTGCCAAGGTTGCCGTAACCAAAAATACCTATACGAATCATAAAATCACCCTTCTTTGTTTCGCCGAGTGAGCTCGGCATAAAAAATAACGTATTTATTCTATCACAAGATATATAACTTTTCAATTATTTCATTGTAAAAAATTCAAAAAAATGAAAAAGCCCTGTGCGGGCTTTTTCATTTTTGGTGAAAGCTTATTCCACCCAAAGTATCATTTCAAGTGCGCGTTTTACGCATACCGCCATCTGATCTCTTGTGATAAGACCCGCTTCATAGGGAGCTTTGAGTAATCCCTCTTGGTTGCCGGGCATACGCACGTCCGTTCCTCCGATGACCTCTCTATAGTGCTCTGCGGTGTTTTCCCAGTCGGAGGATACCATACCCTCAAAACCCCATTCCTCGCGCAAAATTCCCGTAAGAAGCTCCGCGTTTTCGGATCCGTGTACACCGTTTATGCGGTTATAGGAGGACATTATCGTTTTCGGATATGCTTCTTTCACGCATATCTCGAAGCCTTTGAGGTATATCTCGCGCAAGGCGCGTTCCGAAACGATGGAATCACTTTCCAAACGGTTTGTTTCCTTGTTGTTTGCGGCAAAATGCTTCGGTGTTGCCGCAACACGTTCGGATTCTGCTCCGCGTACCGCCGCCGCACTCATCTTGCCCGCAACAATCGGGTCTTCGGAGTAATATTCAAAGTTTCTTCCGCAAAGAGGATTTCTGTGAATATTCATTCCCGGTCCCAGCCATACTTGAATATTGTTTTCCTTGCATTCAAGAGCGATAGCTTTACCTATCTCCTCCTCAAGAGCCGTATTAAAGGAAGCTGCACGCGCCGTGGGAACGGGGAAAGCCGTTGGGCGAACGCCTCTCTGCCAATGCAGACGAAGACCAGAAGGACCGTCCGCCGTTGCAATGGGCATAACTCTATATTTGAACACGCCGCCGATAGTGCCCGCGCTCACGCCCGTTTCGGGCTTGCCGCAGAGGAGGAGCATAAGTTCTTCATTGCTCATCTGCGAAATAAACTCATCAAGAGTCGCCCTGCCCTCGTCAACGTCGTAAAGCTCTATGACCTTATCCTTGGGCTTATATTCGTTATGATATTTCACGGGGAATGCTTTTTGCTTTTCTTCCGCGCATACGGGAACGCTTCGGAAAGTTCCATCTGCCATCAAGCGTTTTTCCAATTTTTTCGGCGCGCAGTACGAATTAAGCTTCTCTACGATAACGTCTTCTTCAAGAACGTATTTGTAATCTGCGCAAACGTTGTCGCGCACGGACGTGCCGACGAATATCTTGTATTCGCCTTTTTCAAGCACGTATGCGCTCTTTTCCACGTCGCCCATATCGTCAAAGCTTGCCATATCGGAAACATTGAACATCATATTCACGGTAACGGTCTTCCCCGGCTGAATAAGCGGAGTTTTTGCAAATGCCGCGAGTGCTATCTTTTCTTTGCTTATCCTGCCCTTTGGAGCGCTGTAATAAACCTGTACGACCTCTTTGCCCGCACGATTTCCGATATTGGTCACATCGGCATTCACGAAAATGCGTTTGCCGTTACTGCAAACGAAAATATCGGAAATTTTAAATTCCGTGTACGTAAGACCGTGTCCGAAAGGATAGACAACACATTCCTGTTTTCCGGGTATGGTTTCAAAATAGCGGTAGCCCACGAAAATATCTTCCGTGTATTTAACGTAATCCTCGGATTCGTGAAAGCCCGCAGAGGTTGGATAGTCCTCGAAGCTTCTTGCAAAGGTATCGGGAAGTTTGCCGCTGGGCGCATCGTCGCCCACAAGCATATCCGCCGCCGCAAGACCGCCCTCGATTCCTCCCTGCCAGAGAAGTATTGCGGATTCTATCTTGTCCTCATTCGCAAGCCAAGCGGTATTTATCGCACTTCCTACATTGAGAAGCACCACAACGTGCTCAAAATTTGCAAGCACATCGGCGATCATTTCTTTTTCGCCGTCTTCAAGGTCGAAATACTTGTTTTTATCGTCGTTATATCTGTCGAAGCCTTCGCCCGAAAAACGGCAAATGGTGATTATCGCAGTATCCGTAAACTCGGAAGCGGAGCGCATAAGCGATGCGGGGACTTTCGGTTCTTTAAGCCTGCCGTTTTCGCCGCCGTTTTTATATTCATTTACAACGTAGTCTGTATAAAAGAGGGAGAGAGAGTCGAACACGTCAACCTTTCCCGCCTTCATTTTAAGCCCATCATAGATATTTCTCACATAGACCGTGTGAACCATACCGGAGCCGCTTCCGCCCTTAACGTAATCTATCTGTGCATTGCCGAAAACGGCAACCCTTTTGCCCTTTTCAAGCGGCAAAAAGCCGTTCTTGTTTTTGAGCAGAACGCTGCCCTCGCAAGCCGCGCGGCGCGAAAGCTGAATATGACGTTCGCAAGCGGTCACAGCAGACCTGTTATCCCCAAGCGGAATACAGGGCAAAAAACGCGCTCTGAGCCATTTTTCGGTTGGATTATACATATTATACATAAGCAAAAGCTCCTTTATAAAATTACAATTTCATTGTAGCAAAGAGGAAAGTCGGTGTCAACATCGCATTTTGAACAAAAAACGCACTTCAAAATTGAAGTGCGTTTTTGAGTTAACTTATTTTACGGGGATGTAGATTGCAAAGTGCTCTGTATCGGACTGCTTCATCGTTGCGTTGGGATTTTTGGAAAGGTTGAACGCACGGTGGTTAAAGGAGCCCCACCAAGCATCGTCGATAACAACGATCTCATCCGTTACGTTGCCGGGACGGTTAGCAGTCTTTGTATTAAGAGCTGTCCAGCCTTCGGGACGGTACTGATAGCCCTTGTCAACAACGATAACCGCACCAACGGGAAGCTCTTCTTTTGTGAAGATCTGCGTAGCTATAAAGTTGGGGATGTTGGAAGCTGTGCTGTTGGAGCTTGTGATCATTGTGGATTTATAGGTATTGTCGCTGGAGTTGTAGTATGCGTGTACTGTGAAATCGATATCAAGCTTCTTATATTTGCTTGTATCCGCAAGCTCTTCTCTTGTGGGAATAGCAGGCTTTTCAGCAGGCTTTTCTTCAACGGGATTCTTGGGAATATAAACCTTGAATACGCCCATATCCTTTTCTGCAACAACTGCGGAAGCAGCAGCACCTTCGATCGCGATATTGAACGCACGGTAGTTGAAAGAGCCCCACCAAGCAGAGTCAACAACAACAAATTCCGTTGTTACGTTGCCGGGACGGCTTGCAGTCTTTGTGTTAAGAGCTGTCCAACCCTCGGGACGGTACTGGTAACCATCCTTGATATAGATGATAGAGCCGTTCGGGATCTGAGCTTTTTCAAATATCTGTGTTGCAATGAAGTTTACAAGGTTAGTTGCGGTGGAGTTGGATTTAGTCGTAAGTGTGGAACCGCCGGAAGAATTGTAATATGCGTGGAGTGTAAGATCAAGCGGGAGTGCTTCGTAATCATCGGGGTTTACACCGTAGCCTTTAAGGATAGCCTTATCCTCTTCCGTCAAAGCTTCGTTGGGAACTACAACGGGCTCTTCGGGAGGATACTTGGAGGGTGTAACGTCAAAAGGAGTCTTAACAGCGTTCAAAACCGCGTCAACGATAGCGGGAACCGCTTCTGCAACGGAGGGATACGCTTTGTTTTCATATTTGAAATCGGAAAGGTCGGAGCCTGTGAGCGCAGCAGCCCAAGTAACGGATGCTGTAAGTCTGCCAAGGGAGTCCGCCGTGAAGTTGAGGTGATAGCCGTCGCGTGTGAGGTTATCGCCGATGTAGGATGTACGAAGGTTCTGGATAGCTGTACCGGAGGGGATAACGCCGTCGATAGCGTCGTACTTCATAATGTAGTTTTCAACAGCATCCGTGATGGCGTTGTACATCGTCATCTGGTCTTTGTTGTAGTTTTTGAAACCATCGTGTGTGCTGCCCTGTGCGTAAGCCCAAGTCATATGCCAATAGATCTTAGCGTTGGGGTTTGTCTTGTTAGCTTCGATGAAATCGAGGATGTTCTGGAGGTTGTTGAAAGTTTCGGGACGTCCGCTGTCCTGGCTAACCTGCTGGATAGTGATAATATCCCAATCCTGAGATTTGAGGGCGGAGTTTACGCTGTTTGTGATAGAAGTGAAGGAGCTCTTCTGAGCAGATTTATAATAGTATGTATAAGCCTTCTTGTTGTTTTCGATATTATTCCAGTGTGTATCGAGAGAGCAACCGCCGATGTAAAGGTTGCCAAGCGTTGCTTCGATGCCGAGAGCCGCGAAAACTTTGTGGAGGTGAGTTTCCATAGCGTCAACGCTGAAGCTGTTACCGATAGCAAGGATCTTTATCTTCTTTGTAGCGGGAAGTGTGCCTTCAAACGTTTCTTCGCAGAGTTTGCACTTGAATTTGCCTGTGCCTTCCGTCAAAACGCCGGGTGCTGTGCCTTCGAGCACTTCCCATTCGTGAACGCAAGCTTTTGCTTCTGTAGTAGCAGTAGTAGCTGTTGTAGCTTCTTCCGTTGTGGAGGCTTCTGTTGTGGCATTCGTATCTTTTGTAGCTTCCGTTGTTACAGCAGGTTCGCCGCAAGCCGTAAACAACATAAGGAGCGCCAAAACGAGAGCCAATAAACTTGTTACTTTCTTCATAGGTAAAAAGTCCTTTCAAATAAATTAAGATTACTGCAAATATTATACAATAAAAAATGCTTCAAGTCAATATATGATATAAAATTTGCACAAAGAACCTGCAAAAGAAAAATGCGGTTTCCCGCATTTTTCTTTATTCTTTTTTCTTCTTAGGCATAAGCAAAGCCGCCGCAATGCCGAGCGCGCAAACGCCGATCACCGCAACGCACACGATGGTCTTTATATCCGCCTTTTCTTTGGGCACTTCGCCGTTTCCGCGCTCAAATTCCACATCGCGAAAACCCGCAGGAGTTTTATCCCCTTTATCTTCAAAAATGAAGAAGGAGCCTTTCCCCTCGTCAAACATTTGAAGGGAGATGAGCGCGTAAAGAGCCTGCTGTGTCGCTATATCGTTCGCACCCGCGCCGCTTGTATGCTCGTAAGCTCCGCCTGCGAGCTTATATGAGGAAAGTGCGTCAAGCGCACTATTGCCGTTTTTGATAAATCGCGCATCCGTCCGAGGGTCGATGCCAAGAGAACAAAGCGCGGTTATGACCTGCGCCGCGCTTTCGCTGTTTTCCTCTCCGCGGCTTTTAAAGCCGCCGTTTTCAAGCTGTGCGGCCGACAGAAAAGAGAGTGCTTTTTGCGCGGAATCTGCGATCTCATCGTTATTTTTTATATGCGGTGCAAGCGCGCAAAGAGCCATTGACGTTACGTCAACGTCGCCGCGCTCCCCCGTAATGGAAAAACCGCCGTCCGTGCATTGACGCTCTATAATTGCAAGAGCCGTACTCTCCGCCGTATAAACGGAGCTTTTTGCACCATTGTTAAGAAGATGAAGCCCCCAGATATAGCTCATCATTCCCTGCTTGCCTATATAATTTTCCGCGGCACGATCTATGTAATCGCTCTTAACGCCGCAAGCGATAAAGGCAAGCGCACACCTTTGTGCCTCCGTGCCCATAAGCTTATTTTCGGAAAGAAAGTCCGCAAGTGCCTGTACGTATGCACTCATATCGTATTCTCCGAGCGCACAAAGGCTTATCGCGTACCACTCCGCGCCCTTTCCGGCATCCTCGGCAAGGGCATCCGCAAGCCCTTGCACGCTTTTCGCGCCGTATTCCTTCGTTTTGTACGAGGCGATACCGTCTATATCGTCACGCACGTCAAAGGCAGAAGCCGAAAAAGCAAAGCTAAACAACATTGCCGCCAAAAGCAAAGAAAAAACTCTTTTCATTTATTTTACCGTGATGAGCGCAACGGCGGGAGCAAGGGTGAGCGTATCGCTTTCCGCGCTTATAACGTATTCTCCCTTTTCCGCGATCTTGACGTGGGCCTTGCCGTTTTCATCTGTCACAAACTCCGTTCTATCGCCGTCGATGGTGATATATGCACCTGCCGCCGCTTTTTTCACAATGTTCCAATTTTCGTCGTAATCAAGATACGTAAGTTCAAGCTCAAACGTAGAGCCGCGGCTCGCTTCGCCCGTCTTTATGTTGAAGTAAGAATATTTATCGCTGAATGATTCAAGGTCCGTGTAAACGAAAGCGTATATATGGTCGCCGACGGCAACGGCATCACAAAGGGAATTGGGGGAAACGTTATTTACGTAGTAGCCGTAAGAGCCGCCGTTTTCCGTACCCCAAAGCTTTGTAAGAGAAAGACCGTAGGAAGATTCCGCGCTCGCGTATCCATCCGAACCACCCTCATAGAATTTTTCGTGCGCCGCAGAGAGTGCCGCATCTGCCGTGAGCTCTTTTGGGTAAACTTTTTCATAAGCCACAACTATGTTTCCTTTTTCATCCGCGATGGTTACGTAAACGTAATCCTTTTCGCCGCAGGATGCAAATGTAAGAGCGCAAAGCGCAAGCATTGCAAGTGCGAGAACAAGAGAAACTATTCTTTTTGCCTGTTTTTTCATTTTGATATTCTCCTTTTGATTTTAATAAAACAAACATCATTTTCATACAAGGCGCAGACGGAACGCCCGCCGATTCAAAACAAAAAGCGCTCTTTAAACACAAAGGTCTAAAGAGCGCCGCAAAATTCCGTGCAGAAAAAGCGCAGAAATGCTCCTGCGAAAAACGGATCTTCAAAAACGGCCGCACTCTCCTATATACCCAAAAGTGCCCGATGTATCGGTAAGCGACGGGGCGGCAAGCATTCCGACTTATGCAAAAAGCAATTACGGTAATGGCTGTTGCGACGGATTTTCACCGAGATTTCCTTGTCCGCACCGCAAGATATTTATTTTTAATTAGGATAGCACAAAAATTTCCTCGTGTCAACCGTTCAGTCAAGCGATTTATGGGAAAATTCTCCGTTTTCGTAGATGATATATCCGTGCGCGCTTCCCTCCTTGGGAATGGAAACGGAGCCGGGATTAAGGCATCTTACCCCGCCGGAAACAATGTCTATCGGAACGTGTGTGTGACCATACACAAGCACGTCCCCCTCGCAAAGCGGAGGCAGGTTATCTTTGTTGAATTTATGCCCGTGCGTTGCAAATATCTTCACGCTTCCGTCAAAGATAACGGCAGTTTCCGAAAGTATCGGAAATTCCAGCACCATCTGGTCAACCTCCGTGTCGCAGTTGCCGCGCACGCAGATGATCTCGTTTTTCATCGCGTTAAGCATCGAAATAACGCTTTTTGGTGCATATTTTTCGGGCAGATCGTTGCGCGGACCGTGGTAAAGCACGTCGCCAAGCAGCAAAAGACGCTCCGCGCCCTCTTTTTTATATGCTTCAAGTAACTTTTCGCAATAATACGCCGAGCCGTGTATATCGGAAGCTATCATAAGTTTCATAGTAGTTCTCCTTTTTTGTGCAATAATAATTTTTTTAACTTAGCTCCCTCCGAAAGGGAGCTGTCAGCGCAAGCTGACTTAAGGAGAAAGCGTTCAAAAAATCAAACAAAATTTTAAAAATTTCGCACTCTCCTTCCGTCTTTTGCTTTGCAAAATCCACCTTCCTCCCGGAGGAAGGCTAACTTCATCAGAGCTTTTTCGGATTATGTACGTTTTTATTTTATCATACGAAAAAAAAGCTGTCAAGCCAATGCGGGCGACGAGGCATTTGTAAGCTCCAAAAATATTCCGCACCTCTTAGGGTGCATTTTTAATTTTTTCAAAAAAGATTGTTATAATTAAAATAAAGCGTAAAGCCTCTCACTTCGGGAGAGGTGTCGCGCCAAGCGTGACGGAGAGGGTCTATACTGTAAATAAAAATGAATATCGCAAAACAAAAGACGGAATAGAGCTGATAAAAAATTCAGGAGGTAAAAAATGAACCGTAAAGAAAAAACAGATAGCAAAAAGCTCATCCTATGTGACAACGTAAAATATCTTATGGAAAAACATCAGCTATCGCGTACAAAAATGATTCGAATTATGGGTGTTTGTATGAAAACGCTCCGATCCATCGAAAACGATTTCGTTCCCCCGCAAATGAGCTGCCGAGTTTTATACAATCTGTACCAATACTTCCATATCTGCTCGTATGAGCTTTTAACGGTAAAACTGCGAGAGCGAGATAATGGCAAAGAATAAGTCAGAAGCAAAACGGGAGAACAAAGTTCTCCCCTATGAGCATAAACAAAACGCAACAAAAAACTCCCTTTCGGGAGTTTTTTGATTGAGAATTATTCGTGTTCTTTTGCTTCTGCAGCGCGTGCAAAGGGTTCGCCTTCAAGCTCGAAATCTTCAACTTCTTCTTCAGCTTCGCACTCTTCAAGAGCTTCGCAATCTTCGCATTCATCGCAAGCTTCGCAATCGCCGTCGCAATATTCTTCAAAGTCTTTTTCTTCATTGTAGCATTCGCACATAAGGTATGCACCTGCCGCGCCGCTTACGCCGGAAATAGCGAGGAACGCTGCGGAAATGCCTTTTTTCTTAGTTGCCAAAATGATGAAAGCAACCAAAGATGCGATGGACTGCGCGATGAGGGCAATAGCCACGTAGAATTTTGTGTTTTTGAACATAATATATATCCTCCTTTAAAAAAATTACACTTTCATTTTGAGATAAGCGTTGATAAATCCGTCTATCTCACCGTCCATAACGGCTGTAATGTTTCCGTCCTCATAAGAGGTGCGGCTGTCTTTCGCCAGCGTATAGGGCATAAACACGTAGGAACGGATCTGAGAGCCCCATTCGATGTTCGTTTTTTCGCCGCGGATGTCTTCGATCTTTTCAAGGTTTTCTCTTGCTTTGATCTCCGCAAGCTTACTTTTAAGCATCTTGAGGGCTGTTTCTTTGTTCTGGAGCTGGCTGCGCTCTGTTTGGCAGCCTACAACAATACCCGTGGGCTTGTGAACGATACGGATAGCGGAGTCGGTCTTATTGATATGCTGACCGCCTGCGCCGCTTGCGCGGTGCGCCGTAATTTCAAGGTCTTCCGCCTTGAGCTCTATATCCGTGCTGTCATCAAGCTCGGGTGTGACCTCGACGGAGGCGAAAGATGTGTGCCTTCTGCCGGAGCCGTCAAAGGGAGAAACGCGCACAAGTCTGTGAACGCCGTGCTCACTTTTAAGGTAACCGTAAACATTGTCGCCTTCGATAAGGATGGTCGCGCTCTTGATACCCGCTTCTTCGCCGTCGAGCCAGTCAAGGAGCTTGACTGTGTAGCCGTGGCGTTCTGCCCAGCGCGTGTACATACGGTAGAGCATCTGCGCCCAATCCTGCGCTTCCGTACCGCCTGCACCGGGATGGAGGGAAACGATGGCGTTACAGCCGTCGTATTCGCCGGAAAGAAGCGTTTCAAGGCGCATCTTTTCCTCGCCCTTTTCTATTTCGGCAAGCTCCGAAAGCACTTCGTCAACAACGCTTTCGTCGTTTTCTTCTATGCCCATTTCGGCAAGCATAAGCGCGTCTTCCGTCTGCGCTTTAAGGCTATTATATTCTTCGATCTTATCTTTTGCTCTTTTAAGATCCTGCAATACCTTGCCGGAGCCTTCCGTTTCCCAGAAGCCGGGCGCGGCAGTCTGCTCTTCAAGCTCTGCTATTTTTGCCGTAAGCTTATCTATTTTTATCGCGGACGCAAGCTCTTTTACCGCGTCCTCAAGCTCCAAAAGCTTGTATTTTGCTTCTTCAAGTTGTACTATCAAGTCTGTCCTCCCACGCACAAAGCGTTGTTTTCGGAAATTTATGGTATGTTCATTACTATTTTACCACAATATTTCAAAATTGTAAACCGAGTTTTGCAACTTTTTTATAAAAGTAAAAATCTTTTGCCAAAATAACTTGTTTTTCCTCAGTGCTTGCAGGGATCGCTCGTGAAAAATCCCTCAAGGTTCATATAAAGTCTGCCGTCATCGAGCTTTTTAAAGCCTACGGCAAGGGTGAGTCTGCTTTCTTCCCCCTCGAAATATGCATCCTTTACGCCGCAAAGGTCCATAAAATTGAGCGCCGCACGTCCCAAAACGAACTGCGAGGTAAAATCGTCCGTGTCCGGTGCGGGTGCGATATCGTATATATGCCCTGCGCCGTCGCGCATACTGAATTGGCAAACGCCGAGGAATACGCCGTCCTCATATGCGGAATATGCAAAATAATCCGCATTATATGTAACGGAGCATTTTTCGCAAAGCGTTTTCTGGTCTTCTTTCTTATCAATAGGTTTTACTGTAAGCATTATTTTCTCCTTTAAGACATAAGCGCATCTATTTCGCTTCTTGTAAGGTATCTCCACTTACCGGGGCGAAGGTCGCCGAGCTTGAGCGAGCCGAGCGAAATGCGGCGAAGTGTGATTATATCAAGCTCCACCTGCTCGCACATTTTTCTTATCTGGCGGTTTCTTCCCTCAAAAAGCTCCATTGCAAGCACCGTATATTCCTCTTTCATCGTGATAACGGATACGTTTACGGGCTTTGCCGTATAATCGTCTATCTTCATAGGTCTTGAAAGCGCGCGTATCTTTTCCGGTTCGACCTTGCCTCGCACCTTAACGTGGTACACCTTGGGCTTGTGGTAGCGCGGGTGCATAAGGCGGTTTGCAAGCTCACCGTCGTTTGTGAAAAGAAGCAAGCCTTCGCTTTCCTTGTCAAGTCTGCCGATGGGGTAAACTCGCGTACCGACGTCCGCAACAAGCTCCGCAACGCAGGCTCTGCCCTGCTCATCGTTCATCGTGGTAACGTAGCCTACGGGCTTATTGAGCATAATATACACGTTCTTTTTTGCGGCAGTGCCGATGCGCTTGCCGCGGTATTCCACAACGTCAACCTCATCGTCTATCTTCTGACCGAGGACGGCGCGCACGCCGTTCACCGTGACGTTGCCTCTTTCTATCTCTTCTTCTGCCGCGCGGCGGGACATAACTCCCGCCTCGGACATAAATTTTTGAAGTCTTTTCTCCATAAATGCAAATTCCTAAATTATTATTTCCCGAAAAAGCCGCGCTTAACGGTCTTTTTCGGAATATCTTCCGCCGTGTAGAGAGTAAGCGCACCTATCTGCTTTCCATCAAGGAAAAAGCGTGCGCGCCCTGCGCGGCTTCCTGCGGGAAGCCCCGCATATATAAATCTTTCAAGCTCGGTTTTCACGGTTATATCCCCGCGGTCCCTCGGGAGAGTAAGCCGAAGCTCCTCTTTATTGGAAACGCTCACCGTTTCCGCCTCTCCGCCCACAACGGGAATATCGAAAGAAAGCTCCCCCGCCGCCGCAATGCTCACACTTTCGTATAGCTCAAAGCCAAGGTCGAGCATAGCGCGGTGGTCGCGCCAATCGTCGCCATCGTTAAGCGTAACGCAGACAAGGCGCACCCCGTCCCGTTCCGCCGCGGAAACAAGCGTCCTTCCGCATTTTTTCGTAAATCCCGTCTTTACTCCGATAACATCATCGTAAGTCCTTAGCAAGCGGTTATGATTCACAAGCACGCGAAAAGGGGTATTTCCGCCCTGCGTTTCTATCGTCCTCTTTTCCGTGGAAACGATACGCGCAAAATCTTCGTTTTCAAGCGCGTAGGCAGAGAGCAGCGCAAGCTCGTATGCCGTAGTATAATGGGAATCCCCGTCAAGCCCGTGCGGATTTTCAAAGTGCGTATCCGTAAGCCCGAGAGAGGCACACTTTTCGTTCATCATATCGGCAAAGCCCTCGATGCTTCCGCCGACGGCAAGCGCAATGACCGCCGCCGCATCGTTCGCGCTCTGAAGCATAAGCGCGTAAAGCAGATCCTCCAGAGTCAGCGTTTCGCCTTCGGTAAGATATACGGAAGAGCCCTCGACACCCACGGCCTCACGCGGTACGGTGAGAACGGTATCAAGCGGCATATTCTCTATTGCCACAAGAGCCGTTACTATCTTCGTGGTGCTTGCCATACCGCGGCGCGTGTTTTCGTCTTTTGCAAAAATTATTTTTCCGCTTTCCGCTTCTATAAGCACGGCACTGTGCGCGCTTACGTCAAGCGCGCTTACGCGCAAAGGGAGCGCACAGAGCATCAAAAGAAGCAAAAGAGCCGTTATTTTTTTCATTCTTCTTCTCCGAAAATATATTTTTAAATATATTTTTCGGGAATTTTTCGTTTTTATTCCGAATACGCCGTGGAAAAAGCCGCTTTATTCGGCTTTTTCTTCCGTTTTGGAGGATTTTATTTCAAAACTTTTTTCAGTCTTTTCGTTTTCTTCCTGTTTGCTTTCGGCGTTTTCCGTGTTTTCGGCGTTTTCGGTGGCTTCTTCCGCCTTCTTTTCTTCTTTTTCCGCCTTTTTCTTTTCAAACGTCTCTTTGAGCTTGTCCATAATCGCGGGAAGCTTTTCCACAATGCTTTCGATAGAGGAGCCGATATCGTTGCCGGGGTTGTTGATGTTTATCATCTCCACCTTGCCCTCGCTGTCAACAACGAGGAAACCGATCGGAACAACGGAAACGCCCGTGCCGCCGCCTCCGCCGAAATTGTTCTTCTGCTTTGCGCTTGCGTTCTTGCCTGCGTAATCGTTGCCGCCGCCGGCAAATCCCATAGAGATCTTGGAGATCGGGATGATGACCGTGCCGGAAGCTGTTTCGATGGGCGTACCCGTAACGGTATTTGCGTCCAAAAATTCGCGCACGCTGCCCAAGGATTCCTTGATAAGCTCACTTATCTTGTTTTTTTCGTTGTTCTGTTCCTGAGTTTTTTCACGCATTGTCTTCGTTCCTTTCCGGCGTTTGCGCCGCTGTTATTTCTTTTTTATCTTTGTTTTCTTTAATTTTTTCGTTCTTTTTCTGCTTGGGCGTCTTCTTTGTCTTTTTTGCGGTAAGAAGCCCCCAAAGCGCCACGCCTGCGGCAGAAAGTGCAAGCCTTACCACTTGGCCCACGGAAATCGATATATCCACCTCTATATTTGCCCTTGTCTTTTCGGAAAGGTAATCGCATCTGGCGCCGATGTCCGCGTCATCATTTATGCGAAAATCCATCGCACCCTCAAGTATCTCGAATATGAGGCTGCACGCACCGCACACCGCGCCGAAAAGTATCGCTGTTTTCGCCGCGTCCCCCGTGGCAACGTCCACGGAGAAATTATATACGCGCACGCGCAAATATCTTTTAAACTTTTTAAATACAGTTGCAATAAGCTTTTTCACCATATCGAGGATATCCATAATGGCTATCTTCGTTTTCGGTTTATTTTTATCCGTGCTCTTTTTCTTTTTCGTTTTTTTCTTTTTAGGCTTTTTCTTCTTTTGCGGCAGGTCAAGCTCCGGGTCGGGCGGTTCGGTCTTTTTTGTCGTGAACACGCGCTTGTTTATAAAAAGTACTTTTATTCTGACCTCAAAGTCTTCCTTCACACGAAGAAACACGTGCGGTCTTATACAGCCTATCAGGAAAAACAGCAGTAAGACAGAGCCTATAATTATGAGCGCCGTCATAGATTTTCCCCTGCGGAAAGCTCCAGCGGAGGAAGCTCCTCTATAGAGTTAAGCCCGAAGGAGCGCAAAAACGTTGCCGTCGTTCCGTACAGTCTGGGCTTTCCGGGCACGTCAAGCCTGCCCTGACATTCGATAAGCCCTCTGTCAAGCAGAGAGTTTACCGCGTACGCGCTGTCCGCACCGCGCACCTGATCCACATATGTCTTCGTTACGGGCTGGTTATATGCGATGATGGCAAGAGTTTCCAAAGCCGATTTTGCGAGGTTGCCGCCATCCTTTATACCAAGGGCAGTGCGGATATATCCCGCATACTCCTCCTTTGTAACGAGCTGGCAGGCGTTTCCGAGAGTCAAAAGCTGTATCCCACGCGGAATAGAGGCGTCATACTCTTGCTGATATTCGGAAACGAGCGTGCGAACGTCTTCCTCCGCCATATTCATAACTTCGGCAAGCTTTTTATACGTCACGGCGTGTCCGGCGGCAAAAAGCACGGCCTCCAAAACTTTTTTAGCTTCGTCGCCCGAAAGGCTCTCTCTGAGCTCCAAGGGTTCATCAAACATTTAGCCCGCCTCCTCTTCTTCTTTTTTTCTTATATTGTGTTCTCTGTTAAGTGTTAAAAGGATATTTTCCATACCGTCTGCGGAATATTCACGTTCAAGAGAGATCCTTCCCGCTTTCAGAAGCTCAAGCACGGCATAAAACGTTGCCACAAGCTCCGAACGGCTGCGGACATCCTCGAAAAATTCGTCGAAATAGACGTTCCTCCTTTTCAGCATCTTTCGCATAATGGAAAGCACCTTGCCCGGTATGGACACCGTCTTTTTCTTGATAAGCGGATTTATAAGCTCTATCGGGGCGCTTTCTTCCTCTTTATCCTTGTTCGCCATCTTAAATAGCAGGCGCGAAAGTGCGCCCGTCAGCAGGTTGACGTCAAGGTCAAGCACCGCGTTTTTATCGGGCTTTATTTCGTCCGTTTCTTTCTCGAATCTTCCGCCGAACTCACGCGCACGCAGAGCAAGTATGCTTGCCGCCTCCTTTGCGGTCTTGTATTCCATAAGCTTGCGGACAAGCTCCTCCCTCGGATCCTCCTCCTGCTTGGGCAGGAGCATCTTGCTTTTTATAAGCATAAGCTCCGCCGCCATCGTGATAAACTCACCCGCAACCTCCATATCCATACGCTTCATCTCCTCCACGTACGCCATATACTGGTCAAAGAGGACGTGTATTTGGATATCGAAGATATTCATTTTGTTTTTTGCGATAAGGGCAAGCAAAAGCTCCAGAGGGCCTTCGTACGCGCCCGTTTTAAAAACGAGTTCCGACATTTATTACTCCGAATGTTTTATTTGAAAATAGGTACAAGCTCTACAAGCCATTCCATACCGTTCAGTATCGATGTTGAAAGAAAGTCAAGCGGTGTATCCAGCACGCCAAGCCAGAGGATCGCTATCATACCGAGCATAATGTATCTTTCATACTTCATAATTCCGAAATACGCCTTCGGCGGCATAAAGATATACGCGATCCTGGAGCCATCGAACGGCGGCACGGGAATAAGATTGAATATAGCAAGAAATACGTTAAGACTTGCAAAAACTTGGAAAAACATATATATCGTCACGCATATATAATATGCCGTATTCATCTCCCGAAAGATTAGCCCCACAAGCTCATAGCCTATAACGCCTATGAACGCCATAATTATGTTGGATACGGGGCCTGCCGCGGCTGTTATCGCCATACCGCGGCGAGGGTTTTTATAGTAGCGCGGATTTACGGGAACGGGCTTTGCCCAGCCCACGCGGAAAAGCACCATACATATAAAGCCCATAATGTCAAAGTGCTTTAAGGGGTTGAGCGTTATACGCCCAAGGTTTCTTGCCGTCGGGTCGCCCTGCTTATAGGAAACGTACCCGTGGGCGCTTTCGTGAACGGCGATGGAAATGAGCGCCGCCGGCACGGTAAGCAATATTCCGAATAATCTCATTATCAGTTGTTGTGGCATTTAATTCTTTCCAATCCAAAAATTTATTTTTCGGCAAGTGCGGATATAACGGAAAGCAGCTCCGCTTTACCCTCGCCGTTCAGCGAGGAGAACGGAATGATGTCTATCTTCTTTACCGCGTGCGGCGGATTGAGAAGAGGGTCCTCGGAAAGAGAGGCAAGGTGCGCGTTTCTTTCCGTTTTGTTGAGTTTATCGCATTTTGTTGCCGCGATGATATACGGGATCCCCGTGCTGTTCATAAAATCGAACATCATACGGTCGTCCGCCGTAGCACCTGCTTTCAGGTCAACGAGCTGGACGATAAGACCGGGCGTGTTACGGCGAAGATACGTGTCCGTAAGACCCGAGAATTTTTTCTGTTCCTCTGCCGTGCGCTTTGCGTAGCCGTAGCCGGGGAGATCGACAAGATAGATCTTTTTATCTATATTATAAAAGTTTATCGTTATCGTCTTTCCGGGCGCGGAGCTGACACGCGCAAAATTTTTTCTGCCGAGGACCGTGTTTATAAGCGAGCTTTTGCCCACGTTGGAGCGTCCCGAAAGAGCTATCTGGGGAAGCTCATCCTTGGGGAACTGCGTCGGCAAGCCCGCCGTCATAGAAAGCACAACGTTTTGTGTGTTCAGCATATTTTTTCCTCTAAATGTTAAATTTATCTTGCGCTTGTGCGGGAAGTGCCGCAGGATGCGCTGTTTTCGGAAACGGGAAGCGGATCGCTCGCCGTTTTTCTTTCAAAGGGATTTTCCGCAAGAGCAATGGAAAGCGCCTGCGCCACGTTTGAAACGGTAACGATACGGACGTTAGCCTTTACCTCGTCCGCGATCTCCTCCATATCCGCCTCGTTTTCTTTGGGGATAAGGATCGTTTTTATACCTGCAAGGTATGCCGCCATCGTCTTTTCGCGCAAGCCTCCGATCGCCGTCACTCTGCCGTGGAGAGTGATCTCGCCCGTCATAGAAACGTCGCGGCGGCAGGGTATTCCCGTAAGCTCGCTTACAAGCGAGGTCGTGATAGCCGTACCTGCGGAAGGGCCGTCCTTGGGGACCGCACCCTCGGGAAAATGGATATGTATATCTTTTGTCTTGTAGAAATCGGGTTCTATTCCAAGCTCGCGTGCGTGGGCGCGGATATAGCTTACCGCGGCACGCGCGGACTCCTTCATAACGTCGCCCAAAGAGCCCGTAAGCTCTATCTTGCCCGTGCCTTCCATAGCAACGGACTCTATGCGAAGAAGCGAGCCGCCGACCTCTGTCCAAGCCATACCTTGCGACGTGCCTACTTCATCAAAATCGTAAACCTTTTCGGGAATTATCTTGGAAACACCGACAAAATCCGTAAGGTTCGCCTTTGTCACGCGCACACTCTTTTCTCCGTCGAGGGAGATGAGCTTCGCCGCCTTGCGGCAGCATCTTGCAATAAGACGCTCAAGGCTTCTCACGCCGCTTTCGCGCGTATAACGGTCGATGATCGTATAAAGCGCATCATCTTCAAGCGTGAACATTCTGCCTTTAAGACCGTGGCGTTTTTTCTGCTTGGGAATAAGGTGATTGCGCGCGATAGAGAATTTCTCCTGTCTTGTATAGCTTTTAAGCTCGATTATCTCCATTCGGTCGAGCAAGGGGCGCGCTATGGTGTCTAGCGTGTTCGCCGTTGCAATAAACATACAACGGGAAAGATCGACGGGCATTTCCACGAAGTGGTCGCGGAAGGTCTTGTTCTGCTCCCCATCAAGAACCTCAAGCATAGCGCTCGCGGGGTCGCCGCGCATATCGCTTGCCATCTTATCTATCTCGTCAAGAAGGATAAGGGGGTTATTGGACTCTGCCTGGCAGAGCGCCTGAACTATTCTGCCGGGCATAGAGCCGACGTAAGTTTTTCTGTGGCCGCGGATCTCCGCCTCATCGTGGACACCGCCGAGGGAAACGCGGACGTATTTGCGCTTCGTTGCGCGTGCAATAGACGCGGCAATGGAGGTCTTACCCGTTCCGGGAGGACCCACAAGGCAGATTACCTGGTTTTTAAGCTCGGGGTTAAGCTTTATTGCAGACATATACTCCACGATTCGCTCTTTTACTTTTTCAAGTCCGTCGTGGTCTTCGTCAAGGATCTTCTGCACCATCTTAACGTCGTTACGTTCCTTTGTGGATTTTGACCACGGAATTTCAAGGCACGCTTCTATATAGTTGCGGATAACGACGTTATCCGCAGAGCCGACGGGTGTACGCTGCAGCTTCTTTATCTCGCGTTCGAGTCTTTCCGCAACTTCCTTCGGGAATTTCCCATCCGCTATCTTTTTTCTGTATTCGATAATATCGTCATCAAGGTCTGCGTCCTCGCCAAGCTCGCTCTGGATGACCTTGAGCTGTTCGCGCAGGTAGTAATCGCGCTGGTTGCGATCCATATTTTCACGGACCTCTTCCTGGATCTTTGCTTCCGTTAAAAGGATCTCCTTTTCGCGTTCAAGGATTATAAGCAGCTTTTGGAGTCTTGTAATGGGGTCGAACTCTTCAAGCAGCATCTGCTTATCGTGTATATCGGATACCACGTTGGAGGAAACGAAGTCGCCTATCACGCCCGGGTCCTCTATGGAATTTATGACGAACCAAAGCTCCTTGGAGAATTTGGGAAGAAGCTTTGTAAAATCTCCGAGGAGCCGGCGCACGTCCCTCATAAGGGCCTCGCCCTTGATGCCGCCGCCCTCCTCAACGTATATTCTCTTTTCCATAACCGTTGCACTCAGGTATTTATCAAACGTAATTTCCTCTACGTAGGCGCGGGCAACGGGCTCCACGATGATGTGAAGGGACGTTCCCTGCCCTTTTACAAGCTGTTTTATTTTTGCAACCGTACCGACCGTATAGCAATCCTTCTGTGTAGGACTCTGCACCGTGGGATCGTTCTGGCATACGAGGAAGATCATATTATCCGCGCGTACTGCGGCTTCGCAAGCTCTCTTGGAGGGGGTGCGCGCAACGTCGAGGTTCATCGGTATGCCGGGAAAAGCGACGATCTGACGCATAGCGACACAAGGAAGCTTGAGCTTTCTTATTTTTTCTGTTGTTTCTGACATTGGGATATTGCCTTTCTTTATATAAATGCCGTTTTGGCAAGGTATTTTTTGACATTAAAACGTGTTTTTGGCACGATGATATAGAAAATCAATATAATTATACCACATTCAAAACATCTTTTCCATATTTAATTAAAAAATTCATAATATATTTTCAATTTTAATTTCGATAAAAAAAGCGGAACTCTTTTTTGAGTTCCGCTTTCAAAATATCTTTATAATATTTAAATTACCTTGTCCGCAAGCGCTTCCACTATCTTGTCATACAGGAAGTAGGCATACCAATAATGTTTTCCGCCGAGCATACCGCTTTCAAATTCTTCCACAGTTATCTCATAATCGGGGTAGGAGGAGGATACAAGTGCTTTGATGTCCTTTTCGTATTCCTCATACGAATATTCCACTCCGAGCATATCCGCAAGCACGTTGTTTTTGATAATATAATCCATCTGTTCCGTTACAACACTGCGGATAAGAGCTTCCGCGTCCTCATATTCTTCCTCACCGAAGATCTCTTTCTGCATATAAGAAAAAACGTATTCCTCGGAAACATCGCCAAGGCGTTCTTCGAGGTATTCTCTGTAATAATCGAGGTTACCGCTTAGCTGCTCTTTCATCTGCTCTTCCATCTTCGCATATCCCTTTTCAGGATAAGAGTTTACTTTCGCATCGGAAAATACGGCATCGTAGAGATATTCTTTCGCAAAGCTTTCAAGCGCACAATATTCCTTCAATTCCCAAACGGTTTTGAAATTATCATTTTCAGGCAAGGTCTTCGTGTCGCATATCTTCGTTATATTGATATAAAAATCCACTTTTTTGCCGTTGGCAAGGAAAAGGCCGTTCCCTTTTGTAAAAGCATCGTTGCTGAATGTAACGGAGAAATTAGAGCCGCCGACCTTTTTGCCGATCAGATATTCGTCAAAGCCGGGGAAAAGGCTGTTGTCCCCGACAAAGAGAAAAGCGTTTGTGTTGGTGTAGATAGCGGCACCGTCCGCCGTAGCTACAACGGAAAAGAATACGCCGTCGCCGGCCTCTACCGTCGTTTTGTTTGATACGCCGTCAAAATATTTTCTTGTATATACGTTAAGCTCCGCATCATCGTAAAGCGGTGCCGTATAGCCTACGGGGGTTATAACGAATTTAAGCGTTTTCCCTGCTATATCGGCGTTTTCATTGTCCGCACCGATATCAAGCGTAAAAGAGAACTGCTTTCCGTTTTTTATCGTTCTGGGCTGAACTGCGGCTTCTTCCGCAGAGATAACGCTTGCCATAAGGCATTTGTCGAAATCCGCGTTTTTTCCGTCTTGAAGCACACGGTAGCCGCTTATGGGAGAGCCGTACGTTTCATAAGAAAGCTTTTCGTACTTTTCAAACTCCTCCCCGTTTTTGATATACGCCGTAACGTAAAAATCAAAATAGGAGCCGCCGCTTATTATATAGGAGTCCGGGATCTCCGCCTCCTTGATCGCCTTTTCATATTCGGCAACAACACCCTCGCGCGTGTAAGAGCCGATATCGGGCAGAGTAACGTAGGAGGAAAGGTCCTCCGAAGCATAGTCAAAATCGGGCAGTTCTTTCTCTCCGCATCCCGCGGCGCAAAGCGTTGCCGCCGCAAGAGATACCGCCAATATTTTTTTCAAATTTATCTTTATATTTTTAAACATAGTAACATCCGCTTTCATTTATTTTTTAATAGGAAACGTAACTGTCCGTAAGGTACTGTGCGAAGGGGGCATCCGTAACTCTCTGCGCAAACTTCGTGCCGAGTATGGGGGAAAGGAAGTTGGAATAGAAGACGCACGCCTCGTCGCCGTTTGCATAAAGCGCTTCAAGCGCTTCCTGCTTATTGGCAAAGCCGCCGCTTACAATATAGCTTGCCAAAGAGGTTTCATATCTTTCGTGAAGTTCCTCCAAAACGCCGAATTCCTTTGCCATAGCAAAAGACGTCATAAGCTCTCCCGTAAGGGTCTTAACGTGGTCCTCCAGAAGGTCATCCAGGTAATCCTCTATAGTTTCATAGCCCGTGATGCCGTACGTTTCAAGAGCCGTTTCGTCACCGAGTGCTTCTGCAAAGGAAACAGCATCCTTGCGGAAATCCGTTTCCCACGTTGCGTCCTCAAGCTTTGTGTAAGTATTCAAAAGGTTTTTGGGATAAGAGAGCACCTTTGCACTCTGCGTTGCAAGGAGCATAAAGCCATCGCTGTAAACGGCATAGCACCAGATGCGAAGCTCCTCCTTCAAGGCAAAAACGCTGTCATATCCGAGCGCTTTCACGGCTTCCTCTGCGTTTTCCGCTTTATAAACGCCCTTTATAACGAAATTCTCCGTAATATCGGAAAACTCTTCGGTAAAAGAATCCCCCTCGGAACGGTCCTTAAAGTATTCAAGGTAATCGCCCGTGGCTTCAATGCAGAGGTCTTCGTATTTTTCCGTTGTGCCGTTCTTGTAAGTATCCGTGCAATCGAAAAGGACGATATCCCCCTCCTCGATCTTTCCGCTGCTCTTTTCTGCGGTGCTTGTTATTATCTTGCAATACCAATCCTCAACCGTGGTAATGGAATTATCATAGCCGTCATAAAGATAGATATAGCGGCAAACGTAATCTGTCACGGTAATGGTAAAACGGAGCGTCTTGCCCGCGTATTCGCCAAATCTCTCTCCCTCCGGCAACGTAAGCTCAAATTTTGCAGCTGTATTTTTGGAGAGGTAGTATTGGCTGTAATCGTCAATATTGCCCGCTTTTGCAAGAGCGTCGTCAAAGAAGCGGTTCTCCGCCTCGGAATAAGGGCGGTAGCCAACTATTTTTGCATATTCCGCAGGAAGCGTTATCTCGGTATATTCCTTCGCACCCTCGGATTCCGTAACGAGCTCTGCAGAGAGCGTAAAGTCCATCGTAGAGCCCTCTTCAACGTAAACGTCCGTTCCGAAATAAGATTCCGTGAGCCCCACGCGGAAAACGTCGTATCCGGAAGCAACGGCTTCTTTAATATCGCCGTATTTTATTGTTTCGGGAATTTCAAAATCAACGTATTTTGAAAGGTCCTTCTCCATCAAGAAATCTATCGGTGCGGTGCTTCTTGCCGCCAAAAGCACGACCAAAGGCACTATGACAAGGAGCGCGGCGAGAAACGCCGCGATAATTATCACGAGCTTTTTGGTGTTTTTATTTGTATTTTCCATTTTATCCTCCGTAATATAAATAAAGTTTTGCATACTTTTTCATTGTATCACACACGGTGAAAAAAGTCCACCGAGGTAAGGCAAAGTTTACCGATTGTTCGCAATTAGTTTTTCGTTCTGCTCTTTTTCGGCAAATTTTCTGTAAAGATATGCAAGGGATGCGTTCAGCTTTTCCGTGTTTATCGCGCCGTCCGGCGAAAGCACGGGGCTTTCCAGCGTTACGCTGTAGTCATAGCGGGGCATAGCCGCAATAAGAGCATCGAAATCCACCCTGCCCTCTCCCGGATGAAGTATCGGGCGCAGCATACCCCAATGCTCCGCACAGCTTATGTACGAGCTTATGTGGATATGGTGGACATCGCGCCAGAACGCGGGAGAAAATATGCGCCTGTGCTCTGCGTGGTATTCCCCGAAGCGCGTATCATAAATAAACTTTGCATCGTGATACTCTTCCCTTACGGCAAGCCAATCGCAAACGGGGCCGTTATAAAGCGCGGGTATGTTCTCTATAAGAAGCTCTATCCCCGCTTCTTCGCATTCGCGGTAAAAGCGCGGAATATGTTTTACTGAATATTTCATAAAAATATCGGAATTTTTTCCGCCCCAAAGGTGGAACACCGCCTTTTTCGCGCCGACGCGCTTTGCCGCCGCAACGTTAAGGGAGAATTTCCGTAATGCCTCGGCAACGGCATCTTCCGTATTCTCCGCAAGCAACATACCGATGCCCTTATCAAAATGAACAACGGGAAAGCTCAGTCCGAAATCCACTATCTCCCCGATTATCCTGTCAAGATCCTCGTACCAAGCGGAATATATCATAAGCTCAAATCCGTCGCAGTTTATTTTTTCCGCGTTTGCTTTTATAATACGGTGGTCATAAGCGTTCGCTCTGCCGATAAAAGTGCCCGTGGAAGCATATATCTGATTTTTCACAATATCACCCTGTCAATCGTAGTAACGCACGTTGGCAATAACCTTTCCGAGTATATACAGCTCTTTAGTTATGATGGGTTTCATAGTTTTGTTTTCCGGTTGGAGGCGGAAATGGCCGTTTTCGCGGTAAAACGTCTTGACGGTCGCCTCATCCTCCACAAGAACAACGGCAATATCGCCGTTTTCAACGTAAGACGTGCGGCAGACAACAACTATATCGCCGTCCAGAATACCCGCTTCTATCATACTTTCGCCCTTTACGCGAAGCGCAAAAAGCTCCCCGGGCAGACGTTTTCCGTTTACGGAAAAATCGATGTAGCCCTCTATATTCTGCTGTGCGAGAATGGGAAGACCGGCGGCAACTTGACCGAGTATGGGCACGCGCGCCTTGTTCTTTGCACTTTCAGGCGCATCGTCACCCAGCGTAAGCGTACGGCTCTTACCGTCCTCCTTGTGGATATATCCCTTTTCTTCAAGTCTGTTTATATAAGAATGTACGGTGGACGTGCTTTTTATACCGAGGTTATCGCGGATATCGCGTACGGAGGGGGAGTATCCGTTTTGCTCTATCGTCGCGCAGATGTAATCGTAAACCTCTTTTTCGCGTCGTGTGAGTGCTTGCATATTGTTTTCCTTTCGTACTTCGTGTTTTTATGTTTTACAATTCATTGTAGCATAATATTTTCAAAAAAGCAAACTTTTGTTCTTGATTTTTTTAATTTTTTTGCAATATCGGGATAACGCAAAAATACGGCAGGGCGCACCCTGCCGTATTTTTGCATTTTTCAAACTAAAGAAAACAAAATGTTTTCTTTTCCCCTTTTCTTTTTGAATATACCTCTTGAAACGGCGGGAAAAACCAAGTATAATATAATTAAATTTCAAGATATTTGCGGAGCAAACTGGAAAGAAGCTCGTCGCGGTCTATTTTACGCATTATGGAACGTGCGCCCTTGTAATTCGTTATGTACGTAGGATCTTCCGAAAGTATATAACCGACTATCTGGTTAACGGGGTTGTATCCTTTTTCCAAAAGCGCGTTATACACAGTCTTAATAGTTTCACGAAGCTCTTCCTCGCTGCCTACCTCGGAGCGAAACGCAGCAGTTTGTTCCATCATTTCTTTTTCAGTCATTTTTAAACATTCCTTTCGCAAAAATTACGCGCTTATCTTTTAAGATATATTTCTATTTTACACCCAATCGGGAAATTTTTCAACATATTATTTAAATTCTTAAAAAAATATTTTAAAATTTTATAGAGTAAGGAAGAAAACTATGGAAATTTCACGCAAAAAAATCACCACGGAAGAGATCCACGCAAAAGAAACAGAGCTTGCAAACAGCATAAACTCCCTTGTTGAAAGCAACAAGGACGCTTTTGCAGCACTCGGCTACGTTCTTGAAACGGAGATAACACGCGAAAACGAAAATCTCCTCCCCGAAGAGATAAAGGTCTTGCGCGCAACACCCATCGCAGAGCCTGCAGATTATTCCGACGGCTATATCAGCAGCGCGAAAATAACGGTAAAGCACGAAAAGACGGAAGACGTCCTCGCCCTTGAAGAAGCGGAAGAAGAGGAAGAAGCGGCACTTGAAGCAATGAAGCTCGAAACGGAAGAGCTTCCCGAGGATGCACAGGCAAGAAAGGACGAAATAGCCCTTGCACGCTCCAAGAGAGAGCTTGAGCGCAGCGTTGCCTTCACAACGATGTTCTTCGTTCGCGTTTACAAGACCTTCTGGCGCGAAACCGTCAGCATAAACGAAGGCATCTGCGAGGCCAAGGCGGACCTTGAGGAGTTCCTCTCCGTTCTCAAGGAAAGAGCAGGCGAAAAAGCCGATGTCTAAAGAATACACTTTTCTTCTCGATGGCAAGGAGGTCTCCTGCCAGGAGGACGGTAACAAATATTTCATCTATGAGGGAGATAAATTCGTCACCACGGTTTACGGAAAATTTTTCGGAGGCGTTGACGAAGAAGTTGAGCTTTACGGAAAGACCTGCCGTTTTATCATTCTTCACGATAAGCCCGATTTCGCCGCGGACGGCGTGCTCCTTTCAAGCGGAAAAAGCTATGCCGAGGAAAAGGAAAAACGCCGCAAAAAAGCGTGTCTTTGGGCGTATATCGAAATTCTCGCAAGCCTTATTGTGCTTGCGGTAATGGTGGTGCTTGCAATAACGGCATCAAACGTAAAGGCGTACATTCCCGTGTTCGCCGCGGCGCTCCTGTTTTGCGCTTTCGGCGTGTGCGAGCTTATCAGCAACAGAAAGAAATAGTATAAGATCGAAAAGCAGAGGGCTTGCGCCCTCTGCTTTTGTGTGGTAGTTTACTCGTCAGCCGTATGAGCGTGATAAACAAATGTTATCGATTTCACTTTGCCGCTTTGTATCATACGCTCAATACAATCGGCAAAAGCTTCAAGATCCACCTCTGCGCCATATTTTATCTCTACGCTGTTGAGTATTTTTATACCATATCTATCCTCTGCCACTCCGTCGGGTTCTTCATTGGGGCAGTATTCAAAAGGTATATTCAATTCACCCAAATCTTTTAGAGGAATCTTATTTTCAGATTCAAAACGCATATTCGAACGGCATTCATCACATCCATACCAAAAATTTTTGTGAGTTCTAAGATATTCAATCAATTCTTCTCTGTTTTTCGGCATCAGAGGGGATGGACCATTGCTTCGTTCAAATTTTATTCTGCTGTAATCAATTTCTCCTACAGTATCCGGATTTCCATCTTTACAGGACGAAAGCAAACAACAAGATAAAAAGAGCATGAGTGCGAGAATTATTGATATAAGTTTTTTCATATGTACCTCCTTATGGGGTAGCAGAGGGCAAACCACCGTCAACAATAAACTAAATTTTTTTGAACTTCTTGTTTTCCATAAGAAGTCCTCCTTATAATTTATTTTATCACACTATCGCATTTTTTGCAAAAAAAATTTGTAAATATTTATATTTTTTTATTTCTTATCTATACTTTCAGCAAAAAGTGTGTTAAACTGATATTATCACATTTGAAATTTATCACGGGGGAACAAAAATGGCATTGCGGCTTACCGAAAAGTCCGATATCAAGATCTTTATACTGTACCTGCTTTCAAGAGTAGAGCGTCCGCTGGATTTTGTAACGCTCCACGATATTTGCGTTCAGGACGAATTTATAAATACCTTCGACTTTATGGACGAATTTTACGAACTGCAAAAAATAAAAGCCATCACCGTTGAAAAAAACGATGACGGCAGTGAAAAGGTCCGCATAACACCCAAGGGACGCGATACGGCGCAAACTATGAAGGATGCCATACTTCCCGAAATACTTGACCACGCCGTGCGCTCCGCGCTCCAGCTCATCTCGTTCCGCACGCGCGGCCTTACACCGCGCGCTTCCATCGACGAAGCCGGCGCGGGAAGATACACATTTACCTGCTCCGTTTCCGGGCAGGACGGCGTTTATATGGAAACAAAGCTCCTGCTCGATTCCAGAAAGCAAGCGGAGCGAATGCTCATCAACTTTGACGAGCGCAGCGAATTTATCTACCGCGGTATGATGGCGCTGCTTTCGGGGGATATAAACTACCTTGCCGAAAGCTGGTGCGACGACCTCGCGTCAGTAAACGATGAACAACAATAAATTTCTCGGAGGATATTATTTTGAACGGCGACAACAAAAACAACGAAAACAAGAAAAAACGATTTAATATCTACAACTGGATGTACGGGCGCAACGGACGCGGTGTACGAAAAAGAGACGTTATCAAAAATTACAACTTTGAAAACTATTTCAAGCTCTTCGGCAGAAAGTTCCGCTATATAGTTAACACAAACCTTTTCTATATCGCAGGCAACTTCCCCATTTTCTTCTTTATACTAGCAATAAGCGGCAACTTAAGCCGCCAGGCAGTGCTCCCCACAAGCGAAATGGCTTCCGTTTTGTACGGGCTTTCCGCGGCAGGCGCGGATACTGCTTCGCTTCTGCCCGTTGCGGGCATACATGGGCTTAGCGCAAGCTTTCCCGTCCCCATTGGCGCGGACAGCCTGTTTGTGAAGATACTGTATGCGCTTTCGCTCTTACTTATATTCACCTTCGGCCTTGTAAACACGGGATGCGCATACGTTATGCGTAACGTAGTTAAGGGCGAACCGATTTTCCTCTTTGACGATTTCTTCGGCGCGATAAAGAGAAATTGGAAAATGGCTATCCCTATGGGCATTTTCGATGCTGTTGTGCTCGGTCTTTGCGCTTTCGCAACGTATTCCTACTATCTCAATTATTCAACACAGTATATCCTCTTTTTCTGCTCCCTTGTGACGTTGGTGATATATTTATTTATGCGATTCTATATGTATATGATAATGGTCACGTTCAAGCAGAGCTTCTTCAAGGTTATCAAAAACAGCTTTATTTTTGCCATTCTCTGCTTCGGCAAAAACTTCTTGGCGTTTCTCGGCATCGCCCTCATCGCATTCATCACAATGGTGTTTGCCGCTGTCTATACCCCCATCGGAGTTATATTGCTGCTCGTGTTCGTATTCGGTGCGGCTACTTTTACCGCAACGTACGTTGCTTACCCGCAGATGAAAAAATATATGATAGATCCCTATTACGATGACGAGTCCGAAGAGGAAGAAGAGGCAGAGCCCATTGACGCAGTTCCCGCGCCCCCCGCAGGAAAATTCGGCAAAGCAGGCGGATACGGCGATGATGACGGCGAGCTTTACGATGCGGGCGAGTACGTTACCGACGAGGACGAATTTAAAACAAAAAAGAAAAACAACTAATAAAATAAAATCGGAGGTTAAAAATAACCTCCGATTTTTTTATAACATAGGAAATTGCGCGTAGAAAGTGCGCAATTTTGCTTGTTCAAACAAAGTTTTCCTTATACAAAAACGCCCTTTTAAGGGCGTTTTTGGTTGACGAAGTCAACTTTGTTCTTATAGGTAACTCCGCGCGTTTGGGCAAATATTTTGTTTATAATGCTTATTTTTCGTTTTATTTTACTCCCATTTGCTCTTTTATATTTTTAAGTTCTTCCTTAAATTTTGGATTTCTAAGGTCTTCATTTGCTCTCCACCGCCGTATCAGTTCCCAATATGGCTCATTGGAATCATTTTTTATACATTCAAGCAATATCGGAAGCTTAACATCCAAATCCCAACTAATCGATTGTTTTCGGAAATTATCATATAGCAATTTTTCATCTTGAAGAGCAACGTAGGTCTTGCCGCACTGGTAACACACAAGATTGGGAGTACGTGCATCAACGCTCCCACCGTAATGGATAGTATAATTCTCTTCATCGGGCATAATTGGCATATTTCCTATTATCTCGCACTCTCCGTAATAAAAAATATTGTCCATTATCATTTGTGAAGGCAGCATTTTCAAGTGTGCAAGCTTTTCAACGGGCATATCAGCATTTTCGGTAGCAATGTGATAAACCGCCACGCAAAGTGGCTTACCCATAAATACATTCCAAAAAGGAACCCCCTCTTTCCTCATTTTTTCATAGTCAACAAGAATTCGTCCATAACCGTAAAGATTACGCTTTATTCTGTATCTGAAAAAATCGCCTTCTCGAAATTTTTGGTGTATCCTTCTGCGCTTGGAAAATTCCTCTATCTCCAAAAGTTCTTTTTCGCCTGTGTTTTTGCACCAATCTTTGACCCAATCGCAAAATTCCGAAAGATTGTAAACTTTTAGATCTTCATAATTCACTCTATAATAACATTGATCCGTTGTATTATTATATATATCTATATATCCGCATCGGAAATGAAGTCCCATTCCGACAGGCGTTTTTTTAGTAAGGTTTGGTGCTGTGAAATTCTGCGCTTTTCCTTTTTCGGTCTTAGGAAGTATTTTTAAACCATCCTCGGAAAGCATCTGGTCAACTCCATATTCATTATACAACCATTTCCCCGCATTTTCGGATATCTGAATGACTTTAACGATTTTTCTCCCGTCCAAATAGGCAAAAGTAACGTGGTCATCATACGGACCCGCCTTAACCTCAACTCTTTTCCAAGTGCTCTGCACAGGAGGGATAGCAAAACACTTTCTTTGTTCATTTGTAAGTTCAAACATTGTTTTTCTCCGTTTCAATACTTATAAGAAAGTCAAAAAAGACATTTGCTTGCGATCTTTCTATAAAAATAATATCCGTAATCTTACAATCAACGATAAAGTCCAAGCTTGCATTTTGTCGGCTTATCCTCTTGATAAATTACCGTAACCTTTTCGTTTACACACGGCGGGGTCACACTTGCGCCAAGCCATTTTCTTTTTATTATCTCAGTTCCGTTCACGACGTATCTTACCTTGACGATATGCGGGAAAACAGCTCCATCCAAAGCGTGCTTTCTGAAGGGCTTTGTATTCACCTTTATCCACCATTGTTTTTTTACGGAAATAACAGTCCCCATCGTTCTTTTTTCCATACCCTTTCCCCTCTCTCGTTTTATAAATATTTACTCCATATTCGCAAGAGCCGTAAGACCTTCGCCCGAAAAGCGGTACGTTGTCCATTCGTTCATCTGCTCCGCACCGAGGGAAAGATAAAAATCTATGCTCGGCTTATTCCAATCAAGGCACCACCATTCAAGCCTGCCGCAGCCTCGCTCCACGGCAATACGCGCAAGCTCGCGCAGAATCCCCTTGCCGTGGCCGCGCCCTCTGTATTCGGGCATTACGAAAAGGTCCTCAAGGTATATCCCCGCCCTGCCGAGGAACGTGGAAAAATTGTGGAAAAACAATGCAAAGCCAACCTCTTTTCCGTCCTCCAAGGCAAAGATGACCTCCGCTTTCTTCTTTTCAAATATCCATTCAAGCAGCAAATTTTCGTCCGCCACTACTTGATCGGACATTTTTTCATATGCGGCAAGCTCCTTTATAAAGCGCAAGATAAGAGCTATGTCGTTTTTTGTCGCAAATCGGAATTTTTTGTCGTTCATATTATTCCTTCATCATTTCAAGTATGCTTTCCGCAGTAAAGCGTATCTGCTCCGCATTGCTGATAGTGGGTGTGCCGTCGCCGTCCTGTGCGCCGTACATACCAAAATATGCGTGGCATCCGCCGTCGATAACGACCTGCCTGAAGTCTTTGGGCAGATTTGCTTTGTTCGCTTCGTATTTTTCGCGGTTCATCACGCCGTCCTCGCTTCCGTATATGGAAAGCACGTCAAGCTCCGTGTCCGAAAGGTCTGCCGTGGAATACGAGCCGAGCAATATAAGCCCTGCGTATTTATCGGCATTATCCGCAAGGTAAGACGCCGCCATAGACCCGCCCAGCGAATGTCCGCCTATATACCATTCTTCGATATACGGATATTCACCCGAAATTCCGTCTGCGGCATTCACGTCAAATACCGCAAGGTTGAACGGCATTTCCAAAAGCACACACAATATACCCCTCTGCGCGCAGTATTGCATCAAAGGTATATAAGCCGTATGCTCTACCTTGCCGCCCGGGTAAAAAATAAATCCCTTCTCCGCACCCTCCGGCTCAAAAACTATCGTGCCGTTCGGCTCTTCCTTCCAGCTTGCGCCCTGCGGCAGGAAAGCACCTATCGCATTATTATCTGCGCGGTAGTAATCTCCAAGGTAAACGGCACACGCGAAAAAGAGCGTCAACACGGCAAGAAGCGATGCCGCCGCGGCAATAAATATTTTTCTTTTTCGTTTATCGGCAAAAAAACTCATATATTTTCCCCTTACGGTTATTTTACACAGTTATTTTTTTATCGGGAGAAGCATTCTCGTCTGCTTCTTATACTCCGCAAAGCCTTCCTTTCGGGATTGTCTGCCATCCGCCATAGGTATGCTGACGGCAAGGAAAAGCACGGTGTTTGCAAGCGCGCCGAAGGCAAGATACCAAGCATCGGGGGATGCGCATACAACGGAAAGTCCCACGCCCCACCACATAAGTATTTCTCCAAGGTAGTTTGGATGGCGCGAATATTTCCAAAGCCCATCGCGTATAAAAGCGCCGCTTTTATTTTTACGGAACCTGTTCATTTCTATATCGGCAATTCCCTGCATAGCCGCCGCACAAACGGAAAGGAGTACAAGCAACACGCTCCAAATATTTGCCTCAACAGAATGTACCACGGCATACACGGCAGGAAGTATGCAGCCATACACAACGAGCGTCGGAACCATATGTATGCCGGCAAAATTGATAAAGGGGTAAAATACGCCCGTTTTTTCTTTAAGCATAGTATAACGCCAATCCTGATGGTAAAGTCCGCCGAAGGTATATGCCCAATTCGCCGTTAAGCGTACCGCCCAAAATGATACTGCGATAAGGAGAAGCACACCAAAAGGCGTAAGCGGCTTTCCGAGCGCAAACGCGGCGAGTATAAACGGCGGCTGAACGCTCCAATACGGGTCGTAAACGGAAGCGTTGCCGAAGATAACGCTGAAAATAAACGTTGCGGCTGTTGCGGCGATATCGGCAATAAGAAGAGATGCCCACCACGCAAGATCGAGCGCACGGTAAGTAATTATGCCCACAGCCGCCGCGATAACATATACGATCGCAACAACGGCAAAGCTTGCCGCGCGGCTTTGTTTAAGCTTGTTCATTATATTTTTGCCCCTTATCTATATTTTATTTATTATTTTTAGATCCGATTATTGCATCTATATTGTCATAGATAAACTGCTGTGCCTGCGGCTTGAAAAGCACGGCAAGGTAAGTTCCGTACTGACCGTTTCTTTCCTCCGTGATGATGCCAAGCAAGCCGCCCTCGTGCGTCGGAACCTTTCTGCGGCTTCCGTTCGGTATGCTCACGACCTCCAAAAGCCCGGCGCCGAGAAGCCAATTGCTTATCGTGGCGGCAGAAAGCCTTCTCATCTCCTCGGCATTGATAAAGGAATTGATGTGATTTGCTATTTCGCTTACGGAAATGGGTGTCTGCGATATTTGAAATCTTCCGCGCGCCTCCGGCGGAAGCGCAAAAGAAGCCCTGCGCGTTTTGGGTCTGATCTCCCTCTTTCTATCCTCCGTTCCGCCATTTTCAATGACTCTGCGAAGTATATCCGAAACGTAGAAGAAACAGCGCGACAAGCGCACGTTGTTTACAATATCCCCCTCGGGAACAGGAGAGCCGTCCAGCGGATTTATGCCGTTTGCAAGCTTATCTATAAAAGACCTTGCATATTCTATCTTTTCAAGCTCTGTCATATGCTTTCCCTTCTTAATATCGTTTATATACTTTAATTATATCGCAAAACAGCGTGTTATTCAATATTTAAAAGCAAAAAGAACACCACGGAGGTGTTCTTTTTGCTTTATTATACATATTTGCTTGCCTGCAGCCTAAAGAGCTCCGCATACTTTCCGTTCTGCTTCAAAAGCTCAAAGTGAGAGCCCTGTTCCACGATATGCCCGTCGCCGATAACGAGGATCTTATCGGCAAGGGTCGTGTTGGAGAGCCTGTGCGATATCGTAACGGAACTTTTGCCCTCGCTCAGGCGATAGAGCTTTTCAAATATCCTGTCCTCCGAGATCGGGTCGAGCGCGGCGGAGGGCTCGTCAAGTATCATATATTCGCTATCCTTGAAGTAAGCGCGCGCAAGCCCAACGAGCTGCCATTGACCGCCCGAAAGGTCCTTGCCGTTGTCGGCGTAATTTCTGCCCAGCACGCTGTCAAACCCGTCCTCCCAATCCTTTATAACGTCGCTTGCGCCGCTTATGTCGCAAGCCTTTTTCAGTTTTTCTTCGTTAAATCGCTCGCCAAAATCGGAAAGCGCAATGATCTCGCGCAGCGGCAAACAGTAAGTAACGTAGTCTTGGAAAAGCACCCCGAATATTTTTCTTACGGCGTAAACGTCATACTCCCGGATATCCACCCCGTCAAGCTTTATGCACCCCTCCTCGGGATCGTAAAAACGGAACATCAGCTTTATGATAGTGCTTTTTCCTGCGCCGTTAAGCCCTATAAGCCCTATCTTTTCGTGCGGTTCTATGGCAAAGGAGCAATTTTTCAGCACGTATTCTTCCGAGTTGGGATAGCGGAAGGATACGTTGCAAAACTCTATCTTAGGGTTGTTTGAAGGTTTAAGCGTGCCGCTTTTTTCGGTCTTCGGCTCCATATCCATAAACTCCTGCAGCTCCAAAAGCTTTGCGTTATCATTCAGAAAATGGTTTATCTTCTGCGTTAAAAGCCCCGCTTGCTCGCGCAGGCGCGTCACCATACTAAGGTTGTATTGCAGATCTCCTATGCCGATAATACCGCCGAATACGTCGAACGCGGACATAGTAAGCACCAAAAATTCGCTCGATACGTTCACTATCGTGATAAGCGTGTTGAGGACGGAATGCTTTATATCCTCCGCTTTATTGATACGGTAGAGCTTTTTCCAAAGATCTTTATATTTCGCAATAAAATAATCTCCCGTGTTGTGAAGCTTTACCTCAAACTGAACGTCATTGTTAAAAAACACGTCGCGGTAATACTCCATTTTGCGGTTATCGCGCACCTGCTCCTTCTCCATACGAAGCCTTTTCTCCGTATGCTTTTTGTTATAGAGCATATACGGAACAAGAAGCAAGAGCGTTACAAGTCCCAGCCACCATTTATAAGCGCAAACGATGGCAAGCGTTGCGGCGACGTTGATAACGGCGGAAATTATATCGAACACGACCCACGACATATTCATCACAACAACAAAGCTGCCGCGTGTGTGCTTCACCTTATCGCCCATCTTTGCGGAATCGAAAAAGGAAAGGTCCATTTTCGCCGTTTTTTCCATCATCATTTTTTCCATATAAAATATCAGCTCATCCGTATAGCGGTCGTCAACGTAGCTGTCAAACCTGAAAAGCAGATGCGAGGAAAGCAGGAGCAAAATGTAAATGCAAAGGCAAAGGACGATATGCTCCGCATTTTGCCCAAAGCTTGTTATACCGTTGAGTACCTCTTTCCAGAGCCAGATATTTAAAAGAGGCATTGCCGTTGTGGAAAGAAGGATGATAAGCTTCATCGAAAAATAAAATTTTGAAGCAAGAAAGCTTATTTTTATTCCGAACCATACGTTTTTTATGATCCCGGAGAAATTTTCTCTTTTATTGTTCATATCGATCAGCCTCCTTTGCCGTATATTTCTCTTTCTGGAGGTTATAGAGCCTTGCGTACATACCGCCGAGCGAGGTAAGCTCTTCGTGCGTGCCCTGCTCCGTTATTCTGCCGTTTTCCAGAACGATTATCTTGTTTGACATACGCGAGCCCGATATTCTGTGGGAGATCATTATGCCCGTTTTGCCGTCCGATATGGACTCGAAATTTTTAAAAATTCTATCCTCCGCCTGCGCGTCGAGCGCGGCGGAAGGCTCGTCGAAAATAACTATCTGTGCGTTTTTGAAATATGCGCGCGAAAGCGCTATCTTCTGCCACTGCCCCTTGGAAAGCGCCGTTCCCTTATCGTCGAAATTTCGGCTCATAAAGGAATCAAGACCTTTTTCAAGCTTCGGCTGAAGATCCCCGTAGATACCGCTTTGCAAAAGCACGGCTTCGATCTCTTCGTCATTTTCCATTCTTTCAAGGGCGGAAAGCGAAACGTTCTCTCGGAGCGTAAGCGGATACTGCACAAAGCTTTGGAAAAGCGCGGAAAAGAGCTTTCGCACTTCTCTTATATCGTAATCCTCCATAGGATAGCCGTTTATAAGTATCCTTCCCGAATCGGGCGTGTAGAGCCCCAGCATCAGCTTTATGATGGTAGATTTGCCGGAGCCGTTTATGCCGACGATGGAAAGCTTATCACCCCTCTCAAGCGCAAAGGAAGCGCCCGAAAGTATATATTTTTCCGTATGCGGATATTTAAAATACACGTTTTCAAAAGCGAGAGATTCAAAACGAGAAAGCGCGCGCACACCGTTTATATTTTCCGTCTTTTCTTCAAAAAACGCAAACATTTTGCCCATACACTCCGCAACACAGCAAAAAGCATCCGCGATAAACCACGTTATCTCCTGGAAGCGGTCCGTTATCGTTCCGGCGAAGCCGATGTAGAGCGCAACGTCACCGATGCCGATGGTCCCGTTTACCGCTTTAAAGATAACGTAAGCGATAAATATCATCTCTCCCGATCTTCGGAACAGCTCTATAAAAAGCTTTCCGCGCAACACCCTTTTGCCGAGCTTTTTGTTTTCTTTTATATAACGTTCCTTTTCTTCCTCGTACCTTCCCTTTATAGGGTCTGTAAGGTCATACATCCTCACGTCCTTTGCGGGCCAGGCATCCGTCAGCATCCAGCGGTAGTAGAATGATTTCCGAAGATTGGGCGCGTGCTCTCGCCTGAAATCATCCGTTTTTCGGCAGTAATACTCGTTAAAGATACAGTTCGGAACGGTAAGAACCAAAAGTATGATCGAAAATCCGAGCGAAAATGAGGCAAGCGTCACAAAAGCAACAGCAAACGAATAGACGCATGATAACGTATCCGTAACGCGGAAGATAAGCTGTACTGCCACGTTTTTCGTATAGCGCACCTCCGCGACGTTATCCTTGCATTTTGAAGAATCGAGCATCCCCATAGGGAGCGCGGAAAGCTTTTCTGCAAGGCGGCATTCGTAAAGGTGCTGTGCTTTTTTTGTGATAGTGCTTCTTGTAAGGCTTTGCGCGGACACAACGCCGCGGTTCAATACCACGGCAAGGCCGTAAAGAAGCACAAAAAGCAATATTTTTTCAATGTCAGGTGCTTCGTGAGTCAAAGCATCCAAAATATATTTGAGCAAAAAAGCCGTCAAAAGCGGAAACGAGGTCCTGACCGTCTTTAATGCAAAATCAATAAATATCAAAAACCTGCTTGAACTGAATATAAGATCCCAAGAATATGCCACGGATCTTGCCGTAAGTTTTATATTATTCATAGGCCTCACCCCCAATCACTCCGCGCTTCCTTCAAAGAAATCGTCCACGCGGCATTCCAATATTTTTGCAAGACGGGGCAGGAAGATTATATCGGGATAGCATTTTTCCTGCTCCCATTTGCAAACGGCTTGTGCAGAAACGCCGATGAGCCTTCCGAAATCATTAAGCGAAAGGGCGTTTTTGCTTCTGTAAGACTTTATTTTTTCTGCAATGGTAATTTTCATCATATCTGCATCACGCCTCCTTCAAAAATTTTATCTTTCTCATACGGTTGATAAGCGCGAAAAGCTCCTGCTTGCGCGGAAGATCAAGAAACCTTTCGCAAGTGGTGAAGAACGCGGAATAGAGAATATCTATTCCCTCCTTCTCCGTTTTTTCGTACATATCATCTATCTTTTTGCGAATGTCAACCACGTTATCCTTGTTTGAAAGCTCAAGATAACGGAGCATAAAGCCGAGAGTGTCGAGCTGGCGCGCAGAGATGACGTCGTGCAGTCCGCGCACGTCTATCCTCTCGTCCCCGATAAGTATAAAGCCCATATCGGAAACCTCCAGCTTTTCCGTGCCGCTTCCCTCGGGATAGGAGGAAAATCCTTCGGCGTAGAGCGTTCTGCCCTGCGTCCAATCCGCACCATCCGGGAACTGCGGTGCAGAGCCGCGCAAGGCACATATATCCTTTGCTCTTGCCGTAACGTCGTGTATAAGGTAATCCTCCATCATATAGACCCTGTCCGCAACGGAAAGGTATTCGCCGCTTCCGCCGATAACAAGAATGGTGGAAACGCCGCGAGCAAGGTAAATCTCATTCACTCTGTCCGTAAACGGCGTTATGGGCTCTTTTTCGATAAGCTCCTTCATCATACCGTCGCGGATCATAAAGTTCGTCGCACTCCTGTCTTCGTCTATAAGAAGGAGCTTCGCTCCTACGTCAATGGCTTCCATAATGTTCGCCGCTTGCGAGGTGGAGCCCGATGCGTGGTCGGTGGAAAAATCCGCCGTGTCCCCGCTGGGAAGCCACTTTATAAAAGGCGAAATATTTACGTGCTTTACGCTTCGCCCGTCCTCTGCGGAGATGGTAATGGCGCTTTCGTCCGTGATGCAAAGCTCGCGGCCGTCCCCGAAAACGTGATCGTATATTCCCGCGGAAATGGCATCCAGCAGCGTGGATTTCCCCGAATAGCCGCCGCCCGTTATAACGGTAACGCCTTTTTTGATACCCATACCGCGCACACCGCATATCTCTATCTCATCGTCGGGCGTGGACTTGAACGGGACGGCATCAAGCATAGGAAGGTCGGTTCCCTTGGCACGCGGCAATATGCTGCCGTTGGCAACGAAAGCGCAATATTCGCTTTCTTTAAGGCTTTTGCGAATATCGCTCTGCTTTCTTGCAAGAGAGAGGCTCTTTTCAAGCGCACCGCCGTCAAAATTCATTATAAAGCGATCGACCGCATCCGGCAGGTCGCGGCAGAGCATCTGCACCGTTTTGCGAAGCTTCTTTTTGGGAAGCTGGACCTGCATCCTTATGCAAAGGCACATAAGCGGAGGACGGGAAACTCCGTCTTTCAAAAGCACAACATCAGAGCCGTGCCAATATCTGTAATCCTTCTGCGGACAAAGAGCGAAGTACGCCGTGTTTCGCTTCAGCACCTCGCCGCCCGGGCGGCACAAATAATATTTTCCGTTTTCGTTATCGGGGCGGCTTCTGTTGTAAAGCTCCTCGTTAAGCTCCTCGATGTATTTTCCGAAGGCACGAAGGCAAAAGTCCGCCGCTGCGGTCTTCATATCCGCCTCCATCGTATCGATACCGAGCATATCACAGGGTATGCTTATGGTCACGGTCGGCTTATCCTGCGCGAGCTTGTGCGTTCCCGTTATCTGAAAACCAATTCTTTCGTTATAATAAGTCGGGTTATATTCGTCCACAGGATCCATATCATACGCAGGGTCGTAAACGAGCATATAGCCCTCGTACATTTCCTTGTACGTTGTTGTACTTGTTTCCATAGCCAATAATTTGTTTTTTAATCTCTTCATGGGCATCCCCTCTTTCTTTTTTCAAAAATGATGTAAAAGTTATAATATAATTCATAAAAAATTCTCCTTTCAAGCTTCCGGATTTTCCGTTATGACTTATATTAAAGGGGCGTTTCCACGAAAAACAAAAAGCACCCTCTTCGGGTGCTTTCGCAAATAAATTTATATGGGAATGATACACTTCACCCGATCCGCCGCAAAGCCTTCCCTTTCGGGGAAGGTGTCAGCTTGCGCAGGCGGAAGAGGCTTTCCATTTTTTCAAGGTAAATTCCCATAACAAAAAAACACACCCGAGATCGGATGTGCATAAAAAAGCTATGTGAAAATACCTGCCTTAAAGTGTTTGCAGGCGATAAATATGACATCCGATAATATAAGTTTTGATCATAATAATCGCCTCCTTTGGCTGTATTTGCATCTTACTGCACTTACAGTATAGCATAATTCCCCCCGATTGTCAATTATCGGGGGGAATATTTTCATCAACCGTTGGTTTACGGAAGTATATTCACTTTTTAAAGCAGATCGTCAAATAACTTGATGTTTTCCGCGCAAGGCTTGAGCGTGCCGTTTTCGCATTTTTTAACTATATCGACTATTCTGTCATTGATAGGCGTTGCAACACCGCATTTTTTGCCCCATTCGCAAACGATACCGTTTATCGCATCTATCTCGCAGGGCTTGTTTTTCTTCAGGTCCTGAAGCATAGAGGGTTCGATCTTGCGGTGCTTCTTCATAGCAATGGGAATAAGAGCCGTAGCAACGGCGCGTTTGAGAGCACCCTTGTAATAAAAGAGCGCCGTGATGTTCTTGCCCTGCACGGGTGCAAATTCCGCACCCGCCGCGTGACCCACGTCTATACACTCTTTCATACAGCGCACCGCAACCTTGCGTGCCGCGCGGTTTTCGGAAACGTCGCCGAAAACGCCGCCAACGACCGTACCGAGTCCGGAAAAAGTGGCATTTATAAGCAGCTTGGACCAGCGCGCGCCGATAAGATTGGGTTCTTCGTGTACCGGACACATAAGCTCAAGCAGCTCTTTTACCTCGTTGAACTGAGATTGCGTAATGCCGTCCATCTTGCCCATATGGAAGGAAAGACCGGACTCCTCGCTTGTAAGCGTGCAAACGCCGGGAGCAGTCAATGCCGCGCCCCACTCAACAACGCAGCCCATAGTTCTGTCCGCGCCGATTATCTCCGCAATACTGGGCTCGGGAAGCCCGTTCTGGAGCGTTACGATAACGCCGTCCTCGGAAAGATGATCCTTCAAAAACGCCACAACTTCTTTATTGAAAAGCTGTTTTGTCATAAGCAATATGACGTTGTATTTTCCGTCCATCTCGTCCGGAGTAAGAGCGTTCACAGGCACGGTCATTTCCACCGTTCCCGTGATCCTCGCGCCGTTCTTGCGAAGCGCTTCAACGTGAGCTTTATTGCGGTTGATAAGGTCTATCTTGCCGCCGTTTTGGGTAATATATGCGCCGAGCACCGTTCCGAGCGAGCCCGCGCCGTAAATCGCATATCTTCTCATTCTTCTACTTCAACCACGCCGTCTGCTTTTACGGTAACTTTCATTCCGTCCTTAACGTAGTTCAAAAATTCATCACCGAGGCAGTCCACAACGGGCATAGAAACGCCGTCCACCCAAACGTCCGCAAGGATAGCGCCAGCCGCCGCAAGGGAATCTATATGATTTGCGAAAAGCATACAAGCGGGGTTTCTTTCCATCGCGCAAGCGCAGTAGAGAACAAGGCCGCCCGTGGTAGAGCCGATGGTCTGCGGAAGGCAGAGCGCCTTGCCGATAAGGGGCTTGCCGTGAAGCTCCGCATTATTCTGATCGCCGCATTTTACCTCTTTATCTCCGAATTGGAGCGCCATCTGGAAAGATGCAAGCGTATTGAAGCCCTGCGTTGTTACAACAGCCTCTGCCGTTACTTCTCCGGGGGCTATTACTCTTCCTTTAAACTGTTTCATTACTTTTTACCTCCTGTGATGGCTTTGAGAATTTCCGCATCCGTATAGTATCTTGCGCTTGTATAAGTGCGAAGCTTGTTGGAGGATGTTATAACGGGCATCTTCTTGCAAAGCGGATTGTTCATATACATAAGCGGGCAGATATACGACGTGATAACACCCGTTGCCTTGAGTTTTGCGGCATATTCCGTTTTTTCAAACGCTTCCAGCACCTTGGGGGCGGCTGTAAGCACAGTGGGAATGCAAACCTTCTTTGCGCCGTTTTCTTTAAGGGAAGCTTCTATCTTTACCGTCCAATCCTTGAGCTGTTCAAGGGAGAGGTGAGGGCAGCCAACAAAGCAAAGCTTTGGTGCGGCATCGGGATCTTTCCAAATAACGGGGTAATTTTTCTGAACTCTTTCAAGCTCGGCATCGTCGATGATATATTCCTTCGCACCCTCTGCAATAAGCTTTTCGCCAAGCTCTACAGCTTCGGGAGTGAGGTTTTCGATGTGATAAAGGCCGACAGCACCGTTAGAGGCTGTTGCCGCGCCGAAATCTTTAAGGTAAGCGCAAGCGGCATCGTTAAGCTCTGTTCCTATCCACTTGTCAAGGCCCACAACGTAGGGAACGTCCTCCATAACCTTCATACCGATGGCAGAACCGAGAAGCTGTGCTTCCGGTTTCTTCGTTGTGTTCACTTTTACTACCCAAGTAGCTTTTCTTCCCTCGTCCGTGAGAAGTCCGAAATAAGGAACGTATCCGACGATAGAGCCCATAATATCGATAATACCGGAGTTACGGTTGCATCTTGCGCCGAGAACGGAGTTTGCGTAAACTACCGCACTTGATTCCGCCCAGGAAAGCACCTCGCCCTTCTGCGGCTTGTTGCCAACCTCGTCCATATAGCAGGCGCAGGAGAATGCGTCCTTATCCATAAGGCCGAGCTTTTCAAGCTGTTCTTCGTAAAAATCCTGCTTTGTGTACATAAATTTGTTGAACACAAGGTTCTGCAGGAAGTTTGCGGGGACGTTTTTATCAAGGGGTCTTGGGTCAACGGAGAATTTCTGTCCGCTTGCCACGCCCGCGTCAAGGAGCTTTTGCATAAGATCATACACAGGGGACATTACTTTAAGTCCGAAGGATGTTACAAGGTGATTGTATTTTGAAGTGATGGGTACAAGCTTTTCCGCTTCAAAAGCGTCGCCGTACATAACGAGCGTTTTCATTACCTTGGCAAGAGTTTCGCCCTTTTCCCCATCAAGTATAGCCTGCTGTTCTTTAGTAAGGATCATATCAAATACCTTTCTTTATAATTTAATTTTTGATATTCCGCGCATATGCGCGGAATATCAACCTAAACATTTCCCGAAGAGAAATATTTCACGTTGCAAAGCAACATTTCATTCGCTGAAGGCGAATTTCACTGCGGCAAAGCCGCAATTTCACTGTATGAAGCTTACAGCTTCATACATACGTCCCAAGCGCCCCAGATAACTGTTCTGAGGTTGCCCACGGAAGCGGCATCGCCGATAACGTGAACGTTTTTGCCCTTGGAAACAACGGGCGCGGGGTTGTAGCCCACGGACATAATAACGGAATCTGCGGCAATATCAAACGTCTTGCCGTCTTTATCTTTAACCGTAACCTTGCCCTCTCCTATCTCGCAGAGGGATGTTTCAAGGTGAACGGGAACCTTGTTCGTTTTGAAGAAATCACGAAGGTAGCTTGTGTTGGCAAGGCAGATGCCCTTTGTTGTGATAAGGTCATCCTGCATTTCCACGATAGTGGGCTTTTTGCCGTTAAGGTAAAGCTCATATGCTATTTCACAGCCCGTAAGACCGCCGCCGATAACGGTAACGTTTTCTCCGACCTCGGCTTTGCCAAGGAGGAAATCTACAGCTTCTATAGCCGTGTCCGCGCCTTTAATGGGGATCTTCTTGGCTTTAGCACCCGTTGCAACGATAATTTCATCTGCGTCGAGCGCTTTCACGTCCGTAATTTCGGTGTTCATCTTCACATCGATGGGATATTTTGCAAGCTCGCGGATGTACCACGCGATAAGAGCTCTGTCCTTTTCCTTGAAGGAGGGGGCTGCCGCCGCGATAAATACGCCGCCAAGCTTATCGCTCTTTTCGTAGAGAGTTACCTTATGGCCGCGCTTGGCAAGGAGGATAGCAGCCTCCATACCGCCGATACCGCCGCCGATAACGGCTATCTTCTTCTGCTTCTTTGCAGGCTCTACGTAATATTTCTTCGATTGCATCGTTTCGGGGTTGAGAGCGCAGCGCGCAAGTCCCATCGTATCCGTAAGGTCCTGCGTGTTTGCATGACCCTTGGAGGAGGAGAAGTTAAAGCAGCCTGCGTGGCAGCATATGCAAGGCTTGATGTCCTCTACCCTGTCCTCTATCATCTTTGTTACCCATTCGGGATCAGTAAGGAATTGGCGTGCAACGCCGACAGCGTCTATCCTGCCCTGTGCAACGGCGGCAGCACCGACCTCGGCATCCATTCTGCCCGCACAAACAACGGGGATATCAACGAATTTCTTAATATGTGCAACGTCATCGAGGTTGCAGTTTTCGGGCATATACATCGGCGGATGAGCCCAATACCAGGAGTCGTACGTACCGTTATCCGCGTTGAGCATATCGTAGCCGGCATCCTGAAGATATTTTGCGGCTTTTTCGGATTCTTCCATATTTCTGCCGACTTCAACGTAATCCTCGCCGGGCATAGCGCCTTCGCAGAAGCCCTTCATCTTGGATTCTACGGAGTAGCGGAGCGAAACGGGGAAATCTTCTCCGCACGCTTCTTTTATAGCCTTTACAACGTCCGTTGCAAAGCGGTAGCGGTTTTCAAAGCTGCCGCCGTAATCGTCCGTGCGTTTGTTGAAAAACTCTATTGCAAACTGGTCAAGAAGGTAGCCCTCGTGAACGGCGTGGACTTCTACACCGTCAACGCCCGCATCGCGGCAGAGCTTCGCCGTCTTCGCGAAAGCTTCTATAATTTCGTGTATCTGCTCCACGGTCATTTCGGGGCATTCAATATCGTGTGCCCAGCGGGACTTCTGCGGGCTGGGACTTGCAAGCTCGTGGGAAGTATCTATGATAGGCTTGATGAGCGCGCGCGTAAACTTATTTTTGTGCAAGGGCGCAACAAGCTCCGTTATCGCCCAGGAACGTCCCATACCCGCCGTAAGCTGAATAAACAGCTTTGCGCCCGTTTTATGTATCTCCTCCATAAAGACTTTAAGCTCTTCAAACATTTTTGGGTTCTGCCAGAGCCATTTGCCCCAGAAGGTGTCGCGCAGGGGCGCGATTCCGGGGATGATGAGTCCCACGTTGTTTTTTGCTCGTTCAAGGAAAAGCTTTGCCGCCTCTTTGTCAAAGTGGCAGCCGCCAAGCTCGAACCAGCCGAAAAGCGACGTTCCGCCCATAGGACACATAACTATGCGGTTCTTAATCTCCACATTGCCGATCTTCCAAGGGGTAAACAGCGCCTCGTATTTTTTGTCGATCTGATTCATAATAAATTATCCTTTCGTAGATATTTCAACTTGCAAAGTGTATAAATATAACAAATATATAAATATTATAACATCCGCTTGTTGTGCTGTCAACAAGGGTGTATTACAATAATATCGGCTTCATTTTGTGGATTTTTTTGAAAAATTCCCCCAAACGTGGTATAATTATCTCATATAGGAGAAGAGGTGTGCTATGAACAGAACGGAATTTGAAAAATTTATTGAAGAAAGCTTTGGCGTATCCGCGGAATATCCTTTTGAAAAATACCCGAATTTTGCCGTTTTCCGCCACGCGGGAAGCAAAAAATGGTTCGCCGTTGTTATGACTATACCCAAGAGCAAGCTCGGTATCGCAGAAAGCGGAGATATAGACATAGTAAACCTAAAATGCGAGCAAGGGCTGCTTTGCTCCCTCTGGCAGGAAAAAGGATTTTTTCCCGCTTACCATATGAACAAGGGGCATTGGATAAGCGCATCCTTGGGGGATGGCACGGACGCGGACTTTCTGCGCTATCTTACCGATATAAGCTTTGAGCTGACGCTCAGCAAAAAGAAAAAGTAAAAGCGCAAAAGCGCTTTTACTTTTTATTTTCCATTTTTTCAAACAGTTTTTTGTACGGAGCGATCATTCCTTCATTCATCTTGTTACCCATTTTGGAAAGTATCTTATCGCTTGAAAGAAGCATTCCCACAAGATACATTTTCATAGACGTCAATCGTTTTTTCTGTGGGAAATCGTATATTCCCTGTTTTTTATAGAATTTATGATCCGCACGCATCATTCCGCGCATCTGATAGATAAGGTCACGGAATATCTTCATTCCGCCCACGCCCCAGAAATTCTGCGGCACGGTATGACCCGTTTCAAGCGCGAAGCAAAGACTCTTTGAAAGCGCATCAATTTCCGCATCCGTACTGAATTCGTTAGTGGCAACACCCGAAAGGAAGTTGCCGCCCGTTTCGCTCCTTGCCTCTATAACGGTACGAAGATTGTTTTCCTCGGAATATTTGCCGCAAACAAGATAGCCCACCGGCATACCGACGGTCACAGTCCTGTGTCCGTTGCAGAAGTTTCTGTCATCGTACATTTTGAAGCGCGAACCCATGGAGTGGTCCGAAATATTAAAAGCATAGACTATCGCATCCGCTTTTTGAATATTTTCGCGCAGGAACGTGTCAAATCCGTCGCGATATACGCATTTTTCGGAAACGGCACAGCGGAAGCAGCCAAGACAACCGCCTGCAAGCGGATATTCTGAAATGTTTACGACTCTTGTTTCGTACGGGAATACCGCACGGAAGCGAGCTATCATAGAAGCAAGCGCGGACTGTGCATCCGTGTTGTCGGTAAGGATAAGAATATCCTTGCCGGTTTTCTTTTCTGCGGATAAAATTTCAGGCACAGTCGCGGGGACGGGGCAAAACTCCGTCTTTTCGCCTTGTTGTGATGTGTAAATGCCCTCTTTTACGGACCAAAGGAAGCGTTCAAAGAATTTTTCCGCATCATTTTGTCCTTTTTCAGAAAGCAAGTCCTCCATATCCGCAGAAAGCCCACGGATATAGCGCATTCCCATATCGAGCGCATTTTCTTCGATATATTTGTGCGCTGTAACGTCATAGAAATGCTTGGAGGTAGATATCTGAGTTGCGTATTTTCCGCACACGTCCGCACCGTTCTCTTTCATAAGCTCTATAAATCTGTGGAGCTGAGAGGGGGCAAGGAACGTATATACGGGGTAGGAGAACACCACCGCATCGCAAGAAGACAGCAGCTCTTTTGCCGCAGAAAAATCCTTTTCAAGCGCCTTTATCGTCTGCCCGGCGTGAAGCACGCAAAATTCGTGCTCGGGATATTTTTTCTCAAGATAGAGAGAGGTCTGCAAGGTTATGCTGTATTTTCCCTTGGGGCTTCCGTTTATAATTGCTATTTTCATAAAAATCTCCTTTAATTCAAATCGAGCAGTTCATATAAAAGATAGGCTTCTGTCGAGTTATACTTTTTTCTTCCTATAACTACATTCGCATAGTCCTCGCCGATTATCTTGCATCTGCCGAGGAAGAAGTTTTTTAAATAAAGCATATAGCGAAGCATTTCTTCCGTATTCATTTCACAGAAACTACCTTCGCTGAAGGTATAGGTTTCATCATCAAAAACAAATTGTATTTGAACATAATACCTACTTTTGCCTTTATGGTTAATATGATCAATACCTATTATCACTTTGTCCGCATCTGTAATATCAAATGTAGCCGTGTTTTTGTCAAATGAATTATATTTCAATATATTGTTGTTTTCATCAAGCACATATCTCGGACATATACCCAAAATCGATAATAAAGAGAACACGACAAGCAAGACAAGGCATATGCAGACAGCTCTCTTTATACTGCGTTTTTTCTTTTCGGGCAGATTTTTCTTAAATTCCTCAGAAAATATCGGGTGTACCGTTGCCGTTTGATACATTGCTTTAAACTTTTGCGTTGTATAAAACTTTTTGTTGCCGAAAATAGGTTGTTTTTTCTGCCAACTCATTCCAACGGCAATTACAGGAACCATTATCAATATTTCAAGCGGAAAAACAAATAGAAGCCCCCACTCATTAACAGCCGCCACAGTTCCCTCGTAAGAAAAAGCGTGTGACATAGGTATCGGCAATGCAAAAGAATACATCAAAACAAACCACAATACGGCTAAAAACGCTATCATAAAAAAATATATAAATTTATCGAGTATTGAAAGCGGCGGACGCGGTATATTTTTTATATTTCTTTTTATCTTGTTTACTCTGCTCATTTTTGCACATTAATAACGTACTTGTCCATACGGTCAAAGGCTTCTTTTACCCTTGAAAGCGGCAGCGCAAGATTGAGCCTTATGTGCGTCGTGCCGCCGTGCTGTGTGCCGTCCTGCCAAGCAACGCCAACGTCCCAGCCGGCTTTAAGGAGATCGTGAAGATCTTTGCCGTGCTCCTCCATCCACTCGCGGCAGTCCATAAACACCATATAAGTTCCCTGCGGTCTTGAAACGTGAACACCTTTGAAATGCTCTTTTATATAGTTGCAGGCGTAGTCCACGTTGCCGGAAAGCACCGTGCAAAGCTCGTCCACCCATTCGTGACCCTCATCCTTATAAGCCCCGATAAGCGCGTGCTGCGAAAGCACGTTGAGGGAGTTATAATGAGAAAGCGAAGATGCTTTTCTGTGTCTGTCGCGCAGGAGTTTATTATATATTATATGATATGAACCTATAAGACCTGCAAGGTTGAACGTCTTGGAGGGCGCGTAAAGAGCTATGGTTCTGTTTCTCGCATCCTCGCTTACGGACTGCGTTGGAACGTGCTTATTGCCGAACAGGATTATATCGGACCATATCTCGTCGGACACAACGTAAACGTCGTGTTTTTTGTATATCTCCATCGCTTTTTCTATCTCCCAACGCTCCCAAACTCTTCCCGTGGGGTTGTGGGGGGAGCAGAAGATCGCCGCGTGGATGCGGTTTTCTTCTATCTTACGCTCCATATCTTCAAAATCCATACGATATACGTTGTTTTCATCAAGCACAAGAGGGCTGTGGACTATTTTATATCCAGCATTTTTGAGAGAGCCCGTAAAGCCCATATAAGTGGGAGAGTGGACAAGTACACTCTCACCCATAGAGCAAAGGATGGAAAGCGCACTCATAAGACCGCCGAGAACGCCGTTCTCATACCCGATATGCTCGCGCGAAAGCCCCGTAACGCCGTTGCGCGTTTCGTGCCATTTTATTATCGAATCGTAATATTCGTCCCTTGTGGAAAAGTAGCCGAACATAGGGTGAGCGGCGCGCTCGATTATCGCATTTACTACCGTGGGGGCGGTTGCAAAGTTCATATCCGCAACCCACATAGGGATAGCATCGAAGCCTTCTTGGGGCGCACCGGGCGCAAAGCCGACGCCAAGCGCATCTATTGCAAGGGCATCCTTTCCCCTGCGGTCTATAATAGACGTAAAATCGTATTTCATAATATCACTCCTTGATAAATAATATTCTTTCTTACATTACAAAAACAGTATAACATATCTGCGAATATTTTCCAACAGTATTTTTGTTTTAATTTGATGTTTTTATCAAAATCACTTGCAGGAACACCCTGCCCGGTTGTATAATATAGATAAAACCGCAATAAGGAGAAATGATATGCAAACATTCCCTGATATAAAGAAAAATTTCGGCTTCGGATGTATGAGACTTCCGATGAAAGACGGAAACGTAGATAACGAGCTCTTCTGCCAAATGGTGGATGAGTTTATGGAGGCAGGCTTTAATTATTTTGATACCGCGCACGGATACCTCGGCGGAAAGAGCGAGATCGCCGTAAGAGAATGCCTTACCTCCCGTTACCCAAGAGAAAGCTATATCCTTACAAACAAGCTTTCCTCCAACTTTTTTGAAAAGCAAGAGGACATTCGCCCCTTCCTTGAAGAACAGCTCCGTATCTGCGGCGTGGATTACTTCGATTTTTACCTTATGCACGCGCAAAACAAAAAGCTTTTTGAAAAATACAAAAAATGCCGCGCATACGAAACGGCGGCAGAGCTGAAAAAAGAGGGCAAGATAAAGCACCTCGGTATCTCCTTCCACGACACGGCAGAGGTGCTGGAAGAAATACTTACCGCATACCCCGAGGTGGAAGTGGTTCAGATACAGTTCAACTACGCGGATTTTGAGGACGCAAGCGTTCAATCCCGTAAGGTTTACGAGGTCTGCCGTAAATTCAAAAAGCCCGTCATCGTTATGGAACCCGTAAAGGGCGGAAGCCTTGTAAATCTCCCTGCGGAAGCGCAGGCGATCTTCGCAGAGCTTGGCGGTGGCTCCAACGCAAGCTACGCCATCCGCTTTGCCGCAAGCTTCGAGGGCATTTTTATGACGCTTTCCGGTATGGGCAACCTCGAAATGGTGCGCGATAACATCGGATATATGAAGGATTTCCGTCCGCTTGACGAAAAAGAGATGGAAGCCGTGGGCAAGGTCTGCAAGATATTCCACGCGCAAAACCTCATTCCCTGCACGGATTGCAAATACTGCACGGAGCGCTGCCCGAAAAACATTCCCATCCCCTCCCTCTTCTCTTGTATGAACGATAAAATAGCCTTTAATAACTGGAACTCCGGCTATTACTACGGCGTACATACGGAGGGCGGTGCCAAAGCAAGCGATTGTATCGGTTGCGGCGCGTGCGAAGCCGCCTGCCCGCAGAAGCTGCCCATCCGCAAGCTCCTTCGCGACGTTGCCGCCGCATTTGAGAAAAAATAAGCTATGAACGATTTAATAAAAGCAAAAGAAATTCTTGAAAACGGTGCGTTCACCTGTGTTCTGGTAAAAGGAGATGAAGTTATCTCCTTTTCCGAGCGCGGCGTAAAACCGCTTTTGGCTTTGCTCTCGCAGAGCAAAAGCCTTGAAAGCTTTTGCGCGGCAGATAAGGTCGTGGGCAAAGCCGCCGCGTTTCTCTATCTGTTGCTCGGCGTAAAAAAGCTTCACGCGCTTGTTATAAGCGAGCACGCGCTCTCGCTCCTTCTCGGGAACGGAGTTGCCGTTTCATACGATACGCTCGTTCCGATGATACGCAACAGAACGGACACGGGCTTTTGCCCGATGGAGCAGGCAACAATGAACTGCTCCTCCCCGGAAGAAGCGCTTGCGGCAATAAAAGAAACACTCAAAAAGCTGAATTCGTAAAAATATGCACCGCCAAAAGTCAGACTCTTTTGGCGGTGCATATCAGCGGAATAGACTGTTTTACTTTTTTATTCTTCCGCGCCGTGCTCCCCCTCCTTGGTGATGATACCGCTGTATCGCGGTACGCGGAAGCGGTTTACAAAAAGCTCGCACTTGCACATAAAAATATAATGAACGGGAAGACCGCATCCGCAAAGGGATTCGTAATTTCCCTGCCCCTTTGCAATTATCACGTCCGCAGAAAGTGCGGCTTTTTTTGCGTCCTCGCTCATCCGTTCCATTACTGTTCCCGCAATAGCGGTGCCGTTGTCAAGCACTCTGTCGCAAACAGAATCAAGGCGCACCTGCTCTGCATCCTCCCGCGTGGCATCGTTAAGCACCGGAGAGCCGCGCACGATCGCTGTAATGCGGACATTCGGGTTAAGCTTTTTCATCGCGCGGATAAGCACTTTATCCGCAACTATCTCCCCGCAGTTGTCCGTAAAAAAGACGATCTCTTTTGCTTTGAATATATCAAAGCGAAGCTTTTCTACGGCAGCCTCGTCCGCCTTCGCCGTCTTTGCCGCCGAAAGAAATTCTTGAAGCTTTTCGTCATCCACGCGCTCGGAAGCACCGAAATCGATAAAATTCCCCGCCATAGCATACTGCACGGCAAGCATAAGAGGGTCTTTTGAATCATTTACGTTTTGCCAAAGCTCTTCCTCAAGCCCCAGCATAAGAGCGTTGAAATGCTTTTTTATCTCTGTGTAATCCTCCGTCCCGCCGAAAAATTCACACCTTAATTCATTTATTTTTTCCACTACCTCGGGCGCGCTCTTTTCTCGGTTTTCATTTATCACGCAGGCAAGGGATGCAAGAAAAGCCTCCCTTTTTTCCGCCGAAACACCGCAGGGTATGCGCTTTTCGTTTTTATCAAAAAGACATTTTTCACAATTCTTATTCATTTTCATATCGATCACCGCTTTTTTATTTTATACGTTTATATTATATCGCTTTGTGAGCAAAAATCCAATAATATTTTGAAAAATAACCTCGCTTTTAAAGAGCAAATGTATTATAATAGAGGTATCAACCCTATAGCCGAAAGGATTATCGGCACGGCTATAACAAGGAGAAAAATATGAAATTTATTTCTTGGAACGTAAACGGCTTTCGCGCCTGCCTTGAAAAAGGCTTTGCGGACTTTTTTAAGGAGCAAAACGCAGATTTTGTATGCCTGCAGGAAACGAAGATGCAACAAGGTCAGGCAGAGTTCGCCCCCGAAGGATATTTTCAATACTGGAACAGCGCAGAGAAAAAGGGATATTCGGGCACGGCAATATTCACAAAGCATCAGCCCCTCTCCGTAAATTACGGGATCGGTGTTCCGGAGCACGATACGGAGGGCAGAGCAATCACGCTCGAATATGAGGATTTTTACCTTTTGTGCGTCTATACGCCCAACGCACAGCGCGAGCTTGCACGTCTTTCCTACCGTATGGAGTGGGAGGATGCACTTCGCGCATATATTCTCGCGCTTGATGCGAAAAAGCCCGTCATCTACTGCGGCGACCTCAACGTGGCTCATAACGAAATAGACCTCAAAAATCCTAAAACAAATCATTTCAACGCAGGCTTTTCCGACGAGGAACGCGAAAAATTTACAAAGCTTCTCGAAAGCGGCTTTTGCGATACGTTCCGCACGCTCTACCCCGATACGGTAAAATACTCCTGGTGGAGCTATATGTTTAAGGCAAGAGAAAAAAACGCTGGATGGCGCATAGACTATTTTGTGGTTTCAAGCCGCATTATGGAAAACGTCAAGGACAGCTTCATTCTTACGGACGTTATGGGAAGCGACCATTGCCCCGTGGGAATAGAAATTTTTTAAGGTGCGCTTATGGTACTCTACGAAACGGCGGGAAAAGGCACTCTTACCGCAATTCTCAAAAACAAGCTTTCGTGCTTTCCGCATCTTCACAGCAGGATAGAAGCGGGCTTGATTATCAAAGGCAGCTCAAATATGTTCATCCACGGCAAAAAATATACCGTGAAAGAGGGCGATGCTTTCTTTGTGCCGCCGAACACCATCCATTCCTATGAAGACAAAGAGGAGGTTTGGGCACATCTTTTGATCTGTCCTCCGGAGGATATCGCGCCGCTATTCGGGGAAACGGCGGCATACAACACCGCTTGTCCCGTAATACACCTTGAAGACCTGGATTTTGCCAAGCAATTGTTCCTGAGGATGGAAGCACTTGTGCAGAGCACGAAGCCGACGGCATCACAAGGCGCAATATCGTACGCCGCCGCGATAATATCCGAGCTTTTACTCCGTGCGGACGCAGAGCCGCCGGAGAGGGAAAAGGATCTGACCGCCGCGCAAAAGATACTTGCCTTCTGCGATATGAACTATAAAAGAAATATCAACCTAGATACGCTTTCCGCGGAGCTGGGCTACAGCAAATATTATATCTCCCGCGTTTTTTCCGGGGATATTAAAACAAGCTTTACGGATTATCTGCGCGGACTTCGCATACACGCGGCAAGACGCCTTTTGCGCAGCACGAATATGAGCGTGACGGATATTGCGTATGAGGTGGGATACACCTGTGTTCGCACGTTCAACAGGCAATTTTCGCAGATAACCGGTCTTTCCCCAACGGAATATGCGAAAGAAAAAAGACAAACTTCCAAACAGCAAAAATCCAAATAAAAAGCAAAGAAAATTGCGGAAAATGAATTTTGCTTAAAAATCCATAATTTTTGTGAAAATTCATTATTATCCGTAGGGGCGACCATTGGTCGTCTGCAAAAATGAGCGAAAATTAAATTTTTATAAAAATCAAACAAAACGCAAAAAACTTCCCTTTTTCAAGGGAAGTTTTTTATTGACAAAATGTATATCGGACAGTCGAGGACGCCTGTCCCTGCAAAAAGATTAAAATTTGCACAAACCTCATCCACCGCAAGCGGTCCACCTTCCCCATCTCGCTGTCGCGAGGGAAGGCAAAATCATTTGAGCAAAGTTCTTTTTGCTTACTTTTTCTCCGAAAGAAAAAGTAAGTTACTGAGCAGCTTTAACGATAGTTGTGAAGTCCGCTGTCTTAAGGGAAGCACCGCCGATAAGACCGCCGTCGATGTTTTCCATAGAAAGGAGTTCAGCCGCATTGCCTGCGTTCATAGAACCGCCGTACTGGATAGTAACAGCTTCTGCAGCTTCTGCACCGTAAAGACCTGCAACAACACCGCGGATGTCAGCGCAAACTTCTTCTGCCTGTGCGGAAGTAGCTGTTTTGCCTGTGCCGATAGCCCAAACGGGTTCGTAAGCGATGATAACGTTCTTGAGTTCTTCTGCAGTTACGCCGAGAAGAGCGATCTTTGTCTGCTTTGCAACAGTTTCAAATGTGATGCCCTGTTCGCGCTCTGTGAGAGTTTCACCAACGCAGAGGATAACTTTAAGACCGTTTGCAAGACCTGCTTTGAGTCTGCCGTTTACAGTAACGTCTGTTTCGCCGAAGTACTGTCTGCGTTCGCTGTGACCAACGATAACGTATTTAACGCCGCAAGCAGCGAGCATTTCGCCGGAGATCTCGCCTGTGTAAGCACCTTTAGCTTCCATATGAACGTTTTCTGCGCCGATCTCGATATTTGTGCCGTTTGCAGCAGCAACAGCAGCAGCGATATCAACGTAGGGAACGCAGAGAACTACTTTGCAGCCGTCCATACCTGCAACCATAGGAGCAAGTGTTGTTATAAATTCCGTTGTCTGAGCAGGTGTCATATTCATTTTCCAGTTGCCCGCAATAACAACGTTTCTCTTAGCTTTATTCATTTTAACGTCTTCCTTCTAAAAATTATTTGTTTTCGAGGCAAGCGATACCGGGAAGCTCAAGACCTTCAAGAAGTTCGAGAGATGCGCCGCCGCCTGTGGAAATGTGTGTGATCTGGGAAGCAAAGCCGAGCTGTTCGCAAGCAGCCGCAGAGTCACCGCCGCCAACGATAGTAATGGCATCGGAATCTGCAAGAGCCTGAGCTACAGCGATCGTACCCTTAGCAAGTGTGGGGTTTTCAAATACGCCCATAGGTCCGTTCCAAACAACTGTCTGTGCGTTCTTAACAGCGTCTGCAAAGAGAGCTCTTGTCTGTTCGCCGATGTCAAGACCCATCATATCTGCGGGAATAGCATCGGAAGGAACTGTTGTAACTTCGATCTCTGCATCGATGGGGTTGGGGAAGTCCTTAGCAACAACTGTATCGATGGGGAGGAGGAGTTTTACGCCGTTCTTTTCTGCAAGCTCGAGCATTTCGCGGCAATAGTCAACCTTTTCTTCGTCGAAGAGGGATGTACCGATCTCATAGCCCTTTGTCTTGAGGAACGTGTAAGCCATACCGCCGCCGATGATAAGCGTATCAACCTTTGTAAGGAGGTTCTTGATAACGTTGAGCTTATCGGAAACCTTAGCGCCGCCGAGGATTGCAACGAAAGGACGCTTGGGATCTTCAAGAGCCTTGCCCATAATGGAGATCTCTTTCTGGATAAGGTAGCCGCAAACTGCGGGAAGACCGCCGAACTGTGTAACGCCTGCTGTGGAAGCGTGCGCTCTGTGTGCGGAGCCGAAAGCATCGTTTACAAATACGTCACCGAAAGCAGCAAGCTTCTTGGAGAATTCTTCGTCGTTCTTTGTTTCGCCTGCATTGAAGCGTGTGTTTTCGAGAAGAACGATCTTGCCTTCTTCAAGAGCAGCAACCTTTGCCTGTGCATCTGCGCCAACTGTGTCTGCAGCAAATGTTACGATGCCGCCGAGAAGCTCATTGAGTCTGTCTGCAACGATCTTGAGGGAGAATTTTGTAACGTCGCCCTGAGCTTTTTCAAAAGCTTTTGCAGTAGCTGCTTCCTGTTCTTCTGCGGGAAGCTCTGCGATCTTAGCAAGCTCTTTCTTTGTGAGCTTGAAGCTCTTTTCAAAGATAGCGTGGGGCTTGCCCATATGAGAGCAAAGAACTACTTTTGCGCCCTGTGCAACAAGGTATTTGATCGTGGGAAGAGCTTCTACGATTCTCTTGTCGCTTGTGATAACGCCGTCCTTTACGGGTACGTTAAAGTCGCATCTTACGAGGACTTTTTTGCCTTTGACATCAATGTCTTCGATTGTTTTCTTATTGTAAGTCATTTTTTTCAACCTCCAAAAAAATTTTATCAAAAATATTTTATCACATTATAAATTTATTTTCAATAGTTTTGAAAAAAAGTATTGGTCGTATGCAAAAAAAGTATAGCGTTGGGGCGTGCGCTCCGTTTACGGAGCGTTTCTATCGCATAAGAAAAATACCTCGTTGGAAAAATTCGACGAGGTATTCTTGCATTGGTTTTTCAATTTTGAAATATATCCTTATATCTATTCCGCTTTGCATATGAAGAAGCATCTTTCGCTCTCTTCCATAAGGGGCGAAAAATCCACGTCCGCACATTCGCAAACGATGGAAAAGCCTGCGTTTTGTATGGCTTTTCTTATCGTCCGGAGAGAATAGCACCTCTGCCTTTGCTCCTCGTCCTCGCGGCGGTAGAGCCCGCCCTCGCGGATAAAGAACGTAAGGTAAAAATCGCAAACTCCCGTTTTTTCGTTAAAGTAATTCTCCCACGTCATAAAAGCATCCTCGTTTTCAAACACGAAGGTGTTGTCTGCAAGGATATTTTTGTATTTATACGGAGTTGACACGTCAAAAACGAATATGCCGCCCTTTTCGATGTTTTCGTGAACACGGTAAAGAGAAGCCGCCACGTCACCCGTTTTGAGCAGATAATTCATACAATCGAAAGAGGATATCGCCCCGTCCGCCCTGAAACCGAGATTAAAGGAACGCATATCCGAGGCAAGGAAGCGCACGCTCTGCCCCGCTTCCTCTGCTTTTTTGGCGGCAAGGGTGAGCATCTCTTCGCTTATATCGATACCCGTCATCTTATATCCGCGCGCGCACATCGGCACGGTGATGCTTCCCGTTCCGCAGCCGACGTCAACAACGCTCTGCACGGGTACGTCCGAAAAGCGGCGAAAGCACTCCGCATAAAAATCGCACCACGCGCCGTAGTCCACGTCCTGCATAAAAGCGTCATAGAAAAAAGAAAGAGAAGAATACTGTCCGCTCATTTTTTATCCGCCCCCAAAACGCCGAGCGCACGCGCATATCCGCCGCAGCCCTCGCGCAAAGCGCCGTTGACGCGGGTTATGGTTGCCGTACTGAGCCCCGTTCTTTCAACGATGGTGGTATATTTTTCTCCCTCGCAAATAAGCCTTGCCGCAAGGAAACGGCGCGCCATTTCGCGCAGCTCCGCCTTCGTGCAAAGATCCTCGAAAAAAGCGTAGCACTGCTCCGTATCTTCAAGGGAAAGTATTGCTTTGAAAAGGAGGTCTTTATTTTCATCTCTGATTATTTCCGCCATATTTTTGCCTGCCTTTGACTTACTTTAATACTATAATGCCATATTTTAAGGGAAATTGCAAGAGCAATTTCCCTTTGTTTTTATGAAAGAAATTTATTTTGCAACGTAGAAATAGAGGGTTTCGTAATTATATGTAAGTGTCTGCGGATTACTTATCTGTTCTCCGTTTTGCGTTTCGGTGATTTCTGCAGAAATATGTTTTCCCTCTTCATCATTGACATAAACACGATCATAAAATTTTTCACCCAATTTTTCCGTTTCTTTTACAAGATAACCGTTATCATCGTAAAAATATTCTGTATAATTAGTCAAATACGATTCCAACGTTAAATTTCCGTTTTCATCGTAGGTATATGTTGTTGTTCTTGAAGCGTTATAAACAACGTTTTTATAATCCGAACTGTGCCAGATAAGGTTATTGGATGAAACGGACCAAATAGTTTTTTCGGTCACTTTTCCAGCATCGTTATAACAATACGTTGTCTTCACGGGATATTGAGAAGAAGGCCTCTTGCTCGTTTCCTCAACAAGTCTACCATTTTCATCATAGGAATACGTATAATGAGTAATCAATTCCATTTTTGAAAAGTTTCCGTACTCATCAAAATAATATGTCTCGCTACTCTTCGAAATCAATCTATTTTGATCATCATATTCATAAGCTTGCGTATAAGTTTTTTTCTTTCCCAAAGTAGTAACTTTTACGATATTACCTTTTTCATCGTATTCGGGAGTTATTACCGCAATCGTTTTTTCTCTTACAATCAAATTTGCCAACACCAACTTTCCGGCATCATCAAATTCATATTCTAAATAATCGTTTGCGTATACAGAAGAATAGTCATCAAAACCGAGTATTCTCAAATCAAAGGGACCTTCGTTATTTTTTAAATTTCCGTTTTCATCGTACATGTAAGATGCATATACTGTTTCAATCTCATATCCGAGAGGATTGGTTTGCTTCGCAGTAATGCTTGTAAGCATATTGGGAAGCACCGTAAACCCGGTCAAAATTTCTTTGCAATCTTTATAATCGCCCAACGCTTCAAATTCATCATAAAGATATTTTGCCGCCGCGCCGTACTTATATTCTTCTTCAACGACGAAAGATCCCTTATCAACGTATTCCGCCAAGTGCGATTTTGCCGCTTCGTAGCGAGCCTTCAAAGCTTTTTCTTCCTCAGATTCCGTTTGTACGGTTGTTGCAGTCGTGGTTTCTGCGGTGGTTGTATTAGTTGTATCGGAAATCGCAGTTGTCGTAACTACATCGGATGTTGTATTTACAGTAGTAATAAAAGTTTCCGACGTCATATCGATACTGCTGTTATATGTTGTTACGCTTGGAATATCGGTATTCACGCACGCACAAAAAGCAACTGCAATAAATAACACCAAAAATATGATTATTACTTTTTTCATAACTTCACTCCTTATAATATATAATAGAATCTAAAATAATTATAGTTCTTTTGCAACTAAAAGTCAAGACAACAATATAAAACGAATAGATATCCACACATAAATGGGCTCTCTTTGAAATTTGCCATATATTGTAGGGACAGGCGTCCTCGACTGTCCGTTTTGGAATAAAATATTTTTTCACTTACGGGAGCAGCAAGCCGCTCCCCTACCTTTTAAAACAATATTTATATCCTCAATTTAAGTTTGTCTTTTATCCGTAATTTTCTTGGACAGTCTAGGACGCCTGTCCCTACACATATTTTTTGTTCGTGCTTATCCTTCGCTTATCGATATAGCCGAAGAGAGTCGAACTAATAAGGTTTACAAAAAATGAGCCATCCTTATTTGGAGGCTCATTTCTAAATTTTCATTTTCTATTACGCAAAAAGCGTTTCGCCGTCCGCAAGATATACCTCCATACGGCAGACCTCGTTTTCAGCCCCCGCGAAGCACTCCGGCATTGCTTTTTCAAGGACCTCCGCGATGTACTTCGGGTTTACGAACGCCATTTCATCGCAGGAAAGCTTCACGTTTACCGTGAATACGTTTCCATCGAGCACCGAGGAGCAAAAACGAATGCCCTGTGCGATATTCACGATCTTGGGTTCGCCCTTTTTGCTGTATTTTTCGATGAATATTTCATCTGCGGAAAGGGCCGCTTTCGTCTTTTCTTCAATATTCTCGGGTGCATTTCCCGAAAGCTCGAATTTTATTTCGTAAAGGCTCCATTTTATATCGCGGAAATGTGCTTTCGGCGCATAGCAAAGGCTTGCGCGCAGCCCCGCAGGGAAAGAAGCGTTGAGTCTTTCAACTATCGTTTCCGGCTCGACTTCCTCCACCATTTTAAAATCCATAAATTCCGTAAGGCTGGAAACGCCGACGGAAAGAGGGGGCGTAAAGGCAACTCTGGGATGGGGATTAAAGCCCTCGGAATACCATACGGGCAGCTTGCTTCTGAGGAAAGCGGACTGCATCGTGCGATTGAGGTCAAGATGGGAAATAAATTTAAGGCTTCCCGTTTTTGAAAATTTAACACGAACTTTTATATCTGTTTTAACAGCGTTTACGCTTTCGGGCAACACGATCTTTCACCTCCGAGTTTATTTGCGCCGCAGCCGCTGCACTGAAGCCTGCAGTTGGGCGTTGTTTTCTCTTCGTAAGCCTTGTGGCGCTCACGCAAGAGGAATGCTTTTGTAACGCCGATGTCGATGTTATCCCACGGCAATATTTCTTCTTCTCCGAATTCGCGGTTTGCATAGAATGCGGGGTCTATACCAAGGTCTGCGAAAACCTCCATCCATTTATCGTAATCGAAAAATTCTTCCCAACCGTCAAGACGTATGCCTCTCTTTGCCGCTTCAAGAAGTACGCGGCAAAGCTTTCTGTCGCCGCGCGCAAAAATTGCTTCGATACGGCTCACCTTGGCATCGTGATAGTTGTATTTTATCTTTCTGTTCATAACCTTACCCATAAGGTATTTCTGCTTACGCTGAAGCTCCTCAAGGTCACACTGCGCCTCCCACTGGAACGGTGTAAACGGCTTGGGGATAAAGCAAGCCGTGGAAAGAGTTACCTGCGGAGATTTTTTGGGTCTGCCCGGCGTTGCGTAAAATTCGTCTATAACGCTTTCGGCAAGCTCGTTGATTCCCTCAAGGTCCTCGTCCGTTTCCGTTGGCAAGCCCTGCATAAAGTAGAGCTTGACTTGTGTCTTGCCGCCCTCGAAAGCTACGCGGCAAGCACGGAGAAGATCCGCTTTTTCCACGTTCTTGTTGATAACGTCGCGCAGTCTTTGCGTACCGGCCTCGGGCGCAAAGGTAATGCCGCCCGTGCGGATGGTGGATATCTTATCCATAAGCTCTTTTGTAAAGCTGTCCACGCGAAGCGAGGGCAGATTGAGCGATATTTTGCGGTCATCCGTCCAGGAAAGAAGCTCGTCCGTAAGCTTTTCTATGCAGGAATAGTCGCTGATGGAAAGGGAGGAGAGCGAAATTTCGGAATAACCCGTTGCATCCGCAAGTATCTTTGCCTGCTCGTTAAGTACCTCGGGCGTTTTTTCTCTTACGGGGCGATACACCATACCCGCCTGGCAGAAGCGGCAGCCGCGGATACAGCCGCGGTAAACCTCCAGCACTATTCTGTCCTGCACCGTTTGAATAAAGGGCATAACGAGGTTTTTGGGGAACGGGGCTTTATCCATATCATTAACAATTCTCTTCTGCACCTTTGCGGGAACGTCGGGGAATTTGGGTGTGAAGCTCTTTATCGTGCCGTCCCCGTTATATTCCACGTCATAAAGAGAGGGAACGTACATACTCTGCTGATGCGATACCTCGCGCAAAAACGCCGCGCGGTCAAAACCCATAGCTTTGTGCTTTTTGTAAATATCCATAAGCTCGGGAAGCTCGTCCTCGCCCTCGCCGATAAGGCAGATATCCGCGAAATCCGCAAAAGGCTCGCTGTTATAGGTGCAAGGACCGCCGCAAACAACGATCGGGGCATCGTTCGCTCTCTTTGCGCTTTCAAGCTCTATACCGCCAAGATCCAGCATATTGAGCATATTCGTATAGCAAAGCTCGTATTGGAGCGAGAATCCGACGAAATCGAACTCTGAAAGAGGAGTGCCGCTTTCAATAGAGCAAAGCGGCAGCTTATGCTCTCGAAGCTTCTCTTCCATATCCGCCCACGGAGCATAACCGCGCTCGCACCAAACGTCCTCTCGCTCGTTGAGGATATTGTAAAGTATGCGTACACCGAGGTTGGACATACCTATCTCATATGTATCCGGGAAGCAAAAAGCGAAGCGCACGTCCACACTTTTCGGGTCTTTTATGACCTCGCCCCATTCGCCGCCGGTATAGCGGCCGGGTTTTTCAACTTGTTTAAGAATACTTTCGGGTATTTTCAATTTATTTCATTCCTTTCAGAGAATTTTTCACTTATTTCTTCACTCTGCAAACGGCGTGCATCTTGCAGTAGTCGCAAGCCGTTTGCTCGCACGGCGCGGCGTCCGCCTTGCCGGAACGCAGAGCGTCCGAGGCGCGGAGCACCGTTTCCACAACGGTGTTTTTAAGCTCCTCGAAAGCCTCGCTTGCAATAAGATTGCCTTTCTTTTTTCCTCCCTTGGCGACAGAAACGGGGATAAATCTTCCCTCAAGCGAAGGCTCCATAGCGGTAAGGACCTCCTCGTTATCAAGAAGAAGACCGCTGTTTTTGTTTTTTTCATCGGGCGGTACCGTACCAAGGTCCACGTCCGCCGCCGCAGGGCGCACGGAAACGTACATCACGCCCGCAGGGGAGAGGTCCTCGCCGTATCTTTTCTTTCCGTTTTCGCATATGGAGAAAAGATACAGGAGCATTTGAAGGTCCCTGCCCTTTTCCACGTTTGCAAGGTCGAATTTTTTGCTGCCCGTCTTGTAATCCGCAACGCGCACGTATATCTTGCCATCGCCGTCCTCGTAGGTGTCCACGCGATCGACCTTGCCGCGCAGCTCCACGCTGCCGTTTTCGTTTTTGAGGCGTATCGGCTCTATATCCGCGCCCTTACCGATAACTATTTCAAAATCGCGTGCGCGGAACTTGCTTTCGCGAAATTCCTCCCGTATGCTTGCAACAAAGCGTTCCGAAGAGGCTGCAAGGTAATCCGTAAGTCGCACAAGGCGCGGAGATACCGCCGCGTATTTTTCCCGGCAAAGGCTTTCCACGTACTCTCGGCAGACGGAGTTTATCTCTTTTTTCATCTCCTCGTCCGTAGCGTCCGGGTGGGAAAGAGCGTATTTCACGGAAACCTCAAGTATTTTGTGCATAAAGTTGCCCACGTCAAGAGCCCCGAACTTCACAGGGGAGCTGTCCTTGAGCTTTAGCTCATACTCGCAAAAATAGGCGAAATTGCAAACTATATATCGTTCAAGCCTTGAATAGCTTGTTTGCATATCGGGCGGGAATATCCTTACCGCATCCTCCGAGGGAATACGGCAGGAAGCAGATGAAAGCGGCGTGAATATATATTTCATTTTGTCCGCGTAATCTTCCGTTTCCGCATAATATGCGGCAAGCGCACGGGAAAGCGCACTGTCTTTTTTCATTATATGCTCAAAGGAAGCGCATGCACGCTCTATCATTTCGTATCTCGGCACGGCTTCAAAGCAGACCTCGCGCATATTCGGGAACATCTGCATAATGCTTGCAAGCGCCGGGGAACGCCGCGTTTTTTTGCCTGACTTATCATATATCGGGTAGGTCAGGTAAAGCTCACTCGACGGCGCACAGGCGGCACAGTAAAAATAATACAGCTCATCGCATATCCTTCTTTCCACGGTGGAGGTGATCTCAATTCCGGAGCTTGCGAGCATCTCCTTTTCCTTGTCGGAAAAGAGCCCGTCGTCCGAAACGGATGCAGGAAAAGCACCCTCGCACGCCCCCATAAGATACGCCACTTCAAACTCGCCGTATCCGCCGGCGGAAGCATCGTAAACCGTCACCTCATCGAGCGAGGTGGGAATTTTTCCTATATCCGTTTCGGAAAGAACAAGTCTTAAAAGAGAGGTAAACTCCGCCGCATTGACCTCTGCCTCGGCGCTCGCGCTCACAAGCGCATCAAGCACGTCGCAGAAAACGGAGAAAAGCTGTGCAAGCTCCAAGGAGAGCGCTTTCTCTCCCCTTTCCGCAGCCGCGCGTGCGTCCGCATCGATTTTTTCGGGCGCACCCATAGACACGGCAAAATCATACAGCTTTTCGCAGAAATAGCGCACGCTGTGTTTGCCGGAAACATCCTCGCAAAAGGCGCGCAAAGGGCTTATTGCACGCTTTCGTATATCGGAAAGGCGAAGGAGCGTGTTTGCGCTCTGCTCACTCATCTCTCCGCGGAAGCCCTCCGGGTCCATATTCCATTCGTATTCATCGTAAAAGCGTGCGCCCGTTATATTCCATTTTCGAACGTAGTTTTCAAAAAGATTTATTTCATCGGGCGTAATACCCGCAAGATCGGTTTTTATATATGATATAACAAGCTCTCTGCCAAATCCGCGCTCGCACACGGCAAGAGCGCAAAGCAAAAATTTTATAAAAGCACACTGTGCAATATCCGTGCGCGATGATATGAAGTACGGTATGCCGTATTTTCTCATCATCGCATCTATAACGCCGGCGTATGATGCCGTATCGCGCACGATAACGGCGAGGTCGCGGTAACGCGCACCGCCGCGAACGCGCCGCGCTATATCAAGGCAGACAGCCTCGCTCTCCGCAAAAGCGTTGGCGGCATAGACGGCGTGAATATGCTCGGGCTCTTTTTCAAAAACAGCCTTTACATTTGCGTTTCCCGGAAAAAGGTTGCGCGAAAGGAAGGAAAGCTCCTCGTTTTTAAATCGTTTTACGTCAAAAAGCACGGTTTGCTCTGAAATTTGTCCGCCAGCCTCGTTAACGGCGGCAAAAAGACGCGCTCTTGTATCGTTCACGCCGAAAAAGCATGGCGTGCGCGCATCCTCTCTCGGAACAAACGGAAGCGTGATATATACGTTGTCCGCACTTTTTATTATCTGCTTCACGGTTTCAAGCTGTTCGCCCGAAAAGGAAGCGAAGGAATCTATGTAAACGTCGCAGCCGCAAAAAAAATCGTTTGCGGAAAGAAGTGCGTTCATTTTCGCTATCATTCCGTCGGGGTCGGTAAAGCGTGCGCCTACCTCGGCATCGAACGCAGTGAAAAGAAGCGCCATATCGGCAAATTTTTTGCCTGCCTCACCATCGCTTTTTTGCGCCGCAAGCTCAAGACGCGAAAGCGAAGCACCGCTTCTCGCAAGCTCCGTGCGCATACTTATAAGCTTTTCCGTGGCGGCGGTATCTCCCGCGCCAATGTCTTTATACGAAGAAAGAAGCCCGGAAAGCGCACGCACGGTATTATGCATCATTACCTTCTTCGCGCCGCGAGAAATATAATTTTCGCAAATGCCGCCGTAACGCCGGAAAACAAAATTGCAAAGCCTGCGGAACGTGATAACGTCTATATCGCCCGCGTTCGGTGCGGCGGCAAAGCGCGTTTCCGCAAGGACCGCCGCGCGGTCCGGGACAAGGACAAAAATATGCTTGCCTATAGTATTCGCGGCTTTTTCATAGATATATGAGCTTTTTCCGCTGCCCGTTCTTCCGTATATAAAGCTTACCATATCTTTCTCCTTCCTTTAAAATCTTCATTTAAAATATCTTAATTATCTCGTTTTTACCGTTTTTAATCATCGCTTTTATAAGCGTATAGTAAAAGCTCGTGTGAATAAAGTAAACGTTGCCGTAAAGCTTTCGCACAGCTCTCCATTTGCAAAGTGAAAACGAATGTGTAACGGCAAAGACCGCGCCGTCCGCGGAAAAAAGGCGCATACTTTCGTAAAACGCTCTGCCCTTTTGCGGTACTGCCGCAGGGTAAAGAAAATACGCCTTCTTGCCCGAAATTAGGGCAAGAAGCTTTCCCGTCTGTTTTTTATACGAATATGCGGAAAAAACAGCAAACACCAGCACCGAAAGCGCCGCTGTCGGCAAAAGCACAAGTACAGAGCCGAAAGTAATAATTGCCTGGAGCGATGTTCCGAATATTGCAAAGATTATAAGGATATTTCGCCATATCCTTGAAGCAAGGATATATTTGCGCAGAGCAAAAAATATCCTGTCGTATATTCTGTATATCAAAGTCAGCTTAAAAAGTCCGAAAACATACCGAAAATAGCCGTGTGCGCGCTCCACGCGCTCCGATTTTAGGAAAAGCTCCCTCTCGCGAGAAGTATTTTTCCCCTCGCGCGGCGAAATACGCTCCAAGCGGTAGGAAAGATAGGCGTTTTCGCGCCTGAGCCTTCTATTCTCTTTTTTAAGGCGTTCTATTTCGTTTTCGCCAAATTTATAAGCCAAACAAGCCCTCCGTATTTATTCATCAAACATAGAACATTCTTTTTCCATAACGAAGTTCGTAAGGTGTATGCCGTTCCTTACAACCGTCTGCTCCTTAATAAGCGCATATCCGCGAGAAGCAAAAAAAGGTCTTGCCGTGATGGAAGCGTGAACGGTTATCTTTCCCTCCCAAAAATTCTGCTCCAGCATATCGCATATCGCGCTTCCGATACCGCGGCGCAAAAAATCCTTGTGAACATACAGCTTATCGAGATAACCCGTTTTATCTATCTCCCCAAAGCCGACTATCTGCCCGTTTTCAAGCGCGACCACGGTATAATTCCGCGTAAAGGCAAGGTCCCACTCCTCAAGCGATATATCCGCGCCCACCCAGGCGGCAAGCTGCTCCTCTGTATAGTCCGCGCAGTTCACCGAACGGACCGTATCGCAAAAAAGAGCGTACATTCCCTCGCAGTCTGTTTGTTTATAGCTTCTTATGATCATCGGCAACCTCGTTAAGTCCTATATATTTTGCCCCTGTTCTTCAAAAAAACTCTCATTTTCCGAAAATTTCAAGGTTTCTTGCTATCGTTTTCTTCCCGCGCCAGGAAAACGCACGGCGGCGGAAGGTCTGCTTATCCATTCCATCAAGCATTTCGCTTGTGAGAAAAGCAATTCTGTCATTTTTGAAAAATTCTATCGGAGTGGTGTTCCCTGCCGCTATCGCCTTTTTTGTAAATGGGCAAACGGCGGCGCATATGTCGCACCCCCACGCAAAGCCGTATTTAAGGATAAGCGCTTTTTCCTCCTCCGTAAGCTCCCCTTTTTTCTGCGTTACGAAAGAAAGGCAGCCCTGCCCCTCCTTCATAGGGCAGGCGGCGCGGCACGCACCGCAGTGCGTGCAAAAGCTCGGTTTGTATTCCGCCGCCGCAGAGCAGCCGAAGCTTTCCGGCTCTGCATCGGAAAGGAGCTCCCCTATAAAGACGAAGGAGCCGTATTTTTCGTTTATTATAAGCCCGTTATCGCCTATCTTCCCAAGCCCCGCCAAGGAAGCCGCACCAACCTCGCCAATGGCGGATTTATCCGCAAAGCCCCAAAAGCGTGCGCCGTAGGTCTTTTCAAGCCTTGGAACGAGCTGTGTATAAAGTGCATCGAAAAAGAGATGATAATCGTGGGCACGGGCATAGACAGATACGTTTGCCTCACCCTCGTCGCGGCAATAATAAGGCACAAGGAAAAGGATCGCACTTTTTATTTCGGAAACTGCCACACCGCGCCGTGTGATGATATCCTCATCGAAAACGCGGCACACGGAAAAAGGAACAGCCCCGGCATATTCTATACCGTACTCGCCCAAAATTTCACGATACATAAATTCAGTCCCCCATTTCCGTCAAAAGCACTAATTGATTTTGTCAAATTTTTGTGTTATAATAAAACTCTAAGATTAGAATGACATTAAAATTCGTTTTTCTGCGTTTTATATTATTTTATCAAATTTTTTCGCATAAAGCAACCCCCGCTTTATTTTCTTTGCGGAAACACGAAAATATGTTTTTGGCAATAGCAGAAAAATTTCAAAAGGAGGCATATATGCCCAAAACACCAATATACGATAATGCCAGCATCACCTCTCTTAAAGGTGCAGACCGCGTGCGCAAACGCCCTGCGGTCATTTTCGGCTCCGACGGTATCGAGGGCTGCGAGCATTCCGTTTTTGAAATACTCTCAAACTCCGTTGACGAAGCGCGCGAGGGCTACGGCAACATCATTCATATAACCGTTACCAAGGACGGCGTCATCTCCATAGAGGACGAGGGGCGCGGAGTACCGCTTGACTATAACGAAAAAGAAGGCAAATACAACTGGGAGCTTGTTTATTGCGAGCTTTACGCAGGCGGAAAATACAACAATAACAACGACGGTGCGAACTATAAATACTCCCTCGGTCTTAACGGCCTCGGTGCCGCCTCCACACAGTACAGCTCCGAGTTTATGCAGGTAAAATCCTACCGCGGCGGCGAGCTTTTGGAAATGCACTTTAAAAAAGGCAAGCCGGACGGCGAGCTTATGCGCCGCACGCTTGCAAAAAAAGAAAAACAGCACGGCACGGTGGTAACGTGGCGCCCCGACCTTGAGGTCTTTACGGACACCGCCATCCCGCGCGAATTTTACGAAACTATGCTCGAACGCCAAGCCGTTTCCAACAAGGGCATCTCCTTTGTCTTCCGCTTCCAGCTTGAGGACGGCTCGTTCTATGAAAAGACCTTCCTCTATGAAAACGGCATCGCGGATTACGTTGCGGGCCTTGCGGGCGAAACGTACATCACCCCTCCCGTATTTTGGCAAACAGAGGCGCGCGGGCGCGACCGCGCGGACAAGCCGGAGTATAACTTCAAAGCGGAGATCGCCTTCTGCTTTTCCAACGAGGTAAGCAAAACTGAATATTACCACAACGCAAGCTTCCTGGAGCACGGCGGCTCTCCCGACAGCGCAACGAAGACCGCTTTCACCTACGCTATCGATAAATACATCAAAGCAACCGGAAAATACAACAAAAACGAATCCAAAATAGGCTTTTCCGATATAGAGGACAGCCTGCTCATCGTTATAAACAGCTTTTCTACGATGGTTTCCTACGCGAACCAGACAAAAAAAGCCATAACAAACGAATTTATCAAGGAAGCGCTTACAAATTACCTGAAGCACGCCCTTGAGGTATATTTTGCGGAACGCCCCGCGGAAGCGGACAAGATAGCAGCTCAAGTGCTTGTAAACAAGCGCAGCCGCGAAACCGCGGAAAAAACGCGCGTTGACATCAAGAAAAAGCTCACATCCTCCGGCACGGACGTTGCAAACAGGGTTGAAAAATTCGTTTCCTGCCGTTCCAAGGACCCCGAAAAGCGTGAGGTCTATATCGTGGAGGGCGACTCCGCGATGGGCTCCTGTATCCAGGGGCGCGATTCCGAATTTCAGGCAATAATCCCCGTAAGAGGCAAAACGCTCAACTGTCTTAAATGCGGATACGATAAGATATTCAAAAGCGAAGTTATAGTCGACCTGCTCAAAGTCATCGGCTGCGGCGCGGAAATACAAGGAAAGAGCAAAGCGGCTCAAAACACCTTTGACCTCTCCCTTCTCAAATGGAGCAAGATAATCATCTGCACCGATGCGGACGAGGACGGATTCCAAATACGCACGCTCCTGCTCACGCTCTTTTACCGACTGCTTCCCACGCTTATAAAGGAGGGCAAGGTCTATATCGCGGAATCCCCTCTTTTTGAGATCACCTGCGGAAAGGACACGTTCTTTGCATACAACGAACAGGAAAAAGCGGAGATACTCTCCAAGATAGGCAACAAAAAGCATACTATCCAGCGCTCCAAGGGTCTTGGTGAAAACGAACCCGAAATGATGTGGCAGACAACGATGAACCCTGCCACACGTCGCCTTATCCGCGTAAGCCCTACGGATGCGGAAAAAACAGCGTATATTTTTGAAACGCTTCTTGGCGACGATCTTGCCGAGCGCAAAAAATTCATAAAAGAAAACGGCAGATTCTACCTCAAGGATGCCGATATATAAGCTCTTAAACTCTTCCACAATTTAAAATCCGGAGTGAAAATAATGGCAAAAAAGAAAAACAATATAACAGAAAACCTCCCCCACGCCCCCGTAACTCCGCAGCCCATAACGGAAACGATAGAAAAAAACTATATGCCCTACGTTATGACGGTCATAGTCTCCCGTGCTATCCCGGAGATAGACGGCTTTAAGCCCTCCCACAGAAAGCTTCTTTACACAATGTACAAAATGGGGCTTCTCACGGGACCGCGAACGAAAAGCACCAACATCGTCGGCGCGACGATGAAGCTCAACCCGCACGGAGATGCGGCAATATACGAAACTATGGTCCGCCTTACCCGCGGCAACGGTGCGCTGCTTCACCCGTTTGTGGATTCCAAGGGTAACTTCGGCAAGCAGTACAGCTCCGATATGGCATACGCGGCATCGCGTTATACGGAAGCAAAGCTGGACACGTTTTGTAATGAAATATTCGGCGGTATAGATAAAGATGCCGTCGATATGACGGACAACTACGATGCTACGATGAAGGAGCCCGTGCTCCTTCCCACGGCGTTCCCGAACGTGCTTGTCTCCCCGAATATGGGTATCGCCGTCGGTATGGCAAGTAAGATTTGCTCTTTCAACTTGGGCGAGATATGTGACGGCACGATAGCCCTGCTTAAAAACAAAGACACCACCACGGAAGACCTTCTCGATATTATAAAAGCGCCCGATTTTTCGGGCGGTGCAGGTATCATCTATGACAGAGATAAGCTTCGCCACATATACGAAACGGGCGAAGGCAGCTTTACGCTTCGCGCACGCTACGTTTACGATAAAGCGGAAAACTGCATAGATATTCTTGAGATCCCCTATTCCACAACGATAGAGCTCATTCTTAAAAAGATAACGGATATGATAAAAGATGGCTCTCTCAAGGAAGTGACGGATGCGCGAAACGAGATCGACCTTCACGGTTTCAAGCTCACGCTCGACCTGAAGCGCGGCACAGACCCCGAAAAGCTTATGGCAAAGCTTTTCAAGAAAACGCCCTTGCAGGATAATTTCGCCTGCAACTTCAACATCCTCATCGACGGCACCCCGCGCACGATGGGCATACGCGAAATACTTACGGAGTGGATACGCTTCCGTATGACGTGCGTTAAGCGCGAGCTCACCTTTGACCTCGGCAAGAAAAAGGATAAGCTCCACCTCCTGCTGGGTCTTGGCGAAATACTGCTTGATATAGACAAAGCAATAAAGATCGTCCGCGAAACGGAAAAGGAAGCGGACGTTGTTCCCAACCTTATGAAAGGCTTCAGCCTTGACGAGGTGCAGGCGGAATACATCGCGGAAATAAAGCTCCGACACCTCAACCGTGAATACATTATGCAGCGCATTTCCGAGATAAATGACCTTCAGAAGGAGATAGAGGAGCTTACCTCCATTATCGAATCCGAGGCAAAAACAAAGCGATATATCGCAAAGCAGCTTGCAAAGATAAAAGATAAATACGCCATTCCGCGCCAAACGCGCCTTATCTACGAGGAAGATATTACGAATTACGAAGAAGAAGACCACGTGGAAAACTACCCCGTGCGCCTCGTGCTCTCCCGCGATGGCTTCTTCAAAAAGATAACGCACAATTCCCTGCGCGCAAGCACGCTTCGCGGAAGCGACGAGCATAAGCTCAAGGAAGGGGACGTTGTTATTCAAGAGGAAGATGCCGAGAACGCTGACGAGCTTATCTTCATCGGCAGCAATGCGCAGATATACAAATCCCGCGTGGCGGATTTCGATCAGGTAAAGGCTTCCTCCCTCGGTGAATTTGTCCCTGCGAAGCTCGATTTTGATGACGGCGAGCGCGTTATAGCTATGAAAGCGCTCAAAAAATACGATGAAACGCACAACCTCATCTACATCTTCGCAAACGGCAAGGGCGTAAAGATACCCGTTTCATCCTACGAAACAAAGGCAAACCGTAAAAAGCTTGTAAAAGCTTACTCGGATGCCTCCCCGCTTATCGCCGCGATATACGAGGATAAGCCTTTTGAAATATTCATCGGCACAAGATCGGGCAAGGGCTGTATTATCAATACAAAGCTTATTCCCGTCAAGACAACGCGAACAAGCTCCGGAGTAACGCTTCTCACTCTCAAAAAGGATGACGAGGTAGCGTTTGCCCTAAAGGATTTTGAAAAGCAGTTCCCGGACACGTCGGGGCTTCGCAAGGTAAAAGTGCCGACAGTTCCCTCCCCGATAAAAAAATAACGTGCGGAGCTTGATATGAAAATAACGATAATTACAAAAGACGCAGTGTTTTCCCGTATGCTCTTTTGGGATATAAGCCTTTTCGGAGCGCAGGTAACGGTTTTCGAGGAACTTTCGGAGGAAGCCGCAAAGGACGCCTTTGATGCGGACTTCGCCGTGATCGGCGCCGAAATATTCGATTATTACACGGAAGAGATATCCAACCTTGAACTCACGCAGATAATCCTTTTCGGATATAAAAGCGAGCTTTCAAGGCTCGAAACGAAGATCCCCTCGGGCTTTCGCGTTTTCGAGCGTCCGTTCTGCGTTCAGGAGTTTCTTGGAACGATCTTTGAGCGCGCAGACGAGGCTCTGCTCGGAGTGCGCCCCGCAAAGCGCAGAAAAAGCGCAGCGGACTCCCTTATCCTCGGGGAAAAGAACCACACCGTTTCATACAGAAAAGAAACCGTGGAGCTTACCCAGAGGGAGTTTGCCCTGCTTCTGCTCCTTATCAAAAACAAGGGGCAGACCGTTACGCGCGCGCAGGCGGCAAAGGAGGTCTGGGGCAAGGAGGAGGAAGGCGAAACAAACGTCGTGGACGTTTACGTCCGCTACCTCAGAGAAAAGCTTGACGAACGCTTCGGAATAAAGATAATCTCTACAGTTCGCGGCGTGGGCTACACAATAAAAGCGGAATAAGCTCTTTTTAAGCTGCTGCAAAAAACAGATCATTTTTTGAAGCAGCAGGCGTCCCCCGACTGTCTCTTTCTGCGCAAATTCACAAAATAAAGTTGACAAAAGTCAACTTTATTTTATTTTCTGCGTGACGCAGGCAAGGCAAAACGGTACTTATATAGTGAAAGGAGGCAGCATTATGGATGACAATTCTATTCTCGATATGTTTTTTGCCCGCGATGAACGAGCCATACGCGAAACAAGCGAAAAATTCGGCTCTGCCTGCAGCTCTCTCGCTTACAATATCCTCGGCAACACGCAGGATGCGGAAGAGGTGGTAAGCGATGCCTATCTTGCCCTGTGGAACGCCATCCCACCCGAAAAGCCGCAGTTTCTTTGCGCTTTTATCTGCGGAATAACCAGAAAACTGGCTCTCAAAAAGTTGCGCGCCCGTACCGCGCAAAAACGCGGCGGTATTCACGGCGGATTTGACGCGGAGCTTTCGGAGTGTATCCCCGCAAAAGAAAGCGTTGAGGAGGAAATAAGCGCAAAAGAGCTTTCCGTTATAATAGACAAATTCCTGCGGTCGCTTGAAAAAACACAGCGCATTGTTTTTATCCGCAGGTATTGGTATATGGACCCCATCGGCGATATCGCACGCAAGCTTGGATTTGGACAAAGCAAGGTCAAGATGATGCTTCTTCGCACAAGGCAAAAACTTTTAAGCGAACTTATAAAGGAGGGTATCTATCTATGAAAAAAACAGAAAAATTACAGGATGCCATCGGTATGGTGGGCGAAGATCTTGTAAATGAAGCAAAAGAAATTCCAAAGCAAACAAAAAAATCAAAAAAAGTTAAATGGACTGCGGCAATAGCCGCGTGCCTTGCGCTGTTCCTCGTTTTGGGAGCAGTATTTCTCCCCGGTTGGAGCTCCGTTTCCCCGAAAGCCTATGCGCTTGCCCTTGCACAGTATCCCGATATGCCCGATTATCCCGGCAGAGGGAACAACGAAGCAAAATATGAAAAGTGGGCAGATTACCGCAGGGATAAAAGAAACGCATATTATGCGCTGGACATAGACCTTGGCTCATTTTTCAGTGCAACGATACGCGAGTTCCTTTCCGACACGGACGGAGAGAACCGTGTTTATTCCCCTCTCAACGTATATATGGCGCTTGCTATGACGGCGGAGTTTACGGACGGAAACAGCCGAGAGCAGATACTCTCTCTCCTGGGGGCTTCCGACATAGAAACGCTTCGCCGCGAAGCAAACACGGTATGGAACGCGAGCTACGTTGATGATGGCTCCAAAAAGACCGTGCTTGCAAGCTCCCTTTGGCTCAACAAGGACGTATCCTTCAAGCAGGACACGCTCGAACGGGCGGCGGAAAATTATTACGCCTCCTCTTTCAGCGGCGACGTGACATCCGAAGAATATACGAAAGCTTTTCGCAAATGGCTGAGCGATCAGACGGACGGACTTCTTGATGATTCCATAGAACAGCTTGAATTTTCCCCCGAAACAGTTATGGCTCTTGCAACGACGGTAAACTTCTATGCCCGTTGGAACACGGAATTCAAAAAAGAAAAGACCGAGGAAGCAACATTCCACGGCACAAGCGGAGATAAGACCTGCGATTTTATGTATGCCTCCTACGATGACACATATTATTGGGGCGAAAAATTTTCCGCTATATCGCAAAGCTTCACCGACGGAGGAGAAATGTACTTTATCCTCCCCGACGAGGGCGTGAGCGCAGAAGAGCTTTTCGATAACAAGGAAGCTATGGATTTTATCATAGGAACGAACAGAAAAAACAACACCTATATCAAAGTGAACAGAAGCATTCCAAAGTTTGACGTTGCCTCCACCATAAACCTTACAGAAGGCCTCCAAAATCTTGGAGTTACGGATATATTCTCGTTTAAAGAGTCCGACTTTTCCCCTTTGACGGATGACACGGCGGTTGCCGTTTCAAAGGCGACACACGGCGCGCGCGTTATGATAGATGAGGAAGGCTGCAAGGCAGTTGCCTTTACGATGCTTGAATACGCGGGCTCTCCCCCGCCTCCCGACGATTTTGTTGATTTCGTTCTTGACAGACCGTTTATATTCGTTATAACGTCCCAAGTGGGTCTTCCCCTTTTCGTCGGCGTGGTAAATAATATTTAAGATCGCGCTTTGCTCGATTTCTTCAAAACATAAAAAAGGCACTTCATTTTGAAGTGCCTTTTATTATTTACTTATCAGTTGTAGATAACAGCGGAAGAAGTGTTTGTGTTATCGAGGTAAGCGATGTATGTGTTACCTGTTGCAAGTGTGAGCTCTGCGCCCGTAATCGTTGTAAGAACGAGTGCGCTGTCGCCTGTAAGCTTGCTCCAGTTGATCGGGATGCACTTACCGTTGTAGAAGTAGTAGCCGGAGCCGGAACCTGTTGTTCTTACGGAAGCTACGTTGGGGTCTTCAATAGTACCCTGAACTCTTGTAACGTCTGTAAAGAGCGTAACGAGGTTTGTGAAGCAGAGCTGTTCGCCTGTAACGGAGTCTGTATGAGCTGTGCCGTTCTGGTAACGGTAGTATTTGCCGTTCTTGAGCATATAGGAAACGTTCTTGTCGCCTTCAAAGTTGTCCATCGTGAAGTTGAGGATAACGTTTGTAGCTGTGCTTGCACCGTTCATAACAGCGCTTTCCGTGCCTGCGGCTGCAAACTTGAGGGACTGCTTTGTCAAGCCGTCAACGGAGTTGCCGGAAAGACGGAAGCGGCTCGTGTTGGACTGGAGTGTTGCGATAAGCGCGCCTGCAGTAACGAGTGTATCGTATTTAAGGTCAACACGACCGGAGTTGTATGCGCCTGTGTAATACTTGATAGTACCGTATTTAAGGCCGCCTTCCTGTGTACCGAAAGCGTATTCATCCTTTGTGTTGATGTAGCCGTATGTATTCTTGCCAAGCTCTTCGTTCCAAGCACCGCCAAGACGCATAGAAGCAACCGTTGCGAAAGCTTCGTATGTAGAACCACCGTGGCAAACGAGGATAGCATTGTGGTTAGCGGCAAGGTCGATGTGGAAGATTCTTGCGGAACGAACGTTGCAAACGTTGGAAAGGTTTGTGTAGTTGGAAACTACCATAAGGAAACGTGTGATGCCGGGAGCAACGAGTGTTTCGTAAAGAACGTCTGCCTGGTTAAGACCTGTCTGGTGTGCAAGAGCAAGACCGATGTTGTCAACTACGATGGCAACGGGACGCTTCTGGGAAGCATCATATGTAGTTTTAAGACCCGTAAGGGGGTTTACATATTCGCCTGTGGGGGGTGTAACAGGTGTTGTCGTTGTGCCGCTTGTACCGGGAACAACGTTATTGGTTGTAGTTGTGTTTGCGGATGTTGTGCCTCCCGTTGTTGCATCTCCGCCTGTTGTAAGGGTGGGAAGAACGGGATTTTTTGTTGTGCTGTCTGCGCCGCCGTCACCGCAGGAAACCAAGCAAAAGCTTACTGCCATAAATGTGAAAATAACAGCGAAAACGAGTGCGATTCTTCTGATTTCTTTCTTCATTTTTTCTCTCCTTAATATTTTTTTATGCGGGTTGGAAACCGCAAAAGCGTCCTTCTTTTTTGTTTCGTATCAAAACAAAAATCAAAAAAGAAAATTTTTATTAAATCGTAGTCATAGTATAACACAAGGGTATTAAAAATTCAAGTATATTTTAAAACCTTTTTACATCAGTTTTTTACTTCATACTGCATTTTTATGCAAGTTAATCCTTGTGCTGTGCAGAATTTCGGATTTTTTTGTCATAATTATTTTTTTCCCTCAGGGCGCGGAAAAAATCCGAAAGCATCGCCGCACATTCCTCTTCCCGCACGCCGCTTATAATTTCGGGCTTATGATTGAAGGGATGCGCGTTGAGATCGATAACAGAGCCGAAAGCACCGCTTTTCGGGTCCTTCGCGCCGAACACGACCCTCTTTATCCTGGAGTTGACTATCGCGCCCGCACACATAGGGCAAGGCTCCAGGGTCACGTACAGGTCGCATTTGTGAAGACGCCATCCGCCAAGCTTTTGGCAGGCGGCGGATATTGCAAGCAGCTCTGCGTGATTTACGGCGTTTTTCTCCGTTTCTCTGGTGTTGTACGCCGCAGACACCACCTCTCCCTCGCACACGACAACGGCACCGACAGGCACCTCCACAAGCGCAAGAGATTTTTTTGCCTCCTCTATGGCAAGACCCATAAAACGGTTCAGGGTCTGTTCATCCAAAGCCTTTTCCGTCATATGAAATTAAGTATAAGGATGCAGGCAATGAGGATCACCATCGGGAACGTGAGAAACGCAGAGGAGGTGACGTTTCCGTATTCCTTTTCGGTAAATTTTCCGTAATTGCTCGGGATAAGGAAATACACCGTCGGAAGTGCCGCAGCACTTACGACAACGACCGTTCCCATAAGTATTTTAAAGTATATATCCCCGGCAACGAGCGAGCCGATAACGGAAAGGACGTATGAAAAAAGATTTTGGGCAAAATGCAGCGCAATCGTATATTTGACGGAGCCGGTCTTCAAATACACAAAGCCTATCACAAGACCGCATATAAAGGCATACGGGAAAGAGTAATAGGAAAAATGCATAAGTCCGAAGAGAAGAGCCGAGCTGATAATAGCAAAAAGGTTGCCGTGAACGGTCAGCTCCCTGCAAAAAAGCTCTCTGTAAAGATATTCCTCAAGGAAAGCAGGGACGGCAACGGCAGACACAAACGTCAAGATCATCGAGATCGGATCGGTATAAGCATATGATACTGCCGCAGACGGAAACGCCATTCCGTAAAAAATGCCGAATACGAACACAACGGAAAAGCCGATAAACGTTATTCTTATATTGGATATAACGGGTTGCTTTGGCGAGCTCTCAAGCGATATTTTCTCGAATCGGGCATTTTTTTGCAATCCCGTAAATACAAGCACCGGGATCAGCAGACGCATTGCCGCGAAGACGAGGGATATAAGCTTATCCTCTATCGCTCCGAAGGATATTTCGCTCATAAAACCGTGTATAAAATAAAGGATAACGGCGCAAAAAAGCGCAAGCGCCATATTCTCCGAGGTACGCTTTGCACGAAAAACCATTTTCTTTCTCCTTTCAAAACGTTATGCTGTATTTTATCATAAAAATACACAAAACACAATAGGAAAAGAAAGAAAGTTAATTTTGTTTACATTTGCTTGACAAGTTGCCGTTTTTAAAGTACACTTTTATTATAGAAACTTAAATTGAGGGTGATTTTTATGGATCTTAACAAAATTCTTTCCAAACTCGAAAACTGCCCCTGCGGCAAAAAACATACATTTTTCACCAAAGCCATAGAAATAGGCAGCGGAATTACAAAGAACACGGGTAAGATACTGCGTGACAACGGCTTTGAGGACGAGCTTCTTCTCGTTGCGGACGAAAACACGATATCCGCGGCAAGCGGCGTGCGCGAAAGCCTTCACGAGGCAGGCTTTGCCGTTAAAGAAAAAATCTACGACAACCTTATGTACGCGCGTGCGGAGCAGGTGGAAGAGCTTCTTGAGCTTTCCAAGGATGTGAAGGGCATCATCTCCGTCGGCACTGGCTCGCTCAACGATATCTGCCGCGTAACGGCATATCAGGCGGACAAAAAGTTCTGTATCTTCGCAACCGCGCCCAGTATGGACGGCTTTGCTTCCGATACAGCACCCATCATCAAAAATAATTTCAAAGAATCCTGGCAGGCGGAACAGCCGCTTGTTATCATTGGCGATACAAAGGTGCTTGCCGCCTCCCCCGCAGAGCTTAAAGCCTCCGGCTTTGGCGATATGGTCGCAAAATACGTAGGTCTTGCGGAATGGAAGATAGCAAATCTGCTTATCGGCGAATATTACTGCGAAAACGTAGCCGCCATCACAAAGGAAGCCGTTGAAAAGATCTCTGCCCTTGCGGACAAGATCTGCGAAAACAGCGAGGAAGCCGCGGGCGCGGTTATGGAATCCCTCGTTCTCACAGGCCTTGCAATGAAGCTTGCGGGATGCTCCCGTCCTGCTTCCGGTGCGGAGCACGTTGTTTCCCACTACCTTGAATGTTACAAGGTAAACCGCGGCATTTGGCCCGAATTCCACGGCAAAAAAGTTGGCGTTGTCACGGTACTTCTCAACCGCGCATACCGCAACCTTGCAGAGCGCGTGGAGGAGATAAACCCCACGAAAGACCCCACGGATTGGGACGTTGTTTACTCCAAATACGATGAATGTATGCACGCGGACGTAAAGAGAGTCAACTCCCCCACCATCACGGATAAGGTTGACCCCGAAAAGCTCAAGGCACTCTGGCCCGAAATACGCAAGATAATACTTGAAACACTTCCCTCGGACGAGCATCTTATGAAGCTTATGAAAGCAGCGGGTGCTGCAACCACGCCCGAAGAAGTTAACGTTGGAGAGGAGCTTCTTGAAAACGCTCTCCGTTACCACAGCTATATGCGCTATCGCTTGCTTATAACAAGACTTATGCCTATGATGGGTCTTGATATAATGGACTTTATGGAATAAAACCGCAAAAACAAGACCCCGAAGGTCTTGTTTTTTTGCGTTAAAACACGTTGTATTTTAACAAAAATATTTATTATACTCACTTTTTCTTTTTGAAAGAAAAAGTGACAAAAAGAAGCAAAAAGCCCTTCGCTTTATCCGCTTGTTCTGACTTGGGGTTTATATATCGTTCTCAAACAATCGCGCTGCACACATCGACGTGCAGTTTGCGAAAAAAATTCACTTCAATAGTCGATGTATTTGCGCTCAACTCGAACGTAGGGAAGCAAGTTCTGAGTTTTGTAAAGCCGCGTGATATTTTTAATCAAAACTATCTCTTTGTTATCACGCGCTCAGTTAAAAGCAGCAGAGCAAATGACCTCGGCGGGATTCCGTGCGTTTTTTGCGAGCTTGCGAGTGAAAAATGTGCGGTAGCCGATACCGAACCATTTAACTTTTCGATAACGATAAACCGGAACGGTTTTTTATCTTTTTGCGAGCTTTTTCTTTAAACAAGAAAAAGCGGTATAAAATAAATTTGTTAAAACGCAAAGCGTTTTAACTCCTCTTAAAAACGCTTGGGCGTTTTTACCTCTTTATTTAAAACTCTGCGAATTTTAACATTTTTTCTTCACCTCATCCACCGCAAAGCGCTCCCCCCTCCCCGGAGGGGAAGGCTAATTACAGTTAAAACAAAAGAAAACCGCTCTTTCGAGCGGTTTTTTCTTAGTTCTTTATAACCTTGGAAAGGAACTCTTTAAGTCTGGGATGCTTGGGAGAGTCGAAGAACTCTGCGGGGGGCGCGCTTTCGCGGATGTCGCCGTCCGCAACGAAAAGCATTCTCGTTGCAACCTCGCGTGCAAATCCCATTTCGTGAGTTACGATGACCATCGTCATACCCTCGTCCGCAAGCTGCTTGATAAGATCGAGAACCTCGCCTACCATTTCGGGGTCGAGCGCGCTCGTCGGTTCGTCAAAGAGCATTACCTTCGGATTCATAGCAAGCGCACGGATGATGGCGATACGCTGCTTCTGACCGCCCGAAAGGGTGGAGGGATACGCATCTTTTTTATCGTAAAGACCTATACGGTGCAAAAGCTCCGTTGCCTTTGCTTCCGCTTCCTCTTTCGTTTTGAGCTTGAGGTGAACGGGAGCGAGCGTGAGGTTTTCCATAACCGTAAGGTTATTGAAAAGGTTAAAGTGCTGGAACACCATACCGATATCGCGGCGGGCGATATTGAGGTCTATGGCGATCTCCTTTTCAATGCGTTTGAATTCCTTTTTGAAAGCAGAGCCTTCGTTTTTGCGAAGAAGCTTTTCTGCTTTTATCTTAAATACAGCGGCGCTTCTTGCTTCATCCTCGGTAAGTGCGGGATTTTCAAGAACGATCTTGGCAAAAACCTTTTTAAAGGTTTTTGAAGCAACGATAAGCTCATCGTGAAGATACGGGTCAAGGTCCGAAACGAGCTTTCCGTCGAAGTGAACCTCGCCGCTTGTGGGCTCTTCCATACAGTTAAGGCAACGCAAAAGCGTGCTCTTACCGCCGCCGGAAGGACCTACTATGGCAACCTTTTCGCCGTCCGCAATAGTCGCGGAAATGTTGTTGAGAACAACGTGGTCGCCGTACTGCTTTGTAAGATTAACTATTTCTATCAACTTTTTTCAGCCTCCTTTCAAGGAGTTTGACAAGTTGGGAGATGATATAAACTATCACAAGGTAAACGGCCGCAAGCATAAGATACGGGATTATGTACTCGTAGTTGGAGTCGCCTATCTGTCTGAAGGCCTTTGTAAGGTCAACGATGGCGATAAAGCTTACAACGGACGTTTCTTTAATAAGGGAGATAAATTCGTTACCGAGCGTAGGCATAATATTCTTAACAGCCTGGGGGATAACTACCTTTATCATAGACGTGGGGTAATTAAGACCGAGCGCACGGGCAGCCTCCAGCTGACCGGGATCGACCGCCTGAATACCGCTTCGCATAATTTCGGAAACGTACGCGCCGCTGTTCATACCGAAAACGGCAATGGCAACCGCTACGTTCGGAAGGTTAAGTCCGAGTGCGGGCATAAGTACGAAATAACCGATAAGAAGCTGAACCACGATAGGCGTTCCGCGGAAGAAGCCTATGTATATATCGCATATGAACGAGAATATCTTCGGAGCAGTCCTGTTTTTGGGTATCATCTTGATAACGGCAATGACCATACCGATGAGGATACCGATAACAAGACCGAGGACGGCTATCTGAACCGTGATCCAAAGACCGTTCAATACGTTTTCATAACCGCCGTACGTTATGAATTTTCTGTAAAATAATTCCCACTCTTTTTGCATTATTTGGAAAGAGTGTCGAAGGTCTTGAGAACGTCTTCCGTTGTCTTGCAAGCGTCAAACGTTGTATCGCCTTCTTTAACGATGATAACCTGGTAAGCGTCTGTGTAGTAGGAATCGGAGAAGTTTACAACTTCCTGACGTGCAGGGTTGATTGTCATAGCTGCAATACCAACGTCAATGCCGTTTACACCGAGAGATGTTGTGATAGCATCGAAGTCCATATCCTTGATAACGAGCTCCATACCGAGTTCGTCTGCAACGAGCTTAGCGATCTCCATATCGATACCTGCAAAGCCGTTACCTACAGTAAATTCAAAGGGAGCGAATGCTGCGTTTGTAGCAACAACGAGCTGGTTCTTGGAAGAATCGTATGTACCGGCGGGGATAACGTCACCTGTCCAGTTTGCAGCGTTGCTGTCGTCAACGTTTGCATATTTTGTGAAGATAGCGTCGATCTCAGCTTTTTTGGAAGCGAGAACACCGTTGATGCTTGCAAGAAGCTCTGTCTGCTTCTTGTCAACAGCAATACCGTAGGATTCTGTTGTAAGAGCGATGTCGATAACCTTTGTGCCGGCGTTTTCAGCAACGAGAGCCTTTGCAACGTCTGCGTCGATTACAACGAAGTCAACGTTGCCTGCTTTAAGAGCAGAAACAGCAAGAGAACCGTTGTCATAGGAAGCAACGTCGATCGTGGGGAAGCCTGTAAAGCCCCAGTCAGCGTCACCGGACATAAAGCTCCAGCCTGTTGTACCGGACTGAACGCCTACCTTATAGTTTGCGCCGCCGCAGGAAGCGAGAGCGAAAAGTGTGCAGAGCATAAGAGCTGCTGCGAGAACAATGCTAATGATTTTTTTCATTTTCTATTTCCTCCGTAATATATAATTTTAAATAGGATAGTATGTGTAATTATAGTTTAACTGTGCTGATTTGTCAACATAAAATTGCAAAAATATTCGTCAAAAGCGCAAAAATTGCGCTTTTGACTGCATAAATTTTCAGAAGAACTTAACAAGCAAGCATCGATGCCACCTCGGTCACCGTTCCCGCGCCGAGTATAAGCACCGTATCGCCTTTTCTTGCATACTCGCGCAGTCTGCGCGCGGCATCCTCATAGGAGGGGGTGTATTCTCCGCCGTCCGTTGCTTCTGCAAGCTGTGCGGAGGAAACGCCGTATGTGTTCACCTCTCGCGCGGCATAAATATCGACGAAAAACGTCTTATCCGAGTCTGCAAAGGACGCGGCAAACTCCGAAAACAGCGCAGACGCGCGCGAATAGGTATGCGGCTCGAAAACGCAGATCACCCTGCCCTGCGTCATTTTTTTTGCCGCGGCTATGGAGGAAACGATCTCCCTTGGGTGGTGCGCGTAATCTATATACACGTCTGCCCCGTTCACGCTTCCTTTTTTCTCAAATCTTCTGGCAAGACCCGCAAAATCGGAAAGATATTTTCCGATATCGGCAGGAAGGACACCCGCGTGGAAGCAAGCAACCGCCGCTGCAAGCGCGTTATACACGTTGTGCCTGCCAGGCACGCTGAGCGCGGCGTGGCAAAAAAACTCTCCTTTTCTTGCAATATCGAACTCTGCGCAGCCGTTGTTATAGGTAATGTTAACGGCGCAAAAATCCGCATCATTCACTATACCGAAGGTCGTTTTTTCAACGCCGAAGAGCGCACGCGCCGTGTTTCCGTCGTCCGCATTGGAGACCACAAGCGGCTCCTCCTGCGCGAAGGCGAGCAATGCGTATTGGCGGAAGGACTCCTTTATCTGTTCAAGTCCGCCCGTGAAATAATCCGTGTGGTCCAGGTCTATATTCAGCACAACGGAAACGGAGGGGAAAAAGCCGAGGAACGAATCCTTATATTCGCAAGCCTCGAAAACGAAATCTTCCCTTTTGCCGACGCGGTACGCGCCGCCCATCTCCGCGGTCTGCGCGCCGCACATGACCGTGGGGTCCTTTCCCGATGCGATAAGAATGTGAGAGATCATCGCCGTGCAGGTGGATTTACCGTGGGAGCCGGAAACACCTATGCGCGTTTTGTATTTCTGCATAAGATAGCCGATGGCATCTGCACGGTAAACAAGCGGTATGCCGCGTTTCTTTGCTTCCGCTATCTCCGGATTCTGCTCATTCACAGCACCCGTGTATATGATGACGTCCGCGCCCTCTACGTGCGCTGCATCGTGCCCTATAAATACCTCTATGCCCGCATCGCGCAGCCTTTGCGTCATATCGCTTTCCGTTCTGTCCGAGCCGCGCACCGTGTATCCCTTGGATGCAAGCACGAAAGCGATGCTAGACATACTTATTCCGCCGATGCCGACAAAAAAGAAAGTGCGCACGTCCTGCGGCAGAACGGTTGTTTTTTCAAAAGACATATTGAAACCTCTTTTTTATAAAAAAATGTACCGTTAACATATATGTAACGCAAAAATCACACATATGTTTAAAAAAATTTAAAATTTACTAACCATTCATTTGAATAAAGTTCACAATTAGGTAGTAAAATATAGCCAAACAATGAAAAATAAACAATTTCAAGGAGAAAACACAAATGCAGATCACAGATGTAAAAATCAGAAAAATTTTTGACGAAGGTCCTATGAAAGCAGTTGTATCCATCACGTTCGATAATATGCTCGCGCTTCATGACGTTAAGGTCATCAACGCAAGGGACAAATTCTTCGTTGTTATGCCCTCAAGAAAAAATCCCGACGGCACATACCGCGATATCGTCCATCCCATCAACTCGGCTATGCGCATAACGCTTGAAGATACGGTTATCGGTGCTTACTTCAAATATCTCAAAGATATTGAGGACGGCGTGATACCCCACCCCAACTCTTACAAGGATGAGTATATAGAAGCATTTGCAGACTGAGGTGCTCTTTCCTGAAAGAAAACCGCCATTATTATGCGTAGCATTTAAGTTAAACCTCCCCCCTTTTTGGGGGAGGTGGCACGAGAAGCGTGACGGAGAGGGCGCTTACCATAGGAATATCGCCCTCTCACCCTCCTACGCCGGGTGCTCTCCCCAAGGGAGAGCCTTTTCTTTTGTTAACTTAATGACATTGCATTATTATGGCGGTTTTATTTCGTTTTAATACGCTTCGCGTCAATATCCGAACTTGCCGCTGAGGCTGTCGTCATTCTCTATCCAATCCGCTACGTTATAAACGGAATATTTCTCCTGCGTATCGCGCACGATAACGCGCTCGATGCCGGCATTGATCACTTGACGCTTGCACATCATACAAGAGCAGGTCCCGGGCATAAGCTCTCCCGTTTTAGCGTCAAGACACGCCATATAGAGCGTTGCGCCGAGCATCTGATCACGCGAGGCGGCGATTATCGCGTTCGCCTCCGCGTGGACGGAACGGCACATCTCATATCTTTCTCCGCGCGGAATACCGAGGTGGTCGCGCATACAAAAATTTATATCCGTACAGTTTTTGCGTCCTCTGGGGGCTCCGTTATACCCTGTCGATATTATTATATCGTTTTTGACAATAATTGCGCCAAACGCACGGCGAAGGCAAGTGCTTCTCTGCGCCACGGTCTGCGCTATATCAAGATAGTAGTTTTCCTTGTCGGGGCGTTTCAAAGGTGACATATCGTTACTCTCCGTAAAATTTATTCTGCGGGGTCGAACTCGTAAACGGGAAGCGTTTCGAGCTTGAATTTATTGATAACGTGGAGTCTGTCTATTTTGGCTTTCTTTTCTTCGTCGTCTATAACACCCTCGCGGATGTACTTATCAAGCATAGCGTATGTAAAACCGAGCTTGTCCTCATCCGTTTTGCCGGAAAGACCGTCCGAGGGGGCTTTTTCGATAAATTTTTCGGGAAGACCCAGGTATCTGCCCATTTCCTTGACCTCCGCCACGGTAAGACGGGATATGGGGCCGAAATCGCCCGCGCTGTCGCCGTATCTTGTAGAGTAGCCGACCCAATCCTCCGAAAGGTTGCAGGTGTTTGCAACTCTGCCGTTTTTGGATTGCGAAATAGCGTAAAGCGTTGTCATACGGATCCTGGGAGGGAGGTTAATTCTCGATTGCTCGGAGATCTCTATCCTGCCGCCCAAGGCTTCATAAACGCCTGCAACCGCAGGGTGTATGTCAACAACGATATTTTCTATTTCAAGAAATTCGCAAAGATCGTGGGAATAATCTATATCGCACTGCTCGCCGTCGGGCATAAGCACGCCGAAGACCCTCTCTTTTCCGAGAGCGCGGCAGCAAAGCGCGGCAACAACGGAGCTGTCCTTACCGCCGGAAATACCGATTATGGCGTTGCAGCCCTTACCGTTTTTTTCAAACCAATCCTGTATCCAGGCAATGCAGCCGTCCGTGGCTTTTTTCACGTCAAATTTATACATCTTTTGTTCCTCCCGAAGAGTTATATTATTTATATTTTATCACAAAAAAACACGTTATGCAATAAAACGCGCACGTTTTATTGCATTTATTTTATTAACTTTTTTCTTTTTAGAAAAAAGAAGTGTTAAAACACGTTGTGTTTTAACAAAAATTATTTTATACCGCTTTTTCTTGTTTAAAGTGAGCAGATACAAACAGCCTAAATGGCTGTTTGTATCTAGCGAAAGGCGAAGCCGTGTTTGCTCGCAAAAAGATAAAAAACCGTTCCGGTTTATCGTTATCGAAAATTTTAATGGTTCGTTGTCGGCTACGCCACATTTTTCACTCGCGAACTCGCAAAAAATATGCCGAATCCCATAGTGCGAACAAATCTATTGCCTTTTGTACTTTAGCAAAGTTTTTTTACAAAGCAAAATTCAAATTCTACGAATTTGAAGGCGTAACGCCGAGGTCATTTGCTGTGCAGCTTTTTACTGAAAGCGCGTGATGAAGAAAGCAAAAATTTTGATATTTGCTATCTCGCGTTTTCAGCCTAAACTTGCACTCCGTAATCTTCAGCGTGGTTCCGAGTAGTTTTTGCGAGTTCGCGAGTGAAAACTGCTCGGGGAGCTGAAATTGTCATAGGTTCAAGTCTGCACAAGCCGATAAACCTGCAGGGTTTTTGCTTCTTTTTGTAACTTTTTCTTTCAAAAAGAAAAAGTTAGTTAAATAATTTGTTAAAACGCAAAGCGTTTTAACACCTCTTCTTTCTTAAAAAGAAAGAACCAAAGAAACCTTATACGATGCAAAAACGCACCTTTCGGTGCGTTTTTTAAAGCTTTTTATTAAAGCACGTCCGCGATGTCGAGGATGAGCTTCTCCGTCTTTTCCCATCCGAGGCACGGATCTGTGATAGACTTACCGTAAACGCCTTCGCCTATCTTCTGTGCGCCGTCCTCGATATAGCTTTCGATCATAAAGCCCTTGACGATGGAGCGAATATCCTTGTTGTATCTGCAAGAGTGAAGAACTTCTTTCGCGATACGAACCTGCTCCAGGTGCTTCTTGCCGGAGTTTGCGTGGTTCGTGTCCACGATAACGGCAGGATTCTTGAGATCGGGCTTCTTCGCATATTCCTCATAAAGGTTGATAAGGTCCTCGTAATGGTAGTTGGGCAGGGACTGACCGTGCTTGTTCACATATCCGCGAAGGATAGCGTGAACGTATTCGTTGCCCTGGCTTTCAACCTCCCAGCCGCGGTAGATAAACTGGTGCGCGTGCTGACCCGCCGTAATAGAGTTCATCATAACGGAAATATCGCCGCTTGTGGGGTTCTTCATACCAACGGGGATATCAAGACCGCTTGCCGTAAGTCTGTGGTGCTGGTCTTCAACACTGCGCGCGCCGATCGCAACGTAGGAAAGAAGGTCGGAAAGGTAACGGTGGTTTTCGGGGTAGAGCATTTCGTCCGCCGTGGAAAGACCCGTTTCCGCAAGTGCTCTCATATGAAGCTGACGTATAGCAACGATGCCCTTGAAAGCATCGGGAGCTTCGTTGGGGTTGGGCTGGTGTACCATACCCTTGTAGCCGTCGCCAATGGTTCTGGGCTTACCCGTGTAGATACGGGGAATGATGATAAGCTTATCCGCAACCTTGTCCTGTACGTTTTTAAGTCTGCATATGTAGTCCATTACGGAATCCTCGTTATCTGCGGAGCAGGGTCCGATAACGAGAAGCATCTTATCGCTCTTACCGGCAAAAACGTCCTTGATGGCCTTGTCGCGCGCAGCCTTCTTTTCGGCAAGCTCAAGGGAAAGAGGGTACATTTCCTTAACTTCCATAGGAACGGGAAGCTTTTTCTTAAAATTCATATTCATAATAAAAATTCTCCTGAGATTTTTAAAATTTTGTTTTTCAGTTAACTTTTTTCTTTTTGAAAGAAAAAAGTTACAAAAAAGAAGCAAAAACCGCCGCGTTTTAAGCATAAACCTCGGTTAAATATTATAAACACTGTAATATCACTTTTTGTCAAACATTGCACGGCGCTCTGTGGAAACGCGCATCATCTTCTTCATAGTTTCCACGTCGTCCGTTTCCATAGCGCGGCGAAGCTTTTCAAGCTCTCCGCCGAACGCCTTCATTTCGGAAATAAGTATATCCTTGTTGAGCATAAAGAGCTCGCTCCACATATCCTCGTTGATGCGTGCTATCCTTGTAAGATCGCGGAAGGAGTCGCCCGTATATTTGCAAAGGTTTGCGTCATCGTTGCAGGTCATAAGCGCAACGGCGATACAGTGCGTAAGCTGGGAAAGAAATCCTATCATTCTGTCGTGCTTCTGGGGGGTAAGCTCCGTTACGTTGCCAAAGCCAAGCATTCTTCCAAGCTCCTTGCAGATCTCAACAGCCTCGCGGCTGTTCTTCTCCGTAGGCGTAACGATATAGTTTGCACCCTTGAACATTTCCTCGTTGCTGTTTTCAATACCGTAAACCTCTTTACCCGCCATCGGGTGTGCGCCGATGAACTCCACTCCCTCGGGGAGAAGCGCCTGTATCTTATCCACGATCCCGCATTTAACACCCGTAACGTCCGTGATTATCGCGCCTTTTTTGAAATACTTTCCGTTCTGCTCTATCCACTCGATAAAAATATGGGGATAGAGCGCAAAAACGGCGATATCGGCATCGGCGATCATCTTTTCATCGATCTGTGTTGTTCCGGCTTTTATCATACCGTGTTCGAGCGCATAGTCTATCGTGCTCTGCTTTCTTGTTATCGCATATACCTCGTAGCCCTGACGTGTGAGCGATTGCGCGTAGCTGCCGCCGAGAAGTCCAAGACCTACGATGAGTATTTTTTTATCCTTCTGAATTTCCACTTTCAAAAACCTCTATTCCAAGCTTCTTTATTGTTTCAAAGAACGTGGGGTAGCTCTTTTTCACCGCCTGCGCCCCAAGTATTTTTCCGCCCGTAAGCGTACACAGCACCGCCATAGACATAACGACCCTGTGATCGTTGTGGCCGTCAAGCGGCTCGTTCGGTGCGCGGAAGTGTCCGCCCTCCACCGTGATGGTATCCTCGTTCACGGTAACGGGAACTCCGAATTTGGCAAGCTCCCGTGCCATAACCGCGCCTCTGTCGCTCTCTTTTATTTTAAGACGCGCCGTTCCCGTGAGGGTCACACCGTTTTTGACCGCCGCCACACTCATAAGGATGGGTGCAAGATCCGGACAATCCGAAATATTTATCGTGGGCGAGCCTTCGCAGAGAGCGCGGAACTGCTCTATATAGGCTTTATCGCCCTGTGTGCTGTTTTCGTTAAGGTTTTCCACGGTAACGTCCCCACCGAGAACATCAAGCGCGGAAAGAAACGCGGCATTTGAAAAATCCCCCTCCACACGCTCGCACGCGGGAGTGTATTTTTGGTTTCCTTTTATATAAATGGTAAGCTCATCCTTCCAAACGGCACTCACGCCGAATCTTTCAAGGGCTTCCATCGTTATATCGATATACGGCTTGCTGTCAAGCGGAGGGAGAATGCATATCTCGCTGTCGCCCGAAAGCAACGGGAGCGCAAACATAAGTCCGCTTATAAACTGACTTGAAATGTTGCCGGGAACGGTAAACTTGCCCGATTTAAGAGGACCGCAAACGCGGATACGGTCTCCCTCGTGGGAAAACGTTATTCCCTGCTCTCGGCAGATGTCCTCATATACCGTAAGGGGACGGGTCAAGAGCTTTTCGCTGCCGTAAAGCACGCACTCTGTATTTTTTACAAGACAGAGTGGGATAAAAAAGCGCATCGTGCTTCCGCTTTCGCGGCACATAAGCGCGCCCTGCGCCTTGCCGCGAACGTCGCTTTCGGAGAATACGTAGTTTTCCCCGTTTTTTTCGTATTTCGCACCAAAGCAAGCGGCGGCACAGTCAAGAGTAGCAAGAATATCCTCGCTTCCCTCAACACCGCGCACCTCGCTTTTTCCCGCAAGGGCGGCACAGATTATAAGCCTGTGTGCAAAGCTTTTGGAGGGGGGCGCATCGACAGTTCCGTTCGCCTTGCTTTTTTCTATAATAACGTCCATATTACGCTCTCATTTCCGCAGGAGGGGCAAGAAGCGCGTCTATCGCCTCAAGGTAGCCCGCAAATCCGTGTCCCGCGATGGTCTTTTCGCAGTATTCGCGCACGAAGCTGATGCTTCTGAAGCCCTCGCGCTTGGAAACGTCGGAGATATGCACCTCCACCGCACGGATGGCAACCGCCTTGAGCGCATCGAGAAGCGCAACGCTCGTATGCGTGTAAGCCGCAGGATTGATAACTATGCCGTCGAAAACGCCGAGCGCCTTCTGTATCTTCGTTACAAGGTCGCCCTCGTAGTTGGATTGGTATATCTCGACCTCAACGCCTTTTTCGGCGCAATGTTCCTCTATCATTTTGCAAAGGTCCGCATAAGTGCTCTTTCCGTAAATATCGGGCTCTCGTATGCCGAGCATATTAAGATTTGGTCCGTTTATAACAAGTATCTTCATTTTGTAAAATCCTCCGTGATTTTTTGCGCCGTTTCCTGTGCCGTGCCGTCATTTATAACGTGAACGTCGCACGTGCCCGTGTAGATGGGATATCTTTCCTCATATCTCTTGCGGAGCATATCCATATCGGAGGAAAGAGGACGGTCGCTTGTGGGAACTATCGTGCTTATATCTCTATCTATAAAATATATCCTGCCGTTTGCGCGAAGCGCATATATATTCTCTCTGCGAAGTATCGCGCCGCCGCCCGTAGAGATGACCGCGCCCGTAACGCCCGCACAAAGCTCTGCAATAACGGCGCTTTCCGCATCGCGGAAGGCGCTCTCGCCGTTCTCCCTTATATAATCGGCAGGTGTGCCGTATTTTTTCGTAAATTCTTCATCCGTATCATAAAACTTTCTGCAAAGCTTCTGTGCAAGGAGCGCGCCGACGGTGCTTTTGCCGCTTCCCGGCATACCGGTAAGCACCAAGTTCTGCTTTGCAAGAAGAAGATCCTTGAATATTCCTTCCGTTGCCTCGTCCGCAACGCTCTCTCCCGTAAAAAGCTCTGCCGCCGCCGTTGCCTGTGCAACAAGCATATAAAGGCCGCCCACGGCGGGAACACCGCGAAGCTGTGCCTCTGTAACGAGCTTCGTGCGAAGCGGATTGTATATTACATCAACCACACCGCAAAGGCGCGGAAAATCCGCAAGGCTCACACCGCTTCCGTCAAACGGGCTTGCATCCGTACTCGGATACATTCCCGCAGGGGATGTGTTTATGATATATTCGGCATCCGCATAATCGCGCGCCGCGTCCGCATAGGAGATGATGCCGTCTGATGCACTTCTTTTTACAAATTTCACGCATTTTGCACCGAGATCCGCGCAAACGGCGTTTGCCGTTCTGCTCGTGCCGCCATATCCGAGGATGAGCACCGTCTTACCTTTAAGGTCAAAGCCCGCGCGAAGTATAAGTCCGCGAAGACCTGCAAAGTCCGTGTTATAGCCGTGGAGCTTGCCATCCTTGTTTATCGCTACGTTTACAGCACCTATCTTCTCCGCCTGCTCGCTTATCGTTTCGAGGTAAGGGATAATATCGCGCTTATAAGGGATGGTGACATTTATAGCCGTAAAATCTCTTTTCTCCGCAAAAGAAGGAAAATCCTCTTTTGCAACTTCTATAAGCTCGTATTTATATCTGCCGAGCTTTTCGTGTATCTCCTTGGAAAAGCTGTGCGGCAGCTTTTCTCCGAGTAAACCGTATCTCATAATCTTCTCCTTTGGCTCACGCAAAAAAGTCCGTGCCGTATCTGCCGGAAAGTATATCGCAAAGCGCTATCGCCGTCAAGCTGTCTGCAACGATCCTTGCTCTGTGGGCAATGCAGGGGTCGTGGCGGCCTTCTATTGAAATATCTTTTTCTTCGCCGTTTATAAAATCTATCGTTTCCTGTTTTTTATAAATAGACGGCGTGGGCTTTATGACCGTTGTAAAGCGGAGGGGGCTTCCGTTCGTAATGCCGCCGTTCACGCCGCCGTTGTTGTTCGTTTTCGTATATACGTTTCCGTTTCCGTCCATACGGAAAGCATCGTTGGCTTCGCTTCCACGCATCTTTGCAAAATCCGTTCCCGCGCCAAAGAGCACGCCTTTGACACCGGGTATGGAGAACATCATATGGGAGATAACGCTTTCAACAGAGTCAAAATAAGGCTCTCCCACGCCGGCAGGCATACCTATAACGACTGTTTCAAGAAGTGCGCCGACGCTGTCGCCCTCTGCCGCCGCCTTTTCTATCTCGGCGCGCATTTTTTCCTCCGCTTCGGAGGAAAGCACGGGGAAAACCTTGCCGTAAAGCTCGTCTATATCCGCTTTAAGGTCTTCAAAGGCTCTGTCCGGCACGCCCGCAAGCTCTTTTATGTGCGTTCCAAGGTATATCTCCTTTTTTGCAAGGGCGGCGCGCGCAACAGCGCCCGCCGCAACGAGTGCAGAGGTTACTCTACCCGAAAAATGGCCGCCTCCGCGATAGTCCTCAAAGCCGTGATATTTGCAAAAAGCCGCAAAATCCGCGTGACCCGGGCGCGCAAGACCGTAAGTTTTCTTATAATCCTTGCTTCTTGTATCCGCATTGGGAATGATTATCGCAATGGGAGTTCCCGTGGTCTTCCCCTCGAAAACTCCGCTTGCTATAACGTACTCATCCTTCTCCTGTCTTGACGTGGAGATCCTTCCCGCAGGGCGGCGAAGCGTTAGTGCGTGTTTTATATCCTCCTCGTTTACCTCGATACCGGGGGCAAGTCCGTCAAGCACAGCGCCTATGAACGGACCGTGGCTCTCTCCGAAAACGGTAAGGCTTACAGAGGTTCCGAAGGTATTTTTCATATTATTTCTCCTTATGCAAAGATCTTTTTTGTTTTTTCTTCTATTTCGGAAAGTGTAAGCTTCTTTATTTCAAAGCTTCCTATCTCGTTTACAAGTACAGCATCAATACCGTCGGCAGCACTCTTTTTATCGTGAGAGACCGCCGTCATAACATTTTTAAGCTCATCCTCCGAAAGAGAAAGCTCTGTGGAAAGCCCCGCCTTTTTGAGCACGGGGATAAGTCTTTCTCTCACGCCCTCGGAGCACATGGGAAGCATACCAAGTGCCACACATTCTCCGTGGTAAAGAGCGCCTTCCTGCTGCGTTTCTATTCCGTGACCCACGGTATGGCCGAAATTGAGTATCTTGCGAAGTCCCGCTTCCTTTTCATCGCATTCCACAACGTATTTTTTAATACGAAGCGCTTTTTCTATAACCGTGTCTATATCCGCATAAATATCGTCCGCGCTCTCGAGAGAGGCAAACATTTTGGCATCCGACGTTGCGGACATTTTTATTGCCTCCGCCATACCTGCGGCGACTTGACGTTTTTCGAGAGTTTTAAGCACGTTCGGGTCGATAATGACCTTTTTGGGCTGATAGAACGCGCCGATAACGTTTTTGTATCCGTGAAAATCCACCGCCGTCTTTCCGCCGATGGAGGAGTCCACCTGGGAGAGAAGCGTTGTGGGGATATTATAAAAATCTATTCCGCGCATATACATCGATGCGGCAAATCCGGCAAGGTCACCGACAACACCGCCGCCGACGGCAATTACCGCATCCTTGCGCGTAAAGCCTGCATCAAGCATTTTTGCAAGGAGCATCTCTAAGGAATCGAAATTTTTGCTTGCCTCACCCTCGGGGATGACCGCCTTGACGGCGGTCTTTGCAAAGGAGGCTACCGTGTCCGCATATTCCGCGGGAACGCCGCTGTCCGTTACGACAAGTACCTTCCTCTGCATAGGGATAAGCTCGCCTGCGCGGCGGAGCGCACCGCGGGAGAGTTCTATATCATAGCTCGATACACCGAGCTCAACGTGTATTGTCATAAAAAATCCTTTCCGTAAGCCTCCCCCATTGGGTAAGGCTTTTTCTATCACTTCACCGCGTAAGAGCCGACGAGCTTGAGCTTATCGCAAACCGCTTTCAGCTCCTCCATCATCTTTTTGCCGTTTTCCGTCCTTACGTTTCCTTCTGCTTCAAGATAGAAGTAATACTGCCACATAAGCGATTTCATCGGGCGGGAGTGAAGTCCGCGCATATTGTATCCGTACTTACCGATAATATCCATCGCCTTGGCAAGAGCGCCCGCCTCGTTTTTAACCGTGAAAACGAGCATAAAGTTATCATCGGGTCTGCCCTCGCGCTTGTTTTCCACACGGGAAAGAGTTGCAAAGCGCGTCGTATTCATACCGCTTTCGTTAATGCCGTGGGCAAGCACGTTAAGCCCGTATATCTTTGCCGCCTCGTCGCCCGCGATAGCGGCAACGCTCTTATCCCCAAGCTCTGCAACGTGCTTCGCCGCAAGCGCCGTATTGGAAAACTGCACGGGCGTGATATTATGCTCATGCAAATAAACGGAGGACTGCTCTATTGCCTGCGGATGGCTCACCGCCTGCTTTATATCCTCAAGTCTTGCGCCCGGAACACCGAGAAGGTTCTGCGTCACCGCAAGACTCATTACGTTATTTATGTAAAGCGAGCCGAAGAATATAAGGTCCATAACCTGACCAACCTCGCCGGCATAGCTGTTTTCGATGGGAAGCACCACGCTGTCGCACTCGCCGTTCACAACGGCGTTGTAAGCCGCCTCGAAGTTCGGGTATGCAACGTGCTCTCCGTCCGGGAAAAGCTTACGCGCGGCAAGGGAGGCAAATGCCCCGGGAATACCGCTGTACGCTATCCTTGCGCCACTTATGAGCTTATGCTGAAAGTTTCTGGAAAGCTCCATCGTATATTTTATAAAGTTTACGTAGTAAGCGCGAAGCTCCTCGTCCTCCACAAGCGCGCTGTTTTTTATAACGACAGCCTCCTCGCGTGCGGCATCGAGTATGGGAAGACCGCGCTCCATCTTATATTCCGCAACGGTGCGCACCGCATTCATTCTCTTGCAGAAAAGCTCTGCGATACCCTTGTCCGCTTCGTTTATCTCTATTCTTGCTTTTTCAAGTTTATCCATTGTTATTCTCCGTTCAAATCTTTCCGTAATCTTTTGCAAGGGCGCAAAACGCAGGAAGCGCGCGTTCTATCTGCTCTGTTTTAACGCAATATGAGATCCTGACGTAGCCTGCAACGCCGAAGGAATCGGAGGGGACGAGCAAAAGCTCGTGCTCCTTAGCTTTTTCGCAAAATGCGCCCGCATCATCCTCAAAAGCTTTTACGAACATATAAAAAGCCCCGTCCGGGTAAACACATTCGTAACCGTAGCGCGTAAGCTCATTGTAAAGAAGCTTTCTGTTCGTATCGTATATGGAAGTATCCGCCGTCTTGCCAAGGCACGCGGGAACGACCTTTTGCATAAGGCTGGGCGCACAGACAAATCCGAGTGCGCGTCCCGCACCGCAGACAGCGAAGAAGAGCTCTCGCCAATCCACGCACCTTTTGGATACGCAGATATATCCTATTCTCTCCCCGGGCAGAGAGAGGGACTTGCTGAACGAATAGCAGGAAACCGTGTTGTTATAATAATTAGGTATATACGGAGCCTCTCCGCCGTAAACGAGCTCGCGGTACGGCTCGTCCGATATTATATATATAGGATGTCCGTACTCTTTTTCTTTTTCCGAAAGTATCTGTGCAAGGGACTTTACGCTCTCCTGCGAAAGTACGACTCCCGTGGGATTGTTCGGAGAGTTTACGATTATCGCTTTGGTATGCTCGTTCACCGCCGCCGAAAGCGCCTGCGTATCAAGCTGAAAATCTCCTGCGCGGCAAGGTACTTCGCAAAGTTTTGCACCGGCGTGCTCGGCAAAAACGCGGTATTCGGGAAAATACGGTGCAAGCACGATGACCTCGTCCCCTTTGCAAACAAGCGCACCGAGAGTGATGGTAAGAGAAGCCGCCGCACCAACGGTCATATAGATATTTTCCGCTGTGTCATCCGTGCCGTAGGTCCTTGCAAGGTATGCGCCGATAGCGCTTCTTGTGTCCATATCGCCGGGGGCGGAGGTGTAACCGTGAAGATCTATGGGGTCTGCCTCTTCAATAAGCTTTTTTATCGTTTCGTTTACAACTGGCGGGGGGCAGACGCTGGGGTTGCCGAGGCTAAAATCAAAAACGTTTTCTTCCCCGATCTCCGCCTTTCTTTTTTTGCCGTATTCAAATATCGCGCGGATGGCAGAGCTTTTTTTGCCAAGCGCAAGCATCTTTTCAGAAATCATAATATATTCTCCCAAATACGCGGCGAACGCCGTAAAAATAAAAATCGCAGAATGCCCTTTCTGCGTGGCACTCCGCGAAAAAATAGAGTACCGCAAAAAGCGCGAGGCATTCTGCGGCACATATCGTCTTTTGCTCTAAAAAACTATGCGGAAACAGACTGCCCTCACAAAGATGCAGTATAATAAAATCGCATAGAATAATAATACATAGTTTTCATTATATTGCCCTTTCTTTATGCGGCTTTTTTGCCCGCTTTTTGTTTAATTATACACACTTGATATTTATATGTCAATAATTTTCACAAAAAATATGCAATATTTTTCAGTTTTATTCTAAAGCTCCAATGCGTTCTTCCGAAAAGCTCTGTGGGAAATACACAAAACATCCAAGCACCGTTTATGCAAACGGCTGTTTTTCTACATTTGTAAAAAATGTGCTTGACTTTTATTTTCTACAAGTGTAAAATATAAGTGAAGAGAAAAACAAAATGCGATAGGAGCGATGCATATGAAAAAAGAACTTATAAGCCTTCCGGATGCGGAATTTGAGGTTATGGACGCCGTATGGAAATGCGGCAAGGAATTTGTACCCACGACGGAGATACTTTCAAAAATGCAAACGGACAAGAAAGCGCCGACGGTTCTTACAATGCTTTCGCGCCTTACGGAAAAGGGCTTCCTTTCTTCCGTGAAGAAAGGAAAAGAGCGCCTTTGGAAAGCGGAGGTCGCAGAGGATGCGTACCACTCCTCCGAGGCAAAAAAGATCGTAAACAAGCTTTACGGCGGCTCTTTTATGGGCCTTATCAACGCATTTTACGATGGCAAAGGTCTTTCCGAGGAAGACTCCAAAGAGCTTCTTGAATGGATAGACAAAAAAACGGAAAGGAAAGGGTGAGCTTATGCATACCGTCATAACGCATATAGCTCTTGCAAGTGCGGCAGCACTCGTTTTCCTGCTTGCAAACAGCGCGCTGCAAAGCAAGATATGCGCCGTGGGCAGGTATTTTATAGGCTGGCTGCTCGTTATCGGCTTTATCCTGCCGATAAAAATACCGCTTTTCCGCGTGGAGATACCCGAAAGTGCGCTTACTGCTCTCGGCTATGAAGCGGAAACGGACGTGCCGCTTTCCCCGCCCTACGTTTTCGACATTCCGGCGGACGAAGATCAAGCCGTTCCGGCGGAGCGAGAGCAGATGCCGCAAGCATCCGCACCAAACGGAAACGAGCACGCATTTCCCGCAGAAGCAGTAATTTTTGCACTCTATATCATCGGCTTTTTTCTTGCTCTTTCCTGCACGCTTTTCCGCTACTGCAGAGCGGCAAAGGTATTGCAGAGGTGCGGACGCGCACCAAAAGAGGAAGAAGCGAGCGAATATAGCAAGCTTTGCAAAAAGCTCTGCGTGAAAAAAGCCCCTCGCCTTCTCGTTTGCCCATACTATGCCGTCGGCTCTTCCCTTACGTTCGGCTTTTGCCAAAAGACTATCGTCATTTCGGATAAGATAACAAAAGAGGATGCCGCCTACATTCTCGGGCACGAGCTTACGCACTGCAAAAGAAAAGATAATTTTGCAAAAGCGTTCTTGGCACTTCTCTTCTCTCTTTATTGGTTTAACCCGATAATGCACGTATTTATCCGCGCTATGGGAAATCTTTTGGAGCAAGCCTGCGACGAAGAATTTTTAAGCGGAGGCGATCTTGAGGAAAGAAAGCGCTATTGCCGCTTGCTTGTTACGACCGCCTCCGTAAACAAAAGCTTCATATTTAATACTTTTAAAGGAGGTAAAGTCCAAATGAAAAAACGACTTGACAATATATTAACTCAAAAAAGCAAAAAATTGACCGCGTTCGCCATCGCCACGGTGCTTGCGCTCACGCTTATCTCCTCCGTGGTTTACGCCGCCGTTGTTCCCGCTTCCAACAATGCAACGGAAGAAGCAAACGTACTTTCCGAGCAGGATATAAAGGATCAATTCCTCGGTTGGGAGGAGCTGAGCCTTTACGGATACAACGACGAGGAAAAAGAAGAGCTCGCCGACCGCTATTTCAATACCTCCACGCCTTACGGTCTGAGCCAAGGTCAGATACACGAATTAAGCGATCAGACGTGGAAATACAACGGAAAAACCATTCTCCTCATCCAGCACAACGGGGAGAATTGGAAAGTACAAAGCGATGCCCGTCCCGCTCTTGCCGCAAACGGTATCGGAGTTGACATAGTCGATATGCCCGACGGTACGGTTGAAATAAGAGTGCTTTCCGACGAGGAGCTTGTGAAAGAGCTTTTCAGCACAGCCTTTGTATTCGAAACCATATATATGGAAGATGCATATAACGAATATCTTGAATCCGATGAATATAAGTATTTACTCGAAACAAGACCGTATTCCGAGCATTACGGAACGTACGAAGGTCCTTTCCTCAATCTCGAAAGATTTACGAACGAGAACGGTTCGTATGACTACCAAAAATTCTACGAAACAAGACATTTGTACAACGAAAATTGGTACGAAGGCAAGCTCGACCTCGAGAGCGATTATTGGCAGAATACTCAGCTCTTCTGGAAGACGCTCTTTGCAAGAATAGGCGTAACGGTTGAATGATCGCAAAATAAAAATGCCCTTCGGGGCATTTTTATTTTGCAAAAAGATTTTCTGAAAATATACAAAAATCAAGACCGCTTGCGCGGTCTTGTAATTTATTCTTCTTCGGCTTCTTCAAAAAGGGACTTATCTGCGCCGCAGAGAGGGCATTCAAAATCTTCGGGGAGTTCTTCCCATTCCGTGCCGGGTTCGATGCCTTCGTGTTCGTCGCCTGTAGCTTCATCGTAAATATAGCCGCAAAGTGTGCATACGTATTTCATAAAATTATTTCTCCTTTAAAATCTGTTAATGAATTATAAGCTAAGTGCTTTTATGTTTATAGTATATACCGCAGAGTGATTTCTTTCAAGTATTATTTAATTGTCTTTTCCAACAAAAAACAACGATTTTTTTCTACACACATTTTTTTACTTGTCATTATCACGTTTTTCACGTTCCTCGCGCTCTCTTTTTTCGCATTTTCTGTTGAAGCTGACCGTTGAATATACCGAAAGACAGACAAGCGATATTATTATACCCAAAATAATATATGTTGAAATTCCCATTGTATTACCTTTTTTCAATTTATTTTAATTTAATAATATCACGACCGAGGGACAAAATCAATACGCCTAAACACTTGATTTTATTTTACCGCTGTGATAAAATTTTATACGAAATTTTCATCGGAAGAGAGATAATACTATGAAAAACAATTTTCGCGGCAGCATAATATTGCTGTTGACCGCTATGATATGGGGCTTTGCGTTCGTGGCGCAAAGCGAGGGTATGGAAAAGATAGGTCCTTTTACCTTTCAGGCATCCAGAATGCTCCTTGCCGCGCTTGTTCTGCTTCCCGTTTCGCTAGTTTCCTACAATGTAAGGAAAAAGAAAGACGAAAGCGAACGCTTTTTGGATAAAAAAACACTTTTTGCAGGTATGATATGCGGCGTGTTCCTTTTTGCCGCCGCCGCGCTCCAGCAGATAGGCATACTTTACACAAGCGTCGGCCACGCCGGCTTTCTGACAGCGCTCTATATCCTGATAGTTCCGCTGCTCGGTCTTTTCGCAGGCAAAAAGGTCGGCGGACGCCTTTGGTTCTGCATTGCTCTTGCGCTTGTCGGTCTTTATCTTCTCTGTATGACGGGGGAGGGCTTCTCTATGTCCGTGGGCGATATTCTCGTAACGCTCTGCGCGCTCGTTTTCTCCTTCCATATACTTGCCGTGGATAAGTTTGCAAAAGGGCTTGACGGCGTGCGTATCTCTATGATACAGATGCTCACGGCGGGTCTTATCTCCCTTGCCTGCACGTTTATCTTTGAAGAACCCTCCGTTTCCGCAATACTTTCCTCCTGGCTTCCCATCGGATACGCGGGCGTTCTTTCCTGCGGTGTGGCTTATACGATGCAGATAATCGGGCAAAAATACGCAAGCCCCACCGTTGCCTCCATAATTATGAGCCTCGAATCCGTTTTCGCTATCCTCGGCGGCGCTATCATCCTTTCTCAGATACCTTCCGCTTACGAGGCTGTGGGATGCTTGCTTATGTTCACCGCAACCATCGTTTCCCAGCTCCCGGAAAAAACAAAAAAACAGTAAAATTTTTCTTGATTTACAGGGAAGCTTTTGGTAAAATGAAATTATGCATAGGCTAACTTTGTTTTTTTCAAAAAAGCCAACCTAAATCCCATTTTAACACTCTTTAAAGTGTGACAATATTTTTTACGTTTCCCGAAAGGAGCAAATTATGGATCTTAAAAAGAATTTAAAGTATTTCCAAAGCAACGATAAGCATTTTTACATAGGCGTTTGTATTCTCGGTCTGGGTCTTGTGCTTTTCGCATTCAACTTCGTCTTCCGCGGCTTCGGACGCTTCCTTATGACGCCCGCAGTGCTTATGATAGCGGCAGGCGCGGCTATCGCATTCGTTCCGCTTTCCTACCGTTCCTCCGGCAGAGAGCTTGACGAAGCGGTGGCACGCAAGCTTGAAAAATACGAGGAAAAGACTGCGGAAGAAACAGGGCTTGAAGATTCCCTCATCCGCACTGTCAAGCCCACGGTCGTAGGCGATTATACTTATGACGAGGGCGCGCTCTTCCGCCGCGAAAGAACGGACAGACGTATGCGCACCTCCATATATACCGCAACGGCTCTTATCTTCACGAACACGGGCATCTTCACAGCGCAGAAGAAGATCTCTCTTATCGACGAGACCGAAACGGAAACAACAGCGGAGTACGTTTACGAGGATATAGATAACGTCGGCACGGTAACGGAAGAAAAGACCTTTGAGGACGGAACGAAATCCAAGCTTTCCTTCATCGTTATCACAGCGGGCGAAAAAGAGCTTGTCCGCATACCCACGGAAAAGGTATCCGCCTCCGACAGACTTTGCGATGACATCAACCACGTTATCGAAAACGTAAAGGCAGGTAAGAGAATTTAACACGGTTTGTTAACAAACGATTAAATTTGTGAACAAATAATTAAGACTTTCGTAAGATTTGATTGCTTGACAAAATCTTAATTTAGTATATAATATTATTAACCGATAAAATATCGGAAAAACTATATTATATGGAGGATTTTGTTATGACAAAGAAAATCACAAGAGTTATCGCTCTCGCACTCGTTATGGCTATGGCTTGCCTCGCTCTCGCATCCTGCGGTAAGACGCTCTCCGGTACATATTCTTCCGAAGGTGACTTCCTCGGCCTTGCAGGTGCAAAAACGTCCTACACATTCAGCGGCAGCAAAGTAACTATCACAGTTACAACTTCTAACTTCATCACAGGCTCCGATACTGATGAATACCAGGGCACATACGAGATCACAGAAGCTACAGACGGTACTCTCTCTATCGTTTTCGATATTGAAGACAGCAAGGTTTACAGCGGTACATTTTCTTTCGCTGAAGACAAAGATGCAGGCACTATCAAGATCAACGGTATTACTTTCACAAAAGCAAAATAATTTATTATAAGCTTTTTTAAAACTCCATAGGCGCACGCCTATGGAGTTTTTCGTTATATATTTAAAAGGACATTATATGAGAACATTTAACGTAAAATTTATATTTACACATATCCTGCGCGCTCTTGCCTGTTACCTTTTGTTCGCGCTCGTGGCCTGTGCCTCCATCAACGTATTCCGCGATAGGTTTGAGGATATGCTTTCGGAGAATATATTGCCGGCAGGAGGCGTGCTTGCAATACTCCTTTCTCTTCAAAGCTCTGTTCGCGCCTTCTATGAGTTCGATCTTTCCGCAAAGGAAGCGTTTCTCCAAGGAGATCGGCGCACGCAGGGTTTTTGGCGTGAATGTTCCGGCATATTGCGCTCCCCGGATTTTTGGATAGAAACGATATGTATATTTGCTTTCGTTATGCTCACCCCTTATGAGCTTTTATACGCAGATATAGCAAAGATCCTGCTTCCTGCGGAGAGCGCGCTCTATGCAAGCCTTGTATCGTGGGCGGTGATGCTGCCTCTTATATTTACAGTACAGATACTTGTAAGAGCGTCTGTACGCAAAAATTGGCTCGCTTCGCGCATATCCGCAGGAAAACAGAAAAAGCGCATTTTTGAATATTTGCGTTTTTTGGGCAGGATAGCTCTCATATGCTTTGTTTACCCCGTAGGCTTTCAGCTAATACCGTTCGTTTTCGCCGGCGCGAGCATAGCCGTTTTCCTTGTAAAGTCATTTTTGCCGACGATAATCGCCGTCATCGTGCTTATCCTTGCAATACATTATATAAGAGCGATAAAAATAAGGCAAAAATTCCTCAAAAATCTTAGAAAGACCTGCAAGGAGGAAGGCTTCGAGCTTTCCGAGGTGAAAAAGCCGTATCGTTCCATATTCTTCCCGCGTGCGGGAGAGAATTTTACGGTCACGGCAAACGGCAAGACCTACTCCTGCGAGCTGCTTGCAAGCGTAAGCCGCGGCGCAAGGATGATATTCGACAGCGAAGGCAACGCCGTTTACGTTCACACGCTCAAATTCAGGCAGTTCGAGCTTTTCAGCTATATGCACAGCACGAAATATTCCTTTGAAAGCGAAAAGCGCAAAATACTTATAGTTTGCCCCACTCCGCTTAAAATTTTCGTTGGCGAAGGCGGCAGAACGCGCCCCATCGACACGGGCGAGGAATTTTGGGGCTATAAGCTTTTTAACGCCACGGGATTTTTGCGCTCCCTTGAGCTTGACTGCATAGAGGTAAAAAGCAAGTATAATTAAGGTTTTAATAAATTTACATTACATAAAAAGCCTCCCTTGCCCAACTTCTCATAAAGAAGTTGGGCAGTTTTATTCGCCTGCGGCGAGTTCTATTGCTTCGCAGTGATATTCGGCTATCGCCGAGTGGTATTCGCTACGCGAGTTTGGAGGCGAATAAAATATCACTGAAGCCGTAAGGCTTCAATATCACGATCGCGTACGCGATCATATCACTCCGACGAAGTCGGAATATAACTCTTGCTTTCTCTGCTGATTTGTTATATAATGAATAGGGGTATGGGCTTTGCCCGAAGTCTTTGTAATACAAAGGCGAAACTGGCGATAAAACAAAACCATAAATAAGAATTTGCAGGTGAGATAATGATTATTTTAATTACCGGAGCATCGCATACAGGCAAAACCGCCCTTGCTCAAAAACTGCTTGAAAAATATAAATACCCCTATCTTTCAATAGACCATCTGAAAATGGGTTTAATT
>SVRQ01000016.1 GCA_015064725.1 Oscillospiraceae bacterium | reverse complement strand
AAGAATCCTGTCCCAGACCCCAAGGGTTATTTCATTTAAAAAACTGTTGGTTGCCTCTTTTGAACAAGACGACAATGATAGTATTAAAATCAAAACGATTAACACAGTAGCTATTATTTTGTTGAACAATTTCATTATTGCACCGCCTTTCATTATCATTTTCTTCTGCTATCAAGCCACCTAAAATAATCCTCTAACAACTTTTTGTTCTTATCAAAATCAAGCAATTCTATCTTTTTCTCGTTAATTTCATACGCTTTTTGGATAATATCGTAAGCGTATTGCTCGTCCTCGGTTTGAGGAGGATTTTCAAGAAAGTATAGCTTGCATTTGAGTAGAGTTAGTTTTACTTGATAGTATGGTTTTAGATATGGCATTTTCATGCTTCCTTAGGGTGGTAAACACATTATACCGAAAAGGGACGGAAATGCAAGAAAAGTTTTTGAAAATTATTTGTTGGGTTTATTATAGCATAGAAGTTGTAAGTTGTAAAGAGTTATAGTGATATGCTTCGCTCACGCTCAGCGTGATATTTTTGATTCGCAAAAGTGATATTGTTCGCCTATTTGCTTCGCAAATTATGCTCACAGTGATATTATATTCGCCTTTGAACTCTTAACGCGCGAAGCGCATAACACGTCCGAAGGACATATCACGCACTTGTGCATAGAACTCGCCGCGGGCGAATATAACTGAAAAAAGCACATCTGTAAACAGATGTGCTTTTTTCTGGCAGCGGCACTAGGATTCGAACCTAGGTAATGACGGAGTCAGAGTCCGTTGCCTTACCGCTTGGCGATGCCGCTATGTTTTATTCTGTTGTGTCGTGGGCTCTGCGCCGTTGACGGTTGTTAGTATATCAAATCATTCGACTTTTGTCAATAGATTTTTTAAATTTTTTTCAGAACTTTTTTACATTTTTTAAATAAGCTTCTTTTTGCTTTTTTCAAATGTGAGCAAATAAAACCGTAACCTCGCCCAACCCATCCGTATCTTTTGTCAAAAAAACAAAAATATTGGGGTACTTAATGGTTTTTTTGTGAAAATTGGTGAAAAAATCTATCAAATCTAACAGATTTATTGCAAAATTCCCTTGACACAAAAGTTTTTGAAGTTTATAATATAGTTACGAACACTTAACATATCATACATTTTAAAAAGTTTGCTCTTTGCGGGAAGTCATTATTTTGAACAACGATATTAAAAACATTGATAATTTAATATGCGACGTTAAAAGCGGAAAGCCTCTTTCCTTCGACTCCGTCTATTCACTCTACTTCCCTCTTATGCAAAGCGCAGTTGCAAAATGTATGAAAGCGTACGGCATTTCAGAATCCGAGCACGATGACCTTTTCCAGGAAGCGGCACTCGCTCTTTATAAAGCGGCGCTCGCTTACGATAACACAAAAGGCGTTTCTTTCGGACTCTATGCCAAGATCTGTATTCAAAACAGAATAATTTCATATATTCGCAGCAGCAGCCAAAAAAGTGATGCCGACGACATACCGTATGATTTTTATTGTGACGTCCCCGGAAGCGGCACACCCGAACAGCTTGTGATCAGCGAAGAATCTCTTGGAGAATTGAACGAAAAGATAGATTCTTCTCTCACAGACTTCGAACGTTCGGTATTTCGTCTTTATCTTGAAGATCTTTCTTATCAAGACATCGCCTGTGTACTTTCGCGTCCCAAGAAATCGGTTGATAACGCTATCGGCAGAATCAAAGCAAAGTTGCGCAAGCTCCTGTAGCTTCGTTTTTATATATTGTTTTTATTATTTTTTGATGCGCATTTTGCGTATGTATTCTGTGTTTTTGCTTTTATATGCCCAAATAGCTTAACGAAAAGCGTTGTTACCACAAAGATGACAGTTGAAGTCTGTCTTCGGGCAAATTTAATTTATACTATCCCAAAGTGAGGTAAGACAAAATGTATCAGGACAAAACATTAGTTTGCAAGGATTGCGGAGCTGAATTCGTATTTACAGCAGGTGAACAGGAATTCTACGCAGAAAGAGGTTTCCAGAACGAGCCCCAGAGATGCAAGAGCTGCCGTGACGCAAGAAAGAATGCAACACGTCCCGCAAGACAGCTTTTCACAACTACTTGCGCAAAGTGCGGCAAGGAAGCTAAAGTTCCCTTCCAGCCCAGCAACGACAGACCTGTATATTGCAGCGAATGCTACGCAGCAATGAAACAGGACCAGCAGTAATTTAACATAAGAAATTATATAGAATTGCTCACCCCGCCGTTTTTTCGGCGGGGTTGTTGTTCGTTTGAGTTTTTTAATATTTATATGCTTTTTTGCGGTTGACTTTAGGCTGTGTTAGATTTATAATATATTATATATAAATATAAAATTATGCAAAGGATCTTTTAAAACAATGAAAAAATTAACGGCACTCTTTATTGCTATTATGACATTTATATTCACACTTACCTCCTGCGGTGCAGACGACCTCGGCATCCCCGAAGGTATGCAGCTTGTCGAAAATGAAAAAAACACTTACTCCTTCTTCGTTCCCGAGGATTGGAGCGTTGACGTTCAGGAAGAAAGCGGTGTTTCTGCGGCTTATGCTTCCGACAAGAGCAACGTATCCCTTATGATATTCGATTGGGACGGCACGGCAAGCTCTCTTCAGGAATATTGCGATAATTATTTTACTACGGTGACAACTACGTTCAAAGAAGTTTCCGACCGCGAGATGTACTCCGACAATCAGTATTTCGGAACTATCGGTGAAAACGGCGAGCCTGTGCTCAAATACGTTTACACCATCGTGTCCGACAACGCAACAACACCCGACGTTGTTGAAACGTATAAGCTTATGCAGATATTCGCGTGGCACAAGGGCAACATCTATATATTCACTTACACGGCACGCACGGAGCTTTACGATTCCCACCTTGAAGAAGTTTCCGATATCATCAATGAATTTATTGCTTAATTACCGAGGAAAAAATGAATTTCTCTTATCTTGACAACAGCGCAACTACTCCCGTATGCCCCGCGGCATACGAAAAAATGAAAACCGTGCTCGAAGGCACGTTCGGCAATCCGTCCTCGCTGCATCTAATGGGAATGGAAGCCGAAAAAATCGTAAACGACGCACGAGAAAAGCTTTTTAACGCTTTCGGGGCTAAAAAATACGGCAAAACCAAACCTCAAATGCTCATTTTTACAGCCTCCGGCACGGAAGCAAACAACCTCGCGCTCATCGGCGCGGCAACAGCCAAGGAACGCCGCAGGGGAGGAAAGATAATAGTTGGCGAAACGGAGCACCCCTCCGTTATCGAAACGGCAAAATACCTTTCCGCCATCGGGTTCAAGGTTGCTTTTATACCCTGCCCGCGCGGAGTTTGGGATATGGAAAAATACCGTGCGGAGCTTTCATCCGACACGATACTCGTTTCCGCGATGCTCGTCAACAACGAAACCGGCGCGGTAAACGATATAGCCTCCATAGCATCCCTTGCGAAAGCTAAAAATCCCGACGTTCTTATACATTGCGATGCAGTTCAGGGCTTTTTGAAAATACCGGAGCCGCTTGCCTCTGTTCCGGCAGACCTTATTTCCGTAAGCTCACACAAGATCGGCGGTCCCAAAGGGGTCGGAGCACTCTTTATCCGCGAAAAAGTTATAACGACAAAAAGCCTTGTTCCCGTTATCCACGGCGGCGGTCAGGAAAGCGGTATGCGAAGCGGCACGGAAAATACCGCCGGCATTGCGGGATTTGGCGCAGCGGCGGAATTTGAATACAAAAACCTCTCCGCTTCCCTTGTAAGATTCAAGGAGCTTCGCGCTCTTTTGGAACAGCTTATTTCAAAAGAGCTTCCCGACGTACGGGTAAACACGCCGGTAGGCAAATATGTCCCGCATATAATAAGCCTTACGCTTCCCGATATACGAAGCGAAACTATGCTCCACTTCCTTTCCCGAAAAGGAGTATTTGTTTCAAGCGGCTCTGCCTGCGCCTCCAACACGGGGCATAAGAGCCACGTTCTGCTCTCTTACGGTATGACCGAAAAAGAGGTGGACTCCACCATCCGCGTAAGCCTTGGTGTCCAGAACACAGAAGAAGACATCCACAACCTTGTAAATGCGCTTGCACAGGGTATATCTTCCCTTTCGCGCAAAACGAAATGAGCCTATGAAAGAAATAATTTTAACACATAACACCGAAGAAACGGAGCTTGCCGGAAAAGAGTTTGCAAAAACTCTTTCGCGCGGAGATTTCGTTGCCATGCGCGGCGACCTCGGCGTCGGAAAGACCGCGTTTATCCGCGGTATGGCAAAGCACCTCTCCCCCAAAGCGCGTGTGCAAAGCCCCACGTATCAGATAGTAAACGAATATCGCGGCACCGTTCCTTTCTACCACTTCGATATGTACCGAATAGATGACGAGGATTCCCTTGTTTCCACGGGATATTTCGACTATATCGAAAACGGGATATGCGCCGCGGAATGGAGCGAAAAAATAGAGGATTTCCTCCCGGAAGTTCATTTTACCGTAACGATAGAAAAGCTCCCCGAAGATCTCGATCTTCGTAAAATAACCATTGAGAGGTGTGGCACATGAAAATACTCGCACTTGATTCAACGGCGGTAAGCGCAAGCGTTGCGCTTTGCGACGGAACGACGCCCATCGCCGTATATACGCAAAAAACAGGTCTTACTCACAGCGAAACTCTTCTCCCTATGGCGGAAGCAGTTCTCAAAAACGCAAAATGCAGTATCGATGACGTCGATATGTTTGCCGTTTCCGAAGGTCCGGGGTCTTTCACGGGCGTTCGCATCGGCGTTTCGGCAATAAAGGGCCTTGCTTTCGGCAAAAACAAGATATGCGTCGGAACATCCACGCTGGATGCTCTTGCGCGAAACGCCGCAGGGCTTTCAGGGAATTTTCTTGCCGTTCCCGTTATGGATGCACGCAGAAATCAGCTTTACAACGCTGTTTTTGAATATCGGGACGGAGTTATGACGCGCCTTTGTGAGGATAGACTTCTCTCTGCGGAAGAACTTTGCCGTGAGCTTTGCGCTTACGAAAAGCCCGTATATTTCTTCGGCGACGGCTATGCCATTGCAAGCAAGCTCGAAATTCCCCTAAAGCGCACAACTCCTGCCCTGCTGATATTGCAGAACGCAGCAAGCGTTGCCGCATCCGCACTTTATAAATATGAACTCTCGGAGGATAAAAGCTCCTTCACGGATCTTGCACTCTCCCCGAAATATTTACGCGCCTCTCAAGCAGAACGCGAAGAAGAAAGAAAAAGAAAGGAAACAGTAAAATGAAACTTAAAATCGCTCTCGGCGCAGACCACGCAGGATACGAATACAAAGATAAGCTCATCGCTTACCTTATTGAAAACGGATATGAATGTGTGGACTGCGGAACAAACGGCCCCGAATCCGTTGACTACCCCGAATATGCAAGCAAGGTATGCGAGCTCGTTCGTTCAAACGACTGCAGCTTCGGCATTCTCGTTTGCGGAACAGGCATCGGTATGAGTATCGCAGCAAACAAACACCGCGGTATCCGCGCTGCTCTTTGCAACGAACCCGAATCCACAGCTATGACCAGACATCACAATAATTCCAACGTTCTTTGCCTTGGTGCGCGTATGATCTCCTTTGAAAGAGCGCTTGAACTTACGAACGTCTTTCTTTCCACGGAATTTGACGGCGGAAGACACGAACGCCGCGTAGAAATGTTAGATAAATTGTTCTAATTCTACTTATTTACTTGACATTGTTATTGTTTATATGATACAATAAATAATAGGTTAAAGACATATCTTTGCGATATGTTTCACATTATACTCCAAAAGCGAAAGGATAACTCTTATGAAAAAAATTGCTTCAATTTTTTTAGCACTCCTCCTTATGCTCACGCTGTCCGTTTCAGCGTATGCACTCACAATCACTTATGACCAGAGCACCATCCCTTGTATTGACTTCCTCGATTTCGCGGATGACAATATGTATTGGGCTACACCGGATGAAAACGGCAAGTACCCCGTACTCAACCCCACTGAAAACAGCAAACCCACATCTGCCGTTATAAGCGATGAGTACGACACATACCTTGACCGTCTTGATTGGTCTCTTACAGATGATAACGAAGTTCTCCACCTCGTTTCCAATTCTTCCGAGTCCTGCGGTATGGCGTTCAAACTTGGTGAATTCCGTCACAACATCAACATCGGTCTTGAAAGCGCAGGCGCTGCGGAATACATCAAGATCCGTATCAGAAACACAAGTGCTTCCACAAAGATATCTTTCGCTTGGCAGCGTAACGGTCTTTCCGGTTGGACTCGTGCCGTTTCCACTCTCGATATCGCCCCCAATATGACAGGCTGGTACGAGATGGTCATCAACATCAGAAACCTTAACATTGACACAAACACAGCTTCCACAAGAGACGGTGCTTTCTGGGGCGCTCAGATCAAAGACTTCTGTATCTTCCCCTTCGGCTATAATGGCTACGGTAGTGCATATGAAGGTTACGAAGGCGCTTCTATGGATATCGACTATATCGTAATCGGTTCTTATGACTACGTTACAAATTACCAGTCCGACCTCCAGATCAAAGAAGGCAATGCAGTTTCCTTCGAGCCCGTAACTCTCCCCGAAAAGACAACTTACTACATCGGTGAAACTCTCGACCTCACAGGCTTCCAGGGCAAGATCGATTATAAAGACGGCACAACAGAATACGTTGATAAAGCTGCCGCTACATACAACTTCGACGAACCCTCCGAAAAGACTCAGGTAACGCTCAAATACGGCGAACACGAATTCTCCTATGACGTAAAGGTTGTCGGTGTTGACAGCATTGAAGTTGACTCCCTTCCCAATGAAAAGATCTTTAACAGAATTGAAATTCTCCAAAACGGATTTAAACCCGAAGGCTTGACTATCAAGGTTAATTATGCGGATGATACAACGCAGATAAAAGAACTCAGAGATTTCAAGCTTGAAAATACAGATTTCCCCTCTGCCGGCGACTATATTATAAATATTAACTTCTATGGCTCAAAAACAAGCTTCAACATAAAAGTTATAGACATCGAAAAGCTTAAGGTAGTACTTCTTGCAGATAAGGTTTACTACGGCACAGCACTCGATTTATCCCAGTTTGACGTAACTTGCATATTTACAGACGAATCCGAAGTTCCTCTCGACTTGTCCGGTCTTCAGGATTATTTCGCAGTTGAATGTGATACAGCTATCCCTGGCGGTAAAACAACAGCTTATGCTACACTTGTAAACACAGCTTACAATATCGACCTTGCCGCAAAGGTTCCGATCACTGTTCAGACTCCCGTAGGCATCAAGGTTACAAAAGGCCCTGCTTTGAAGTTTGTTACTGTTGACTCCACTTTGGATACCTCCACAATGAACGTTTCTTACGTTTACGATGATGGCGTTACTGCCGTTATCAACAATGATGACCCCGACCTCATCGTAAACTACGACTTCTCCGTTCCCGGTGTTACAACAAACCTCAAGATAAAAGCCGCTAACGGTCTTGCAACAACTTACGAAATGAAAGTAAGAGATGCTGACTTCAGCGTTGAACCCGGTGTTCACGAAGGCACAGTTTCCCTTCTCTCCGCTAAATTCCCCACATTCTGGCTCGTATTTATCATCGTAGCCGCTGTTATCGTTCTTCTTGTTGTTGCTTTCTGCATCCTCAAGTTTGTTTTGAAGGTTGACTTCAAACCCAAACGCAAGAGAGCAAGCTTTGACGATATTTTCTAATAATTCATTAGGTTCAAAAAGCCGAGTGCATATGCACTCGGCTTTTAGTTTGCATTTTTTTCGAATTAAAACAGCGTGTTACAGCGACATTTCTCATTCATCAAGGTTTACACACGAACTTCGCAAATAATGCGCACAGCGCGCCTTATTTTAAGCCATTTCACATCTTTTATATAAATACAAGGCTCACAAATTTTATATTGCAGAACAAAGTTGACTTTTCGGGCTAAAAACGCCCTTTTAAGGGCGTTTTTGTATAAGGAAAACTTTGTTTGAGCAAGCAAAATTGCGCACGTTCCACGCGCACTTTCCTATTTTATAAAAAAAGCGCCCATACGGGCGCTTTTTTATGTTCTTGTGATAAATTACCTGAGGTATTATACACCACCGAAACCGGAGTGAGCGATACCCTGGATAAGGTATCTCTGGCAGAAGAGGTAGAGAATGATAAGAGGAGCTACAACGAGCATACCTGCTGTATTCATTACGATAGCTGCAAAGGAAGCCTGTGCCGTATCGTTACCGATAAGGATCTCTTCGCTGATAGCTTTAAGTGTTGTGGGCATTGTGGACCAGAACGCATTGCTTGTAAGAAGAACCTTGTCGGAGTTGGGAAGGAAGATATTTGTATAGAAAATATCTGTCCACTGCCAAGAGAAGGAAAGAACGAAAATTGTGATAAGCATAGGAACGGAGCAAGGGAGAATGATGCGGAAGAATGTTTTGAAAACACCGTAACCGTCAACATAAGAAGCTTCTTCAAGTTCATCGGGAATACCGCGATAGAACTGTCTCATAAGGTAGATAAACAAGCCGTTCTTAAATGCAAGACCTGTAACGGAAAGGAGCAAGAACGGGATGTACGTACCGTGAATACCTGACTGCAATCCCAAAGCTTCGTAGAAGCCTGTCGCTTCAAACAAACCGAAAATGTCAAAGTGAACGAAACGCTGAACAAGAGAAGATGCAAGGATCTTCGGAGGAACCAAGAGTGTAGCGATTACGAACACGAAGAGGAATTTGCTGCCTTTGAATTTAAACTTAGCAAAGCCGTAACCGATAAACGCGCAGACAAAAGTCTGGATAAGCGCACACACAAGGGAGATTATCGCCGTGTTAAGAAGCGCTGTAAAGTAGCCGTTTTCGGTAACAAGGAGGCTGTAAGTCTGAACCGTCGGATATTTGGGAACGAGCTGTACGTCGGTCTGTACCATATCCAAGGGGCTGAAGAAAGACTGCAAAATTTTAGAGATAAACGGATAAAGAATTACGTAGGAAATACCGAGAAGAAGAAGGAATTTGAACAAAGACATAAGAATCTTTTTATAGAAATATGTGTTCAAATACTTAGCTTTCAATCTTTCGGAAAGCGGAGCTCTATCAAAATCAGCTCTGATTTTGTTTTTAGACTCTTTTGTTATTTTAGCTTGATTATTCATAGATTATTTTTCCCTCCTTCTCAATCATCGTTACGACGCTGGTAGAACACGAACGAGGAGCAGATAGCAGATACAAGGATCAACGCAAGTGCAACTACAGCGAAGTACAACCAGGCTTTAGCAGACTGGATAGGATCAGGAGACAATGTAAGCTCTTCACCCAAAATATTGATCATTACTACGTTGCTTTCGGACGTAAACGCATCGATAACGGTGTAAATGGCGTTTGTCAAAATCATAGGGCTGAGCATAGGAAGTGTGATCTTCCAGAAGATTTCCCAAGCAGATGCGCCTTCAACTTCGCAAGATTCATAAACGGAAGGAGAAATAGACTGAAGACCTGCAAGGAATATAAGCATCTGTACGCCGGAACGGTTTACGATATTGAAAATATTAGTAACAAGGTCGGAAACAATGCCTACAAGGCCGCCGCCAATACCGAGATTTTCAAACATCGCGCCCATATCCATAGCGCTTGCTATGCTTCCAAAGCCGCCGCCTTCAACTGCGCCCTGGTCGATACCTTCAAGAACACCGGAAGCTGTTGCAAGAATTTCAGCGGATGTAGCATCAATTCTTGTAATAATACCTGCACCAACAACAACGGGAATGAAGAAGATAGCACGGAACGCTGCGCGTCCAACCATTTTTGTATTAAGAAGAACCGCGATGAACAAAGAGAGCATCAATATTGCGATGATATCTATCGCCTGGCTGCCAAGGCTCTTGAAAAGCATTTCGATAAATGTTTCACCGGAGCTTGCGTCAACCGTCATAGAGAAAACTTCTTTGTAGTTGTCGAAGCCTACCCAGGTCAGCGTGTAACCGCCGCCCTGAATAGCTGCAACCTTGTTATAGTTAGCAAAACTATAACTGAGGGATTCAAACATTACGGGAAGATAAACAAGGAGCAAACCTATAACGAAAGGAAGAACGAATATCCAACCCATTCTCGCCTTTCTGGCGTTAAGAGAAGCACCTTTATGTGCACGCTTGGGCGCGCTTTTTTCTTGTTTAACTGCTGTGTTATTCATAATAAGTTACTCCTCCTTTCAATCATTCATAAGATAGCTTTGTGCGGAGATAAGCTGATATTCAGTATCGCTTATCTTGATGATAACCGCGCTTGTTTCATAGTTGATGTAAACGATATCGCCGTTGTTATCTGTGATCTTAGCAACGTTTGTAGTTGTTGTTCTGATATCACCGAGAACAAGCTGCATAGCTTCCTGAGCACGCTTGATAGAGTTTGCATTGCCGGAAGCAACTGCCTTTTCAAGATTTTCGTTTGCAGAAGCAAATTCAGCAAGAGCTGTTGTTGCGGGAACGAAAGCTGTAACGTCTTCACGAACAGATATCTTGTTTGCTATACCTTCAAGTTTTGCTTTTTCAACAAAAGACATACCTGTAAGAGTATAAGCGTTACCGTTGGGATCTTCAATAGCTACAGCATAGTTGTTGTAGTTGATATAGAAGGTCTTTGTCTTGCCGTTTTCCGCTGCATATGTTACGGAAACAACGTTAGCAACAGCATTTCTCTTAATAAGGTCCTGAACAAGATCAAGTCTTGTCTGAGCGTTGAGGTAAGCAGCCTTTGCTGCGTTTTCTGCCGTAAGAGCAAGATCCGCATTTTTCTGATCGCTTACGATCTTATCTGTTTCTTCAACTGCTGCATAGTAAGCCTTGGAAGTTGTTTCAACAAGCTCTTTAGCAGTTCTGAGTTCCGCGAAGAGCATATTCGCTTCGTCGGATTCGTTGCCTGTTTCAGCTTTTGTATTTGTCTTGAATGCTGTAACAACAGAGTGCTCTGTGATAACCGCATCCTGAAGATCGCCGATAGCCTTGTTGAGGATATTGTAATATTTTACAACGTCGCTTTCCCAAGTTTCAAAGTTTACGGAATAGTAGTCGCTCAATTTACCGCCTACGTTCTTGAGCTCTTCAACGTTCTTGTATGCGAGCAAGAAGTAAGGAGAAGCACCGTTTTCGATGGACTTCAATACTTCGTACATAACGTCGCCCGCCATATTGAGAGGAGAACCGGAGTAATCGATGCAACCGTGGAGCACGATACCCATAAAGGGAACGGCTGCTGTGGAGATAGCGTAGTTACTGTTATCGAGCGGAACAGAAACGATGTCTGTTACGTAAGGAATTGTGTAAGCATTACCGCCTTCAACCAATATCGCATCGTAATTCTGGTAAAGTGCGTCGATAAAATCTACAGTATTATTCTTGGAGTCTTCACGTGTGATAGGATCTTCAGCGTCAAAGTCGGAGTTAAGGTCTGTGCCAAGCGTCAAAGCGGCAAGTGCGCCATTATATCCGTCGAAGTCTTTGAAGAGCTTATCAAAGGATTTAGCAAATTTTGTGTAGATGTAATCGTATGCGCCTGTGGAAACGATGTTAACTCTACCAAAGCTTTCAATAGCCTGGGATACGGAGTCATAGTCACGTTTTGTAGCATAACGATCTGTCATTGTGAGGGCAGCGTGCTTCTTATATTTGAAGCCGGAGCCTGCTCTTCTTACGTTTACAAAGTCAAAGTTGGGAAGGATCTCGATGCCTTCATCGATAGCAAAATCAATAAGGTCTTTGTATCCCTTGTTGCCGCCAACCTTGCTGTTGAACTTAACGTACGTGGGATACTCGGAATAAGAAGCAGTACCGTTAGCATAGCCTGTGAGGATATACTTGATATTGTCAACACCGGAATCGCCAAGCGTAGATGTCATCGCTTTGATATCATCAAAGGATGTAAGAGCCTTTGTAACAGTTACGGGGAATGTAAGGAATGTGTCTTCAACTCTCATAGAGCCAAGTGTCTGGATGTAGAGAGGAAGCTGGGATTTGAGTTCTTCTGCGGAGAATTTTGCGATAGCGCCCGTGCTGATAAGGTAGTTACGGTAAGCGGAAGCCATACCAACGTATGTGGGTTCTTCTGCTGCATCTTCGGAATCTCCGAGGAGGATGTAACGGATAGTGTAGTTACCTGTGTATCTTGTATCGATGCTCTTGGAAATACCGGAGCCGCCGCCCAAGGAAGAACCGAGGGATACTTTATCCGTCTGCTGCATAGAGAAGGATGCGTAAACCGTGTTGTATTCGCATTCACCGATAGCAAGGTTGGTCCAAAGCATTGTACCAAGAGAAGCTGTGATAGTAGCAAGAGATTCGCCTTCTTCAATGATCGCAACGTAACCTGTGCGGTCGGAAGAGGAAGTGATCATATTAGGTCTGCCGCTTCTTACAACTTCTTTTGTGATCGTGTAATAGTCTGTAAGACCAAATACGGGGATACGGCAAACCTGAGAGTTTGCTGTATTGTTAGCTGCTGTAAGATCTTCGTAAGCATAGTCGATGCCGTAAACGGAGATGTTCTGTGCACCTGTCTTTATAGAGCCGTCAGCGTTGTAGTACTCAAGGATAGTACCGCTACCGTCGGGAAGGAAGAGGTAACCGCCTGTTGTCTTTTTGCCGGCAACTTCTTTTACTGTGCTGCAGCCGAAGTAAGGAAGGATCGTAATGGAGTCAAGAGTATAGTTTGTTTCATTGTATCTGATACTCTTTGCGGGAACAGTTGCGCTGAAGCCGTTTTCGTCGAACGTATATTCAACAGCAAGGCGGAAAAGCGGGGGTTCTTTTTCTGTTCCTTCGTAACCTGTCAATTCGTGGTCATATTCGAGTTCATCGAATGTATATTCAGGGCAGTAGTTTCTGATAAGATCTTCAATTCTCTTGAGAGTCTTTTCAGAGTTGTCCTTGATAACGTAGAATTTAAGTTCAGGGTTTGTCTGGAGAACGGGGTAAGCGTTCTTGAGCGTCTGGATCGTATTTTCGATCGTTTCCTTGGAAAGGTCAACGAGTGTATAGGAGGATTTGTAGATATTTTCAATTACGAATCTTTCTTCGTCAGTCAAAGTAACTGCTTTGCTGTCGAGAAGGCTTTCGAGCTTTTTGTAGATGAGAGTTTCAAATCTTCCCTTTTCGATCATACGGGGAACAAGACGTTTGGATTCAACAGTACCGATAGCGTATTCAACGCGGATACCGTCTGCAATTCTTTTAACTTCGATCTGATCGCCGAGGAGCGCTGCGGAAGTAAAGCTTCCCAAGTAGCTCGTAGCGGCTGTAACCGTATCGGTATATTTGATCAAGATCTGAGAAAGCAAAGCCTGCTTTTTGATATCTGTAATGGAGCTGTTAACAGCTACATCATAGGGGTTGGAAAAAGTATATTTTCCTGTGTCAAGATCTTTGATGGCGAATTCGCCGGAAAGCGAATCAATGAACATTTCATAGCCGTATTCTTCGCTCTTATATACGGAAGTCATTGTTTCGACTTTAGCTTCCGCCTCGGTGTACGAGGTGGAAGTATAAGAGTCAATGGAAACCGCACCAACAGGGAGCGAAAAAGCAGCAACTAATATCGCCATCGCCAAGATGACAGACAATATTCTAAATTTTTTCATTATTTATCCTCCCTGCTATTAACCGCGCAACGAAACTTCGGTAACGATATCCGTAATGAAGCTTACCATCTGCTGAATGAGGTTTGTAAACAACATAATGATAAACATAATAAACATCATACCAAGAAGCGTCGCAGCTGTGATAAGAATATTTTTGCCCATTGAATAGCCGTGTGTTGTAGCCATACCAAAGAACAAGAGCATACCGAGCCATACAAAGGAGATGGTGAGTACGAGAGAAATGATCTTTGCTTCATCGAGAGATGCAATGTTTGTGCAAAGTGTAACGGGGATAATGAAGATAAAGAGCGGGAACAATGCGTAGGAAGAAGCTACGAAAATATCCTTGAAGTTACCTTCACCGTCGAAGAGTGTTGTAAGACACCAGTTAGCAACGCACCAAAGCATAAGGGGAGCAGCAACCGTAAGAACGGAGAAAATGATGTTTACGTGACCCTTGGAAGGATTGAAGATGTAGGATCTGCCGACTGTGTAGTAGATATAAGATACAACTACGAGAGCGTCGATAAGGAGCGCACCTTTTACAGAGCCTCTCTTTTCGTGTTTAAGATCCCAATAAGCATCGAACGGATGCATAATGAGGTAGAAGCCGTAAAGGAATTCTTCCCAAAGTGTTCTCTTGCCGAGTTTTGTAATGCCTTCTTTGTTCTTCTTGCCAACGTACTTGAGGAACTTGGAAAGAACAACGCAAAGAACAACGATTACGATGATTACAACGAATACGTATTTTTCAACCCAAGCTTTTCTGATAGCTTTGAAAGATGTGGAGTAGCTTGTAACGTCACCCGCAGATTCAAAGTACATAAGGGATTCTTCGTATGCGCCTTCAACATCTTCACCCTGGCGGTAAAGGTTTGTACCGATACCGATGTAAGCGGAGTCGAAGTTGTTGTTAGCTTTACGGATCTCTTCCCAGTCTGCAAGAGCTTTATCGTATTCTCTGTCTTCTGTGTGTCTGAGAGCCTGTGCAATAATGTCGCCGTAAACGCTTCTCTTGAAAACTGTGATGGAGTTAAGAGATGCGTCGAGAACGTAGAGAGAGCTGCCGCGGTATGCGATAGCTGTGGGCTGGCTGAGGTTACCGAGCTGAGCGCCTTTGTCACCAAAAGCGAAGAGAAGGTTGCCGTCGCCATCGTATGTGTAAAGTCTGCAACGCTTGTTATCAACGATAGTCCACATACCGTTTTCACCGAGAGCTACGTCGATGATACTGGAAGGACCGGATGTTGAAGAGGAGGAAGCGTTCATACCGCCGTCAATAGCGATTTCACCGGCAGGAATAAAGAAGCCGTTTCTCTTCATGATATCGTCGCCTTTACTGTTGAGGCGTTTTACGGGTGCGTACTCTTTGTTACCGGATTTGATAGCGGAAGAAAGAGTTTCGTCGTCGATATCATTAGTTGTTACGTAAAGGAAGCCGTCAGCGTCGATGGCACAGTTGTTATACGTAGCTGTTACGTATTCTTCAGCTGTTACATCGGGGAAAATAAGGCGGCGGATTCTTGTTGCAAGCGGAACGTCTGCTTTCTGTGCGCCGATAAAGCCCAAGAAAGAACCGTCTGCAGCAAGGGAGAAGATACCGGAGTATGTCTGGTCGGATACGATATACATACCGCCGGAAGCATCAACGGAAAGTGCAACGGGGTGGAAGATAGTATCTTCGCCCATTACGTCAGCTTTGGGAGCGTAAATGATCTTTGCAAAGTTACCTGCGTGATCGAAGCAAACTATACGGGAGTTGTTCGTATCGCACACGTAGATAAGTTCGTTTGTTACAAACAAACCCTGGGGGGAGTTCAAAGAGTCCGGTACACCGTGTTCGTTTGTAAAGTTTGCGATCTCAAACTGAACTTTGAAGTTGTCATCGCAAACGATAACTCTATTGTTACCTGTATCGGAAATATAGAGATTGCCTTCGTTGTCGAAGAAAAGGTCTTTTGCGGCTTTAAGTTCCGAAATACCGATATCATAGTTGGAAATGATTCTTTCGGGAACGTAAGCGTCGGGAGAGAGCATCGGTTCGCCATCCATAGAGTATGTGTAGGATGTAAAAGGAGCCGTTGCAGCAAATGCGGGGCTTATACAGCCTACAAGGACCATAAGGCAAAGAACCGCTACAAGTATTCTGGACATTTTTTTCATAATAACGTTTCCCTCCTTTAATTAGTCTTTCATACCGGACGAAGCCATCGTTTCGATGACGTTACTCTGACCGATGATAAATACGATAATAGGAACGAGCATCATTACAACGGAAGAAGCCGTACCAACACCGGCACGTTCGATACCGCCGGATACGATCTGACCAACCGCATAGTTGAATGTTTTGAGCTGTTCGCTGTAGATATAGTTGGAAGAACCTGTTGCCCAAAGATCTTTGAAAGAGTAGATGATAAGTGTGATCCAACCGGGCTTAACAACAGGCATTACGATCTGCCAATATGTTCTGATTTCCGAAGAACCGTCAAGACGGGCAGCTTCAAGAACGGAAACCTGAATGCTGGATTCCATAAACGTCTGCATAAGGAACATACCGAGTGTTGCGCCCCACGCGGGAACGATAATAGCCCAATATGTATCTACCCAACCGAGTCTGGACATTGTAAGGAAGTTTACAACGCCCGTTACAGTTGCGTGGAACATAAGAGAGAGTCGAACTGCGGAAGCAAGCATTTTTCTGCCGGGGAACACGATCTTAGAGATCGCGTAAGCGGCAAGAGAACCGAATACAAGGTTACCGAAAGTACCTGCAACGGAAATAAATACTGTGTTAAAGATATATCTTGAGAACGGAACCCACGATGTCTGCAATGTCTTAAACATAAGGGAGAAGTTGGAGAACGTGGGGTGCTCTACATAGAACTTCGGAGGATACATCCAAAGTTCATCAAGAGGCTTGAGAGCCTGAATTACCGCGTAGTACATCGGGAAGAACATAAATGCACCGAGTACAACGAGGAATATAGTGATACCCATATCACCGCCGGCAGAACGGTTGAGAATAACTTTATGATTTCTTGTACGTAACTTTTTTCCCATATTACTGTCCCACCTTTGCAAGGAGTTTCTTTACAAGCATATTGGAGCCGATCATCATAGCGAAGAGGATAGTTGCGATAGCGGAAGAATAACCGATCTCGTAACGAGCGCCGCCGTAGTCACCAAGATGATGTACGATTGTCCAAGCGCAGTAGTCAACGGAGGGGTTGCCGGCAAGACCGTCAACGATAGCACCGAAACCGAATGCACTTGTGATAGCAAGGATAGCACCGAACAAAAGCTGAGGCTTCATGTTCGGAAGTGTAACATACCAAAGTTCCTGCCAACGGTTCTTGATACCGTCAACAGCAGCAGCTTCGAACTGCGCTTTATCGATAGTCTGAAGACCGCCGATGAAGGAAAGGAAGGATGTACCCAAGCTGGACCAGAGCGCGATAACTATACAGAGAGGCATAACGTACGTTGCGTTCTGGAAGAACTGAATAGGTGTTTCTATAAGACCCATTCGCATAAGAATGGAGTTTGCGTAACCGTAAGAGTCACCGCTGAAGAATACTGTCCAAATCGTTGTAGCACCGCCGGAAATGGAAGGAGCATAGAAAATAAGTGTTACAACAGCGCGGATTCTGGGAGAAAGCTCGTTGATGAACCACGCAACGAAAAGGGAGAGCATATAGGAAACGGGACCGATGATAACAGCAAAGATAAGCGTGTTCTGAACAGCTATCAGGAAGATGTCGTCATCAAGGAAGAGTCGAATGTAGTTGTCAAACCAAACCCACTGTTCTGTTTCGATAAGGTTGAATATCGTAAAGCTGTAATACAGCGAAAGTATAACGGGCAGGATCGTGAAAGTGAAGAAAATAAGGAAGAACGGTGCGCACATTATGTATGCAATATAGTTGCGCTTCATTTCTTTCAATACCCACTGCACTTTAGACATGTCTTTTCTGGCAACAGGTTTTTTGCCGAAAGGCTTTTTCTCTTTTACTGCTGCCGAAGCTGTTTTTTCAGACATAGTAGTTTTTCTCCTTTACATAGTTTTGTTCGTATTATTCCCTCTCAGGAGAGGTCCCGAAAGATCAGGACCAATCGTAAGTTGTGGGGATGAAGAATTCTTTGGAAAGTTCTTCGCGTTTTCTTTCAAATTCCTTGTTGATAAGAGGAACGTATCCGAGAAGCTCATCGCTGGGAGATGCATTGTCGTTGTAAGCAGCGAGGAATGCAAAGTTTGTATAACGGCCTATAATGTAAGCACCGGGCATATCAGGAACGCCTGCGAGCTTGCTTGCGCATTCTTTAATAAGTCTGATTTCTTTTGCAGACCAGTCCATTTCCTCATAAGCTTCGATATTAGCTGTATTGTATTTTGTGGAAGGACCTACAAAAGCAATAAGTTCTTTTGCATACTGGCTCTGGATGTTGGAACGTGTCCACCATTCGATAAACTTGAAGGCAGCAGCGTCTCTGCCGCGTTCTTTAGCGTCCTTCATCATTATGAGAGAGGAAACCGTAACGATGTTAGTATCGTTGATAGAACCGTCTTCCTGAACTGTACCGGGAACGTTTGTGAAACTCCAAAGACCTTTAAGTTCTGTTGCGAACGCTGTGAACTGGTTGTAGAAGGATGTAAGATCCGCAAAGATAAGCGGCATTTCACCCGTTCTGAAACGGTTAGCAGCATCGTAAGAAATGGGAAGTCTGTAGAGTGTAAAGAATTCGCACATCGTTGTGAACGCATCGAGTGCAATATTGTCGCCATAGTTGATCTTCGCACCGTCTTCCGCGAAGATGGAACCGCCGTTCTGAAGAACGAACATATCAACGTTTCTCGTCATACCGAGGTCATAGTTCTTACCCTGGAGTTTCGGGATAAGAGCTCTGAATTCATCCCAAGTCTTAGGAACTGCAAAGCCGTTTTCAGCAAAGATATCTGTACGGTAGAACATTACGCTGAAGCCCATTGTATGAGGAATACCGTATGTTGCAAGTTCGCCGTCGGGAGAACCGAGAGCAACTGTAAGAGGAACGAGAGTTTCGGGAAGGAATCTCGCGCAAACCTCAGGGAATTCTTCGTAAACAGACATATCAAGGAGCGCGCCGCGCACCGCGTAGTTGATAACCGTGCTTTCGCCGGAGCCCATCATTACGTCGGGACCAACACCTGCAAGAGAAGCAGGAAGGAGCGCACCGCCGGCAACGAGCTTAAGGTTTACGGAAATGTTGGGGTAGCTCTTTGTGAAATCATCGTCAACAAGGTTACGGATGATCTGAGTATATTCACGGGAAACTACTGTCCAAACCTCAACTTCAACGATGTCTTCGCCTTCAACCTTGGAGCCGAAGGAGTTATAGTCGATAAAGAAGCTGTAGAAGAAGCTCTGGATCTCATACCAAGCATTCTGGAAGAAGTTTGCTTCCGCCTTGGGGAGTTCGCCGTTTTCGGGCTGGATCAAGATGTAGTCGATAGTAAGCGCCTGTTTCTGAACGTTGTTGATCCAAGTACCGAGAGTACCGATATTGGATTTAAGTGTTTCAAAGTTCTTTGCGATCTGACCTTCACTGTCTTTTGCCATCTTTTCGAGGATACGCGCAACGTTTTCAAGTGTAGCCGTATTCGAGCTGGTCTCGCCGGAAACTCTCTGGAATTCCTCGGAGATAGCGAAGAGCTCGTGAGCAAGAACGCCCATCTGCTCTATCTCCGCAGGGATACGGGAGTAGAACTTGTAGTTCGTGTAGCTGTCGGGATTAGGACCTGTGATCTGAAGGATCTTGAGGTAAACTTCGTTGATGGAAGCAAGTGCTGCACGAACGCGGGAGATGATATCGCCCAAGTTACCGAGAGTAACCTCAAGGGAGAACGTGTGCTTGCCTTCTTCAAGGTAGATCTTAAAATCATATGAACCGTCCGTAAGAGCAATTATCTGCCATTCGGAACCGTACATAAACTGAAGATTGTTGGCTTCTTCAAAGGGGATCTCTCCGTCCACTCTCATGCGGCGGGAAACGAAAATACCCTGGTTGGTATTCTGAGAATATCTTACATTTATAGTATAGAAGCCTGCTTCTTTAACATCGAATTCCCATTCGATCCACTGACCGAGTGTAGCCCAGTTCGAACCACCAATCGAATTGATGAGCGTGCACTTAGCGCTGGAGGGACTGTTGATGGGGGATGTCTTGTTATTTGTGGGGTAAAGAGTGCTGTCGGAAGTAGCAGAAGCTTTTTCCGCTTCAAGGAAGATGCGTGTGTTTTCGTTCACGGGAGCATCCTTGTGGCCGAGAGCCTCGTGCTGTGCAAGGTACTCTTCATATGTAAGAGTATCTTTGGGAGCGCGGAGAACGATGGATTCAACAGCCATAGGTTCTTTCTGCGCTTCAAGAGCGATCGTGTTCGTACCCTTTTCAAGGTAGAAGAGGAATTCGCCGTTGTAGTAACCGGAAGGGTCGCTTACCGTATATGTACGCCATTCGGGAGTCTGTATCTTGATAGGACGGCTTTCGTTTCCGTTTTCGTCCGTTTCAAAATAAATTTCGCCCGCGTCATTTTTGAGATAATCGTCCTGCCAAATCTTTGTCAAGAGTACGTTTCTGACTTCGCTGAACAAAACGTCATCGTTGATAAAGATCGTTCTTTCAATGTTGGCAGATTTAGCCTCCGTGGGGTAATAGTTGATGTCAATAGCATAAAGACCGGATTCGGGGACCTCCACAGTCCACGTTGTTTTACCGATATCGGGTGTCTGAACCGCTTTCTTACCGTCAAGATTGTCTATTACCTTGAACGGAACGGCAGCGTCAGTCTCGGAATATCCGTCGGGATATTCAAAGCCCGTGTAATCAGCAGCGTTTATTACAACGTCCTTGCCGGCATATTTGGGCATTCCGGCATACTCGGCGTAATATTCGCTCCAAGTCAAGTCATTAAGCTGGTCAAGTGTTTCATCAGTAACTGATGTGCTTGACGAGGAAGAGCCGCTTGAAGAAACGGTCGCAGCGCTAGCGCCGAAAGCGCATCCTGCGAGCATCGCAAATGCAAGGGTTCCTGCCAAGACTTTCTTAAGTTTTAAAAATTTCATATGCTTTCCTCCGAAACCTGCGCCGCGCTCATTTGGTGGGAAGAGCGCAAACGCAAAAAGCAAATTTATATGCATATATAATATCATATCTAAAACTTCAAAGTCAAGCGAACAGACAAGCAAAAAAAGTGGCATTTCCCGCCCTTTTTATCCTAATTATATATTGCGCGTGCGTTCTCTCCGCCTGCCGTTTTTACTGTGTTTACAATGTGTTAAAAAAATTTTCATATTTAAAAACGTGATTTTGCACATTTATTGTATATATACAATTCAATTTCTTGGCTTTTTTTGATATAAATATATGATTTTTCATTTGTCAAGAAAATCTTTTTTGATTTTAAAAATTAGTTTTAAAAAACTTTTTTGTATCTTTTGTGTCTAAAATAACGAAAAAGCACCTTCTTTTTTGTTGATTTTCACAACAAAAAGGGTGCTTTTTTGAACTTTTAGTGAATATAACAAATATTTTTGTTCAACTTTTGTCATCGGTTGCGTTTTTTTAATTTTTCTAATCGAAACGCCGTTTTTTAATTAGTTTTATTAAAATCGCCATTTTTGCCCATTTTATAGTTCACAACAGCATATTCAATCGATAAATCCGCCGAAGACAACGTCGTTTTCATCGTAAAAAACAGCGGATTGTCCCGGAGTTATAGCCCTTGCAGGTTCATCAAGGACAACGTGTGCCTTGCCTGCGTTCACAGTCACCGTACACATAACCGGTTTTGCCGCATAGCGTATCTTGGCAAAGAGCCTTTCGCTCTGTCCATCGGGTATAACGCGCTTTTGAAAAACAAGATCGGAAAGATCCAGCTCGTTTTTGAAAAGATCTTCCTCATCCCCAAGCGTTACGGTATTGGAAGCAGGATCTATCGACGTGACAAATGCGTGCTTCCCGAGCGAAATGCCAAGTCCTTTTCTCTGCCCTATGGTGTATCGCGGCACGCCCTTATGTTTTCCGAGAACTTTACCGTTTGCATCTACAAAATCGCCTTCCTCAAACTTCTTTCCGAGAAGCTCTTCCATATAAGAGGTGTGGTCATTGGAGGGAATAAAACATATCTCCTGGCTTTCTTTCGCCTCTGCGGAAGGAAGCGCCATTTCCTTTGATCTTTCTTTTACGTCAGTTTTCACGTCATCGGCAAGCGGGAAAAAGAGCATTTCAAGTTCCTCCTGCGAAAGACGCCAAAGAACGTAACTTTGATCCTTTCTGCTGTCAAGCCCGCGGGAAATATAATATCTGCCGTTCTCCCCGTTAAAAAGCACTCGTGCGTAATGCCCCGTCGAAACGGTATCGCATCCAACGCTTTTTGCACATTCGCAAAGCTTTTTGAATTTCACTTCCCTATTGCAAACTATGCAAGGATTAGGCGTTCTTGCCGCGCAGTATTCGGAAACAAAATTTTCTACAACACATTCAGAAAACGCCTTCGTGCAATCCACAATGTGAAGCTTCACGCCCAAAGCATCGGCAGCACGCTGTGCCGCAGGAATATCCGTATGCTCGCTCATTTTAAGTATTGCACCCTCCACCTCATAACCGAGAGAGCGAAGTTTAAGAACGGCGTACGTACTGTCTATACCGCCGCTCATTCCCAAAAGTACCTTGTTATTTTTCATATCTCTTCCTAATAAAAATATATTTATATGAATTTTTCCGCTTCGGAAACAGCTATCGCGTCACAGCGTTCATTGTATTCGTGACCGTTGTGGCCGCGCACCCAAATAAATTTGAGTGTATGCTTTGCCGAGACCTCGAGGTATTTCTGCCAAAGCTCCACGTTGAGCACCGGCTTTTTGTCGCTCTTTTTCCAGTTATTCTTTATCCAAGAGCGAAGCCATCCCTCATTTATTGCGGAAACAACGTATTTGGAGTCCGAAATTATCTCCACCTCGCACGGTTCCTTGAGTGCCTCAAGTCCTGCTATCACCGCAGAAAGCTCCATCCTGTTGTTCGTGGTATTCGCTTCTCCGCCGGAAAGCACCTTTTCGCGCTCTCCGTAAACCAGGATGCAGGCATATCCGCCCGCGCCGGGGTTTCCTTTACACGCCCCGTCCGTGTACATATATACCTTTTTCATATATCCTCCGCGATATTATTTCTTCATATTTTCGGGAAGCACGCCTTTTATGCGCTCCCAATAAGCCTTTGCCGCCTGCTCGTTCTTGTTCTCTCCGAAGCGGTAGTAGCAAGCACCTGCAAGGTCGCTCGGTAAATATTGTTGCTTTACGTAATGATTGGGATAATCGTGGGGATATTTATAATTCTGCCCTTTTTCCTCGCTGTTGATACCATCGAAGTGGACGTTTTGCAAGCACCTGGGAGGGGTCATTCCTTTGCCCGCGGCAACGTCCGCCGCCGCCGCGTGATAAGCGGCATAGGAAGCGTTGGATTTTGGCGCTGTAGCAAGTGCCACTGTTGCGTGGGCAAGGGGCACCGCCGCCTCGGGAAGTCCCAGCTCCTTTGCACTCTCCACGCAGGCGCGTGTGAGTATTGTGCCCTGCGGATAAGCAAGCCCTATATCCTCGCTTGCGATGACCTGAAGTCTGCGGCAGGCGGAGATAAGATCGCCCCCCGCCAAAAGCTTCGCAAGGTAGAATATCGCCGCATCGGGGTCGGAACCGCGTATGGATTTTTGAAGCGCGGAAAGCAGATCGTAATGTCCGTCTCCAGCCTTGTCAAAGCCCGTCATTCCCATAACCTCGGGCAAGAATACCTTTATATCCTCAAGCGTTATCGTGCCATCGGAAATATTTGCCACGTTTTCAAAAAGATTTATGGCGCGTCTTGCGTCTCCCGCCGCAGAAAGCGCTATAGAGCGCACGGCAGAGGGTTCTATCTCTATCTTTCTTCCGTTTTCTTTTTCGAGATATTCTTTTGCGCCGTATACCGCTTTTTCAAGCTCGCTTACGTCTATCGGCTTGAACTCAAATACCGCAGAACGCGAAATAATGGCGGGATAAACGTAAAAATACGGGTTTTCCGTTGTAGAGGCAATAAGCGTTATGCGCCCATCCTCTATAAATTCCAGCAGAGATTGCTGCTGTTTTTTGTTAAAATACTGTATTTCGTCAAGATAGAGCAATATCCCGTCGCTTCCGAGAAAGGAATTCGTTTCGGCAATTATCTCTTTAATATCGGAAATGCCCGCACTTGTGGCATTGAGCTTGTAAAGCGTTTTTCCGGAAGCCTTTGCAAGAATATTTGCGGAAGTGGTCTTCCCGGTTCCCGAAGGGCCAAAAAATATCATATTAGGAATATGCTTCGATGCTATCATACGGGCAAAAATGCCGTTTTCGCCGAACAGCTTTCGCTCACCGTAAACGTGCGCAAAATCTTCGGGGCGCATTCTGTCCGCCAAAGGTCCCGTTATCATTTTATATCTCCCTTTCTCGGTCATTTTTTACAGTTGAAATCTTTAAATGGGCAGCTTTCGCAAAGAGGTGCACGTGCCGCGCACGTTTCTCTGCCGAAAAGAACAAGTCTGTGGCAAAAATCAGACTGTTCTTCATCGGGTATGAGTGCTTTCAGCGCTATCTCTACCTTGTGCGGATCCTTGCTGTCGCAAAGACCGAGCCTGCCCGAAATGCGGATGCAGTGCGTATCCGCAACTATCGCAGGCTTATGGTATATATCGCCCAAGATGAGATTTGCTATCTTACGCCCAACTCCGGGAAGCTTCAAAAGATCTTCCATATTATCGGGCACTTCCCCGCCGAAGTCCTCTATTATCATTCGCGAAAAATCAACGAGATTTTTCGCCTTTACTTTATACACACCGCAGGAAAAGACAAGCTTTTCCACATCCGCGTATTCCGCCGCCGCCATAGCGTAAACGTCGGGATAGCGCGCAAAAAGATCGCGGCAAACTATGTTGACGCGCGCATCGGTACACTGCGCGGAAAGACGTCCCATAACGAGAAGCCGCCATGGGTCGCCCTCATACTCCAGCGCGCAAAGCGCCGAAGGATAAATTTCTTTCAGCGCCTCAACAACGTCCGCAGCGCGTTTTTTCTTTTCTTTTTCCGTCATATCAAAGCTCCGCTATATCAAAAATATCCGTACCGAAATACACCTTCAGCATCCTTGTGAAAAGTGCCACGGGGAAGCCGACAATGTTATAAAAATCTCCCTCTATTCGCTCCGCAAAGGAGGAGCCGAGCATCTGTATAGCGTACGAGCCTGCTTTTCCTCTCGGCTCGCCCGTTTCAACGTACTGTTTTATCTCTTTTTCGGAGATCTCTCGGAATTTAACGTCCGTGCGTGCAAAATCCGTATATATCTTCGTGCCCAATCGCAGAGTAAGCCCGGAATAAACACTGTGCCAAGACTCCGAAAGAACGCCAAGAGTGAGAAGAGCGTGCGCGTCGTCAAGTGGCTTACCTATAACCATTCCGTCATAACAAACTATAGTATCACAGGATATTATAAGCGTTTTGGAAATGTCAGCTCCGCGCGCGATAAGCTTATTTGCAACATCCTCTCCCTTTCTGTGCGAAAGAAAGCAAACGTATTCTCCTGCATCAAGCTCCGTTTCAATATCCTCGTCCGCATCGGAGGGGATCACCTCAAACGGGATCTTCAGCATCTGCAAGATCTCCTTTCTTCTGGGAGAGGAAGAGGCAAGTATAATTTTCTCTATCATATATCTACCTTAATAATATTATATCCTTTTGAATTTTCCGCGCGGTGCGCTCTTTTTCTTCGCACATTCAATTACCGTATCCACCTCGTTCGGTTTCTCGTCCGTGAAAACAAAGTGTGAGAAAAGCCCTGCGCTATCCTTATCGAGCATATATATCGGCACGCTGTTAAAAATAACGTTTCTGTGTCCCGCTTCGCGTGCGATCGGGAATACCGTGTCCGTCCTGTCTTTAAGATAAGAGAATTTCTTTCCGTCGCAAAACGTACATTTTTCACGCGGCAGAGAAATTCCGTTCATATCCCTTATTATGCACTTTTCAAGCGTCATAACGGGAATTTTGCCGTAAGCGATAACACCTCTTGCAATACCCGCGCCAAGGCGTGAAGCCTTGCTTGAAAAGACCTCCGGAGAGATAATGACGGATTTGAATCCGAGGTTTTCATAGACCGAAGCAGAATACGGATTCCACACGTTAAGACGCATATCGCCGTGAAGCTCCACACCAAGGCTTTTTGCCATATCGACCTGCCAAAGATTTGTAATAAGTGCTTTTTTACATCCGAGAGAAGCGCATTTTTTCAGTTTTTCGCGCACCGCCGCAAGCTCCTTGTCGAACGCAACCGGCTGTATTGCCACACCGACGTTTTTCTGCTTTGAAATATCAGTCGAAACGTATTCGTCCATCGGCACGAATATATCGTCAAAATATGCAAGAGCCTTTTGCGTTACACTTGAAGCATAAACAAAATACGCGCTCTTTCTGTCCGAACGGAGAAACGGAAATTTGTCCTTATTATAAATAGGATGTTTTTCTTCTTTTTTGCCATCCAGCAAAGAGGTAAGTTTTTCGCAAAGCTCTCGGCGCACGGCATTTACCGCAGACATAGGTATCATCACATTTTCACCTGTATCAACGGTAACGTCCGATGCCTTGGCTTCAAATACCGTTGTGCCGAGCTTCAAAAGATTTTCTCTTACTCTGTCAGCACTCACGGGGCTTGTACGCGCTTCCTCTGCTACAGCCCCCGACACCTCGGCAGAAAAAGCTTCTTCTCCGCGCATAACGGTGCCCGAAAGCTTTATCGGCTCTCCCGAAAAAAGACGTGCGTGCATCCTTACGGGAAGCTTTTTGCCGTATTTCACATCCACCTGTGCCGCGCGGGAGGCAGATTTGTTTTCTTCCGTCCTCACGCCGAGCATAGAACGCGATATTTTCTCCTCAAAATAACCGTTCGTAAATCCGGAACGGGAGAAGAGCGAGGCAAGATATTCCATTTCCTCCTTCGCCGCATTTCTGCCCTCATCAAGGAGCCTTCGATAAACGGAGATAACACCGTAAACGTACTCCGGGCTTTTAAGTCTTCCCTCTACCTTGAGCGAAGCTATTCCCAACGGGAGGATATCCTCTATATGAGAAGCAAGCGCAAGATCTTTGAGCGAAAGCGGATATTCGCAGCCGCGGCATTTATAAGGAAGCCTGCAGGGTTGAGCGCACTCTCCCCTGTTACCGCTTCTTCCGCCGATAACGGAGCTCATAAGGCACGCTCCCGAATGACTCACGCAGAGTGCGCCGTGAACGAATATCTCCGTTTCGATAGGAGAGCCTTCGCAAAGCTTGCGAAGGCTTTGAAGGTCTATCTCTCTTGCCGCGACCATACGGGAAAAGCCGAAACTTTCAAGCATCTTTGCGTTTTCCGTATTTTCTCCGCAGACCTGCGTGCTTGCGTGAAGCTGTGCTTCGGGAAAATAGCGTTTTATAAGAGAAGCAAGTCCCAAGTCCGCCGTGATTATCGCATCAGCGCCGGCATTCAGTACAAGCTCTGCCGAGCGCAGGGCATCAAAAAGTTCACCCTCGTAAAGTTGGGTGTTCATTGTTATATTCGATTTTACGCCAAGCGTTTTAAGGTACTTTATCGCGCTTACTATCTCGTCATCGGAAAAATTATCCGCGCCGGCACGCGCGTTAAAGCTTTTTGCGCCGAAATATACCGCGTCCGCACCTGCCGCTACAGCGGCCTCAAGAGAGCGCAGCGAGCCCGCAGGCGCAAGAAGTTCGGGAAGCTTAACGTCAGCCATTATTTTTCTTTGCTTCGGCAAGAGCCATCTTCAGCTTGAAGTTTTCATCAAGAAGATCGAGCGCATAAACGAGAGCCGCATCCATTTTGGAAATGCCGCTTCCGGAAAGCGCAAGCGTGTTCACTCTCTGTGAAACGAGCGCGCCGAGCTTTTCAACGTATTCGGGGCTTTCGTCGGTCACAAGGGAAATTTTATTTCCTGCTATATTAAGAGATACTTTTCTTTTGTTCTTTTCCATAGTTTACACTCCGTATAAATAAATTTTTGTAAAAAGCATTGAATTTGATTGCTTAAAAAGATATAATTAAAATATAATACTGCGGCTTTATGTCCACGCTATAAATATAATAACACATTTATTCGATAAATCCAATAGTTTTTCGCAAATCAAACCTTTTTTTGATTTTTCGTCGAAAAAAAGCCGCACCTGAAAGGAACGCTATGAAAAAAATAATTCTTTGTAAATTCGGCGAGATCGCGCTCAAGGGTGCGAACCGCGCTTACTTTGAAAAGCTCCTTAAAGTAGAGCTTAAAAGAAGACTCCGTAACTTCGGAAAATTCAAGATATACTCCGCGCAGAGCACGGTATATATAGAGCCTCTTGAGGACTCCTGCGATATGGACTTTGCATACCGTGCAGCGAAAAACACCTTCGGTGTTTCCGCGGTGCAGATGGCTCTTGAGGTCCCCAAGGATATGGACGCCATCCTCTTTGCAGTCGGTACGGAATTTATGCCGTATATAGAGGATGCCAAGACCTTTAAGGTGGAGGCAAAACGCTCCGATAAGAAATTCCCTCTTGAATCCCCCGAAATATGCAAGCTCGTCGGCGGCGCGATACTCGAAGCGTGCCACGGTAGAAAAAAAGTTGACGTTCACACGCCCGAGGTCTGCGTACGCGTTGAGATACGCGACTATGCGGCTTACATATGCGCAGGTCAGGAACGTGCCATTGGAGGTATGCCGCAGGGCTCCAACGGCAAGGGTCTTCTCCTTCTTTCCGGCGGTATAGACAGCCCCGTTGCAGGCTATCAGATGGCAAAACGCGGCGTTAAGATAGAATCCCTTCATTTTGAAAGCTTTCCCTATACGAGCGAGCGCGCAAAGGAAAAGGTACTTGACCTTGCAAACAAGGTTGCCTCCTACTCCGGAGAGATGAACGTCCACGTTATCTCCCTTACACACATCCAGGAGGTCATGCGCGATACCATCGAGGAGGATTACTTCACACTCATCCTGCGCCGCTTTATGATGCGTCTCGCAATGAAGGTCGCAAAGAAGTTTTACTGCGATGCCGTTATCACGGGCGAAAGCATCGGTCAGGTCGCAAGCCAGACTATGCAGGCTCTCGTTGTAACGGACATCATCTCCGAGATACCCGTTTTCCGTCCCCTCATCGGCAACGATAAAGAAGATATCATCAAGATCGCGCGCGAAATAGATACATTTGAAACGTCCATTCTCCCCTATGAGGATTGCTGCACGGTATTCACTCCCCGTCATCCCAAAACGCGCCCCGAGCTTGATAAAGTAGTCGCACAGGAAGAGAAGCTCGATGTTGACGCTCTTGTTGAAGAAGCGTTCGCAACGCTCGAAACGATCGTTGTAACAGGCTTGGATTGATAAAACGCAAGCAGCGCACGTCCGATGTTCGTTCTCTATTTATGCGTTTCATCTATATAAAAAACGACTTTTTGCTTTTTTCGACAAAATTGACAGATAAACAACACTATCTCCAACTTAAATATTGACTTTTTTCAAAAAATATGATACCCTTAAATTGGAATTTTGGTTTTACTACTGGGAGGTGAATACATTGTCCGAAACATCCCTCGGAACACACGTTATACTTTTTACGTCCTGCAAAGGCGGCGTCGGAAAATCCACCGTTTGTGCAAATCTTGCAATGGCGCTTGCAGAGCTTGGAAAAAAAGTGCTTCTTATAGACTGCGACTTCGGCAACAGATGCCTTGATATAATCCTCGGTCTTACAGACGAATCCGTTTATGATATCGGCGATGTTGTTTTGGGAAGGATCTCTCCCGAAGAAGCTATCGTCAAAGACAAACGTACACCCAATCTTCATTTTATTGCCGCACCGTATAACTTCAGCAATAATATGAATAAAAGCGCATTTAAGCGCGCCGTTGACACTTACGTCAGATCCGGCAATTACGATTACGTTTTCATAGACACGCCCGGCGGCGTGGGCGAACCGCTTATGTTTGCCGCAAGTGTTGCGGATATCGCTTATATAATCGTAGCTCCTTCGCGCGCCGCTATCCGTGCGGCAGAACGCACGGCGGTATTCCTTGAAAGCAAGGGTGTGCGCCGCGAAAGACTTATAATAAACAAGCTGCCCGGCAGATCCGTCAAACGCGCAAAGGAGGAGATCGTTTCCGTAATAGACGAAACCTCCGTAAAGCTTATCGGTGTCGTTCCGTACGATGCGGAGCTTATCTATGCGGGAGATGCGGGAAAGTTGGTTGACGAAATACTCAGTACCAACGTAACGAACGCTTTTGAAAACCTCGCATACAGAACGGTCGGCATAAACCGCCCGCTTTTCCACAATATCAAGCGCCTTAAAAGGCTCAAATAAAAAAATCTGATAAGGAGTACAAATATGGAAATAGCATTGCTCGCAAATGACTCTAAAAAGGAACTTATGGTCCAGTTTTGCATTGCATACTGCGGTGTGCTTGCAAAACATAAGCTCTGCGCCACAAAGTCCACGGGCTCTATGATCTACGAAGCAACAGGTCTTCATATCGAACAGCTCCTTCCCGGCGGACAGGGAGGTATGCAGCAGCTCACAAGCCGCATCTCCTTCAACGAAATAGACGTTCTCATCTATTTCCGCGACAGTCGCGCAAAAGATATGGAGCATGCGCTTGATGATGACACGCTCATTCGCGCTTGCGACCTTAACAACGTCCCCGTTGCCACGAACGTCGGCACGGCAGAAGTCATTGTAACGGCTCTTGACAGGGGCGATATCGATTGGCGCGAATTTGTCAACCCCAACTCGGATTACAACAGAAAACATTCTTAACGGTAATAAACAAAAAAACTCTCGTAAGAGAGTTTTTTTGTTTATTCGTTATTTTTTTGCATAAATTCAAGATGCGAAAGCAGCGGCGCGTTTTCGGGTCTTGCAAGCTCTGCGTCGTATGCAAGAGTCGCCTTTGCCGCATCAAACGCATCGTAAAGAAGCTTTGTATCGCCCGAAAGAGAGGCAAGGCGAAAACTTGCCTCGCCGCTCTGCCTTACATATCCTCCGCGCTCCGCGATAAAATCGCCGGGGCCGCGCATAGCAAGATCAAGCTCCGCTATCTTATAGCCGTCGTGGTGGTCTTTGAGTATTTTTAATCTTGCCGCGGCGCGTTCGCTCTTGCTGCCCGAAACGAGCACGCAGTATGACTGCTTATCTCCGCGCCCGACACGTCCGCGAAGCTGATGCAGTGCCGAAAGTCCGAACATCTCCGCGTTCTCCACTATCATAAGAGTGGCGGACGGCACGTTTACACCGACCTCGATAACCGTTGTGGAAACGAGGATCTTTATCTCCCCATTGCAGAACGCGGACATAACCTTTTCCTTTTGCGCGCTTTTAAGCTTTCCGTGAACGAATCCAACGGGAATATCCGGGAAAATATTTTCGGAAAGCTCTTTTGCATAATCCACAGCGGCAAAAAGTTTAGGCTTTTCCTCATACGCATCCATATCAAAGCTGAAAAGCTCAGAAAGCTCTACCTTTTCTCCGTTCTCGCCTTCCAGCACTTCTTTTTGTTCCTCAACGGAGGGGCAAACGATATATACCTGCCCGCCCGCTTCCACGTTTTTGCGGATAAAGGCATACAGGCGTTCTCGGTAAGACTCATTTACGGCAAAGGTGTCCACCGTCTTTCTTCCGGGAGGCATTTCGTCAAGCGTGGAAAGATCATAATCTCCGTAAAGCACGAAAGCGAGCGTGCGCGGTATCGGCGTTGCGCTCATAGAAAGCATATGGCAATCCTTGCTCTTTTCACAGAGGCGCGCACGCTGGGCTGCGCCGAAACGGTGCTGTTCGTCGATTATAACAAGCCCAAGCCTAAGGAACTCAACTGTGTCCTCTATAAGCGCGTGCGTTCCGATAACGATATCGATCAGTCCAAAGCGCAAGCCTTCGCACGCCTTGCGCTTTTGCGCGGCTGTCATAGCTCCGATAAGAAGCTGTACGCGAAAGCCCATCTTTTCAAACATAGGGGCAAACGATTCATAATGCTGACGCGCCAAAATTTCCGTCGGCGCCATTATAGCCGCCTGCGCTCCGCCGCAAACGGCGGTATATACAGCGTACTGTGCGCACAGCGTCTTGCCAGAGCCGACGTCACCCGTAAGCAGCCTGTGCATACGCACACCGCACGTCATATCCGCTTCCATCTCGTCAAAGGTACGCACCTGTGCGCCCGTCGGCGCATAAGGAAGATAAGACAAAAACTTTTCTCTGTCCGGCGTGGGAAAAGCATAACTGCTTTTTGTTTTGTCTTTTTTGCCCTCGCGCAGCATACCGAGGGCAAAAAGATACATCTCGTCGAAAGCAAGCCTTCTGCGCGCCTTTTCCGCCTCCTCAAAGCTTTGCGGCTCGTGAATTGCACGAAGCGCAAAAGGAAGCGCGGCAAGCGAATATTTTTCTCTTATTTCATGAGAAAGATGCTCGGTTACGGCATTCTCTCCCGAAAGCGCGGCGGAGAGCGCCTCTCTCACCGCACCCGACATAAACTTTTGCGAAAGCCCCGCCGAAAGCGGATATATAGGAACAAGCGGCCGCAACTGTTTGTGCGGCACAACGGGTTCAAAGGCAGGCGAAGAAAGACTTGCCGTTTTCCCCGTTTTGCTTATTCTTCCGTAAAAGCGAAAATACGCCCCTTGTACAAGTACGTCGCGCACATACGGCTGATTGAAAAACGTGATATTGCACTTTCCCGTTTCATCGACCGCGGAAAGCTTTGTAAGCGTCATTCCTTTGCGTATCATCGCAGTCTTGGCGGGGGCGGCAACGCAAAGGATAAAAGAGCAAAGCTCGCCGTCCTCTGCTTGCGCAAGCGTTTTTACGTTTCCTCGGTTTTCGTAAGCACGGGGAAAATGATAGACCAGCTCCCCTACGTTTTCTATGCCGAGCTTTGCAAAAGACTCTGCCCTTTTTGCGCCAACGCCGTAAAGCGAGGTGACGGGAGAATATATTCCTTTTTTGTTTTCTTTCATATAAACTGCTCCTTTCCTCGGTGCTTTTATAAAAGTATAGCATTTGAATATTTTTTAGTCAATATTTCATTTTAAATATTGAAAAATTAAAAAATTATGTTATACTATATTAGTATATTATTGCAATTCTATTTTCGGAGGTATTTATGTCCGACAAAGTGACCCCCAGGATTCTCCCCGGATTCGCAGAATTTCTCCCCAAGGAGCAGATCCTGTTCAACAGCATCTACGATAAGATCAGAAACGTATATGAAAAATACGGTTTCTTGCCTATAGACACCCCCACTATCGAGCTTTCCGAGGTATTGCTCGCCAAGGCGGGCGGCGAAACGGAGAAGCAGATCTACCGCTTCACAAAGGGCGATAACGACCTTTCCCTTCGCTTTGACCTCACGGTTCCGCTTGCAAGATACGTTTCCCAGCACGAACCGAACCTCGTTTTCCCCTTTAAGAGATACCATATGAGCAAGGTATTCCGCGGCGAACGCCCCCAGAAGGGCCGCTTCCGCGAATTTTACCAGTGCGATATAGATATAATCGGCGCGGAGGAGCTTCCTCTTGTATATGACGCAGAGATACCCGCCGTTATCTGCGACGTTTTCAAGGAGATAAACCTTGGCGATTTTACGATCAGACTCAACAACAGAAAGATACTCGGCGGTTTCTTCGCTTCCATCGGTCTTTCCGACAAAACGGCAGACGTGCTCCGCGTTATAGACAAGCTTGAAAAGGTCGGTGCGGACGGCGTTACAAAAGAGCTCACAGAGGTAGGCGCAGATGAAGAAACGATTGCGAAGATACTCGCTTTCGTCGGCATTTCCGGCACGACGGATGAGATCCTCCAAAAGCTTTCCGAGCTCGGCATCGAAGACCAAACCTTTGCACAGGGCGTTTACGAGCTTTCCGAGGTAGTCCGCTATATGAGAGCGTTCAACATTCCCGAAAAGAACTTCGCCATCGACCTTACCATCGCCCGCGGCCTTGATTACTATACGGGCACGGTTTACGAAACGATGCTCAATGATTACAAAAAGCTCGGCTCCGTTTGCTCCGGCGGCAGATACGAAAACCTTACGGGATTCTACACCGACAAAAAGATGCCCGGTATAGGTATCTCCATCGGTCTTACACGTCTTTTCTCCCAGCTTCTTGACGCAGGCATCATATCTGCGGAAAATGCAAGCCTTGCAAAGGTCCTTGTTGTTCCTATGGATAAGGACGCACTTCCTTTTGCTCTTTCAACGGCATCCAAATTCCGTGCAGAGGGCATTGCAACGGACGTTTACCTTTGCGAAAAGGGTATGAAGCAGAAGATGAAATATGCGGACAGGCTCGGTATTCCCTTCGCCGCGATAATAGGCGAAACGGAAATGCAAAACGGCGTCGTTTCCCTTAAAAATATGCGTGAAAAAGCAGAACAGCTCACGCTCACACCCGAAGAAGCAATTCAAATCCTTAAATGAAAGGAATAAAATATTATGGCTACATTTGACAAAACAGACAAAAGAACCAACTATTGCGGCAATCTTCGCAAGGAAGACATCGGCACACGTCAGTGCGTGATGGGTTGGGTTGCGCGCGTGCGCGACCTCGGCAGCCTTATCTTCATCGACCTTCGTGACCGCACGGGCATCGTTCAGCTCGCTTTCGACGAAAACACTAACAAAGAAGTTTTCGAGGCTGCAAGAAGCACCCGTGCAGAATACGTTATCGTTGCAAAAGGTAACGTAAGACAGCGTTCCTCCATCAACGAGACCATCCCCACCGGCTTTATCGAGATCGAGGTTGACGAATACAAGATACTCAGCGAAGCGCAGACAACGCCCTTCGAAATAAACGAAAATGCAGACAACGTGCGCGATGAGCTCAAGCTCAAATACAGATATCTTGACCTTCGCCGTCAGAATCTTCAGAACAACATCCTCGTTCGCCACAATATCGCAAAAGTAACGCGCGACTATTTCTATGAAAACGACTTCATCGAGATCGAAACACCTATGATGATCAAGCCCACACCCGAAGGTGCGCGCGACTACGTTGTCCCCTCCCGTATCCACAACGGCTGTGTTTACGCTCTTCCCCAGTCCCCCCAGATCTATAAGCAGCTCCTTATGGTATCCGGCTTCGACAGATACATTCAGCTTGCACGCTGCTTCCGTGACGAGGATCTTCGCGCAGACCGTCAGCCCGAATTTACACAGATCGACCTTGAAATGTCCTTCGTTGACCAGGACGATATTATGAATATGATGGAAGGCTACGTTGTACGCCTTTTCAAGGATATTCTCGGCGTTGATCTTCCTCAGCCCATTCCGCGCCTCAAATTCGCGGACGCAATGAACCGCTATGGCTCCGACAAGCCCGACACACGCTTTGAAATGGAGATCCAGGATATTTCCGATATAGTTAAGAACTCTCCCTTCTCCGTGTTTGCGAATGCAGTTGCAGGCGGCGGCAGCGTTCGCGCCATCGTTGCTAAGGGTGCCGCTTCCAAGCTTACAAGAAAAGAGATAGATAAGCTTACAGAGCACGCAAAAGGCATCGGCGCGAAAGGTCTTGCTTACATCCGCTTCGTTGACGAAACACCCAACTGTTCCTTTGCAAAATTCTTGGGCGAAGGCGAGCTTGCCGCTATTATGGACAAGATCGATTGCCGCCGCGGCGACGTTGCTCTTATCGTTGCAGATAAAGACAAAGTTACTCTTCCCACTCTCGGCGCTCTCCGCCTCATCGTTGCAAAGCAGCTCGGTCTTATCCCCGAAAAGCAGTACAACTTCGTTTGGATCACAGAGTTCCCCTTCTTCGAGCAGGATGAAGAAACAGGTGCTTGGGTCGCAATGCACCACCCCTTCACAATGCCCCTTGACGAATGCTTGCCCTACATCAACACAGATCCCGGCAAGGTTCGCGCTAAATGCTATGACCTCGTTCTCAACGGTATAGAGATCTCCTCCGGCTCCATTCGTATCACAAACCCCGAACTCCAGCAGCAGATGTTCGAATCTCTCGGTATGCAGAAAGAAGAGATCGACAGAAAATTCGGCTTCCTCGTTGACGCATATAACTACGGTGCTCCCCCTCACGGCGGTGCGGCACTCGGTCTTGACAGACTTGCAATGATTATGTGCGGTGCTCCCAGCCTTCGTGACGTTGTCGCATTCCCGAAGGTACAGAACGCTTCCGAAATTATGTCCGGCTGCCCTGCTCCTTTTGAATCCAAGGCGCTTGATGAACTCGGACTCTCTCTTAAAGAGTCAAAATAAATTTTATATTATTTTCAGAAAGGATTTAAGAAAATGGAATTTCTTGAAACACTTCTTGCCAGCATCGGTGAGTTTGTTGCTTCCTTCGGCTTCAGACTTCTCGGCGCGATCCTCGTTCTCGTTGTTGGCATCTTCCTCATCAAATGGGTTTGCAACCTCATTGTAAAATCCAAAGGTATGCAGAAATCCCCCAAAAACGCGCAGACTCTCGTTAAAAACGTCGTAAAAATTGCTCTCTACATCGTTCTTCTCTTCACTGTTGCAATGATCATCGGCGTTCCCGCAGCTTCCCTTGTTGCTGTTATCGGTTCTGCCGGTCTTGCTATCGGTCTTGCTCTTCAGGGCGGTCTTACAAACATCGCAGGCGGTATCATCATCCTCTGCTTCAAGCCCTTTGAGATCGGCGATTTCATCGAAACATCTTCTCACACAGGTACGGTTGTTGATATCGGTCTTCTCTATACCACAATCAACACACCCGACAACAAGAGAGTTGTTATCCCCAACGGCACAGTTTCCAACGCTTCCGTAGTTGACTACAGCGCATATGAAACACGCCGCCTTGACCTTGAGCTTTCCGTAGCATACGATTCCGACATCGATATGGTTAAGGAAACTCTCCTCTCCCTTGCTAACGCTCACGAGCTCGTTCTCAAAGATCCCGCTCCTTTCGTTCGTCTTGGTACACACGGCGATTCCGCACTTATCTTCAAGCTCCGTGTTTGGGTTAAGAACGAAGATTACTGGACTGTAAACTTCGACCTTCTCGAAGCTTCCAAGAAAGTATTCGACAAACGCGGCATCGAAATTCCTTTCCCCCAGCTCGACGTTCACCAGAAATAATTTTTATGAACATAGAAAAGGACACCCCGCGCGGTGTCCTTTTCACTAACAAGGAACGATATTATGGAACAAAAGCTTTTCACAAAGAATGATAACGGCTTTATCTGTGCAAACTGCGGTTTTGAGGTACTTCCCCTCGGTTACACCTCGCGAAACCATTGCCCCAAATGTCTATGCTCCCTCCACGTGGATATAAACCCGGGGGACAGAGCGTGCGAATGCCGCGGCGTTATGCACCCGATAAAAGCGCTTCCCGACCCAAAAAAGGGATATATAATTCTTCACAAATGCTCCAAATGCGGTGAGGTACACCGTAACAAAGCCGCGCACGAAGCAAAAGTTCAGCCCGATGATATAAACTACATCATTGAGCTCACAAGCAGAGAGATATGAAAAAACGTGCAGTACCTTCCGCCGAACGCTTGCCTATTTGATGCTTTTTATATGTATAAAAAGCCAAAAGCAAAGGGATTCAATTCCCCTGACGATAAAAAAACAGTTGCCTTTCGGCAACTGTTTTTTTATCTATTTAATTATTTTACATCTCTTTTGATCGTTTCAACGCAATCGCGGCAGATAAGCTTACCGCCGTACATAATTACGTTGTCTGCATTTCCGCAGAAAATGCAAGCGGGCTCATACTTTTTAAGGATGATCTTGTCGTTTTCAACAAAGATCTCTACAGCATCTCTGTTGTCAATAGAGAGGTTCTTTCTGATTTCAATAGGCAATACGATTCTTCCGAGTTCGTCGATTCTTCTAACTACACCTGTGGATTTCATAATATTTCTCCTTTCAAATTAGAGCAAATTTATTTATATATTCAATATACCACAATTTCCCTTTTTAGTCAACAGTTTTCTCGTAAATTTTACAAAAAAACACAAATTGAGACGTTTTTATAGTCGAAAAGAAAAAAGTGTGCTTTAGGAGCGTTCTCATAAGGATGTTTTCGGAACACGGTAGGGGCGAACTGTGTTCGCCCGCGGGAGACCGCAGGTCTCCCCTACGGATACACATATAAATATCGGCAGAGGACTTGTTTTTTCTGCCGATTTGTGTTATAATGGTGCTAACGAAAAGCCTCCCTTGTGTAAAGGGAGCCTTGGGATATGTGCAACCTTAGGGGTATGGGCTTTGCCCGAAGCCCTTGTAATACAAAGGCGAAACTGGCGATAAACAAGAATTTATTGAAGGGAATATGAAATGATGGATAGTAAACTATTTATTACGCTTGGATTGTTTGCTATCCTTATTGATTTTGTTTCTTGTTTTTTCATAAGACAAGTGATTTGGTCTATTGTATGGTGTGATAAGGGTGGAAAATACAACAAATTAATGAAGCTAAAGCAAGGACAAAATATATTTTCCAGATTAAATATGCAATATCTTCAAAACTTCATACATCAAAATATCAGGCAGTTTCATTTTTGGATAAATGTAAAGCGTCTTCATTTCGCAATAATGATTATTAACATATTTGCCATCTTGGGTTTTACATTTTTTTATCGTTCCATATCAAAAATCGCCAACATTTATTGTATGGGATATTTGATTTTATCTTTTTTAACAGCCACTGTATGTGCATTTCAATTTGATACCAATAAAAACACAAAATATGATCGTAAGCGAATTTCAAGAAAGAAGAAATAATAAAATAAACCGCCAAATTCCAATTTATCGAATAGCAATAACCCCGACAGAAACGTAATGTGCCCCCTGTCAAGTAGACAGTCTAAAAAACAAAAAAATTTACAAAATGAATAGATTCTTTCATCTCCCCCTGCTGCGCAGCAGGGGGAGATTTTCGTCACGCGGCGGTGGCGAAGTAATACTCGCATGGTGTCATGCAATTCAGACGCTTTTGGTAACGACG
>SVRQ01000015.1 GCA_015064725.1 Oscillospiraceae bacterium | reverse complement strand
AATTTTCAAGGACCGTTCGCGCCGCTTCCTCAACAGCGCTCCACTAGTATATCACAAGCCTTTCACTTTGTCAACACTTTTTTTGAATTTTTTTCGAGTTTTTTTGCATTTGGAGCTTTTGTCTATATGTTACTGCTTTTAGCCCACCCCATTGTGAACATTCACCAACATTTCCCTTTAAAAGCCGCCTTTCCCCCGCTTCGCACCCGACTTTTCTCCATCTTTTTCGCAATTTTATTTAATTCTTTTTTTAAATTTTTTTGCGTTTTTTAAAAGCAAAGCAAAAACAGCCAAGATCGCACCCGGCTGTTTTTGACTTTTTTAAATTCATTTTCCTTCGCGGATATTATCAACAAAAGAATGTATTTTCTTAACGGGATTAAGAAGCTCGCTCATAGTTTCGTCGCGGTTAAGTCTATCTATAATATAGGAAACATATTTGCACATATTAACCTCCGCATACCAAGGACGGCTGATTATATCCTCGGAACGGTAGTTAAGGTTCGTTGTAAATATTCTGTCAATAAGACCCTTGTTATACGCCTCGTCCAAGCGATTGCAGCCATTGCAGAAAAGTCCGAACGTAGCGAAAACAAAAATACGTCTTGCGCCCATTTCCTTGAGCTGCTCGGCAACGTCGATAACGCTGTCGCCGGAGGAGATCATATCGTCAACGATGATAGCATCCTTACCTTGAACGGATTTTCCGAGGAATTCGTGGGCTTCGATGGGGTTTCTGCCGTCAACGATGATGGTATAGTTGCGGCGCTTGTAGAACATACCGAGCTCTATACCAAGCACGGAAGAATAATACATAGCGCGGCCCATACCGCCCTCGTCAGGGGAGATGATCATAGTGCTTGCAGGGTCAAACGTTATATCCGGATATTCGCGGATAAGCGCTTTTATCATCTGATAAGAGGTACGAACGTTGTCAAAGCCGCTTCTCGGTATAGCGTTCTGAACTCTGGGGTCGTGAGCGTCAAACGTAATAATGTTGGAAACGCCCATACTAACGAGCTCCTGAAGAGCAATTGCGCAGTCAAGAGATTCGCGTGCGCTGCGCTTATGCTGTCTGCCCTCATAGAGCATAGGCATAATAACGGACATACGGCGTGCCTTACCGGAGATAGCGCCGATCATTCTCTTGAGATCCTGAAAATGGTCATCGGGGCTCATAGGAACCATCTGACCGTACATCTTATATTTTACGCCGTAGTTGAAAACGTCTGCAAAAATATACGTATCGTGTCCGCGGAGGGTCTCAAGAATTATACCCTTGCCTTCGCCCGTGCCGAAACGAGGGCAATCCGCCCTTACGATGTACGTTTCGTCTGTGTCATCGCGCCACTGGTGGAGATAGTCATCCACGCAAGAGAGAAACTGCTCGCTTCCCTTCATTCCTATGACGCTTAATTTGCCGAAATACTTAGAATCCATAAAAAGTCCTTTCTTTGTATACGTTTTTCTCTTCACTCAGAGATTGAATACTTTTTCTATTTCCTGCACCTCGGCATCGCTTATCTTTACGATGTCGCCGGCAATACTCTGCGCCTGAATAAGAGACTTTGCACTGTATTCCATAACCTCAAGTCTGTCGAATGCGTTCGCAAGCGACGTTCCGGCGGCAATGGCGCAGTCATTTTCGATTATCGCAACGGGGTTCTTGAGAGAGAACTCGTGCGCCAGCAGCTTAGGCTGCATAAATGTAGAACCAAAGGGGAATTTTCTTACCGTTTTGAGCGCGATATAGCTTTCGGGAATAAGACGTGCATCAAACACGTTATCCGTAACGGCAAAAGCCATAAGATGCGGAGGATGGGCGATAATGATAGTCTTGACGTCCTCGTGCTGCTCGTACATATCCATATGGAAGAGTACGGAACGGGACGGTGTCTTGCCCGCCTCGCATTTTCCTTCTTTGATAAGAACAAGATCTTCGGGCTCAATATAAGCTCTGTCCTGTCCCGCAGGCGTTATAATGAACGAGCCGTCCGAAAGCTTGCAAGAGAAAGTTCCCTGCTCGCTTGTAAAGAGCTGTTCCCCGTAAGCACGCTTGATGAGCGCGCACATATCGCGGCGCACCGCCTGCTCTTCGCTGGTGCGCACCTTGGGATGGAAGAAATCGAGCATAGGGGAGGTTCTGAGCTTGAATATTTCCATATGCTTATCGGAGATGGTGTGTATCTCGCCGCCGAGCGTGCCCGCGTTTATTTCAAGTCTTGCAAGATAATCGAGCGTTTCAAAATTCATAAACGCCGAGAAAAGATCCTTTGCACCGACAACCACGCCGTGGTTTTCAAGAAGCACCGTATCTATTCCCTTTTCAAATTCCGCAGAGATATTTTCGCCGAGCTTTTCGCTGCCGGGGCAAGCATAAGCTGCGATGGATATCTTTCCGCAAAGAAGCTTTGCATCGGGAATTATAGACGTATTGGGTATCTTGCGGAGCAAGCTGAACGCAACGAGAGCCGTGGGGTGTGCGTGAAGCACAGCCCCAAGGTCGGGACGTTTTTTGTAGATGCCGAGGTGAAAGGGATATTCAACGGAGGGGCGGTGTATGCCCACGATCTCTCCGTTGGGTTTGATCTGCATAATATCTTCGCGGCGCAGGCTGCCTTTATCAACGCCGCTGGGGCTTATCCAAACAGTTCCGTCACTGTCTTTTATAGAAAGATTGCCGCCTGTCATAGTAGTCATACCGTAGTAATACAAACGGTTCATTATCGTTACTATCTGATCGGCAGGATGAAGTATGCTGAAATCCATATTTTCTCCTTTGCAAATCAAATTTTTTTATCTCAAAGAGAGAACTTCTTTTTCGTATTTTTTAACTTCTGCGAACCATTCCGCACCGGAAGCTACGCCGCATTCTTCGCAGTATTTAGCCCAAACGTCTTCAAAAGGAAGAAGCTTTGCGTCCTCCTGCATAACCATAAGCTCTGTGAAGTTTTCCTCGTCCTGAAGCTTTGCAAGCATTTCGTTGGGTGTGCAAAGAGCCATAAGAAGAGCCTTCTGCCAGCTTCTGAAGCCGACTGTCCAAGCGGAGATACGGTTGATGCTTGCGTCGAAATAGTCAAGAGCCATATAAACTCTGTCAATAGAGCCTGTGCGAACGATCTCTTTTGCCATTTCCTTTGTTTCATCGTCAAAAAGAACAACGTGGTCGGAGTCCCAACGGATGGGGCGTGTGATATGGAGCGCGATCTCGGGGAAGAAGCAAAGGAGCGCGGGGATCTTATCGGAAACAACTTCCGTGGGGTGGTAGTGGCCGTTGTCCATAAGGGGAAGGCACTTATCCTTGTTCATAGCCGCAATGCTGAGGGCAAATTCCGCGCTGCCTACAGTGTAAGCTTCAACGCCGATGCCGAATACCTTGGATTCAACACAGGGCTTTACCATATTGAAGTCAAAAGGCTCGGAAAGAATAGCCTCGATGGACTCTTTATATCTCATTCTGGGGCCCATACGGTCTGCGGGAATATCCTTGAAGCCGTCGCCCGTCCAGATATTCATAACGCAAGGGATACCCGTTTCTTCCGCAAAGTATTTGGAGATGCGGATGCACGCTTTGCCGTGCTCTATCCAAAAGTTTCTTATTTCGGGATCGGGATGGGAAAGTGTAAGTCCGTTTGCCTTGGGATGGGAGAAGAACGTGGGATTGAAATCAAGACCCATTCCTCTTGCTTTTGCAAATTCCACCCACTTTTTAAAGTGCTTGGGTTCGAGCTTGTCTCTGTCCGCCCATTCGCCGTCCTCAAAAACAGCGTAGGAAGCGTGAACGTTTATCTTCTTTGCACCGGGGCAGAGGGAAAGCACCTTGTCCATATCAGCCATAAGCTCTTCGGGAGTTCTTGCGCGGCCGGGGTAATTACCAGTTGTCTGGATACCGCCCGTGAGGGGCTTTGTGGGGTCTGTGTCAAAGCCCTTTACGTCGTCGCCCTGCCAGCAATGGAGGGAAACGGGAATAGATTTGAGCTTTGCAATAGCCGCATCCGTGTCAACACCGAAGGAAGCATAGATCTGTTTTGCGGATTCGTATCTTGTATTCATTTTACATTCTCCTTTTTTTATTTCGTTTATATGTTCGTTAAATTATTTACTGTGTCAGATAAGCTTTTTGAAAGTTTCGTAAGCTTCGTCCCATTCCGCCGCATTGTCTTCGGGATAGAATTCTTCGATCTCGAAGGAGTTTGCAATAACCTCGCGGGCTTCCTTGAGATCCTTGATCTCTCCGTTTGCAATAGCCTGCGCCGCGATATTGCCAAGTGCCGTTGCTTCAACGGGACCTGTGAATACGGGTCTGCCGCAAGCATTTGCGGAAAGCTGGGAAAGAAGCTTGTCCTGCGTACCGCCGCCAACGATGTTGATAGCGGGCATACGCTCGCCAACCATTTCGTCTATCTTTTCAACCGTCCATCTGTAGCGCATAGCCAAGCTCTGGCTGATGCAGCGAACTATCTCGCCTACGGTTTCGGGGATAGGCTGGTTCGTTTCCGCGCAATATTCGCGGATCTTCTTGGGAATGTTACCGGGAACGCCGAATCTGGGATCGTCGGGGTTGATAAAGCTCTGGAGGGGCTTTGCAGCCTTGCCCATTTCAACAAGCTCGCCGAAGCCGTATTTTGTACCCTCGCGCATCCACTGTCTGCGGGATTCCTGGAGCACCCAAAGACCTGTGATGTTCTTGGAGAAGCGGAACGTACCCTCGTAGCCGCCCTCGTTTGTAAAGTTATATGCAGAGGATCTTTCGCTGATCTGCGGAGCTTTGGTTTCCGTACCCATAATGGACCAAGTACCGGAGCTTATCCAGATAAATTTATCGCTCTTTGCGGGAACAGCAACAACTGCGGAAGCAGTGTCGTGCGCGCCTACGGAGATGACTGTGGGGTCGATACCGCCGCATTCTTCTTTTACGTCGTCGCGGAGCTTGCCGCAAACCGTACCGGGCTCTACGATGTCGGAGAAGATGTGCTTGGGAAGACCGAATTTTTCGATTATTTCGCTTGACCAATTTCTTGATCTTGCATCAAGGAGCTGGGATGTGGATGCGATAGTATATTCCGTCTGTTTCTTACCCGTGAGGAAATAGTTGAGAAGGTCGGGTACAAAGAGCATATCCTTTGCAATGCCGAGAAGCTCGGGGTTATCTCTCTGCAAAGCAAGAAGCTGGTAAAGGGAGTTGAAATCCATTACCTGAATACCTGTAAGGTCATAGAGCTTTTCGCGGGGGAAGGTCTTGAAGGCTTCTTCGGGAACGCCGACGGTTCTTGTATCTCTGTAATGCACGGGGTTTGCAAGCAGCTTTCCGTCCTTGCCGAGAAGACCGAAGTCAACGCCCCAAGTGTCGATACCGATCGACGCAATGTCCTTGTCCTCTGAAAGTGCGCAGTTGCGGATAGACTGCTTGATCTCGTGGAAGATACGAAGGATATCCCAAGTGAACTGACCCGCCGCCATCGTGGGATCATTCGTGAAACGGTGGTTTTCCGCAAGTGCTATCTTTTCGCCGTCAAAAGTGCCGACGATGCCTCTGCCGCTGGAAGCTCCGAGGTCGATAGCAAGCATTTTAAGTTTTTTCGCCATATTTCATCTTCTCCTTTCCTTACCTTTCTTGCAAGAAAGGTAAGCCAAAGAACTCTCCTAAAAAGTTCCCTGTTATTTATTTTTATCTTTTATTTTTTCTTTTCTCAACGGAGGAGCAAGCCCCTCCTCTACCTTTTTCGCATAAAGGTAAGCCAAAGAACTCTTCTAAAAAGTTCCCTGTTATTTATTTTTATCTTTTATTTTTTCTTTTCTTCACTCGGCGCAATGCGCCGAATTTCACTCACCCGAAAGGGTGAATTTCACACGCAGAAAAGCGCATTTCACATTTTGTGCCGCGCACAAAATATTTCACTGTGTATCTATCGCAGCTCTGCGATGGATACACCCGTATCTCCTTCTCCCCATTCGCCTATGCGAACGGAAAGCACACGCTTATCTGTTTTAAGGAATTCCGTAATACGTCTGCGCAGCACGCCAGTACCCTTACCGTGTACGATGCGTATGGTCTTAACGCCAACGCGAAGCGCGTCGTCTATATATTTATCCACCATTTCGCACGCCTCGTCTCCATACTTTCCGCGCAGATCAAGCTGCGGCGCAAAGGATTCCACGGCGCGTTCCTTGTAAAGCGAGATAGTCGTCTTTTTTTCTTTTTCCTTGCAAATTACCGTTTTGCCGTCTATGAGCATAAGGCGTGATGAGGAGAGCTTCATCGTTGCGTTTCCGACCCTTACCATCACGTTGCCGCGGTTATCGGGAGCCGACACGACCTCGCCCTTTTTATTCAGATCGACAACGATAACTCCGTCACCCGTTTTAAGGGGTCTGGGCAATTTATAATCTCCCATTTCCGTTTTGAAAACGGGATCTATCTCATCGCTGTTTTCTTTTAGGTGTGCGCGTATAGCCTTGCGCGTTTCTTCAAGAGTCACGGCAAGATTTTCTTTATCCTTTTGCTTTTTCGCTTTTTCAAGCTCTGCAAAGATAAACTCGCTGGAAGCCTTTGCAGCCTCCACCATACGCCTTGCCTGCTCGCGCGCTTTGTCAAGCTCGCGTTTGGCTTCTTCAAGCAGTTTTTCGGCTTCGTCGTCGGAAGTTTTTTTCTTTTCCGTCATTTCAGAAAGGAGAATATCCGCCTCCGACCTGCTTTTTTCCATTTTTATTCGTTCGTGCTCAAGCTTGTCTATAACTCGCTCAAAGCGTTTGTCCTCGCCCGAAACAAATCTTTCGGCGCGTTCAAGTATCTCTTTCGGAAGTCCGAGCTTGCCGGAAATTGCAAAAGCGTTGGATTTGCCGGGCGTTCCGATTATAAGCTTATAAGTGGGGCGAAGCGTTTCCACGTCAAATTCGCAGGAAGCGTTGCAAACGCCCTCGGTATCCATAGCAAAGGATTTAAGCTCCACATAGTGCGTGGTCGCGGCAATAAGCGCGTTCTTTTCTCTTACAGCTTCTATTATCGCCGTGGCAAGCGCCGCGCCCTCGATAGGGTCGGTGCCTGCGCCAAGCTCATCGAAAAGCACAAGGGAATGTTCGCTCACCCCGCCCAGGATATCCACTATCTTCACCATATGGGAGGAGAAAGTGGAAAGGGATTGCTCTATGCTCTGCTCGTCGCCGATATCGGCAAGTATCTCGTCGAGAACGCACATTGTCGAGCCGTCGCTTGCAGGAATATGCAAGCCTGCCTGAGTCATAAGTGCGAAAAGACCGAGGGTTTTGAGCGTTACCGTCTTACCGCCCGTGTTCGGACCCGTGATAATGAGCGTATCAAACTCTTTTCCAAGGCTCACGGTTATGGGAACAACGGTTTCCTTGGGTAAAAGCGGATGTCTTGCGGATTTAAGGAACAGCCCTTTTTCCTTCGTTATCTCGGGGCTCATACCGTTGTAGGAGAAGGAAAGCTGTGCTTTGGCAAATATAAAAGCAAGGTCGGTTATTATTTCATAATCAGCCTTGACAACGCCCGCGACAGCGCCGACCTTCGCGGAAAGTATTGCGATTATGCGTTCGATCTCGTCCTTTTCCTTGCCCTCGAGCACGCGGATCTCGTTGTTGGTTTCAACAACGCACATCGGCTCTACGAAAAGGGTGGAGCCCGAAGCGGACGTATCGTGGACAAGACCTTTTATTTCGTTTTTGTATTCCAGCTTGACGGGGATAACGTATCTTCCGTCGCGCATCGTTATTATCTGATCCTGCAAATATTTTGCATAAGTGCCGCCCGTCACGTATTTTTGCAGGTTTTCGCGCACGCGGTTTTCCGCAGCGCGCATTTTTCTGCGGATGTTATAAAGCTCGTCGGATGCGGTATCCGCAAGCGTTTCGGGCCCTATTATCGCAGAATTTATCTCGTCCTCAAGGTGCTTCTGCGGAACAAGACGGAAAAAATAATCGTCCAGTGCCGTTACCTCATCCTTGTGGTCAAAGCTGTTGTAGTCCTTCAGTGCGCGCGTGGCGGAAAGTATCCTCGCCACGGCAAGAAGCTCCGGAAGAGTGAGCGACGCATCGCGTTCGGCGCGCATCACGGCATCCGTGATATCGCTGACACCGCCAAAGGGAGGCATTCCCTTTGAAGCAAGGCAGGAATACGCCGCATCCGTTTCGGCAAGCAGCTTTTTCACAACAGAGGCGGACGTTACGGGCATAAGCGAACGGGCAAGAGCCTTTGAGCCTTCTGTAGGAGCAAAGTGTGCAAGCCTTTCGCGTATTTTATCAAATTCAAGTGTGCGGACTGCGCCCGCAAATTTCGTGTTTTCCATATTCGGTTTAAAGCTCGTCAATATCTACAGCTTCCATTTCGGGCAGCATCTTGTTGCCCGCGGGATTTCTTTTCAAGGGATCATAGCTGAATTTGCGGCATACGGAAGTATCCTTGACCATTCCGTTCTTTTTGCAAAGCACGAACGTATTTCCCTGTGCATCCGCGGGGAGAAGCGTTCCGTATTCGCAAAAAGCGCACACCTTTTCCAAGTTATCGTCTTTGCGGTGTTTACGCATTTTAAGTCCTCCGTTGATATAGCCGAAGAGAGCAGAACTCATAAGGTTTACAAATAAAATCGCTTGTCTGTACTTTAGGAAAAATTCTTATAATATCACCATATTATTTTATTGCGAATTTTTCCTTTGTCCATCCTGACCGATTTATATTTGTAAACTGCACGCACCTTTCGGCTAATAAATTTTTGATAAGGCAAAGCACAAAGAAAGATACGAAAATTTATCGCCGCAAGGCTTATGATCTCGACTCTCTTCGGCTATAGGGGCAAAAAGGCATAGTTCTCCCCTATTTATAGTTTTACATATATAGTATAAATCAGTTGGCGTTTTTTTTCCACAGTTTTTTGAAAATTTTCTTATTTTTTTGAAAAAAAGCGTAATATTTTTGCTCCCAAAGCGATAAAAGCGGCACACAGAGCCAATATCAGCACCGAAACAAGTGCAATATCCGCACCCAAAAGTATTTTGGGTGCTTGAGTGCCAAAAAACGCAAACGCGATATCCACCGCGCCTTTTTCCGAAAACACGCCTGCGGCAAAGCATATCGCACCGCAAAGCACGGCTTGAACGCATTTTCCGAGCGTGTATTTTTTCATACTTATTCCGCTTTCACAAACGAAGCTTGCAGACTGCATAAAAACGGATACCCCCGAAAAGCCCAGGATCGCACCTGCGAGAAAATACTTTTCAAACAACGTACACTCAAGCTCCGCAAGAGCAGCAAAGCCGCAGCTTATCTCAAAAAAGCCGTTAACGAGCGCGTTTAAAGTCTTTCCGATGGGCAGAAAATAAAGTATCGCCGTGCAAAAAACGCAGAAAAAAGTAATGAAGGAGCAAACGTACAATGCGCAAACTCCCGCCTCTTTCACAGCGTCCGCAAGCAAGGGCAAAAACGGCTCTTCCTTCTTCCCGCTTTTCTGCAAAAACTCGCTTTCGGAGCGTTTTTTTCGCGTTAAAAGCAGCAAGATAAAGCTCGATGCCGCCTGCGAAAATATAAGCACGTATCCGTACCGAGGCGAGGAGAAAAGCGCGCCTCCCACCGTTCCCGCAAGAAATGCAGGAGAGGCAGCCGTGGCAAAAGGAAGCACGCTCTGCGCCTCGCTCTGCGTCATTTCTCCGCGGGAAAGTGCTTGCGAAATGACAACAGCCCCCGTCGGATAACCGCAAAGAAGCCCCAATATCACCGCCGCCGTGCCGCTTTTTGAAAGATTAAAAGCTCTTTCGGGCAAGCCCGCCGTCAAAAAGGACAAGATACGGGCGCCGCCGCACGCAAGCAGTATTTTAGATGCCGCCATAAAAAGAAAAAGCGACGGTACGACCCTCTGCGCGCAAAGGCGCAAAGCGCGAAAAGCCGCTTCCGATGCGGTTTTTGGGAAAATCACGGAAAAAGCCACGCACCACACGCACATAATGCAGACCAAAATTTTCAAAAGACTTTCTTTTTTTGTCATTATTCCTCTCCTCTCTCTCATAAGATAGATATGCCGATAAAACTTACGTTATCCCGACAAGGAGAAATATTATGAAAAAAAGAAAAGCCGCCAAAGAAAAAAGCTTTTTCGTCCCCAAAACGCTCAACAAACTAGCGCCGAAAATGACGCTTGAATGTGCGGACAGATACGAACTGCTCATCGGCGGTTGCAAAAACATAGATGAATATTCAACGCAGGAAGCAAAGATCCTTACAGCATCCTGTACGGTGCGCGTATGCGGCACCCAGCTTTTAATATCCTTTTTAGGGGATGGGAAGGTGCTTCTTTCGGGAAGGATCTCCGCAATAGAATTCATTTGACGCTTATTTTACAAAAGCCGTAAAAATCCGCTTTGGAAGCGCATTTTCGGACTTTAAACAACACTTGCAAGGAGGAATATATGAGCAAGCTTTCACGCTTTATATTCGGCGCGTATCTTTTGAGCGTTCCAAGCTCATCGGCACAAAAGGTTTTCGGTCTGCTCATCGGCGCGGGCATCCCGTTTGGCAAAGCGAAGGAGGAAAACGGAGAATACACCGTTTGCCTTACACGGCGAGGATTTCGCCGCTATACGGAAATATGCCAAGAGCCTTCGGACGGGGAGCGCGTCCGAGAGATAGGACTTCTCGCGCTTTTGGGGCGTTACAGACTTCGCACGGGAATGTTGATAGGTCTTCTTATATTTTCACTTTCCGTTTTTCTTTCCTCTATGTTCATATGGGATATAAACGTAACGGGTAACACGAGCATCACGGAAGAGGAGATAATGTCGCGTCTTGACGCATACGGTTTCCGTCTTGGTACGTTCAAAAATTCCGTTGACACAAGGGATATTTGCCGTCGGATCGTGCTGGAAGCGGGCAACCTTTCCTTTATGTCGGTCAACGTGCGCGGTACAGTGGCGACCGTGGTCGTGCGTGAGCGCAGCGATACCGAAGGAGAAAACGAGGATGCATCCCCCTCCAACCTTGTTTCGGGGTATGACGCGCAAATAGAGAGAGTGGAGGTTTTCGGAGGTGTCTGCGAGGTAAAGCAGCTGCAGACGGTAAAAAAGGGAGAGCTGCTTATTTCCGGCGTGATAGACTCTCAGGCGCTCGGATATCGCCTTGTACGCGCAAAAGGCAACGTCTATGGAAAGACAACGCTGTTTTTTGAAGCCTTTGTGCCGTTTGAGCAGACTCAAAAAACACAAACCGGTGCAAAGATCGAGAAAAAAAGCATAAAATTTTTCTCAAAATCGCTTAATCTTTCAAAAAACACTATCATTCCGTATGCAAAATATGATACAATAGTAAAAGAAAGAAAATTATTTCTCTTCGGCATAATAGAGCTTCCCATATTCGTCACAACAACGACGTACATAGAATATGAGGAAAGCACCGTAACGCTCTCCCGCAACGATGCTTATAAAAAAGCGTTGCACGAGGTAAACTCGCAAAGCGACACACAGCTTGCGGACGCGGATATACTTTCCAAAAGCCTCACGCTTTCGGAAAGCGAGCAAGGGCTTTCCCTCTCGCTTGAGGCGGAATGCGTGCTCAACATTGCCAAGGAGATAAAAATAGAAACCGCCCGGAGGTAAATTTTTTAATGAACGAAAAAATGCTTCTTACAGAAACAATGGAGCAAACGGCAAATATTTTCGGAAATTTCGATATGAATACCGCTATGGTTGAAAAAGCGTTCGGCGTTTCCATAGCCAACAGAAAGACCGACAACTCCCTCGGAGATGCGATAATCATCCGCGGGGAGGATGCGGACGCGGTAAACGCCGCATACAGCGTGCTGGAATACCTCAAGGGTGTCGATGCACGCGGAAACGAGATAACGGAGCAGACCGTGGATTATATCATCGGCACGCTCAAAAGCGGCGAAAAGCTTGAACGCTTCGGGGATGACTGTGTCTGCGTTACAACGCAGGGCAAGCCCATCAAGGCACGCACCGTCGGTCAGAAAAAATATATCGACCTTATAAAGAAAAATACGATAGTTTTCGGTATCGGACCTGCGGGTACGGGCAAGACGTTCCTTGCCGTAGCCGCCGCCTCCACGGCATTTCGCAACAAAGAGGTATCGCGCATAATCCTGACGCGCCCCGCCGTTGAAGCGGGCGAAAAGCTCGGCTTTTTGCCCGGCGACCTTCAAATGAAGATAGACCCGTATCTTCGTCCGCTTTACGATGCCCTCTTTGAAATGTTCGGCGCGGAAACGTACCAGAAGCATATCGAGCGCGGCAGCATCGAGATAGCTCCGCTTGCCTATATGCGCGGCAGAACGCTGGACGATTCCTTCATAATCCTTGACGAAGCGCAGAATACCACACCGGAGCAGATGAAGATGTTCTTAACGCGCCTCGGTGCGGGCAGCCGCGCCATCATAACCGGCGACGTTACGCAGGTCGATCTTCCCTACGGCAAAAAAAGTGGTCTTGTGGAAGCGATGCAGATACTCCGCGGCATAGATAACATTGCAATCCACGAATTCAGCGAGCGCGACGTTGTGCGCCACAAGCTCGTTCAGAAGATCGTTGTTGCTTACGATAAATACGAGCGTGCAAACAGAGAAAAGCTTGAAGCGGAGCGCGAAAAAGAAAGAAAAGAAAGATACAAAATAATAAATAAGGGGAACAAACAATGAAAACGACAGTTTATTTCACAAACAAACAAAAAAGATACAAAATAGGCTTTAAAACAAAGCACCTCATCAAAAAAGCAATAAAGCTCACGCTCCTGCACGAAAACTTTCCGCACAATGCGGAGCTTTCCGTCACATTTGTAAACAATAAAAATATCCATAAGCTCAACCGCGAATACCGCGGCAAGGACAGAGCTACGGACGTGCTCTCCTTCCCTATGTGGGAGGACGGATTTTACGGCGAGATCGATCCCGCAACAAGATCCGTAACTCTCGGTGATATTGTAATTTCCGCGGAAAGAGCTATGGAGCAGGCAAACGAATACGGCCACAGCATCTTCCGCGAGGTATGCTTCCTCGCCGTTCACTCCACGCTCCACCTTCTCGGCTACGATCACGAAACGAGCGAGGAGGACGAGCTTTATATGAACCTCACACAGGAAGCCGTTCTTTCCTCCATGGGGCTTAAAAGAGAGTAAGCGGAACCTTCTCTCCTCTCTTACCTCAAAAATAAATCGTTTTTGTGGGGGCGACCATTGGCCGTCCGATAAGTCCGTGCTAAGATACACGCAAAAATTCACATAAGCAATGAGAAAATAGCTCCCCTGCTTCGACTAATAAGCAAAGGAGCGTGATAATACATTTAAAGATAAGGATGAAAAATATGCAGAAAACATTATTTGCCGCTATCGTCGGCAGACCCAACACAGGCAAATCCACACTTCTTAACGCCATCCTCGGTCAGAAGGTTGCAATAGTTTCCTCTAAACCCCAAACAACGCGCACAAGGATCACGGGCATTCTTACCAAGGAAGAAACTCAGTTCGTATTTCTCGATACCCCCGGCATCCACCGTCCGCAGGATAAACTCGGCTCCTATATGGTAAAGGAAGCAAACGGTGCTATAGGCGACGTGGATGCGGTGCTTCTCGTTGTACAAAGCGGCGACCGCGTTGGCGAAGTTGAAAAGAGCATTATGAAAAAAGTGGACGAAGATACGCCCCTTATCCTCGTTATAAACAAAACGGATATAAGCAACGCGGCGCAGATCGCGGAAACGATAGTTCGTTTCTCCGCAGAGCGTGAATTTTCTGCGGTCGTTCCGATCTCCGCAAAAAATAACGAAGGCGTTGAATTTATTATCGAAGAGCTTGGCAAATACGCTTGCGAAAGCCCCTGGTTCTTCCCCGACGATATCGTTACAGATCAGCCCGAACGCGCCATCGCCGCGGAAATAATCCGCGAAAAGATGCTTCGCTTGCTCGCAGAGGAGATACCTCACGGCGTTGCAGTAGTTATCGAAGCATTTGAAGAGACCTCCAAGATCATCAAGATCCGCGCAGAGATCTTCTGCGAGCGCGATTCCCACAAGCCCATCATCATCGGCAAACACGGTGATATGCTCAAGAAGATAGGCACTATGGCTCGCGAGGACCTTGAAAAGATCCTCGGCATAAAGGTCTTCCTCGATCTTTGGGTAAAGGTCAAGGAAAACTGGAGAGAACAGAACGCAGCTATTGCAAATTTCGGCTTTAAAGACGAAAACTGACGAACAAAGTATGCTTTTTATACTTTACCTCTCCTGCCACGACAAAAGTCGTGAAACCCTCCCCAAAGGGGAGGGCTAAAAAGCCTTCCCCTTTGGGGAAGGTGGATTTTGCAAAGCAAAAGACGGAAGAGGTTGTACCTATTTCACAATAATCACCTATAACGTAAAAGGAGTCAAAAATGCTGATAACGGTCAAAGGGCTTGTAATACGCGAAACGCCTGTGGGCGATTTCGATAAAATGCTCTCTGTTCTGACAGCGGAATACGGAAAGATCTCCGTTTTCGCACGCGGAGCGAAGAAAATGAAAAGCCCTTTCTTCGTTTCCACGCAAATGTTCTGCTATTCGGAATTTGTCCTGAGAAAGACAACGGACGTCTTCTATATAAGCGAGGGAACGCTTATCGAAGGATTTTTCGATCTGCGCAACACGCTTGAGGGCTCTGCCCTTGCAAGCTATATTGCAGACGTGGCAAGAGATATCTCCACGGAAAACACGGATGAATCCAAGCTTCTGCGCCTTACGCTCAATTCCCTTTTCGCTATAGCAAAAGGCAAAAAGCCGCTTCCGCTTATAAAAGCGGTGTTCGAGCTTCGCGCCGTATGCTACGCAGGCTTTCTGCCGCGGCTTTCGGGCTGCGACGTGTGCGGAAAAGCTCCGCTTCCGACGTATTTTTTCGATATTGCAAGCGGTGTTTTCTTCTGCGAGGACTGCTACCACGCACGCGAAAAGCTTTTTGAAGATGAGGCACGGCACATAAACGAAGCGGAGGGCATTTATGCGGGCGCGCACCTGATAATTCAGATAACGCCAAGCGTTTTTGCCGCGGTGATATACGCACTCTCGGCTCCCCAGGAAAGGATATTCTCCTTCACGCTGGAGGATGATGCACTGCACGATTTTTCCGTTCTCTGCGAAAAATACCTTCTCTGCCACCTCGAAAGGGATTTTGCAACGCTGGACTTCTACCACGCGCTTTCTTGAAAGTTTGTATTTAGGCAAAAATATTAAATTCTTATGCATTCCCTATCGCTTTGAGGTGTTCCGTCTTTATCTCCCTTATCAAATCACGCGCTTCCTAAAAACACTCTTACAGGAGGCAACATTATGTTTAAAAAAATTATTTCTCTCTTTATTGTTACCGCACTTATCTGTGCGCTTCTTATTTCCTGCGGCGACGAATGTGAAACGAGCGCCAACACCTTGGCAACTCCGTCCACCGTCCCGGAACAGACAACGACCGTCACAACGCAGACCACGATTAATTGCATCACAGGCGTAACGACAAAAGACAGCGTAGGCACAACGCAAGACACATTCGTCACAACGCTGAGCGCAACACAAGTCATCGAACGTCCTATGGAGAAAAACGTAACTATCTCCGCAGGCGATAAGTCTGTGACACCAAAGCTCGTTTTCAGCCACAGCCTTATGTACGGCGACGGCACAACAGCTATCGGCGACGGTCCTCTTATCCTCGGTGGTTACTTCGGATATAACGCATTCAAAGAAGACCAAAAGGAATTCCCCACTCTCACCTGCTCCTCCGTTGATGAAATAAAAGTCACGGTGAACGGGGTTGAAGTCCGCGAAGAAAACTTTGCTTTCTACGATGCAGACGGCAAAACCGTTAAGGTAAACGGCAGCGGCACGTATTATGCCCGCGCTATGATCAAGTTCACGGGAGATTCCATTGTGCAAAACGGGCAGGAGCTTTTCCACGAATACGCTTATTACGGCGCGTTTTTCACACTTGTAATAGAGTAAACCAAACACTTGTAAAAGACGGGCGCATACCCGTCTTTTGCGCATTTTTCCCCCAAGGAGGACGTTATGAAAAAGAAATTATCAGTCCTGTTGCTTGTTTTTTCCCTTATCCTCCTCGTATCCTGCGGCAATTTGCAAAGTGCAGAAACAACTTCGCAAACAACAGATACGGAAAAGACGCTTTTTTCGGATATTGCCGTGCATATAGGAGAAAAAACCATTGTCCCGTTTCTTGCCGAACGTAAAGATAACAGCACCCTTTTCTACTCAACCTATATAAGAAGCGCACAATTTTACAAAGACAAAGAAAATTTTCCGGTTGTATATTGCAAAAACCTTGACGATATAAAATTTTATGTAAAAGATGTTGAACAAACAGACTTGGAAATAAAGCTTATCAACGAAGGGGGCTACCCCGCTTCCGCAATAGGGTCGGGGCTATTTTTCGCTTATACACATATCAAGACAGATGAAGGCACTTGCACACCCATCATCGCAATAAACACAGAAGAATTCTATACGGAATTTATATTAACGGACGAACCTGTTATTACAGTTTCTTCAACAGATTTTAACAAAAACGCGGCGGTATATCAATATACGCATTACATCTCCCCTTATCCATATATAAAAACGCAGACGTTTTCCGGCATTGGCGCGGAATATCTTTTTAAGGCTCTTGAAAGTATGATACCATCCGGTGAAACAGCATATGCTATATCGGAAAGCATCTTGGGGGAAACGCCAAATCAGGTGCTTGAAAATGCAAAATCAGAGTCTCTTTTAACCGTTGGCACAAGCTGGATAGAAACGGAGGATGCCATATACCGCATTGAGGGAAGCAAGATCGCCAAGGTGGAAAGCTTGCTCGGAGCGGGCGAATATATGAAGCAAACAGCTGACTTCTTCGAGGTTTTCAATGTTCTGATAAATTATTATCCGCAAAACACATATATTGGAAAAGCTACGCCAAGAAAGATAACTCTCAATCACATTTGCGAAAATGAAAAAGAAAGCGATATAAGCGTAAACGTAAAGGATATCCGTATTCCATCGGGCTCAAGCGAGCCGGGCAAAAGAACATTTATCGTGACGCTTGAGCTTACTTCACCCATAAGTACAGATACTGTCATAAGCTATAGCGTGAAGCCCCAAAGCGATGTTATACCTCCCGTGGAGAAAAAAACGATCTCACTTGACGCGGGAGTCCCAAAAACCGTTACGATAAGATACTCGGCATATAAAACATACGCCGTTTATTTTAAAATAGACAACACTTTGATAGAAATATCGTAAATTAACCAAACGAGGAATGACAAAATGAAGAAGAGATTTTTAGCCTTGCTACTTGCTCTGTCCGTAGCACTTCTCTGCTCTTGCAGCGAAGAAGAAAGTATCAAAGAGCCTTATCAAGATGTAAAAACATACGAAATTAAAGAAACACCTATATTCAGCGCATCAGATGAAGAATATAGTGCCTCTGTTAAATATTATTCATACGATACTGCACCAACAGGCTATAGTATGGCTTCACTTTCCGACCAAAAAACGGAAATAAGCGGTATATGTGCCAAAACCATCGCAGAAATGCTTTCCGCTATGGAGGTAAGCGGAAAAAGAGCAAAAGCAATCTTTCTGCATTCCTTGGAAAAAGCCGCCGAAAAAGGCGACATCCCCATAGGAACAAAATGGCTGGAAGTTGGAAACGATATATACCGCATAGAACCTGACGGCAGAATAGCTATCGTCAAAAAACCCCTCGGTCAAGGCAAATACTTAGATTCCGACGTTTCTTTTTTGAAAGTATTGGACACCGCACTCAATTATTATCCGCAAAACACTTACATTGGGGATATAAGCGGAAGCAAGCTCACGCTTGACTTTATCTGTGAAAAAGAAAACGATATAGAAATTGATATTTTAAATATCAAAGCACCTTTGGCAGACAGCAGCGCAAAAAGAAGCTTTCATTTTGATATCTCGCTTTTGTCAAAAGAAGACCGTTCCGTAACCGTATATTACGGCAGGATAAACAGCGGATGCATAATATGCACGCCCAATGAACTTGACGTAGAGCTTAAAGCAGGCGAAAAGCAGACAATAACGCTTGAATTTACCGAAGATATAAACTATTCCGTATATATCGATATCGGAGATAATTATATAAAGATCCAAAAATAAGGAGGATGTTATGAAAAAGAAGATCTTATCTATCTCGCTCACTTTGTCGCTGATGTTGCTATGTTCCTGCGGCAACTTCAGCGCAGGCACCACAAAAGAGTTCGTCTCAACCGACACGCTTTCAACCACTGATACTACGAAAGAGTTCATTTCAACCGACACGCTTTCAACCACTGATACTACGAAAGAGTTCATTTCAACCGACACGCTTTCAACTACTGTATCTGCCGTTGCAACGACATCCGATGTAATTACAACAACAGGGATGACACAGGAGCCGTTGAAAGAAATAATCATAAGCCACAGTAATATAAAATACAGCGAAAATATCGCCGGTACAGAAGGGACGCAAACCACAAATGAGATAATAGAAATATATTCGTACAAACCCAGTCCATACGCAAACGAAGGTTACATAAGCAATGCTTATAAGTTAGGTACTTCCGCAAAAACACTTACAGACAGGCTTGCAAAATTAACACTTACCGAAAAAACAGAAAAAGGAACGTCAAACTCATCTTTCCAAAATTATGATTACGCTGCGTTTCCAATAGAATACGAAACATATTGGATAAAATACGGCGAATTTTTTTACCGTATAACACCGCAAAACAATATAGTCCGTGCCAAAACCCCTTTTGGGGACGGAAATATTATGGAAGCGGACGATGCTTTATTGACGGAGATCCTCGCCATAATAAATTATGCACCAAGAAATTATTACATTAGTGAATTCGACAAAGAAACAGACACGCTGCACATAAATCACATCTATAAAGCTGATGACTCAGGTATCTCTATAAAGATAACAGAACTCGTTCAAACGAAAAACTTAAACAAAAACGGTACAGGATACAACGTTTTTTACTCCATAACCGCGCAGGTAATTTCCGAAACGGATAGGCAGATCGATATAACTCTCATACCGCCGGAATCCGACAATGTACAGCCGCGTATTATAAAATCTCTGGATTTAAAAAGCGGGGCAGCACAAAGCGTTACCTTCCATTATGATGCCTACACAAAAGGTGTTTATATCGAAGCCGGAAATAACCTGATATATGTTACGCTTTTTTAAAATTCAAGGAGGACGTTATGAAGAAGAGATTTTTAGCCTTGCTGCTTGCTCTGTCCGTAGCACTTCTCTGCGCTTGCGCGAACACGGAAGAAAACACAAGCGAAACTACAAAAGCCACCATCTCACCATCCGTAATAAACATATCTGCAAACGGTTTAAAGCTTGCGGATGTTTCCATCTCCGCCGGTGAACAAAAAATTGAACCTTTCTTTGTTTGCCGCTATACAAATTCAGACGGCATTGCGGCTGACGGCCCGCTTATGTTCGGTTACCCCGAAAGCAATCCCGATATGTTTTATGCAGATAAAAAGCAATACCCCATCATTTACTGTAATACGCTCGAAGAAATAAAATTCTACGTTGGCGAAGAGGAGCAAAAAGGAATAGAGATACGTCTTTTCGATGCTGAAGGGGAGCCCGTGGAATTTACGGGAACGGGAACGTATTACGCTTATGCAAACGTGCAAGCTGTGAGAGAAAACAGCAGCAGCTCCCACGGTGCGTTTTTCACGGTAAGACCTGTCGGCACGGAAAACGAACCCATCGTCGAAACTCTTAGTGAAGATTATAAGCTTAACGTAAAAATAAGCGAAGATCCCATCGTCACTTTTTCAAATGGAGAATTTGATAAAACGCTCGATCTTCTAATATTCGATATGCACGAATCATCCGCCCCGTATATCAGCGAAAACGTAATAGAAGGCTCTGCTGCGAAAATGATATACGATATGCTGGAAAACGCCGTTCCGACGGGCGAAAAAGCACAAGCCATCGCAGAACAGATGACTCTTGAGGAAGCGGACCGCGACCGCATCCTAGAGGAAGGCACATATTGGTTTGAGCTTGAAAGCGAACTCTACCGAATGGGAAAAGACGGTAAAATCGCAAAAGTGGAAAGCTATCTCGGTGCCGGAGATTACTTAAACGCAGGAGAAGATTTTTCCGAAAAAATAGAGCTCATCCTCACCTATCATCCGCGCAACGTGTATGCAGGAAAAATCGAAGGACAAGATCTGCCCCTTCGCAATATCTGCAAAAATAATAATCCGGTTGAAATGAACGTAGTAAACATCGGCGCACGTCTGAGGAAAAACGGCGAAGCAAGAACTTTTGCCATTACCGTAGAGCTTACGGCGAAAGAGGACACCACAGTCAATCTTTACTGCGGTGAATATTATGAAACAAATTATTATTATTCACAGTTCAACGGCCAAGAGATACAGCTTAAAGCAGGCGAAAGACAGACAATAAGCATAAAAGAAGCTGTTCCCACAGACCAAATTTTCTTTTTTGCAGTAGGCGGAAATTTAATTGAAATAACGCAATAACATTTCCAACGGTTAACTGTTTCTCTTATAAAAATTCTAAATTATATAACACAAAAACCCATCTGAAACAGATGGGTTTTCTATGTTCAAAATAAATTATTTACCGTATTCGTAGAGGGCGATCTGCGGTCTTACGTCGGGCTTTTCAAGCTTGATCTCGCAGTTTTCAACAGTGAAATTCTTTGCATATTTAACCGTGAATGCGTGGCCTGTGGAAGCACCGTGTCTGTCGTATTCGGGATAGCGATTGTCGATAGTCTTGGGCTCGCCGGGGATTGTTTCGGCGCCGCCGGGAAGAACGAAGTAGCAATCCTTGAACGTCACGTTATCGATTCCCGCGTGGTCGTACTGACCGATAGCCATAACCTCGCGCACGTGCTTTGTATGGCTGAACGGATAGTAATGCTCGAAGCGAAGCTCGCTGAACGTAACGCCGTCTATGTGACCGAGTCTGGGTTCCATACCGCCTCTGGGGCATCTCTTTCTGTCGCCTACCGTGATGTAAACGGGCGCGCCTACGTCCGTCATACTGATGCGCTCGAAAACTACGTTTTCAATATCCGCGCCGTCAACCGTTTCAAGGGAAACGCCGCATCTGTTTACGTTCTTTACAAAGCAATCGCGAACGCGAGTGTTTTTAAGGCTGTAATACGTATCCGTACCAAACTTAATGCCGGAAGCAAGGCTCTGTATCATCATATCGTAAACGTCGATATTCTCGCAGCCGTAGGGATCGGAGCTCTTGAAGCAAAGACCGTCGTCACCCGCCATAATGTTGCAGGAATAGATCGTCATATCGTGGCAGTCAACGGGGTCGATACCGTCGCGGTTGGGCGTGTTAAGGCAATCGAGGTTGAGGTGGTGCATAATGATATTGCGTGAGGAAAGCGGAACAACTGTCCAGAAGCCGGGGCTCTTGAAGTTGAGGTTCTCGATAACTATATCCTTGGAATATGTGATATAGCAAAGATCGGGGCGGCAATCCTCTTTTCTTCTTTCGGAGATGGGGTCGTTCATCTTGAAGCGGTAAGTACCGTTGCCATCAAGCATACCGCCGCCCGTTACGCGGACGTTCTTAATATTTTCACCGTAAACAAGTCCGCGGCCAAGCTGACGAACGGCGCAAAGACTTGTGCCGGGCTCCATAAGAGGATATTCGCCGTGGTCATGCGTACCGAGTATCGTTGCATCTCTGTCTACCCAGAGAGTCATATCGTTTTTAAGGAAGAGCTCGCCCGTGAAGAACGTGCCGCGCGGCAAAAGTACCGTGCCGCCCGTAAATTCCGCATCGTCGATAGCTTTCTGTATTTTTGCGGTTTCAAGAGTTTTGCCGTCACCGATAGCGTTGTAGGGCGCTTTTGTAACGTCAAATACGGGAGCGTTCGGGATCATACCTCTTGCAAAGTCAACGTCATCGTAAACGCGGATACGCATGAGAGTAAGCCCCGCCTTGCCTGCGGAGTAAACCGCATTGCAGACCTCGGACACAGGGTTCATAAGCTTGAAGCCCTTTGCGCGGTACGCGCCGTCAACCATAAGGTCATACGTTCCCTTTTCCGTATCGACCGTAACTTTAATATTTATAGCATTTTGGCAGGGGAAATAATGGAATTCACAAAGTCCGCCGAAAATGCGAACAAATTCATCGCCGTCGGAGGCATAGAGGTTGTTTTCGTAAAGAGCAACGCGCATTGCGGGCGTGCCGTCCTTATCCGTAAGAGAGGGGGCAAGGCAAAATTCCTCGGAATTTGCAACAAGAAGAGATTCTACACTGCAAACGCCGGAAACGGGAGCAAAGCCGTAGGATACAACGGCAAGCTCGTCATCCTTGGAGGCAAGCTTGAACGCCTTGGAATCTTTATAAGGGTAAGCTTCACGCGTAACCTCTGCATTTCCGCTTTGCGCGATAAAGCGGTCCGGGGATTTTTTAAAATCGTCGTTTACAACGTAAACTTCCGTATCGTCGGAAACAACAAGGTTATCAATGGAAGCGCTGCCGTATTTCGTTGTAAATCTTACCGTGCAAGCCCTACCCGTGCCGCAGCCGACAGTCATCGTCTTTCTGCAATTAACGTAAACGCTCGTTCTCGCCTTTTCACCGTTGTAAACTATTCGGAAGGAGGTGTCCTCGCCATCCGTGTATTCGCCAACCTGCGCACCGAGAGAAACTATTCTGCCGTTTTCAAAGGAGAATTTGCAGATAACGGCACCATCCTCGTTACGAAGAGAGAACGTTGCTTTGGATTCTGCCTCCACGCGGATCTTTGCGCTTGCAACAACTCTGTCACTTCCGTCGAAATCGTGCATAATGTGTGCGTCGCCCGAAAGCTTAACAAAGCCATCCCTTGCTTCTTCCTCACGCACAGAATATTCGACCTCTCCGAAAAGCTGATATTCGGGAGCGATCGCACCTGAATTGAAAACGTCTGTTATGTAGTTTTTATACGTTCTCTTAACGTAGGGTGCGGGAAGCTTGGGCGCAATAACAGGCGCAGGAACGGGAATATTGCCCGCTTCATAGGATACCGGAAGCACGAAAACGGAAAAATGGTTGCTTTCGCCTTCAAATCCCGGTACGTTTACGTGCGCACCGTCTTCAAAATCCTTGGAATATATAGCATATTCCGTGCCGTCGGAGGACGTCATAACGTCGCCCGTTGCACTCCATTCGCAAGCGTAGGCAGGAATATTCTTTTTATCAAACGCAACAAAAACGGTTATATCGCGTTCTGCAAAGAAGTCAACCTCCTGCTTATCGTCAAAGCCGTCCGCATCAGAGTTGAACGTCACAACGTAATCCGCGCCGACGTATTTTTCAGGGAGCTTTGCAACCGTTACGTCACTGTTGGAATAAAGTTTTGAGCCAAGTGCGAAATTCGGGCAAACGTAATACCAACCGCTTGTGTCCCAAGGGGCAACGAAACGGCTCGTAAGGGGTTTTGCGGGAACGAAGTTCACACTGCTTTTTTCATAAGATATAGCCATAATCTTCTCCGTTATAGTAAAAAAATTGTTTATGATTTATTGTAACATATAATTTCGATAAAATAAAGAGTTTTTTGCTCTTTATTTACAACGAGTTTTTTCTCGCAGCGCGTTTAAAGAGTTTTTTTATCATTCCAAGAGGAAAATAGCAGGCGCAAACGCCGACAGCAACAAGCAAAAGTTCAAAAATATAATACATATCGTTCCTCCTTATACCAAAAAACGCGGGATATAATTCCCGCGCCTTTCGGTTGTAGTTCTATTTTATGGCATAACCTGTTAGCAAAGAAAGGATGGTTAGTTGCCGCTAACCTATGGCTATTAAAAAAGTCGGCGGCCCAACCAAAATAAGATCGACAAGTTAGCAATTGCTAACTGTAATTTTATTATACTGTCTGATCTGCATTTTGTCAATGGGTTTTACGAAAAAAATTCAGGCTTTCCCGCAAAAAAAGAAAGCCTGAATTTTTCATATCCCGTTTTTATATTTCAAATGAATAAAGGTGCGCGTCTTTAAGTGCGATTTTTAAGCGAATGCGCTTTCCGATAAGATCGGATACGGGCTTTTCAAATTCCACGGGACGGTCCACGCTATCACCGAACATTTCATAGCTTGTATATCCCTCAAGCGCCTCCCCGTTTTCATCGCAAATGCACACGGTCATTCCGCCGAGGGCGGACGTTGCAAAGTTCACGCGCATCTCGTTTGCCTGTGCGGTAAAAGGCTTTGTCAAAACACATCCGCCGCGATACGGTGCATACCAGGAGAAAAATCCGTCAAGACGAACGGTATATCTTCTGAAATTCACGTTTTTGATACGGTAATTTTCACCCATATAGAAAGAAATTTCGTTAGGTGCGCCCTCCTCCTCGCTTTCCGTTTCAATAAGACCGTAAACGGTGTAGCAGTTGCCGTACCACCAGTTGTTTCGGTTTTCCACACCGGGTGTTAAAAACGCTTCATCGCGGCGGTCAAACTTAAAGCCGTCATTCGAGGTCATAATAACGCAGTCAGTAACGGCGGTTCCCTCTCTGCCATAGACACTTGTGATATTTTCGTGCCTGTCTCCAAGCGGCATATGGTGGAAATTGCGTTTTTCCGCCGCTCTGTCGCGGTATCGCACGGGAAAGCCGATAAAAGTATCCCTGCTACGGTAATATTTCGTTATCTGGTTGGTGTAAAGCTGGTATTCCTCCTGCCCTTCCTCAAAGGATATCCTGCCGTGCTTTTCCCAATTTTTAAAATCCTTGCTCGTCGCAACGCGGACGTGGCGCAGCCAATTCGGGCGCGCGCCGCGCCAAGAGAGTCTGTCCTCCCCCTCCGGCGTATGAAATGCGCGGTAATAAAGGAAATACTGCTCCGTATTATCATCCCAAACCATCACGTTGAAGGAATCGAACGTGCCTTCAACGTCAAGATAATACATTTCCCTGAAATCGAAGCCATCCTCGCTTGCATAATAAATAAGCTTTGTACCGCCGTTTTCGTTTCCGAAATTTATTTCGCAAAGTGCCTTAAATTTCTCGTCCTTGGGGCACGCGGGATTAGTATCGTAAAACACAGAAAAATTATCTATCGGCTTTTCTTCGCGCATAAAAATAATATTGTTGTTTTTAGTTCCGTTGAATTCGTACTTTCCCAAATTGGGCTTTTTGTACGTGATGCCTGCGTCGCGGCTCACGGCAACGCAGATAACGCCTGCAGCACCCGGTATTTTCTGCCCGTCAATTCTTTGGCGGTTGCTGTCGGCTCTGTAATATATACGGTATTCATCTTCCGTTTTTACAACGCTTGCGTAGCCGTTATGCGCTCCCTCCCATTCACAGTCGCATATAAGAGCCAAATTTTTCTTAACCGGTTTGTGAGAAATGATGCTGATACCGTCATTTTTTTCTACGTTTTTTTCGTCCCAGCATAAAATACGCTTTTTCTGTTCCTGCATACCGTATCTCCTTTATATTTAAAGCGCAGTATCTTTACGACCCTGCGCTTGTTTGTATTATTCATATTGTACCTTGCGGATGTTTGCACCTACACCGCGAAGCTTTTCTATCACGTTGTCGTATCCGCGCTCAACGTAGAAGAAATCGTCTATCTCCGTTCTGCCCGTTGCCGCAAGCCCCGCAATTATCATTGCTGCGCCCGCACGCAGATCTACGGCACGGACCCTTGCTGGTTGGAATTTAGTTCCGCCGGCAATAAACGCGGTATTTCCGTCAACAGTTACCTCTGCGCCCATACGCTTGAGCTCCTCTACGTAACGGAAGCGGTTATCCCATATAGTATCGACAAGCCTGCTTTCTCCGTCCGCCATACACATAAGCGTTGCCATCTGCGGGTTCATATCCGTGGGGAAGCCGGGGTAAGGCTTCGTTCTGATATTTGCGCGCTTTAGCCCGCCCTTACGGGAAACGAGCACCGCATCGTCAAATTCCTCTACGTCAACGCCCATTTCCGTAAGCTTCGCCGTGATAGCCTCCAGATGCTCGGGAATTACGTTATCTATATAAAGTCTGCCGCCGGTTGCCGCCGCAGCTATCATAAACGTGCCCGCTTCTATCATATCGGGAACAAGAGAATACGTACAGCCGTGAAGCTTCTCCACACCGCGTATCTTAACGGTGTCCGTTCCGGCACCCGTAATGGATGCACCGCAAAAGTTCAAGAAGTTTGCAAGGTCAACTATATGCGGTTCTCTTGCCGCATTTTCTATAACCGTTGTTCCCTGCGCAAGGACCGCAGCTATGATCGCGTTTATCGTTCCTCCAACGGTAATGCAATCGAAGAAGATCTGGTCGCCTGCAAGCTTTCCGCTCGGAACGTGCGTTTCTATCCTCTCCTTACGGGAGGTATCGACCGTTGCGCCGAGTATCTTGAACGCCTTTATATGCTGGTCTATGGGGCGCACTCCGAAATCACATCCGCCGGGATATGCTATGGCAGCGTGACCGAATCTGCCAAGGTATGCACCGAGCAGATAGTAGGATGCACGCATCTTTTTCGCCAGTTCCTCCGGCGGAGCTTCATTTCTGACACGGGTGCAGTCGATAGACACGCGGCTCTCGCCAAGCACCTCCACCCTTGCTCCAAGACTTTTAAGTATTTCAAGCGATATTCTCACATCGCTGATATTCGGCAAATTCTCTATAACGCAAACATCATCTACAAGAAGTGTCGCAAAAAGGACTGCCACAGCGGCGTTTTTCATACCGCTTACAGTAATTTTTCCCTCAAGCGCCACTCCGCCGTCAATTATTACCTTTTCCATATATATACCTTTCAATCAATCTGGGGTGTTCGAGTTGCGTCTGAAATATCTTTCAAAACATATTATAGTTTATTGTATCACAGTTTGGGAATTAAAACAACAATTTATTTATAAATATCTCATTCTCTTTTTCCCGAAACAAGGTTGTATATTCCAAAAACGTCTGCTCTGTCATACAGCACACAGCACATAGGAAGGAAATATCTGTTTCCGTCCGCGCTGTCATAAACGCTGTAAAAATACGCGATCTCGGAAATGATGATATCCTTCATATCCGTTTCTTCAAAATGTTTTTTTTCGCTGAGCATAATATTTATAACATCAAGCGTATCGGCAAATATCTTTTCCGTCGGATAAACGAAGGAGAAGGTGCCGGAAGCGCTTACGATTATCTCATCGTAAGAAACAAATCTTATTCCGTTTGCGGATACCCTGTCACCGTCGAAGGTCTGGTACGCATCAACGATATAAGCACTTGTATCCGGATCGAATGATATTTTTTCAATATACAGCTCAACGTCCGCGTTGCTTTTTTTGTTGGAATCGCATTTTTCAAGCTCATCCATTTTCAAAAGCTCCTCAACGGCCTGTTTGAGCATATTCCTCACCTTTCTCTGCGCCGTAACGTCCTGGAGCTGTGCCGTACCTTCGGGAAGCTCAACCGCAGATTCTACGGCATATTCAAACGTGCCGTCGCGGTAGAAGGTAAACTCGCCCGCCTCGCAAACCACGCTTACCTCGTTGCCCGCGCTGTAGCTTTCGGCAACCGTTCCGTAAAGCGCAAGTATATCCTTGCAGGAAAGTATATCGTACGCGCCCTTATAGACGGAAAAACGTCTTTGTTTTCTTTCAAGGATGCCGCGGGCAACGCCGAAACCGTCGTCCTCTATTGCGCTGTACGCATTCTCTATAGTATCTGAATCATAGTAATGCCTGTTTCTCAGGTTAAAAGCGATAAGCACTATGAAGCAGATATTCGCCAGGAGCAAAAACGCGGCTATAGCTGATTTCAAACCTTTGACGTTCATTCCTCCACCTCCCCGTATGCACAGCTTGAATAATAACGCGCATATACATATTCCGCATCCTCGTCATAAGCATACGCGGGAATAAGACGCGCGCCCCTGCTCTTTTCGTCCGCGGCGGCATAGGAAATATATTCCCACACAGCGTTCGGAAGAACGGAATCTCCGTAAGGGGAAACGTCAAACATATTGCAAAAAACACTTTTTATCGTGTTTCCGGAGATAGTAAAAGAGAAAAATGCCTCCTCACTTATAACGGGAACGCCATTGTATGCCGCGGAATAGGTGATAACGAGGTTATCGTTCTCGTCATAGAAGATGCCCGAAAGCCTTGCACCAAGGGAGTCGGAAAGATATGCTATCTCCGTCATCTCCTTAACTATGCAAAGCGTCGCACCTATCTTATCGCGCAGGGAGTATTCGCCCGTCTCGGACCTATAGCCTATAACGCCGCCTATATTCATACCGCCGGCACCGACGGCAGAGTATTTTACGCTTCCGTCAACGGCGATACTCACGTTCTGCCCTTCCTCAAAAAACGTTCTTGTTCCGTTGCTTTCCGTAAAGACGGATATCTTTTCCGGATTGAGCGTAAAGAGGGAGAGGAGCCTGTCATAAGACCCGCGTGAGGCAAGACGGTCGCTTACCCGCGTGAAGCTGAGAGCATCAAGGAATACGTCGCCGTCAAGGATAACGGCGTTGGGGGACACGGCAGAGAAAAACTTTTCTTTGGAAATAAAGACGTCGCTCTCCTTTTCGGAAGAAAAGAAGAAATTGAAAGTTCCTTCTGCATTATTATATTCATTTACTATGTTTTTGTTAAAATTTTCGTCAAAACCGAAGGAACCCGTATAAAGATAGTTGTTCCCCGTTTCGGAAACGGTCAGCACGCAAACGCTGTCCGTGTAATTATTTTTGAACACAAAAAGCTCGTCTATATATTCGTCGGAAATATTGAGAGCAAACGTATCCTTTCGGGAAAAGCTTACTATAACGGATTTCGGATATGCGGAAGCATATTTTATGTATATAAAGCCATTGTTTTTCGCCATACGGATATAATCGCTTGCGCCCATATCCGAAACAGCCTGTGCCGTACCGTGTGCAAGATACTGCCAAACGATCTCAAAGCTGTCCGCATACATATCTTTAAGAACGTTACCGCTGAAAGCACCCGTGCGCTTTTCCTCTTGAGCAAGCGAAACGCCGACAAACAAAGGAATGATGTTCTCTGTTCCTGCGGCATCCATATATCCGGCGGCGGCAAAGTTCTGTTCCAACGCTTCCATATCGTCGGAATCGAATTTTGCTTTATCGCCCGTTCCGAATGAAAACATATACACGAAGGAAAGGCAAACAAGGCTGACGAGCAGGCAAAATACCAAAAGCGTGCTCAAAAAATCATATATTTTGGTCTTCAAGCCCATTCCCTCCTTCAAGTTCAAAATTACAAGGGAGGGGGCAGCCTCCCTTGATCACGTGTTAAATTAAGCTTTCGGCATTTCAAGCTTGCAGGCATACGGGATCTTTACGGTCACCGCCGTACCCTTGCCTACAGCACTCTCGATGCTGATGTCGCCGCCGTGAGCGTCGAGTATCTCCTTCGCAATGGCAAGTCCAAGACCCGTGCCGCCGGCATCTGACGTGCGCGACTTTTCAACGCGGTAGAAGCGTTCAAAGATACGGGGCAGGTCTTCTTCCGGAATACCCCATCCGTTATCCGTCACCCTGATAACGGCAAAGCCCTTTTCGCCTTTTGCGAAAATATCTATCTTGCCGCCTTCGGGCGTATATTTCACCGCATTGGAAACGATATTGATAACGACCTGCTGGAGCTTTTCCCTGTCCGCGGTTATTTCGGGTATATCCTTATAGACCACCTTGGTAAACGTGTGGTTCTTCGCCTTCGCATCCGCGCTCATAACGTCATAGATATGCTCCACAAAGCGTGAAAGCTCAAACGTTTCCACCTTCCAGGAGGTACGCTTGTTATCAAGCCTTGAAAGCACGAGAAGGTCGCCGACGATGCGCGTCATTCTGTCGCATTCTTCTATCGCCATTTCAAGGAAATTATTCTTTATCTCATCATCAAGTGTCGGGTTTTCAAGCACGGTCTCTACCGCGCCCTTAATGCCCGTAAGGGGTGTGCGGAGCTCGTGCGAAACGTCCGCCACGAACTCTCTTCTGGATTTATCGAGCTCGTATCTTCCCGTTACGTCGTGGATAAGGCACATAATGCCGCGCAGCGTTTCGCCGTTTTCGGAATATTTAAAATCCGCAAAGGTAACGTCGAGCGCCTTGCCGTTATATATAACGTCATTCACAACGTGATTTTTGTTTTCCTTATATTTTACGGAAACCTCTTTGTAGTCTATCTGCAAAAGATTTATCATCGCAGAAAAGGTAAAGCCCTTCATAACGGCTTCCGACTCCGGCGTGTTGAACTCAAAAAGCTTTTTTGCCATCTTGTTGATGTGCATAAGCTTGCCGCCGCGGTTGAAAACGATGACAGCATCCTTGAGGTAAAGGAAGAGCGTTTCAAACTTTTGCCGTTCGCCGCTTATCTCGTCAAGTGTATTTTTAAGCACGTCCTTCATATTGGAGAAGGTTTCCGAAAGTGCGCCTATCTCATCATTTCCCTTAACGTCGATACTCTGCTCAAACTCGCCGTCCGCTATTCTCTGCGCGCCTATCGTAAGCTTTCGTATGGGTTCCGTTATTGCGCGCGCAAGGAAGAAGGAAAGCACAACGGCAACGAGCAAGCCGAAGAACATACTCTGCACCGTCATCTGGAATATCATCATCGTGAAGGAGCGAACCTCCTCCTGTGTATCCTTGATATAGATTATGCTGGTCTTTCCCTCTGCGGATATGCAAACGGCATAATCTATGTATTCCTCCCAAAAGCGGCTCTTATTGCCAACGCCGCCGTTCATAGCGCTTACTATATTCGGGGTTATTTCAAGATCCTCGCCAAGCTTTGCGTCAGACCCTGCGGCAAAGACGCCGTCGGCATTTAAAACGTAATAGTTTCTGTGCCCGTCTATGCCGAGCGTACCTGAATACGCCTTTAATATCTCGTTCTGTTTTTCAAAATGGTTCTCGCTTGAAAAAGCGCTGATAAGCTCGAGGAAAAGGTCGCTTTCCTCCCCGAACGCGCTCTCCATCTGGGAATCAAACTCATCCGTGTAATAGCTCACGGTATTATAGAGCATCATCGCACCTACAGCGGACATTATCGCCATTGTGAAAACGACAAAGATAACAACTATCTTAAAATGCAGGTTCTTATACATCTTGCGTCCTCTTCATCATGCGGGGATATAATATCCCTTTGTGCGCTTTGTGAATATGTATTCCGGCTCGCTCGGGTTATCCTCCACCTTGGAGCGCAAGCGCGACATCGTAACGTCAACCGTTCTCACGTCGCCAAGGAAGCCGTCATAGCCCCAGACCTTTGTAAGAAGGTCCTCGCGCGACATCATTTCCCCAACGTGTGTTGCAAGGTAAACAAGCACCTCGTATTCCTTTTTGGAAAGCTCTATCTCTTTGTCCTTTTTCGTAACTATATAGTTTTTCGTATCTATCTTCAGCTCGCGTATGCGGATGACGTCGGAGCTTTCTTCGGGCGTTTTTGCATCCGTAAGCTCGCCTGCCGAACGTCTGATATTCGCTTTTATACGCGCAAGAAGAACCTTTATGGAAAAAGGCTTCGTTACGTAATCGTCCGCACCGAGATCAAGACCCATTATCTTATCAAGGTCCTCTTCCTTCGCCGTTACCATAATAATGGGCGTGGAAAGAGTTTTTCTTACCTCGCGGCAAACGGAAAATCCATCGCGCTTGGGCAGCATTATATCAAGCAAGATAAGGTCATATACACCCGTCAGAGCCAGGCGCAATCCTTCCTCCCCGTCGCCCGCAACGTCGCAGGCATAGCCCGCCATTTTGAGGTTTATTGTCAACACCTGTGCAATGCTTCTCTCATCCTCTACAACGAGAATTCTTTTTATAGCAGTTTCGTTTCCCATAGCGATCCATTCCTTTATGATTTTTTATAAAAATGCAAATAATTTATTTTACGAAGCGGCGCGTATTTCCAAGCCGTTTTCAAGCGCACATTCCAAAAGCTTTTCCGCATCCTGCACGGAGCCTTCATAAAGCTTTATAAGAACGAACGTATCCTTGCCCTGCTCGAAAGAAAGCTCTTTGCCCGTTCCGCTTTCAAGCACGATATCAAAATCACACAGAGGAGAGTACCCCTCGGCGGAAAACTTCTCCGCCATATCTTTTTCGCAAGCGACAAGGCGGCTTGCACTTTTTGTTACATATTTTATGAAAATATTGAATTTTTGCGCATCGTGAACGTCATTTGCGTAAACACCGATGCGGTAACCGTTTACTTTAAAATATATCAGTGCGGCGGTAAGGTCAACGCTTTCCACAATATCGCCTGCATCGAAATAAAATGCGGCAAAAGCATCTTCCTTCTCTATCGACGTGACAAAATCGCGAAGCATTCCCTCCGACGCCGCAAAGCCTTCAAGAGCATCATCATCCACAATTACCGCAACGCGAAAAGCACCGTTTTCGCTTGCGGAGGAGGGCAAAACACAAACAGAGAACAAAATGCAGGCGCAGATAAATGCACATATACATCTTTTTTTCATATTTTCCCTCCGTTCAAAAAAAATTTAATCCGTTTGAGCCATATACGCCGCAACAAGCTCTACAACAAGACCGTACGTCTTTACGCCTGCGGGCTGGTTATGGTTTTCTATATAAGTGTTATTCACGGCATCGGAAACGTCTGCCGCCACGTTTTCACGGTATTTATCGAAAAACGCGCTGTAAGAAGCGAACTCGCCTTGCAGTTCGCTCGGCATACTGCTGTAAAGCTTTGAGTAAAGTTCGGAAGATGATGCCGCGATCTCCATCATAAAGGTGTTGAGCATATCCATATATCCGGCATAGCGCAGATACGGGTCATCGCTTTCCGTGCAGACAAGGAAAGCAACGAAATTTGCTTCATCCTCCGTTACGATACCCCTTTGGTGCGCCATTTCGTGCGCGGCGGAGCTCGCCATAACAAAATCGGGATAATTTGTATTGACGTTCGCCTCACCCGTAAAGAAGGAATATACGCCGGAAATGTGCGTATAAGTCCAAAGCGGACTCAGGATAACGGGCTTTACCCTTGTTTCTATATCGTCTATTCCGTCAAATTTTTCGCAAACGACGTCATATGCCTCGTTGATCTTTTTGCTCATTTCAAAAAAAGTATAAGGCATAGAGGAATACGTTCCCTCGGGATACATTATTTCATCCTTCAGCTCCGCAGCGCGCTGCGCGATGACAACAGCCGTTTCGTACAGCTCTTCCTCGCTTATGGTCTTGCGCTCAAGACCCATCTTCCCAATGAAGCCCGTACCGTAATATGCCGTTCCCATAGTGAAGATAAACAGGCTGTAAACGGTGACGCAAAGGGCGAGAAAGCCGGAAACAAAGCGCGAAAAAGCCTTCCAGGAACGGGAAGCGTACTTCACGGCAAGGAAAATTATGATCCCCACAAGCACGGGAGAGAACCACAAAAGCATCTCTGCCACGGAAAAAGGGAAAATATACGTTGAATAAGAAAGCAAAGCGCGAAAAAATTTACCTGTTGTGTTCGTAATAAAGTCGGAAAGAGCCACGCTTCGTTTGGATATAAGTTCAATAGCAAAAGCAATTCCGCCCAAGCCGAAAAGTATCAGCGCCCAAAGCGGTATAAAGGCAAAAAAGCCTTTCTTTTCATTCTTAATTTTCTTCATCTCAGCTCCCGAATAAACACAATTATACATTTTCATAATATCATAATATGCACAATTTTTCAAGTCATTTTGACGTTTTTTTGTTGGTAATGCAGGCTTTGGATGGGAAAACGGTGCTTGCGCACTATTCAAAAACCAACGCCCTCAATACTGTTTCCATTGCATTCGCCCGGAAAATATGTTATACTGTTTTATAAACATAACAATAACTATAACACGGAGCAATATATGCACGAACAGCACAGATCACGAACGAAAAAACGCTTCCTTGCAGAGGGCTTGGAAAACTTTGAGCCCCATAACGTCCTGGAGCTTCTCCTTTTCTATTCCATACCGCAAAAGGACACAAATGAGATAGCCCACGCACTCATAAACCGTTTCGGTTCTCTTTCCGCGGTCTTCGATGCACCGTACGAAGAGCTTATGGAGATAAACGGCATCAAGGAACATTCCGCCACGCTAATAAAGCTTATTCCCGCGCTTGCCCGCAGATACGCCGTGGAATCAAGCACCGATGCAAGCCAGACTTTTTCAACGCTTTCGCAGATCGGAGAATTTTTCGTTTCAAAATTTATCGGTGCAACAAAAGAAACGGTATATCTGCTCTTGCTCGATAACAAATACAAAAAGATAGATTGCATCAAGATACACGAAGGCTCCGTAAACTCCTCTGCCGTCACGATGCGCCGCCTCGTGGAAGCCGCGCTTTACAACAAAGCGTCTATGGCTGTCCTTGCGCATAATCACCCGAACGGCCTTGCCATCCCCTCCCCGGACGATATGTTTACAACGAACGAAGCAGCCCGTGCTTTTTCCCTTATGGGAATAGAATTTTTGGGACATATATTGGTGGCGGGACAAAAGTACGTTAATATTCTTAAATAAGCATTCCCCTTTGGGGAAGGGGGACCGCAGGGCGGTGGATGAGGTCCCCGCCACGTTCGAACATATCTATCCCCTTCTTTGCTTTGTGCAGACTTTTTCATAAAGCAAAATTCAAATTCTACGAATTTGAAGGGTTAAGTGGCGGGGCAAAAGTACGTTAATATCCATAAATAAGCCTTCCCCTTTGGGGAAGGGGGACCGCAGGGCGGTGGATGAGGTCCCCGCCTTGGTGCAAACATATCTATCCCCATTTTAATTGATACAAAATTCAAAATTACCTTTTCGTTCAGCTAACTTTTTCTTGTTTAAAGAAAAAGTTACAAAAAGATAAAAAAGCCCTTCGCTTTATCCGCCATCGAAAGATATGGCGGTTCGTTGTCGACTTCCCGAACGATTTTCACTTAACGCAAAAATCGCTCGGAACCCCGTCGAGTTCATTTGCTGTGCTGCTTTTAACCTAGCGCGTAATAATAGAAGAAAAATTTAAAATTGCTCTCACGCAATAAAATTGTTTTCTTCGAAAACTTCAGATTTTCAATAAAAAATCATTTTACAGAGTAGGATGTAAATTGCATATTTCTCGGCAAAACACGAACAAATATTCTTATAATCATTGACAAGCGAACAGTTTGTGATAAAATATTCATATACTATAAAATTTCAAGGTGTAATTATGGAAAAAGCAAAATTCAAACTCGTCAGCTCTTTTGCCCCTATGGGAGATCAACCGGAAGCGATAAACGCTCTCACGCAGGGGGTGCTTCGCGGTGATAAAAAGCAAAGTCTTGTCGGCGTTACAGGCTCGGGAAAGACGTTTACTATGGCAAATATCATAGCAAATTGCGGCAGACCCACGCTCGTTCTTTCGCATAATAAGACCCTTGCCGCACAGCTCTGCACCGAGTTCCGCGAATTTTTTCCCGAAAACGCAGTTGAATATTTCGTATCATACTATGACTATTACCAGCCGGAAGCATACATCCCCGGCAAAGACCAATATATAGAAAAAGACTCCTCCGTTAACGACGAGATAGATCGACTGCGCCACAGTGCAACAAGCGCACTTTTCGAACGCCGCGACGTTATCATCGTAGCAAGCGTTTCCTGCATATACACGCTTGGCGACCCTGCGGAGTACCAAAGCCTTGTTACCTCTCTCCGTCCGGGAATGTACTGTCCGCGCAACGAGCTTTTGCGTAAGTTCATCTCCATAAATTACGAGCGCAACGATATGGAGCTCTCGCGCGACCATTTCCGCGTGCGCGGAGATACCGTGGAGATAATGCCCGCTTCCTCCACCAACGCCATAAGGATCGAATTTTTCGACGATGAGATAGACCGCATAACGGAAATAGATATCGTTACGGGAGAGGTCATACGCGCGCTTTCTTACGTTGCCATCTACCCTGCCTCCCACTATGCAACGAGCGACGAGCGCAGAGAAGCGGCACTCAAAGAGATCGAAGAAGAAATGAAAGAGCGCGTTAAATTTTTCGAGGAGGAGGGCAAGCTCATCGAAGCGCAGCGTATCTCGGAGCGCACACGCTACGATCTTGAAATGCTGCGTGAGGTCGGCTTTTGCTCGGGTGTCGAAAACTACTCCCGTGTACTTGCAGGGCGCGAGCCCGGCTCTACGCCATACACCCTGCTCGATTACTTTCCGGAGGATTTTCTGCTTTTTGTGGATGAGTCCCACGTGACGCTTCCGCAGGTTCGCGGTATGAGTGGCGGCGACAGGGCAAGAAAACAAAATCTGGTGGAATACGGCTTCCGTCTTCCCTCCGCATATGACAACAGACCTCTGTTTTTTAACGAATTTGAAAGCAAGATAAACCAAGCTATCTTCGTTTCCGCCACTCCGGGCGAATACGAAAAGAAAAATTCCACACAGCTTGTAGAGCAGGTCATACGCCCAACAGGGCTTCTGGATCCCATTGTGGAGATACGCCCCGTAAAGGGTCAGATAGACGACCTTATCGGGGAGATAAAAGCGCGTGCCGCAAGGAACGAGCGCGTGCTTGTTACCACTCTTACAAGGAAAATGGCAGAGGACCTTTCCGAATATCTTGAAATGAACCTTATAAAAATAAGGTATATCCACTATAACATAGATACAATAGAACGTCAGGAGCTTATACGCGACCTGCGCCTCGGTGTTTTCGACGTGCTTGTGGGCATCAACCTTCTGCGCGAAGGCCTTGACATTCCCGAGGTCTCGCTCGTTGCCATTCTCGATGCGGACAAGGAGGGCTTCCTGCGATCCGAAATGTCACTTGTGCAGACGATAGGCAGAGCCGCAAGAAACGAAAACGGCACTGTAATCATGTATGCGGACAAGGTTACGGACTCTATGCGCCGCGCAATCAGCGAAACGAACCGCCGCCGCGAAATTCAGGATAAGTATAATAAAGAAAACGGCATCACACCGAAGACCATCATCAAGGAAGTGCGCGAGGTTATCGATATGTCCTCCAAGGACGATCTCTCGAAAGCAAAGGAGAAAAAACTCTCTCCCAAGCAAAAAGAAGCGCTCAAAGAACGTCTTACAAAAGAAATGCGCGAAGCGGCAGCGCGGCTTGACTTCGAGCGTGCAGCGTTCCTGCGCGACAGCATAGCGAAGATAAAATAATTTGTTTTTGAAAAAACAAATTAAAAGTTATTCAGCTTTTCTTTGTTTAAAAGAAAAGCCGAACAAAAGAAGTAAAAAAGCCCTTCGCTTTACCCGCTTGTGCGGACTTTACAAAAAAGCAATTTCGACTCCCCGAGCGATTTTCACTTGACGCAAAAATCACTCGGAACCACGTCGAAGAGTACAAATATCTTTATTGAATTTCAAGCGCGGAATAATTTACATCAAGTTTTTGCTTCGATCTTCACGCGCTCGGTTCAAAGCAGCACAGCAAGTGACCTCCGCGTTACGCCTTCAAATTCGTAGGATTTGAATTTTGCTTTGTAAAAAACTTTGCTAAAGTACAAAAGGCAATCGATTTGTTTGCACTAAGCGGACAACGAACCATTCCTCCTTTTGATAACGATAAACCTGTAAGGTTTTTTATCTTTTTGCAACTTTTTCTTTAAATAAGAAAAAGTTGTATACAATAACTTTTATTAAAACGATTTATCGTTTTAATACCTCGCTTTCCCGCGGAAAGCAAAAGAAAGGTAAAACTATGTCAACAAAATATTTACACATAAAAGGCGCAAGAGAGCATAATCTCAAAGATGTGGAGCTGAAGATCCCGCGCGACTCCTTCGTTGTGTTCACGGGTCTTTCGGGCTCGGGCAAAAGCTCCCTTGCTTTCGACACGATATACGCGGAGGGACACAGACGCTTTGTGGAATCTCTCTCCTCATATGCGCGTATGTTTATAGGGCAAATGGATAAGCCCGATATAGATTTTATAGATGGGCTTTCACCCGCCATTTCCATCGACCAGAAGACCACCTCGCGCAATCCGCGCTCCACGGTCGGAACGGTAACGGAGATATACGACTATCTGCGCCTTCTCTATGCAAGAATAGGCGTGCCGCACTGCCCCGTCTGCGGCAAAGAGATAAAAATGACTACGACGGATGCAATTATAGACAGCATATCGGAGCTTCCCGAGGGCACCAAATTTATGATAGCCGCACCCGTTGTGCGCGCTAAAAAAGGTATGCACGAAAAGGTCTTTGAAAACGCGCGCAAAAACGGCTACTCCCGTGCACGCGTTGACGGCGAAACTTACCCGCTGGAAGAAGTTCCCTCTCTCGACAAAAATAAAAAGCATAATATCGATATTATCGTGGACAGACTTGTTATGCGGGAAAATATCCGCGCTCGCCTTTCCGACTCCGTGGAAACGGCCCTCGGTCTTTCGGAAGGACTTCTCACGGTGATATTTATGGATGGAAGCCGCGATATGAGCTTTTCACAAAAATACGCTTGCGAGGAGCACAATTTCAGCATCGGGGAGCTTTCGCCCCGTATGTTCTCATTCAACGCGCCTTTCGGTGCTTGCCCGAAATGCGCGGGACTCGGTGAGCTTCAAAACCTTTCGCCGGAAAAGATCATTCCCGATCGTTCGCTCTCCCTGCGCGGCGGCGCGATAGTTGTAAACGGCTTCAAATCCGTCTATGAGGAAAGCTGGTACGGTCCGCTTTACGAAGCCGTGGGCAGGGATTTCGGCTTTACGATAGACACGCCCATCTGTGAATACTCGGATGAAGCTTTCCACGCACTTATGTACGGCGTTCCGGGAAAATCATACTACGTTACGCGCGTCTTCGACGGCAAGGTAAAATCGGGAGATGTGGAATGGCTCGGCGTTGTTCGCCTTATAGAGCAGCGTGCGGCTATGATAAAGAGCGATTATTACGATGAATTTATGGATTTCACGCCCTGCCCCGAATGCGGAGGAAAAAGGCTTCGCCCCGAAATACTCGCCGTCACCGTCGGGGGTAAGAACATACACGAATTCTGCTCTATGAATATCACCTCCGCGCTCGATTTTGTGAACGGCCTCTCGCTTTCAAAAACTGAACAGCAGATAGCGCACGAGATATTAAAGGAAATACGCGCCCGCCTTTCTTTCCTTACAAGCGTCGGGCTTGAATACCTTACGCTTTCGCGCAAGGCATCAACCCTTTCCGGCGGCGAGGCACAGCGCATACGCCTTGCAACACAGATAGGCTCGGCTCTGGTCGGCGTGCTTTATATACTTGATGAACCGAGCATCGGTCTTCATCAGCGCGACAACGGCAAGCTTATTGCAACGCTCAAAAAGCTGCGCGATGCCGGCAACAGCCTTATCGTTGTTGAGCACGATGAGGAAACTATGCTTTCCTCCGATTACATCGTGGATATGGGTCCGGGCGCCGGCGTAAACGGCGGTCACGTCGTTGCCGCAGGCACGCCGGAGCAGATAATGGCAAACGAAGCATCTCTTACAGGCAAATATCTTTCACATAAGCTGGAGATCCCCGTACCTCAGACACGCCGCACGGGAAACGGCAACTTCCTTAAAGTTATCGGTGCGCGCGAAAACAACCTCAAAAACGTGGACGTTTCATTTCCTCTTGGCACGTTCATCTGCGTAACGGGCGTTTCCGGCTCGGGAAAAAGCTCGCTTGTAAACGCCGTTCTTCTTCGCACGCTTTTGCGTGAGCTTAACCGTGCGGGTGTAACGAAAGGCAAATGCGAACGTATTGAAGGTATAGAACACCTTGATAAGGTCATCGCCATAGACCAAAGCCCCATCGGACGCACCCCGCGCTCCAACCCCGCAACTTATACGGGTCTTTTTAACGATATACGTGAGCTTTTTTCTATGACGAAGGATGCAAAGGCACGCGGATACACCGCAGGAAGATTTTCTTTTAACGTAAAGGGCGGCAGATGCGAAGCGTGCGGGGGCGACGGCGTAAAAAAGATAGAAATGCACTTTCTTTCCGACGTTTACGTCACCTGCGAGGTTTGCCGCGGTCAGCGATACAACAAGGACACGCTGGAGGTGCGTTATAAGGGTAAAAATATTTACGAGGTTCTCGATATGACGGTGGAGGAAGCCCTTTCCTTCTTCGCGGATCTTCCCAAGCTGAACCGAAAGATACAAACGCTGTTCGATGTGGGCCTTGGCTATATCAAGCTCGGTCAAGCAGCAACGACGCTTTCAGGAGGCGAGGGTCAGCGCGTGAAACTTTCCACGGAGCTTTCCCGCCGCGGCACGGGCAAAACTATGTATATCCTCGATGAACCGACAACAGGGCTTCACACCGCGGACGTGCAAAAGCTTATCGATATGCTCCAACGCCTTTGCGAAAACGGCAACACGGTGCTTGTTATAGAGCACAACCTTGACGTTATCAAAAATGCAGACTATATCGTAGATATGGGTCCGGAGGGGGGAGAGCACGGCGGTACGGTCATCGCCTGCGGCACACCGGAGGACATTGCAAAATGCGAAACCTCCCATACAGGTCAGTTCCTTAAAAAGATTTTAGGCAAATAGATCCCAACCCAAGCGAGAGAAAAGCTTCGCTTGGGTTGTTTTTCGGTAAAAAACAAAAGAATTACGAAAAATGTTACAAATTTTCAATATAATTTCAACATAAATTCACATTATTTTTGTTATGATGAAAATACACAGAAGCGCATAAGCTAATAATAAATCAAACAATCAGAAACGGAGCAAATAATGAAAGCAAACATAAAAACCATAGTTTTATATGCCCTTATTATTTTGTTCGTCATATTCGGCGCGGCTATGCTCTTGCAAAATATGAACCCCGCCGAGGAGCTTTCCTACAGCGATATCATAGAGCTGTTTTATGACGATCAAATAACACAATTCGAGGTCAGCGCATCCAACGTGCTGACGTTTAAGACCGTGGAGGGAAAAACGTATTCGCGCACGCTCCGCGATCTCAGTCTTTTCCGTCACGATATTGAAGATTATCTTATTGCGTACAGAAACGGAGAAATAAAAAATCTTACCGAAGGGTACGATTTAGCGGAGCCTGCAAAAAATACGTGGCTTCTCTCTCTTTTGCCATACCTCATCGTTGTGATCCTTATGATAGTATTCTGGGTCGTATTTATGAAAAAAGCCGGCAGTATGGGCGGCGGTGCGCCGAACTTCGGCAAATCCCGCGCTAAAATGTTCGATAAAGAAAAAAGAAAAGTTCTCTTCTCCGACGTTGCGGGCGCAGACGAAGAAAAAGAGGAGCTTCGTGAGATAGTTGAGTTCCTCAAAGACCCCGAAAAATACCGCAAGCTCGGCGCAAAGATACCGCACGGTGTGCTTCTCCAGGGCCCTCCCGGAACGGGTAAAACACTCCTTGCGAAAGCCGTTGCGGGCGAGGCGGGCGTTCCCTTCCTTTCCATCTCAGGTTCGGATTTTGTGGAAATGTACGTCGGCGTAGGCGCTTCGCGCGTGCGCGACCTCTTTGAAACAGCGAAAAAAGCCCCCGCATCCATCATCTTCATCGACGAGATAGACGCTGTCGGCAGACACCGCGGCGCGGGTCTTGGCGGCGGCCACGATGAGCGCGAGCAGACGCTCAACCAGCTCCTTGTTGAGATGGACGGCTTCGGAAGCCACGATGGCATCATCGTTATCGCGGCGACAAACAGACCCGACATCCTCGACCCCGCGCTCCTTCGCCCCGGCCGTTTCGACCGTCAGGTGACTGTCGGCTACCCCGACATCCAGGGCCGCGAGGATATCCTCAAAGTTCACGCGCGAGGAAAACCCTTTGAAGCAAGCGTTGACTTCAAGAAGATAGCTCAAACAACGGTCGGCTTTACGGGCGCGGACCTTGCAAACCTGCTCAATGAAGCGGCGCTCATCGCCGCGAGAAAGGCGAAAGCCCTCATCGGCGAGAGCGATATCGACGATGCTATGATCAAGATCACCGTCGGCACACAGAAGAAGAAAAACAAGATCAAGGACAGCGAAAAACGCAAAACGGCTTACCACGAGGCAGGTCACGCGATACTCGCGCACCTCTTGCCCACGCAGGACCCCGTCCGCCAGATCTCCATCATCCCCAGCGGCAACGCGCTCGGTTACACGCTCAATCCCCCCA